>JAHBYZ010000001.1 GCA_019635695.1 Rhizobiaceae bacterium
GCTCAAGGTCGTAAAGGAGCAGATTCTCGAAAACGATCGCAGAGTACGTGCGAGTGCGCGAGAAACCGAGCTGGGCCGCAGATTGATGGAGATCCCGGGTGTCGGCCCGCTGCTGGCGAGTGCGTTCGTCGCGACCGTCGCCGATCCGCACGCGTTCAAGTCGGGTCGATGCCTCTCGGCATGGATCGGGCTCGTTCCGATGCAGAACTCGAGGGGGCAAGGAGAAGCTCGGCAGTATCTCCAAGGCCGGCAATCGCTACCTGCGACAGCTGCTCGTGGTCGGAGCGATGGCGGTCATCCGCTATGCCGAGCGAAACGGAAGTAAGCGGCCATGGCTGGTGCAATTGATGGCGAGGCGAACGACCAAGGTGGCAGCGGTCGCGCTGGCTAATAAGACAGCCCGCACGGTCTGGGCGTTGATGACAGGCGGCGAACGCTACCGGGAGCCGGTCATCGCATAGAACGAGACAAGGCGAGCGATCGCCAACGAGGTTGGAAAGGGCGGACAGGAGCTAATGCACAAAGCCGGTTGAAACCGCCGGATCAGGAAAACCCACTGGGGCCGTGCACTTCGAGTGCGAGCTGTCGATCGGGACCTGAAACGCGCGAATGGCATTATGGCCAGCGGCACATGATAGCCGCACCTAAAGGTCGGATACATGGCCGCACCAACCAGCAGATGCAAAAGGCTCAAAGAATCCCTTGCCAACGGAGAGCCGTCCATAAACGGCCCCGAAGCCGACCGCTCAGCCAAATCCTCGGTGTGTCCAGAAACAGGCACTTGGCGATTGCAGAGTATATAATGCAGACGACGTATGAAAACTAGGATAGCACACTGGTGATCCCCGCGAAGAGAAGGAAGCGGGATCTAAGCTTCCGTCGAACTGGGGGCCAGCGGTTGACCTTGTGCGGCCCGGTATAAGAAGAGAGACAGGGAGATTGTCCTCACCGCGACAGCAGTTTTTCTGCTTTGGCAGCGAAAGTCGGGTCGGTCAGGAAATCGCCTTGATAGGACAACGCAATCGCAAGATGCTCCTCGAAGTTATCGGTTCGGCTCAGATGCCGGGTAGCGGCGATCGCCCCGGCGGGCAGCATTGCGATTCTTCGAGCTGTGTCGCGGGCAGCGTCGAGAGCGCTTTCGACTGCCACGCCGAGATTGTTCGCCTCGGCCTGCTTCGCATTCATCCGACCTTCGGCGATCAGCCTCCAAAGCGCCTTCGTCCCACCCTTGCGGACGACGCTGCGCGTACCGCCCGGTGCCGGCACCAGTCCCAGCGCTGCCCAGCCCTGCCCGATGGAAGCGTCCTTGCCGAAGAACGTCAGGTCCGCTGCAAGGGCAAGGTCGCAGCCAAGACCGATGGCCGGTCCATCCACCGCGCAGATCAGCGGCTGGCGCATCGCGGCGATCGCCCGGAACAGGCCCTGGAACTCGGCATAGATGACGTCGGTCACCATCTCCCGGCCGCCCGCCACAAGCTCGAGGATCTTCCGGAGGTTGCCGCCAGCGCAGAAGCTCGATCCGCGATGCGTTAGAACGGCTACGTGGACTGCTGGAGTGCCCGAGATCGTCTCGATCGCAAGACGCAGCTCGCGTGCGTCCTCCGGTCCCAGTGAGTTGCGCACGTCGGGCGCGGCCAGCACCAACTCGGCGACGTTCCCGGTAATCACTTGCTCCACGAACATGGACTAGTCTCCGGTTGCGAAAGGTTGTTGGACAGGCGCGGCGTCGTATCCGGCCTGTTGCCCAGTTGCGCAGGGCAGCAGAACGATCGAGCCGCTGGTTCGGCGGGCTTGTAGGTCGGCGTGGGCGCATGCGGCGTCAACAAGCGCATAGCGATGATTGACGTCGACCCGTAGAGTGCCGGCGCCAACAAGGGCGAATAGCTCCTCGGCTGCGGCTGCAAGGGCAGCGTGGTCGCCGACATAGTAGCGGAGTTTGGGGCGCGTCAAGAAAAGGCAACCGCGTTCACTTAGGTCGCGCACGGTGAGGTTGGTAAGCGGTCCTGACGTGTTGCCGAAGGCGACCATGACGCCGAACGGGCGCAGGCAGTCGAGCGAGCCATAGTAGGTGTCGCGGCCGACGCCGTCAAAGACCGCCGCAACACCCTCGGGGGCAATGCGCCGAACCTCGCCGACGAAGTCGACGTCGCGATAGGAAATGACGTGGTCGCAACCATGATTGCGCGCGATCGCCGCCTTGTCCGCGCTGCCCACCGTTCCGATCGTGATCGCGCCGAGGTGCTTTGCCCACTGGCACAGAAGCAGCCCGACGCCGCCGGTCACCGCCTGAATCAAAACGGGCTCGCCGGCGCGAATCGGAGCGCAGCGGTGAACCATGCATGAGGCCGTAAGGCCCTTCAGCATGATGGCGGCAGCCTGCTCGTCGGAGATCGCGTCGGGAACCGCCGCCACGCGGTCAACCGCGATATTGCGCGCCTCGCAATAAGCGCCGGTCGGGTCGCAATAGGCCACGCGCTCGCCGGGCACGACCTCGCGGACGGCGCTGCCCACGCTCTCCACTACTCCCGTCGCCTCGTTGCCGAGGATCGCGGGTAGCGCGATTGGGTAGAGGCCGGTGCGATAGTTCACGTCGACGAAATTCACGCCAATCGCCGTATGGCGGACGCGCACCTCGCGCGGACCGGGAGGGGGGAGGACAATGTCGACGGCGGTCAACACCTCCGGACCCCCGGTCCTGTAAATCTGCATGGCCTTCGTCATGTCCTGTCTCCGCCATCCGCCGCGGCGATGGCTTCCAGGTTGCCGTCACCCGTTCATCGTCAGCCCGCCGCTGACGCTCATCACTTGGCCCGTGACGAAGTTCGCCTCGTCCGAGGAGAAGAACAACACCGCGCCGGCGATCTCTGCCGGATCGGCGAAGCGGCGGAAGGGGATAGCCTTGGCGAGCGCCTCGTTGAGGCTCGGTGCATTGGTGCGCGCCTGAGGCGTATCGGTTGGCCCCGGGCAGACGCAGTTCACGTTGATGCGGTGGCGGGCCATCTCGCGAGCAAGGGATTTCGTGAACGCGATCACGGCGCCCTTGGCCCCGGCATAGACGGTCTCGCCGCTGCTGCCGACGCGCCCGGCGTCGCTGCTGATGTTGACGATCTTGCCGCCGCGGCCCGCAACGATCATCCGGTCCAGGAACGCGCGGGTTACCATGACGTGACCGAGGAAATTGATGTCGATAACGCGACGCCAGAGATCGGGCGTGTTGCTGAGGAAGGGTTCGGCGCGGTTCCAGCCGGCATTGTTGACAACGATGTCGGGCGCTGCGGCCTGCGCCTCCAGCGCGGACCGCACCTCGTCGATGTTCTGCTGGTCGGTGATGTCCAGGCGGAAGGCAAGTGCGGTTCCGCCGGCGGATGCGATCTCACCGGCAACCTCCACGGTCCGCTCGGCGACTGCGTCGGTCACGACGATCCGCGCGCCGGCTCCCGCCAGCTTCAGCGCGATGGCGCGGCCGATTCCCGAGCCTGCGCCCGTCACCAATGCGACCTTGCCTGCCAGCATCATGTCAGTTCCACTCCTGTCTTGGAGCGGCGCACGAAGGCGCCGATGAGAGCCTTGGTCGCGGGTTCGCGCTGGAGGGCCAGCGTCTCCTCAAGTTCGGCTGCCAGCCCCTCGGCGGAGGGAGCCAGCCCGATGCAGCGCTTGATGGCGGCCAGCGTGCGGGGAGGCGACGCCGCCAGCCCCCGGGCGATCGCGCGCGCCCGATTCAGAGCCTGACCGGCGGGTACGATCTCGTGGAGCAGGCCGAGACGCATCGCCTCCGCGGCGGAGACGGTATCGCCGGTCAGTATGAGCCGCCTTGCGACGGCCGGTCCTGCCAGCCGGCTGACGCGCTGCGTGCCGCCCGCGCCGGGCAGAAGGCCGATCTTCACTTCCGGCAGACCGACGATGACCTGGGGCTCGGCCACGCGGATGTCGCATGCCAGCGCGAGCTCGAGTCCGCCACCGAGAGCAGTGCCGGACAGGGCGCACACGGTGGGCAGCGGCAGGCCCTCCAGGCGCCCGAACAGCCTCTGCATGTCGGCACTGAGCTGCATCAGCCGCTCGGGCCCATCCGCAAGATGCGCCACCTCGGCCATGAACTTGATGTCGCCGCCCGCCGAGAAGAAGCGGCCTGCGGCGTGAAAGAGCACGACGCGGCATGCGCCATGCTCGCGCTGCAGGCGATCGAGCAGCGACGACAGTTCGTTCACCTGATCGGGGCCGATGGCGTTGGCCGGCGGGCGCCGCAGCTCGATGCTGGCAACGGCGCCGTCCTCCTCGAATCGCAACTCGAACACGTGCACGTTTTCCTTAATATGCGTTCAGCTGTAACCTAGCGAGGGGCCGGTGGCTGTCAAGGCGCGAAATCGCGTAAAACCTTTGAAATGCTGGCGCAATGGCTATTGATCGTCAGGCCGTCGCCGCCCAAACTAGAAAATGGCGGCCTTGATCACTTAATAAAGGTTCGATAAAGCTGATGCAGCATTCAGCGCTCGACGATAGCAGCAAGGAAAACCTCACCGATGAAATCCGTTCGCGTCGACGACTTCCAGCCCAGGCATTTCAAGTGGGAAGTGGCCGACCGCGTCGCGACCATCACGCTCAACCGGCCGGAACGCAAAAATCCGCTTACGTTCGACAGCTATGGCGAGCTCTGCGAGACGTTTCGCGCGCTGCGCTACGCGCACGAGATCAACGCCGTGGTGCTGACAGGCGCAGGCGGCAATTTCTGCTCGGGCGGCGACGTTCACGAGATCATCGGACCGATGACGAGGGCGAGCACCGTCGAGGTGCTCGAATTCGCCCGCCTCACCGGCGACGTCATCAAGGCGATGCTGGCCTGCCCGCAGGTCGTCATCGCCGCCGTCGACGGTGTGTGCGCCGGCGCCGGCGCGCTGCTTTCGCTTGCCTCCGACTTTCGCTTCGCAACGCAGCGCAGCAAGACCTCCTATCTCTTCGCCCGCGTCGGCCTCGCCGGCTGCGACATGGGTGCCTGCGCGATGCTGCCGCGGCTCATCGGCCAGGGCCGCGCCGCCGAGCTTCTCTACACGGGCCGTGCCATGACCGGCGACGAAGGCGAGCGCTGGGGCTTCTTCAACCAGCTTTGCGAGCCGGAAGCGCTGCTCGCGCACGCGCAGGCCAGGGCCAGCGAGTTCGCGCACGGACCGCATTTTGCCCATTCGATGACGAAGAAGATGCTACAGCAGGAATGGAACATGAGCATCGACCAGGCGATCGAGGCAGAAGCGCAGGCGCAGACGATCTGCATGCGCACCGAGGATTTCGCACGAGCCTATCGTGCCTTCGTCGCGAAGGAGAAGCCCCAGTTTCAGGGGAACTGAGATGGCGATGTTTCCGGTTTTCCCCGAAGATCCGTTCGTGGAGGAGCGGCACCGGCAGCTGCAGCGCGACATCGACGATTGGGCCCGCCCGGCCGTCGAACGCGTGCAGGCAGAGTTCGAAGGGGATATGGCGCGCTCGAGGGCCTTTGCAGGGGCTCTCGGCGAGGCCGGCTGGCTGCAGCGGATGGTCGGGCAAGACGGCGCCTCGGGCTCGCCCCGCTTCGACGTACGCTCGCTCTGCACGATCCGCGAGACCCTCGCCTACCACTGGAGCCTCGCCGATTTCGCGTTCGTCCTGCAGGGCATCGGAAGCGCCTGCATCGTGCTGGAGGGGTCGCAACAGCAGCGGGCCCGCTACATGCCCGGCGTGCTCGCCGGCACGCTTCTGCCGGCATTCGCGCTGACCGAGGCGGCGGCGGGCTCCGATGCCGCCAGCATCCAGACACGCGCCGAGCGGCGCGGCGACACCTTCGTCCTCAATGGCGACAAGACGTGGATTTCGAACGGCGGCATCGCCGACTTCTACATCGTGTTCGCGCGCACCGGCGACGCCACCGAATGGAACGGCATATCCGCCTTCATCGTCGACAGGGAGACGCCGGGCTTCCACGTCGGCGAGCAAATCGAGATCGTGGCGCCGCATGTCATCGCCCCGCTCGAACTGCGCGACTGTGCGGTGCCGGCCGGCCAGCTTCTCGGCCGCGAGGGCGAGGGCTTCAAACTGGCTATGGGCGTGCTCGACATATTCCGAACCACGGTGGGGGCCGCCGCACTCGGCTTCGCGCGGCGGGCGCTGGACGAGGCGCTGGGCCACGTCGAGCGCCGTCATCTCTTCGGCCAGCGCCTGTTCGACCTGCAGGCCACCAAGCTGCGGCTCGCCGAGATGGCTGCGGACGTCGAAGCGGCGCGGCTGATGGTCTACCGCGCCGCATGGGTGCGCGACGTGCTCGGCCGCAGGGTGACCTACGAGGCGTCGATGGCGAAGGCCGTCGCCACGGAGAACGCGCAGCGCGTCATCGACGGCGCGGTGCAGCTGCTGGGCGGGCTTGGCGTCAAGAAGGGCTCGGTGGTCGAGTCTCTCTATCGGGACATTAGACCGCTGCGGATATATGAGGGCGCCACCGAGGTGCAGAAGCTGGTGATCGCGGACCAGCTGATGAAGCGGTGGAGCCAGTTCGTCGAAGGGCAGGCACAGCCGGCGTGAACCCGCAGCGTGGTCGCTGCCGGCGGGAGGAAAGGCGGTAGTTCCGTGGAAGTGGTTGGAATCGGGTTCTATTACGAAGACATGCCGGTCGGGCGGAAGTTCCGCACGATCCGGCGCACGGTGACCGAGACGGACATCGTCAACTTCATCAGTGCAACAGGCATCCTCGAGGTGCTGTTCACCGACCAGGTTTTCCTGAAGGAGGAATCCGACATCAAGGGGAGGCTGGCGCCCGGCGCGCTCGGCTATTGCTTCGCCGAGGGCCTGCTTGCGCAGACCACCATGCAGCATACGGGCTTCGCCTTCCTGGAGATGCACCTGAAGATCGAGAACCCGCTCTTCGCCGGCGATACGATCCATGTCGAGGTGGAGGTGCTGGAAGCCCGGCTCAGCCGCAGCCGGCCGGGACGCGGCATCCTGCGCACCCACAATCGGGTGGTCAATCAGGACGGCAAGACCGCGCTGCACTACACGCCCGTACGCATGATCAAGTGCCGGCCGGACGCAAAGCCGTGAGCACCGCGATGCCGTCGCCCTCCGGACCGCTGACCGGAATCAAGGTCATCGACCTCTCCTCGCATGTACTAGGCCCGGTCGCCTCGCAGACGCTGGGCGACATGGGCGCCGACGTCATCAAGGTCGAATCGCCGGAGGGCGACTTCAACCGCCGCGTCGGCTGCGAGCGCAGCCCGGACATGGGCGCACTGTACATGTCGATGAATCGCAACAAGCGCTCGGTGGTGCTCGACCTCAAGCAGCCGGCGGCGCGCGACGCATTGTTGCGGCTTGCATCGACGGCCGACGTGTTCCTGCATTGCATGCGCGTGCCGGCGGTAGAGAGGCTCGGCCTCTCCTACAAGGCGCTCTCGGCGATCAATCCGCGCGTCATCTACGCTTTCGGCCGGGGCTTCAGCGGCCAAGGCCCCAAGCGCGACCGTCCCGCCTATGACGACGTGATCCAGGGTGCGGCCGGCATGGCCAGCCTCAACCTGCTGGCGACCGGCGAGGCGCGCTATTTCCCGACCGTCATGGCCGACAAGCTCTGCGGCATCGTGCTCGCCTCGTCGATCGGGATGGCGCTCTACGACCGCGAACGCACCGGCCTCGGGCAGGAGGTGCAAGTGCCGATGTTCGAGACCGCGCTCGCGTTCAACCTGCTCGAGCACATGTGGACGGGCGTGTTCGACGGGCCCGGGGGGCAATTCGGCTATCCAAGGGCGCTGACCGCCCAGCGCAAACCCTACCGGACCAAGGACGGCCATATCTGCCTCCTGGCCAGCACCGACGAGCAGTGGCGCAAGCTCTTTGCCGTCATCGGCCGCCCGGAGCTGGCGGCGGACGACCGGTACGGAAAGCTCGCGGCGCGCGCGGCGGATTTCGGCGTCGTCTACTCCATCGTCGAGGTAGCGATGCTGAAGCGGACCACGGCCGAATGGCGGCAGGAGCTGGACGCGGCCGACCTGCCCAACGCCGCCATGGGGCGAATCGAGGAGCTTCCGCGCGACCCCTATTTGCGCGAGACCGGCTTCTTTCAACGCCACGAGCACCCGACCGAGGGCACGCTCGTCACCACTGCCGTCCCGGTCGCCTTCTCGCGCACGCCGGGCGGTGTGCGCCGGTTGCCGCCGCGGCTCGGCGAGCACACTGCGGAGGTGCTGCAGGAGGCGGGGCTGTCGACGGCCGAGATCGCCGATGCCACGGGCGGCGGCTGAGGCACCGAACGGCCCTTGCACTTGTCCAGCGAACCGGTTCTATCGGGGCGTGACTTTTTTGATCGGCTGGCCGTGCGATGAAGAGCGAAGAAATCCAGCAGGCCCTCGCAAGACGGGACGAATCGACGATCGAGCGGATCATGCGCGCCGCGGCCGCCATGTATCGCGAGCGCGGCTACGAGCGCTCGAGCATGTCGGCGCTGGCGCGCCGCGTGGGCATATCGGCGCCCGCCCTCTACTACTACTTCGCGTCGAAGGGAGGGAGGATCCTCGCCGCCTTTCTCGAATACACGCTGAACGACCTGCACCGGACGCTGTCGATGGCCGAGCGCGGGCAGAACTGGAGCGAGAAGCTGTCGTCCTTCGTCAACGCCCTGGTGCGCTGGCAGCTCCAGCAGAGCCCGTTTCCCGGCGCCTACGACCAGATCTTCGCGCTCGGGCACCTGCGGCAGTCGCTGCCGGCCGAGATGCGCGAGCGCGTGCTCAGCATCGAGCGGGAAATCTACAAGCTCTGCAAGAACATCATCGTCGGCGGCATGGCCTCGGGTGAATTTCGTCGTGTCCCCGTGCAGCCGACCGCCTTCGCCATTTTCGGCGTCGGCGACTACATCCTGAGCTGGTACCGCCACGACGGGAAGCTGTCGCCGGCGGAACTCGCCCGGACCTATGTGGACCTCGTGGCCGCCATGCTCAGCCAGGACCGCGACGGCGTGGCCGCCGCGCCCCCGTATCCGGCCGGCGCCGCGGCGCGCAGGGGCAGGGCAGCGCCCCGTCAGGCGAAGGACACGTCCGCCGCCGCCGGCCGCGGCACCCGGACCAGGAAATCCTGAAAACGGCGCCGCCCGCGGGCGGCCGGACGTCATCGCATCGTTGACATCCCGCTGCTCACCTCGTAACCTAATGAACGTTAAGTAATCGATGGGAGGAACATCGCATGAAATCCGTCTTCAAGCGCGGGCTCTGTCTCCTCGCGGCCGCTGTCGCCTCCGCCGTCGCGGGCACTGCAGCCGCCGAGACATTGCGCCTCGCGCACGTGGTGTCGACCGGCCACATCTACCACAAGGCAGCGGAGCATCTGGCGAAGGAACTCGGCTCCGCCACGGGCGGACAGTACGAGATCAGGATTTTCCCGAACGGCCAGCTCGGCCAGGAGCACAGCCTCATAGAGGCGCTTCGCAGCGGCAATCTCGACCTCGCCTTCGTCTCCTCGGCCAACACCGCCGCCTTCGTGGCGCCGATGGGCGTCTTCAGCCTTCCCTACATCTTCAAGGACAACGCGCATGTCGGGAAGGTGCTCAACGATCCCGCCATCCTGACGATCCTCGACGGCTACGTGACCGCCGCCAATCAGGGCTTCCGGCGCGTGTCGGTGCTTCCCAGCGGCGAGCGTCACTTCTTCTCCAACAAGAAGGTGATCAGCGACGTCGATGGCCTGAGCGGCGCGAAGATCCGCGTTCCGCCGTCGCCGATCGCCAGCGAGGTGTGGAGCACGCTCGGAGCGCTTCCGGTGGGCCTGCCGCTCGGCGACGTCTATACCTCGCTGCAGACCGGCCTCATCGACGCCTATGAGGGGCCGATCACCAGCTACTACCTCAGCAAGATGTACGAAGTGGCGCCATTCGCATCGCTGACCGGGCACGAGCACACCATCAACTTCCTGCTCGTCAGCGAGAGGACCTGGGCGGCGCTTCCCGACGAGGTCAAGCGCCAGCTGGAGACGCTTGGCTCGGGCCTCGACGAATTCGCCCTCGACATCCTTGCCGCCACCGACAAGGAGCACACCGCGCTGCTCACCGAGAAGCACGGCGTCACCATCGGCGAGGTCGACAGGAGCGGGTTCGTCGAGCGGCTGACCGCCATGCAGGCCACCGCCGTCGACAAGATCGGCGCCGGCGAGCTCTTCCAGAAGCTGAAGAGCGAGTGATGAAGCGGGTCCTGGCGCGCATTCTCCAGGGCACCGGCGGAAATCCGGCAGGCGGCTTCGTGGCCGCCTGCCTGACGCTGCTCGAGCGGGCCTATGTGTTTATCGCGATCGTCTCGCTGCTGGGCTTCATCGGCGTCGTGCTTGCCGACGTGGTTGGCCGGCAGGTGTTCAAGTACCCGCTGCTGGTCGCCAGCGACCTGGCCATCCTCTTCTTCGTCTGGTCGGTGATGACGGCGGCCGCCGTCGGGGTCCGGCTGAATCTGCATTTCGTGATGGACCTGGTGCCGGACTTCCGCTGGGCGGCGCTGAACGCGGCGCGGGCCTATATGCTCGACGCGCTGGCGCTCGCCTTCTTCGTGCTGCTCACGATCCGCAGCGCGGAGACCACCTATGAAGGCTTCGGCCGGGTGTTTCCGATGAGCGGCTATCCGATCGGGCTGGCCGTCGCCGCGCTTCCGGTCGCCGGCATCGGCGCCTCGCTCTTCCTCATCGAGCGGCTGGTACGGCGGTACCGGGGAACGATCCAGGTCGATTCAACCGCACCGGTCATCGTGGAGGATTTGTCGTGACGGGCGTGCTGCTCCTGTTCTGTTCTTTCGTCTTGCTAGTCATCCTCGGCATGCCGATCGCGCTCAGCTTCGGCGTGTCGTCGGTGCTGACCATGCTCTATCTCGGCCTCGACACGAGCCTGCTGTCGGAGCTGATGTTCGAGGGCCTGAACTCATACACGCTGATGGCGGTGCCCTTCTTCCTCGTGGTGGGAAGCCTGCTCAACCAGACGCGCATCGCCGACAGGCTGATGGAGCTGGCCGACGTGCTGGTCGGCCATATCCGCGGCGGCATGGCGCTGGTTGACACGCTGGTGAGCATGCTCTTCGCCGGCATGTCCGGCACCGCCACGGCCGACGTTGCCGCGTCGGGCTCGATCATCATGCCGGCGCTGGTCAAGCGCGGCTACGACGTCAACTTCGCCATCGCGCTGACCGCGACCACAGCGACGATCGGCGTCATCATCCCGCCGAGCATATCGATGATCGTCTACGGCTCCTCGACGAACGTGTCGATCGGCGGCCTCTTTATCGCCGGCGTGGTCCCGGGAGTGTTCCTCAGCCTCGCGCTGATGCTCTATAGCTACATCTACTCGATCCGGCGCGGCATGGTCGGCGGGCCGCGCGCCTCGGTCCCGCAGGTTGCCACCGCCTTCGGCAGGGCGTTCATTCCGCTCTGGATACCGGTGATCCTGGTCGGCGGCGTCGTGTCCGGCCAGTTCACCGCCACCGAATGCGGGGTGATCGGGGTCGTGCTCGCGGTGGTGCTGGGCATTGCCTACCGCACGATGAATTTCGCGGCGATGCCGGCCATGCTCAAGGAGTCGGCGCTGATCTACTCGCTGGCGCTGTTCCTGGTCAGCACGGCGGTCACGTTCGGCTGGCTGATCGCCTATCTGGAGGTGCCGCTCTACATCGGCGAGTTCCTGGGAAGCTACGCCGAGGACCCGCGCATCGTGCTGCTCTTCCTGATCGTGATCCTCCTCCTGCTGGGCACCTTCCTCGACTCGATCCCGGCCATCATCGTCATGATGCCGGTGATAGAGCACCTGGTGAACGTGTCCGACGCCAACCCCATCCATACGGGGCTGGTGGTCATCATGACGCTGGCCATGGGCCACATCACCCCGCCGACCGGCACGCCGCTCTATCTCGCCTGCGCGATCATGAAGCAGCCGATGGTCAAGGTGATCCCGGCGCTGCTGCCCATCTACTTCCTGTACATGGCGGTCGTCATCGTCGTGGCGATGGTTCCCGACATCGCGCTGTTCCTGCCGCGCTACTTCATGGGTCCGGCCGCGGGTTAGTGCGCGAGCGTTCATTGGCGGCCACACAACTGCAGCAATACGATCGAACGCGAGCGGATGTCGGCTTTCCTGGCTAGCTATCCAGAAGCCGACAGTCCGTTCGCGGCCCCTCAGCCGCAGTGACCTGCGGCATGCTTCCCTCGGCCAATGAAGGCCGAGGAGATTAATATGGGCCATTCAAGATACGATGATGCCAGCCGCGAGCGCGCCGCATGGAACGCCGGAAAGAAGGTCGGCACCAAGCGTCCGTTCACCCAGAAGCAGATCTGGGCCATCCGCTTCTTCCTTGATCGAGAGAGGCGCGTGCGGGACCGGGCGCTGTTCGATCTAGCAATCGACAGCAAGCTTCGCGGGTGCGACCTGGTCAAGATCAGGATCCGCGATGTGGTCGCCGGCCCCGAGATACGGACCCGCGCGACGGTGGTTCAACAGAAGACCGGTCGCCCCGTCCAATTCGAGATTACGAGCGATGTGAGAGCCAGCCTTCTGGCCTGGCTTGAACGACGTGGAGGATTGGTCGATGACTATGCGTTTCCAAGCCGGGTCGACCATGCACGCCACATGAGCACGAGACAGTATGCGCGCCTGGTGGATGAATGGGTATCGGCGATCGGTCTGCGTCCTGAAGAGTATGGCACGCACTCGCTTCGGCGCACAAAGGCGTCGATGATCTACCGGGCCACAGGAAACATCCGCGCCATCCAGATCTTGCTTGGTCACTCCAAGATCGAGAACACGGTCCGCTACCTTGGCGTTGACGTGGAGGACGCGCTGCTCCTGGCTGAGAGAACCGAGATCTGACGTATCGCGGCCATCCGGGCCGAGCGCGGATGGCCGCTCATGGCGAGCGGATTGATAGGCTGCTCCGGCCTTAGTGGGGTGGGAAGCGGCATGGCAGCTTTCGGGCGGCGGAGCCGGAATAGCGGCCGGCTACATCGCGGGGTTGCTGCGGCGGCATCGCGCCCGCATTTCCGTCGACGAAAATCCGGTAGGCATAAAAGCTACCGTACATTGCCCTGACAGCTTAGCCTGATCTGCTGGTGCGCTGGATCGTGCAGGCTCTGGCTTCGGGCTGGATTCATGCACTGCGAAACCTGCCGGAGTGTAAACTGCTAACGGCCTTTCCGGGCCTTCTCCCGCAGAAGGTAGACGCTAACCGCTGCCGCAACCGTTACCACCAACTCGCCTTCCTCGAACTGCGGATTCCGTCCTTCCAAGAGATGGCGGCCCTGTTCCGAGGTGAAGCCCCACAGCTTCCTGATGGCTTCGTCCATCGGCTTGGGGAGGTTCAGCCGGCTTATGATTGGACCGAGCGTGTCGGTGGTAGCGTCATATTGGCGGGCGACGCATTCGAGTGCGGCCATACCATGCTGGATCGCTCCCGAGATGTCGGGCTTAGGACGCCGTGATATGTCTCGAAGGGCCTCATGTATCTCGTTTGCGGCTGTGGGTGCACCCGACTCCAACATCGTTGAAGCGGCGTCCTTCGTGGCCATTTCGAACACTTCGGATCCCCTCGCAACGATTCGGCCGTCCTCCATTTTCCAGCCGATACCGTGTTCTCTGAACACTGCGTTGAGCCGACTGGCGAACTCCTGCTCCTTGCCGCTGTAAGAGTAATCGCCCCGAATTTTCGAGAAAAGCCGCTCTGACAGGTCGTAGATTTTGTACCAGGGAGCACCCTCGATCAGATACTGAACCTCGCCTTCGATATTCCCGGGGGACCAATTATTTAGATCAGGTCTACGCAGCAGCACTTCGCAGATGATGTCGCGCATGCTGCCGGGACCGAGCCCGGCGGCGTATCCAAGCATGAGTACGGCATCCCGTACGACATCGGGTGCGTCTTCCCGCACCACAATTTCTGCGTCAGGAGCATAAAAGCCGAAGCGGTCCGAAAAAGCCCCTTCATCAGATGAAGGCATAGCAACCGTCCGTACGCACCTTCTCGCGCCCCCTGAAAGCAACCGTTCCCGCTAGCTTCGTAATATCGCATATAGGAACTTGAGATTCTCGCCAAGTTGACATGAGGGTTCCTGCGGATGGATTTCGATGATCTGGTTGAACACGTCGTTGCCCCAGAGAAGCGAGCTGGCAAGGTAGTCAATGGCGTCGAACACAAAATGCATGAAGGGGCGGTCATGGTCGCCTACGCCATGCATCTCTTTCGGACATCCGGAGCAGATCATGTCCGTATCCATCCAGATGGCGAGCACGGAAAGCGCTTCGATTTCGCGGGCTGGCTTAGCCGGCGTGGATTCGAGAAAATTTCATCGAGCGGCACCACCAGCTACGGGGGCGATTACGAGCACGAGTGCGGGTGGCGCATCACAATCAACCCCTCGTCAGGGAGAGGCGATGTCGTCGCCGAAGTTGGCAGGCGGACAATCTCTGCAGAGTGCAAGGGCGGCATCATCAACACCCGGCATTCCGGTCAGGTTTCCCGTCTCTATAAGGGCCTATGCGAAACGGTCGGACTGTTGATGGCAGGTGAAATCGGGAGGCCGCCATTGGCATCGTGCCGTATACCGAACAAGCCTCAGATTAGCAAGCGGATGGTGCCGCGTTGCTTAACGTTGCGAGATCGAGATCGCCTGGTGGGCTCGCATGGTGAGGTGATAGGCGTGACGAGGGATGCGAAAAGTAAGATCGTGCAGGAATGTCCGCTCCCGCAAGACATGCATATCCGCGAAGACTACCGCGTCTTCCCGACTGAACTCGAGGACGACCCGGGGGTGGTGTTCCATTCCACCGCTGCGGAGAATTTAGACCCCATAATCGCCGAAGGATTTAAGCGTGGGAGTGAAGCTGGGGCCACCTTGAACAGCATCTCGTACGCAAGAACGAGTTCCGCAGCGCTGCATCACTGGACCAGTCGCCGCAGTAAAGGGCAAGATGGCATAATCCTTGCCTTGCGGTTTGAGAGCTACGAGGGCCTTCATCAAGAGCCGCAGCTTGTCTACGACTACAAGGAAGTTCCCACACAGCCGGAGATTATCGGGTTCGTAAAGGTGCCCACATCTTATGTTCATCGGTAGCGCTTTCAGAACTGTTGACATCCAACAGGGCAGTCATGCGCTTCTTGTATCGGCCCACTATCGGTACCGTTCCCCGTCGCGGAAGTCCTCAAGCGGTCCCGATCTTTGCGAATGCCAAGCTCGGCGTGAAGGGCAGTTTTCAGGTGCTCTGAGGTACGGCGTGAAGGACTGAGTAGGGGTCGGAAGCGGACAGGCTAGTATTGCCTTCCCGGGCTGCCGCTGAACGGCAGCTTATCGCTACGCGCTCGCCATCACCGGACCGTCCGCTGCCGGCCCCATATCCGACACCGAATATGTTTGGGAACTTGCGAGCCCATGCGGTGCATGATCTGAGATCGGCCGCTTAGGCAAAGTTTGCCTTATCATCAGCCCGATAGCCGTCGAGCCAACTGACGATTTCATGCTTGACGTCGCCCCGAGATCTGGGCACAGAAGTGATGCACAAATTGTGGCGAGGCCTCTTCGCCAGTCCGGATTTCCCAGCGATGTCAATGGCCTAGCTGGGGATATGGTTTTGGCTGTCTCCAAATCCAGGTTCCCCAGCCAACTGCCAAGCCAATGATTTCCTGCTGGTCGTTGCCTGCGCGATGGCGGGCAAGGGCCTGATCGCTCCGATCCTGCCGCACGACGACGAGAACTTCTCCGGCTCCTCGCTGCTGGTCGGCACGCGAGCCGATGGCTTCGCACTTTCCAAAGGCTCGGGGCTGGGGCTGGCTGCGGTCCTGTTGCCCGGCTCGGCAGTGACTTGGGCGCTTGCGCCAAGGGCTCTGGCGACCGACCGAATCGGAGCCAGCCCAACTGCGTCTCGCCAGCATGGTGGCTGTCGAATTTCTGGCACGCCCAGAAATTTGGGTGCAGGGTCACGCGCAAAATTGAGGTAGGGTTTCCTTGGCCTGCTGCCGGTTTCGTGGCCAGCCGCAGCATGCCTCTCCGGGCCGCGGGCCGATGAAGCCGGAGCAGCCTGAGCTCAACCTGCTGCGCAGGAAAGTGGCGGCAATGACGGCACAGCGCGTCACCGGCGTCCTCATCATCGCGATCTTGCGCAGATGCAAGCAGGACGGACTCCCGCGCCGCAGTTGCCGCCGGGCGAGGGTGGTCGACAACATCGAGCGCCTCTACAACCCGCGGCCTCCGCACTCGTATCTGGACCATCTCAGCCCCGTCGAGTTGGAGGAGCAAGCTGTGCTAGCGTGATCCGGTGTCCGAAAGATCGGCGGCAGGCCGGGGATCCCCGGGGCCCCTTCGCTTCCTTGTTGAGGAAATCATGAAAGTAACGGTACTGGGCGCAGGCATCATCGGCGTGACGTCGGCTTATCAGCTTGCAAGGGCGGGCCATGAGGTCACGGTCGTCGACCGCCAGCCCGGACCGGCGTTGGAAACCAGCTTCGCAAACGCCGGGGAGGTCTCCTTCGGATATTGTTCGCCTTGGGCCGCGCCGGGCATTCCCATGAAGGCGGTGAAGTGGCTGTTCATGCAGCATGCGCCGCTGATCCTGCGCCCCAGGATCGACGCCGCCATGATCTCCTGGGTGCTGCAGATGCTCGCCAACTGCACATCACGGCGCTATGCGATCAACAAGAGCCGCATGTTGCGGTTGGCCGACTACAGTCGCACTTCGCTTGCTCAATTGCGGGCCGACACGGGCATTGCCTATGACGAACGCATGCTCGGCACGCTACAGCTCTTCCGCACGCAGGCGCAGCTGGATGCGAGCGCGAAAGACGTCAAGGCGCTCGCCGCCGACGGCGTCCCTTACGAGGTGCTGGACCCCGACGGCTGCATTCGCGCCGAACCGGCGCTCAGCTACGCGCGCGACAAGATCGTTGGCGGCCTGCTGACGCCGAAGGACGAAACCGGCGATTGCTTCAAGTTCTGCACTGCTCTGGCCGCCAAGGCTCAGGAGCTCGGCGTCCAGTTCAACTATGGCAGCATCATCCGGGGGCTCGACATCGAAGGCGGTCGTGTCCGCGGCGTCATCACGGCGCATGGAAGACTCGAGGCCGATGCCGTGGTCGTCGCGCTCGGCAGCTTCTCACCGCTCCTTGTGCGCCCGCTCGGAATCCGGCTGCCCGTCTATCCCGTCAAGGGCTACTCCCTGACGATCCCGATCACCGATGCATCGCGCGCGCCGGAATCGACGGTGATGGACGAGACCTTCAAGATCGCGATCACCCGGCTCGGTAACCGCATCCGCGTCGGCGGCATGGCGGAAATCTCCGGCTATACCAACGACCTTGGCGAAGCGCGCCGCCTGACGCTCCAGCACTCCGTAACCGATCTCTTCCCCGGCGGCGACGTGTCTAAAGCGACCTTCTGGTCCGGACTGCGCCCCATGACGCCTGACGGTACGCCGGTGATAGGTCCGACCAAGGTGGCCGGCCTCTTCCTGAACACCGGCCACGGCACGCTCGGCTGGACGATGAGTTCGGGGTCCGCGCGCGTCGTTGCCGACCTCGTTTCAGGCCGCAAACCCGAAGTCGACGCGACCGACCTTTCCGTCGCGCGCTACGCCTGAGCCTGCAGCGCTACACCTTGTGGGCGGCTATGGAGGCCGCCTTCATCTCGATCGAGAAGCCCGCTCTTGAAGGCGGCATGTAGGCGGCATTCCTGATGACGCAGGGGTCGAGGAAATGCTCGTGCAGATGGTCGACATATTCGACCACGCGCCCGTCCTTTGTGCCTGAGACGACGAGATAATCGATCATCTGCAGGTGCTGCACATATTCGCACAGGCCGACGCCTCCGGCGTGCGGCCACACCGGCAGCCCGAATTTGGCGGCCATGAGATAGACTGCCAGCACCTCGTTCAGCCCGCCCAGCCGGCAGGAATCGATTTGCACGATGTCGATCGCGCCCTCGGCGATGAACTGCTTGAACATGATGCGGTTCTGGCACATCTCGCCGGTGGCGACCTTTACCGCGCCGATGCCGGCGCGGATCGCCCGGTGCCCCGCGATATCGTCGGGGCTGGTCGGCTCCTCAATGAAATAGGGCTTCGCAAAGGCCAGCTTGTTGACCCAGTCGATCGCCTGTCCAACCTCCCACACCTGATTGGCGTCGATCATCATGTAGCGATCCGGCCCGATCACCTCGCGGCAGATGGTCAGCCGGCGGATGTCGTCCTGGAGATCGCGCCCGACCTTCATCTTGATGTGGTCGAAGCCGGCGTCGATGGCCTCCTGCGCCAGGCGGCGCAGCTTGTCGTCATCGTAGCCCAGCCAGCCGGCCGACGTCGTGTAGCAGGGGTACCCGTTGGCTTCGAGATCGGCGATACGCGCGGCCTTGCCCGCCTCGGCCTTCCTGAGGATCGTCAGCGCTTCTTCAGGCGTCAGCGCGTCGGTCAGGTAACGGAAGTCGACGATGGACAGAACCTGCTCGGGCGTCATGTCCGCGACGAGCCGCCAGACCGGCTTGCCCTCGGCCTTGGCCCACAGATCCCAGACAGCGTTGACCACCGCGCCGGTGGCCAGATGGATGGCGCCCTTGTCCGGGCCGATCCACCTGAGCTGGCTGTCGGACGTGACGTGCCGCCAGAAGCGGCCGGGGTCGGCCTTGATCCAGTCGAGGTCGAGCCCGACCACGAGATGGGCCAGCGCCTTGACGGCCGCCTCCACAATCTCCGTCCCGCGGCCGATGGTAAAGGTCAGTCCGTGGCCTTCCAGCCCCGGTTTGTCGGTCCTCAAAACGACATAGGCCGCGGAATAGTCCGGGTCCGGATTCATGGCGTCCGAACCGTCGAGATGCTGCGATGTCGGGAAGCGCAAATCGTGGGTGGCAAGCGAGGTGATACTGGTCATGGCGCAATAGGTTCCCGTGCCGCCGACAGTGTCGTGGCCGTTTTGGTCTGTGATTGGTCCGATCGACCGCTACCCGGCGGCCAGTATTGCCTGCTTCTGCGTTCCAAGCCGCTCCGTGCCCAGCTCCATCGCGTCACCGGACCCCAGGCGCTTTGGCGATTTCAGGATCGGTGCGGATCGGTCAATCCACATGGAATACCTCGTCCATGCTTGCCCACCACTCGCCGGGCTTGCGGCTGTCCAACGGCACCTGCAGCGGCTCGTTGATGGCCCACCATTCCTGCGTCTTCGGGTCTGCCGCCATCTTCGCGGCGTCCGCGGCGAAGTCGGTGCCGTGGTACTCGAAATATGAGAACATCAGATTCTCGGGCTTCTTCAGGAAGATCGAATAGTTGCGGATGTTGCATTCCGCGATCTTCGCCAGCACCTCCGGCCATACGGCAGCATGCAGGCGCCCGTATTCCTCGACCGCCTCCGGGCGTATCCCAAGTACGCTGCCCATGCGTTGCATCAGCGGATCTCCGTCGTGAATTCGGCGATGCTCTGTGCTTTCACCGCATCCCAGTCCCAGTCGATGCCGATGCCGGGCTCCGGCGGCGCGTAGGCTTGGCCGTCCTTGATTGTCATCTTCTTGCCGGTCAGGTCGTCGAGCTGCGGGATGTACTCGACATAGCGTCCGTTCTGGATCGCGCAGACCAGCGACACATGCAGCTCCATCAGGAAGTGCGGGCATACGGGAATGTCGAAGGCCTCTGCCGCATGGGCCACCTTCAGCCACGGCGTGATGCCGCCGATACGGCCGACGTCGACCTGCACGATCGAACATGCGCCCTTCTGCATGTATTCGCGGAAGTGGCGGATCGAGTAGAGCGACTCACCCACCGCGATCGGCGTCGCGCTGTGCCGGTTGAGCCGCGCGTGGCCGTCAATGTCGTCGGCCGGCAGCGGTTCTTCGATCCAGCCAAGATTCAGGTCGCGCAGCCTGTCGGCGCGTCGGATCGCCTCGTCGATCGTGAATGCCTGGTTGGCGTCGGTCATGATCTCGTAGCCGTCGCCAACCGCCTTGCGCACCGCCGACAGCCTGGCGACGTCTTCGGAGACGTGCGGCCGCCCGATCTTCACCTTGGAGCCGGTGAAGCCTTTCGCCTTCGCCTGCAACGCATCGTCTACCAGTGCCTCGGTCTCAATGTGGAGCCAGCCTCCCTCGGTCGTGTACAGCGGGCACCGTTCCTTGGCCCCGCCGGCCAGCTTCCAGAGCGGCAGATTCTGTTTCCGCGCGCGAAGATCCCACAGCGCCGTGTCGATCGCCGCCAGCGCGATCGCGGTGATGGCGCCGATCGTGGTGGCGTGCGTCAGGAACTCCAGCTCATGCCAGATCGCCTCGATCATGTCGGGGTCGCGACCGATGATGCGCGGGCATAGATGGTCCGCGAGCAGCCGCATGACCGAAGAACCGCCGGTGCCTATCGTATAGCTGTAGCCGGTGCCGACCGCGCCATCGGAATCGGTGATCGTCACGATCGGCGTTTCCTGACTGACGAAGCTCTGTATCGCGTCGGTGCGCTTGACCTTTGGAACAAGGTCGACCATCCGCAGTTCGATTTTCTCGATCCGAGCCATCATTCAACCCGTAGTGTTTTGCCGGTTGCGCTATCGAACAGATGCGCCTGGCTCATGTCGAAGCTCATTCTGATCCGTTCGCCTCCCTTGAGCCGCTTGGGATTCAGCATCCGGCCGACCCAGTCCCTGCCGTCGAACGCCGAGAAGACGAGCGTCTCGTTGCCGAGAGGCTCGGTCAGCGACACGGTCAGCGTGTCGCTGTGGACGGCCGATTCCTCCCCCGAGTGCAGGCCGTGACCGGACGGATAGAAATCGTCCGGCCTGAGGCCGAGTGTGACCTTCGCGCCGGCCGTCACGCTGTTCCTGAATTGCGTCGGCAGGGGCAGCATCGACCCGTTGGCGAAGACCAGTTTTCCGTCGTCGACGGTTGCGTCGGTCAGATTCATCGGCGGAGATCCGATGAACCCTGCGACGTATCGCGTCGCCGGTCGCTTGAAGACTTCGTCGGGCGTGCCGGCCTGCTCGATATGGCCATCGCGCATGATCACGATGCGATCGGAAAGCGTCATCGCTTCGACCTGGTCGTGCGTGACATAGATCACCGTGGCGTTGACCTTGGCGTGCAGCTTCTTGATCTCGGTGCGCATCTGGGTGCGCAGCTTGGCGTCGAGATTCGATAGCGGTTCGTCGAAGAGGAACACGTCGGGATCGCGCACGATGGCGCGGCCCATCGCGACGCGCTGGCGCTGACCGCCTGACAGTTGCGAGGGCCGCCGCTCCAGCAGCGGCTCCAGGCCGAGAATAGCCGCGGCCTCAGCCACGCGCTTCTCGATTTCCGCCGCCGACCGGCCCGCGATCTTCAGCGAGAACCCCATGTTCTCCTTCACGGTCATGTGTGGATAGAGCGCGTAGGACTGGAACACCATCGCGATGTTGCGCGAGCGCGGCGGCAGGTTGTTGACCAGCCTGTCGCCAATCCTGATCTCGCCGCCGGAGATCTCCTCGAGTCCAGCGATCATGCGCAGCGTCGTGGACTTGCCGCAGCCCGAAGGTCCGACCAATGCGACGAATTCGCGGTCGGCCACTTCGAGATCGATGCCGTGCACGATCTCGAGATTGCCATAGCGTTTGACCAGTTTTGTCAGGGATACGGTCGCCATGAATGTCAGCCTTTCACCGCGCCGGACGTCAGGCCGCCGACCAGGTGTTTCTGGACGATGAAGGTGAGGGTGAGCGCCGGAATGATCATCACGACGGCCAGCGCGCACATGCCGCGCCAGTCGATGGTGAATTCGGCGGTATAATCGAGCAGACCCACCGGCAATGTCTTGGAATTGACGGAACGCGTCAGTTGCGAGGCGAGCGCGAATTCGTTCCAGCAGGTGAGGAAGGCGAAAATCGCCGCCGAGGCGATGCCAGGGCCGGCGAGCGGGAACTCGACCTGCCAGAATGCCTGCCAGCGCGTGCAGCCGTCGATTTGCGCCGCCTCGGCCAGATCTTTCGGGACCTGCCGGAAGAAGCCGTCGATCAGCCAGATCGTGAAGGGGATGTTCAGCGCCACGTAGGCCAGGATCAGGCCGAAATGCGTGTCGATGATCCCGAGCCGCGCGTAGACGAAGAACAAAGGCAGGGACAGCGCGATGCCGGGCACGGTGCGCGTGAGCATCAGGCCGAGGAACCAGCCCGATTTGCCGGAGAAGCGGAAGCGCGCGAAGGCGTAGCCGCCGGCCATGCCGATGACGATGGCAATCACGGTCGAGGTGACCGAGATGATCAGGGAGTTGCGGAAATACTCGATGACGGGAATGCCGCCCTTACCGACGCCGGAGAACATCGCGACGTAGGCGTCGAGATTCATCTCCTGCGGGATCCACACCGGAGGCTTGGCCATGATCTCGACCGGCGGACGCAGCGAGGTCAGGATGATCCAGATGCCCGGCAGGCAGATGACGGTCATAGCCAGGAACAGGCCGACTGCATGGCCGATCGAAAGCAGCCGGGTCGTCAGGCGGGCGGAGGCGTTGTCGTCCATCGTCACCACTCCGCGCCGATCTGGGTCCGCGCAGCGGCAAGTTTGCGGAAAAAGTAGTAGGTGAAGGCGATCGACAGAAGGATCGAGACGTAGGCCATCGCGTTGGCCATGCCCATGCGCGCGTCGCCATAGGCGGTGCGTCCGACAAGCGTCCATAGCAGTTCAGTGCGGCCGGCGGGGCCGCCGTCGGTCATGATCTTGACGATGTCGTAGGCGCGCGCAACGTCCAGCGAGCGGATGGTCATGGCGATGTAGGCGAACGGCATGACGAATGGCCAGGTCACATACCGGAACGTCTGCCACGGCGTGCAGCCGTCGACCCGGGCGGCCTCGATCGGTTCTTTCGGCATCGCCAGCAGCCCGGCGAGAATGAGGATGGCGAACACCGACGTCGAGGACCAGATCTCGGCAATCGAAATGGCGATGAAGGCGAGTGTGCCGTCGATCAGCCACGGAATTGCAGCATCCGTCAGCCCGAGCGACTGAAGCGCGTTGTTCACCACGCCGACATTGTCGTTGAACATGAACTTGAACTGGAAGCCGACAAGGATTGGCGAGAACATCATCGGAAACATCATCAGCGTGCGCAGCACGCGCTGACCACGCGTCGCCCGCTCGACAAGCATCGCGAGTCCGAGTCCGAGCAGCATTTCGAGGTTGAGCGCCACGGTGAGCAGCAGCACCGTCCGTCCGAATGCCACCCAGAAATCCCAATTGGTCAGGATGCTCAGGTAGTTATCGAACCAGATGACATTGAAGAAGCTTGCCGGCCGGGTGAGCCGGAACGACGTGAAGCTGGAATAGAGCGACAGCGCCAGCGGCACGAGAACCACCGCGGCCAGCACGATGACGGCCGGGGTCAACAGCAAGACCGGTGCAGAGAGCCGTGGCGCCTTCATGCGCGTTCATCCCGGGAATGGGCCATTTGTGGCGGAGCGGCGGCGGCGATCAAGATGCGACCGTGGGCGCGCCGCCATTCCTGCTCAAGAAAGCGCGGGCGCCGCGGAGTCCGCGGCGCCCGCTCGATCAGAATTCCTCGAGCACCTTGGAGGCCTTCGCCGCCGCGTCGTCGAGCGCCTGCTTGGAAGTCTTGTCGCCGAGGATCGCGGCCTGCAGCTCAGGGAAGATCTGGTTCGAAATCTCGGTCCAGGCCGGCGTCGCGGCGACCGGGAACGCGTGCTGCGCGGCTTCCTGGAATGCGGTCAGCACTTCGGCCTTGTAGGGGTCGGATTTCGCCTGCTCGATGTCCCAGGCCCAGACCGCCGTACGCGTCGGCAACGGACCGGCCGCTGCTTCGAGCTTCTGGCTGTCCTCGTTGGTGAGCCACCAGACCAGGGAAGCCGCGGCCTCCTTGTTGGCGCAGCTCTCGGTGACCGAGAAGCCGTGGTGACCCGACCAGCCGGTGCGCTTTCCGGACGAGCCCTTCGGCTGGACCTTCACGCCGACGTTGCCCGCGACCTTCGACGACTTCGGATCGTTGAAGAATCCCGCCCAGCCAGGCCAGTCGAGGTTGAGGGCGATCGTGCCGGACGCGAAGCCGGCGCCGAGATCGTCCCAGACATAGTTCGTGGTGCCGGCCGGAACGGCCTTGGCCTTGTAAAGATTGACGAACCAGTCCAGCGCGCGCACCCCCGCTTCGGAGTTGAATGCCGGCTTGCCATCCTTGTCTAGATACTCGCCGCCCTCGGCGATCAGCATCTCGTAGAAGCGACCGACGACACCCTCGTCCTTGCCCGCGAACTGGGTTCCGTAGAAATTCGGCGGCGCTGCGAAGAACTCAGCCTGCCTGGCGACTTCCTCCCAGGTGTCCGGGGGAACGAGATCGTTTCCGGTCTTCTCCTTGTAGGCCTTCTTCTTCGCCTCGTCGGTATAGAGGCTCTTCTGGTAGTAGAGCGCCGACACGTCGAACTGCGCGCGCGGCAACATCACCAGTTGGCCGTCTATCGTCGAAGCCGCAATGTTGCCGGGGACGAAGGCGTCGATCTCGGCCTTCGGGATCAGCGGCGTCAGGTCGGTATAGAGCCCTTCGTAGATGGGGGCGAACGACGAATGGTTGGACCCGACGCACCAGGTGATGTTGCCGGAGGCCATGTCCGACTTGATCTCCTTGTCGAGCTCGAAATGACTCTTCTTCGAGACGACATTGACCTTGGCTCCGGTCGCGCTCTCCCACTCCGCAATGCGGTTGTAGAGGCCCTCGTACTGCTGGCCGCCGATCAGCTTGGCCTCGATCGTCACGCCCGCGAACTTGCCGGGCAGCTCCTGCGCCGCAGCGAGGCCGGGCACCATCAGAACGATTACGCCGGCGGATACGCCGGCTAGCAACTTGGTCATCAACTCCTCCCTAGGTGTCGTCATGATCACGACAGGCTCGGATCCGACATCGACATTCATATGCAAATACGATCTTCATTAATCGGTCAAGAGCTGAATTTTTCCGCTGGACATGCGGCAATTCGGGCCGTCATACTCATATATGAAGTTCAGCATTCAAAGGAGAGTTGAGTGGAGCCCGCCGAGACCGACCGCTACAGGGCCCCGGCGCTGGACAAGGGGCTGGATATTCTCGAACTTCTGGCAGGCGTGGACGGCGGCATGACGCAGGCCGAGATCGCCAAGGAACTCGGCCGTAGTCCGAATGAGTTCTATCGGATGCTCGATCGACTCGTGCGCCGCGGCTATGTTGCGCGCTTCGAAGGCGACCGTTTCGCGCTCACGCTGAAGCTCTTTGGCCTCGCGCAGTTCCACGCGCCCGTACGCCGGCTCGTGTCGTTTGCGACGTCCATCATGCGCGAATTGGCCGAGGAGACATTCCAGGCGTGCCAGTTGAGTGTTTTCGATAGGGGGTCGGTCGTCGTCATCGCCCAGCAGGAGGCTCCCGCCTATTGGGGCATTTCGATCCGTGTCGGTTCGCACATCAGCCTTTTCGACACGGGCTCTGGCCATGTCCTGCTCGCCTTCCGTTCGCCTGGCGAGCGCAAGATGATGATCGCGGAATATCTGCGCAGCACCGAGCAGCCCGGGCAGCCGCCGGAATTCTTCGAGCGGCTCGACCAGGTGCGCGCGCGCGGCTACGAGATGATGGCCAGCATGCAGACCGCGGGCGTCTATAACCTGTCGGCGCCGGTGATCGCGCCCGGCGGCGTCGCAGTCGCGGCGCTGACTATTCCCTATATCACGCTGGTCAACATGCCCCGGGCTCCCGACATCACGCGAACCATCGAAGTGCTGCAGGCGAGCGCCCGTCGCCTCTCGCAGATTGCCGGTCTGGATGCGGCCGAAGGCGCCGCAGATCAGGTGCGGCCATGATCGTCGACACGCATCTGCACCTCATCGACAGGTCGGCGCTGGCCTATCCCTGGCTCGAAGGCGCCGGTGTTCTGAATCGCGACTTCCGATATGGCGAGTATGCGCTTGAGGCGCATCGATGCGGCATCTCGTCGACACTGCATATGGAGGTGGATGTCGAGCCTTCGCAGCAGGAGCAGGAGACTTCCTATGTCGCACGGCTTGCCGCCGGGGACGGTGATTTGCTGCGCGGCGCAATCGCTTCGTGCCGGCCGGAATCGCCTGGTTTTGCCGCCTATCTCGAGCGGCAGATCGACAATTCCTTCGTCAAGGGACTGCGTCGCGTCCTGCATGTCACCCCGCCGGGCCTGTCGGAGCAGAGCCTGTTTCGCGAAAACATTCGCCGGCTGGAAGGAGCCGGCCTGACCTACGATCTGATCTTCAAGGCCGAGGATCTGCCGAGCGCTGCCGCCCTGGTGGATGCCGCACCCGGCGTGCAGTTCATCATCGATCACTTCGGCAGCCCGAACCTGCTTGGCGGACGCGAACAACCCTGGTGGAGCACCATCGGCGAACTGGCCAGACGGCCGAATGTTGTCGCGAAGATTTCCGGTATCGTCGCCTACACCGATCCGGCCGGCTGGACGGTCGAAAGCTTGCGGCCGTTCTTCGAGCATGCAGTGTCGGTCTTCGGATGGGACCGTCTCGTGTGGGGCAGCGACTGGCCGGTCTGCAATCTCGGAGGAGGACTGCCAGCCTGGGTGGCCGCGACCCATGCTCTCATCGACGGCGTCAGCGAAGGGGAACGCGCGGCGCTGCTTTCGGCCAATGCGCGACGCGTCTGGAAGCTCGATCAAAGCTGAATCCGGCATCCGCCGCTCGGCGGCTCACTCGATCAGGATGCGGGCGTCGCGGGCGGCATCGATAAAGGCGCTGCGGGCATGGCGCGGCGGTTTGCGTCCGCTGACCACGTCGAGACAGGCCGCGATTGCGCGCTGTCGCTTGGCGCTGTCTCCCCGCCATTCCCGGGCAAGAACACGTGCAGCATCGGCCGCGGAAACCACGACGCGGTCGCGGTCGATACGGCCCGGCTGGACCACAACCGGTCGATGGAATATCCCCGATACTTTCGACGACATGCCGCAACCCTGCAGCGACATCGGATGATCTGCAACGATCTTTGGTTTTGATGGTTAGCGGCAGGGCTGCTCTATCGCTTCAGAAGGTCTTGCAGAGCACGCCACCGTCAACGACGAGGGTGGCGCCGGTGATGTAGCTGCCTGCGGCGCTTGCCAGCATCAAGGCGGGTCCGGCCAGTTCTACGGGGTCGCCCCACCGGCCGAGCGCGGTTCGCTCGGTAAAGACGGCCCGCTCCGCTTCGCTCAGCCCCGACAGGTTCAGGTCGGTGAGGAACGGCCCCGGCGCGATGCAGTTCACGGTGATGCCGTACGGCCCCAGTTCGATCGCGCCGGCTCTTGCCATGCCGATCAGCCCGGCCTTGGTGGCCGAATAGACATGACGCCCTTCCTTCGATGCAAGGCCCATGATCGACGAAATATGGATGATCCGACCCCAGCGCCGCTCCTTCATTTCCGGGACCAGAGCCCTGCAGAGCGCCATCCCCGCGCTGAGGTTCAGCTCGAGAAGGCGATCCCAGTCCTCGTCGCGGATCGCGTCGATCGGCTGCGGCGTGTTGCTCCCCGCATTGTTGACCAGGATGTCCACGCGACCGAACTTCGCGACTGCCTGCCGCGCCAGTCGATCCGCTTGCTCCCGCTGCGCCATGTCGGCGATGAAATAGGCGCCTCTTGCCCGGGTGCCGGCGCAGATTTCCGTGATTGCCGAGGCCAACTCTTCTTCGTGCCTCGCGGAAATGATCACGTCCGCGCCGGCCTCGGCAAAGCCGCGCGCCATTGCCTTGCCGAGCCCCCGGCTGGCGCCGGTCACAAGCGCCACGCGGCCGGTTAGGTCGAACATTCTGTCCATGGTCTCGTCCAGTTGTCGCGGTAGCGGTATTCGCATGCGATGGCCCGCGGGCCAAAGCTTGCCGCAACATCCGGCATGCCGCCAGCCCCCGCCATAGTGTCGCTGTCGGGGTGCGAAGGCGCAGCGATTGCCTGAGTTTGCGGCGACAGCGATGTCGGCCGCGTTTCGCGAAGTGCCGTGCCGCCGCGAAAAGAGAAGGGGCCGCAACCCGGCGGCCCCTTGGCATGCACAAGATGCAAGCGATGTCAGTCGAGGTTGACGAAGGCGTTGGCGAAGCTTGCCTTTTCGGCGCCGGCCTTGCCCTCGGCCTTCATGATATCGATCCAGAAGTCCCAGCCCGGCGCGGTGCCGGTCATGTCGGGGAAGAAGGCGGCGAGGTTCTGCTCGACGATGTTCTTCCAGGTCTCGGCAGGGACGGCTTCCAGGTACTTCGCCTTGTAGGGTGCGCTGTAGCCGAGCGGGTCGGCCTGGAACTTCGCCAGGATCTCCTTGAGCGCATCCTTCGCGCCCTTCGCGGTGGTGCGGTTGGCGTCAAGCCAGGCTGTGCTGGTGAAGATGGCGGTAAGCGCGATGTTCTTGAATTTCGGAATGTCGCCGCGCGCGAGACTCAGCACCTGCACCGCCGCGCCGTCGGCCTGCACCGGGGCGAGACCGCCGACCGACCAGAACGCACCGTCGATGGCGCCGTTGCGGATGCCCTCGTTCATGGCAGCGATGTCCACCAGCGTGCGGAACTGCAGGTCGTTGATGGTGAGACCAGCCTCGCCCATCATCGCGTTGAGCAGCATGTAGTTGGGCGTGCCCGGACCGGAACCGACGATCTGCATGCCCTTAAGCGCGGCGAGGCGCTCGCTGACGGGTGCGTCGAGCTTGATGCCCGCCTTGTCCGCCGCCGCCTTGTTGACCACGATCTCGCCGACCTGGCCGCCCATCATCGAGAACGACTTGAGGTCGGCGCCCTCGGCGATCGCATAGTGGCCCGAAGCTATGCCGGTCTGGCAGAAATCGACCGAGCCGCCGATCAGCGCCGCCATGCAGTTCGGCGAGTTGCCCTTGAAGTCGACGAACTCGACCTTGATGCCGTGCTTCTTCTGCACTTCGGCGTCGAGATCGAGCATCCCGGACAGGGCGTGCGGCACGGAAGCGCCCGATGCATTGCCCCAGCGTATGGTGACCTCCTGTGCCGACGCGACCGGCACGGATGCAAGCGCCAGGGTGGCGCAAAGCAAAGCAAGTCCTGTCCGGCCCGAGGGGCCGGTTGAAACGATCCTGGACACTTTTCCTCCGATCTGCAGCGACGAGCGCCGCATCCAACGTAACCGGCCTGCCGGTGCCGCCCGGCGGCCAATGCGCGGACGGCGGTTCCTCCCCGGTCACGCCATGGTCGAAGCTAATCAGGGATTCATCTCATCGTCAACAATAGAGAATGATATTCTCTATAAAGAATTTCGTGGGATGCCGGCACCGGCCAGGTCGGCCGCCTTCTCGGCGATCATCATCGTTGCGGCCATGGTGTTGCCCGAAACCATGGAAGGCATGATCGAGGCATCCGCGACGCGCAGGCCGGAAAGGCCGTGCACGGCAAGGGTGGGGTCGACCACGGCCGTCGGGTCGCTCGCCGGCCCCATCCGCGCCGAGCCGACTAGGTGGTAGGTGCCGTGGCCGCCGGCCCGCGCGTAGGCGAGCAGGTCGGCGTCGCTCGCGGCACGGTCGCCCGGCATCGTCTCGCGCTCCACCATCGCGGCCATGCGCGGCTGCGCCATGATCGAGCGGGCGAGCCGCATGCCGCCGAGCAGCGCCTGTCGGTCGCGGTCCTCGGCGAGGTAGTTCGGCTGGATGGCGGGCGGCGCCTGCGGGTCCGGCGAGGCGATGCGTACGAAGCCGTGGCTGTCTGGCCGCAGCTGCCACACGCCGACGGTGAAGCCGGGGAAGGTGTCGAGCTTGCCGGTGAGCCCCTCGGCGAAGGAGGCGGGCGTGAAGGTGATGACGATGTCGGGCCGGTCGAGGTCCGGCCGCGACTTCCAGAACACGTTGCCGAGCACCAGTCCGAAGGACAGCACGTTTGGACGCCCGACCAGCCAGCGCGCGATCTGGCCGACGAGCCGCGGCCCGCGCGTGAGCTCGTTGATCGTTGTCACGCCGCGCGAACGATAGACCATGCGCGCCGCATAGTGGTCGCGCAGATTGAGTCCGACGCCGGGCAGGGCATGCCGCACTTCAACGCCGACGCCGGCGAGATGGGCCGGATCGCCGATACCGGAAAGCTGCAGCAGCTTCGGCGTGTTGATGACGCCGGCGGTGAGGATCACCTCGCGCCGCGCCCGTACCTGTCGGACTTCGCCGCCGCGCTCGTATTCGACGCCGGTGGCGCGTTGACCGTCGAGCAGCACGCGCCGCGCCACCGCGCGGGTGCGCACGTCGACGCGGCCGCCGCGCAGGGCAGGGCGCAGCAGGCGCTTCAGCGCGTTCTGCCGCCAGCCTTGGTCGATCGTATACTGGTAGCGCCCGGCCCCGTCCTGTCGCGCGCCGTTATAGTCGGGGTTTTCGGGAATGCCGATATCACCTGCGGCGGCAACGAAGCCGTCGACGGTTTCCTCTCGCCATTGCAGGTCAGTGACGGGGATGGCACCGAGGTGGCCTCGATACTGACCCTGCTCGCCCGCGCCGACACGGCGCTCGGTCTTGCGGAAATAGGGCAGCACGTCGGCATGGGACCAGCCGGGGTTGCCGGCCGCGGCCCAGTCGTCGAAATCCTGCGCCTGACCGCGCACATAGATCATGCCGTTGATCGAAGCCGAGCCGCCCAGAACGCGGCCCTGGATGGCGGAGAGGCGGCGGCCGTCTATGTGCGGACCGGGCTCCGTCTGGAAGCCCCAGGTGTAGCGGCTGCCGAATACCACCTTGATGAAGCCGGCCGGGATATGCAGCCACGGATCGCGGTCTCCGGGGCCGGCTTCGAGCAGGCAGATCGTGACGCCGGGGCGTTCTGCCAGCCGCGCGGCGAGCACGCAGCCCGCCGCGCCGCCGCCGACGATGACGTAGTCGAATTCGTCGGCGGCCACTTGCATCGCCCCGCTTCTACCTCGTCCGCGCCCCTACTTCGCCTTAGCAACGTCGGCGACGACCTTGTCGAAGGCGGCCGGCGCGTAGTCCTTGCCGGTGCTCTGCGCCTGCAGGGCGATGAGCTGGTTCCAGCCCGCCTCGGTGCCAGTAACGCCGTCGATGAAGGACAATGCGCCCTGCCTGAAGCTGTCTTCCCATAGTGCCGGGTCGATGTTGGGGAAGTACTTCTCGCGGATCACCACTGAGGCGCCCTGGGGATCGTCCTTCATGCGCTTGATCGTGGCGGCGTAGGCGGCGTGCACGCGCTTCACCAGGTCCGGGTTCTCGTCCACCCAGCTGGCGCGGGCAAACACCGACACGTAGGGGATTTCGGCCAGCGACGGCACATCGCCGCGGCCGATGCTGACCCAGCGCACGCCGGTGTTGTCCTGCAGCAGGTTGCTGAGCGGACCCACGCTCCACATGGCCGCGTCGATGCGGTCGTTGCGCATGGACTCGATCATCGCCGTGGTGTCGGTGAGCGTCTGGTACTGCACGTCCTGCGGGGTGAGGCCGGCAGACTTCAACATCTCGGTCAGCAGCGTGTAGTTGGCGTTGCCGGGGGGCGAGGAAGAGAAGCGCAGGCCCTTGAGCATGCCGAGCTTCTGTTCGACTGGCGCGCTCTCGGCCACGCCGGACGCTGCCACGGCCTTGCTCGACACGACGATCTCGATCGCCGGGCGCGCGAAGATGGCAACCACCTTCAGCGCCGCGCCTTCAGCAATCGCGTCCATGCCGGTGGTCGTGCCGGCCTGGCATAGGTCGGCGTCGCCTGACAGCACGGCATTGATGCAGTTGGGCGAGGAGCCGCGGAAGTCGATGATCTCCGGCGCGATGCCCTGCGCCTCGAACAAATCCGGTTTCGCCGCGGTCAGCGGGGCCGGCGAGTTGACGATCGAGATCGCCGAAGCGCCGATCTTGAGCGCGTCCGCTGCGTGGGCGGACCCCGCCAGCAACACCGCCGAGGCGCAAAGAAGAGCCGTTCGCCGGGCTGCGCGCCCGGCGGCCAAGATACTGAATTGCATAGGTTTCCTCCGTATAGCAGGTGAACGCTAGCAGGAGTTTCGTCACCTGTCAAAGAATGAGAATGATATTCTCTATTGAGAAATTGTATAGGGAGCAGTCAACGCCCGGTCGCCGACCTGCCCGCGACGACGTTCATGCGCCGCAACCGGAATCGCCAGGCTCCCCGCTCCCGCACCAGCTCGTCGTCATACTCGCCGAGCACGTAGGGTATGCCGGTCCAGTCATCGATCCTGAAGGCGAGCACGTAGGCGCGTACCCTCGCGCCTTGCTCGGCCGGGTCGATCACGATGTTGGTCAGCACATGGCGGATGTGCGGCCCGCCCGCCTCGCGGCGGCTCGCCACATAGGCGGCCAGCCGCTCGCGACCGCTGGCGCGCACGGTCCCGTTCGCCGACAGCACGCCGTCTTGCGTGAACAGCGACGCCCACTCCTCGGCCTCGAAATGGTCGATCGCTTGGTTGTAGCGGGCGAGCAACTCGCCGATCTCGACGCGGTCCTCGGCGGTCAGCTGCGGGGCCATTGTCAAGCCTGTTCCCAGGTCGTCCAGGTCGGCAGCTTCTCCGGATAGTCGGCCGGTCGCCGGTCGCCATAGGCGCGCATGCGCATGGGCGACCCCAACCCTTCGGCGTATTCGCCGACCGGCATGTAGTAGAAATAGGAAAGCATCCGACGATGGATGCGCCACGCGCCGCCCTCGCGGCGATATGTGTCATCGTAGCGCATGGCCGCGACCATCGCCTGGCCGTTGCGGAAGCACTCGGCATGGCCGAGAAGCTGGCCGCGTGCCAGATCGTCGTCCGCCTCGTCGAACCTGACCACAAGATCGTGCGTCCAGTGATAAGTCGGCCCGAGCGCGCGGAAACGCACCTTGTACATCTCAACGATGGCGTGGCGGCCGGTATGAAACCGCGAACCGTCGCGCGATTCAAAGGTGCAGTCCTCGGTGAACAGGCTGCCGAGCAGCGCCATGTCGCGGTCGTCGCACGCGCGGGCATACGTGGTGCACAGCTCCGCGATGGCCGTGCGCGACTCTATCCGGTCTATGCGCCGCGCGAGTGCGGCAAGGTCGGCTGGCGCGTTCATGGTGTCCTCCGTTCAGGCTCCGTTCAGAACGAGCGCGGCAGCCCGAGCATCTTCTCGCCGATGTAAGACAGCACGAGGTTCTGCGAGATCGGCGCGATCTTCCACACGCGCGCCTCGCGGAAGTAGCGCTCGACGTGGAACTCGCGTGCATAGCCGAAGCCGCCGAGCGTCTGCATGGCGCGGTCGGTCGCCTCGAAGGCGGCTTCCGTGGCGAGGTATTTGGCGATGTTGGCGAGGTCGCCGCAGGGCAGCTCGTTGTCGTAGAGCCAGGCTGCCTTCAACGTCAGGATCTCTGCCGCCTCCAGCTTGGCCAGCGAGTCGGCCAGCGGGAACTGGATGCCCTGGTTCTGGCCGATGGCGCGACCGAACACCTTGCGGTCCTTGGCGTATTGCGTGGCACGCTTGATCGCGACGCGGCCGAGCTGGATGGCGGAGTAGGCGACGAGGATGCGCTCGGCGTTTAGGCCGTCGAGCAGATAGTGGAAGCCGCGGCCTTCCTCACCGATGCGATCGCTCTCGTGCACCCTGAGATTGTCGTACCAGACCTCGCACGACGAGATCGCGTTGCGGCCCATCTTCGGGATCGGCCTGATCGTCACCGCCGACGGATCGAGGTCGGCGAGGAACAGCGTCATGCCGTCCGTCTTCTTCCTGCACTGGTCGAGCGGCGTAGTGCGGGTGAGCAGCATCACCTTGTTCGACTGCTCGGCCTTGGAGGTCCACACCTTGCGGCCGTTGACCACGTAGTGGTCGCCGTCGCGCTTCGCGAAGGTGGTGATCTTGGTCGTGTCGGTGCCGGCGTCGGGCTCGGTGACGCCGAAGCAGACATGCAGCTCGCCCGACACGAGTTGCGGCAAGTACTTCTCCCGCATCGCGTCGCCGCCGAACTTGACCACCGGGCTCATGCCGAAGATGCCGACATGCACGGCCGTACAGCCCGACAGTCCGGCACCCGAGCCGGACACCGCGCCGAGGATCAGCGCGGCTTCCGTCAGGCCGAGGCCCGACCCGCCGAATTTCTCCGGAATCGTGACGCCCAGGAAACCGTTGGAGACGAATGCGTTGTAGAACTCCCACGGGAATTCGTGGCGGTCGTCCTTGCCTTCCCAGTACTCGTCCGGAAAGTCCTGCATGATCGCCTCGACCGCGGAGCGGATGGCGATCTGGTCTTCGGTCAGATTGTAGTCCATGGCGGCGCTCCGGTGCGGCGATGCGATGCCGTCCGCCCGAAAGGGGGCGGGGGCGGGGGATCGGGTCAGTCGGCGCGGGCGGCTTCCAGTACGACGTTCTCGAACGCGGCGCGGGAGTAGTCCTTGCCCGAGCTCGACTTCTGGATGTCGAGGAAGCGCTGCCACGCAGCGGCGTTGACGCCGGCGCCCTGGATGAAGGTCGGCACGGCCTGGGTGTAGCCGTCGTTCCAGAACGCTGCATCAAGGTCGGGGAAGAACTTGGCGCGGATCAGCTCGGCCGATTCCTCGGGCCTGTCGCGCAGGCGCAGGTTCGCCTCGGCATAGGCGTCGTGAATGCGCTTCGCCACATCCGGATTCTGCTCCACCCAGGCCTTGCGGGCGAAGGCGGTGATGAAGGGGAGGCCCTGGAAGTCCTCGACGTCGCCGCGGGCGAAGCTGATCCAGCGCACGCCCTTGCCTTCGACCACGACCGGGCTCAGCGAGCCGACCGTCCACAGGGCGCCGTCGAACTGCTCGTTGCGGATTCCTTCGATCATGGCCTGCACGTCGGCCAGCGTGCGATAGCGCACGTCCGATATGCCGAGCCCGACGGTCTGCATCATGGAGTCGAACATGGTGTAGTAGGCGCTGCCCGGCGCCGACGTGACCATCGACAGGCCGGCCAGAGCCTTGATGCGCTCGGCGACCGGACCGTCGACCTTCACGGGCAGGCCGGCCACCGTCTTCGACGACAGCACGAACTCGCCGTTCGGGCCGGTGGCGATGGCGACGGCAACGAGGTCGGCGCCCTCGGCGATGGCGTCCGTGCCGGTCGGCGTGCCGACCTGGCAGATCTCGACGGCCTCCGAGATCAGCGCGGCGATGCAGTTGGGCGCCGCACCGCGCAGGTCGGTCACCTCGACGTCGATCCCGTGCGCGCCGAAGACCGACGGGTCGGCCGCGGCGAGCGCGATCGGCGCGTGCGCGATGTTGATGGCCGCCGCCGCGACGCGGACCTTGTCCTGCGCCTGGGCGGCGTGGACGCCCAGCGACAGCGCGGCCGCAAGCGCGACGGCGCCCGCCGTCAGATCAATTCTGCTCGACATGATTCCTCCTGTGGGATCGGTGTCCGTCCGCCGGCGGCTTAGCGGACCGCGCCCGACTTCTTCATCATCAGGCCGGCGCGCACGGCGGTGACCACCACCTCGTCGCGCTGGTTGTAGCCATAGTGCTTGAAGATCACGATGCCGGCGGTCGGGTGCTTCTTGCTCTCGCGCTTCGACACGATGTGCGTCTCGCCGCGCAGCGTGTCGCCGATGCGCACCGGGTTGGGGAAGCGGATCTCCTCGTAGCCGAGGTTGCCCAGCGTGGTGCCCAGCGTCGTGTCGCGCACCGAGATGCCGCCGATGAAGGACAGCGTCCACAGGCTGTTGACCACGCGGGTGCCGTGCAGCGTCTTCTTGGAGAACTCGTCGTCCAGATGCAGCGGCTGGTCGTTGTGGGCGAGCGTGGTGAACAGGATGTTGTCGATGTCGGTCACCGTGCGGGTGACGACATGCTTGAACACCATGCCAGGCTCGAGTTCCTCGTAATATTTGCCGCTCATCGCGCGCTCCCTGTCTCTCTTGGTTGGCTGGCCGACTACGATACGAAATCGGCGAAGCGCTTCATCTCGTCGATCTGCTCGCGAGCCGACTTGCCGGTGAAGCGGGCATGCAGGTGCGCGGCGCCCAGCTCGCGCAGCGCCTTGATCTCGTCCAGCACCTGCTGCTTCGGCTTGCCGGAGGGATGGATGCCGATCTCCAGCGCCAGCTCCTTCTCGGGATTGCGACCGAACTCGCGGGCATACTGGTTGACGCGCTTGATCGAGGCGATCGCCTCGTCGTTCAAAGTGCGCTCGCCCTTCGGCACGGCGAACAGCGGGCACCAGCCGTCGGCGATGCGGGCGATGCGCTTCTCCGCCGCTTCCGGCGGCACAGGATTGTCGGTCCGGCCGGCGCCCAGCCAGATCGGGATAGGCTGCTGCCTCGGCTTGGGGTTGATGCCGACATCGTGCATCGTGTCGAAAACGCCCTCGTGGGTCACGGCGTCCTCGGTCCACAGGCGGCGCAGCAGCGGAATTTGCTCGTCGACGCGCTTGGCGCGATCCTTCAGCGACCAGCCCATCGCCTCGTATTCGACCGAGTTGTAGCCGAGCCCGCAGGCGAGCAGCACGCGACCGCCGGAAAGGAAGTCGACCTCGGCCGCCTGCTTGGCGACAAGCGCTGTCTGGCGTTGCGGCAGGTTGAGCACGCCGGTGACCAGCTTGATGTCCTTGGTCAGAGCCGCGAGGTAGGCCATCAGCGTGAACACCTCGTGGTGCGCGCTGACATGCGTGTACGGCGTCTGGTCCATCTCCGGATGCTTCTCCGCCACGACGCCCACGACGTGGTCGACGAAGCGCATCTTGTCGAAGCCGAGACGGTCGGCCGTGGTGATGAACTCCATCATGCCGTTCCAGTCGGCGTTGTGCGTGAACTCGTTCACGTTCACGGCGAACTTGACGCTACCGTCACCCAGCAAGGCGGCCTCCCGCGGCAATAGTTATACAGACAACTTTTCCGATAGATTCAGCAACATGTCAAGGCATATTGCCTTTCAGCGGGGCGCTGCGGGCCGATTTTGTCGGCTGGAGGCAGAAATCCGGCCTTTGGACGGTCTGCCTTTCGATGGACACGGCTCAATCTTGCCTAGACAAGCTCCAGCGCGCTAGCGCATCCTGGAGCGACAGAGGCCGGCGGCGCTCGCCGTAGATCCGCGACGGGGTTGTCGAGAAGCGCGGGGCTGGCGCCGGCTGCACCAGCCCATCGTGCACCACAAAAGTGCCGCGGGCGGCGAGATGCGGGTGGTCCGGAGCGTCGGCGAGCGGCACGACGGGCGTGAAGCAGGCGTCCGAACGTTCCAGCAGTGCGAGCCACTCCGCGCGGTTGCGCGTGGCGATCCGCGCGGCCAGCTTCTCGCGCAGCCCCGCGAACGACGCCGGGTCCATTCGGTCTGAAAAATCTGCTGCGTCCAGCCCCAGATGCCTGATCAGCTCGGTGTGAAACTGCGGCTCGATGGCGCCAACCGCGACCTCAAGCCCGTCGGCGCAGCGATAGGTGCCGTAATAGGACGCCCCGCCGTCCAGCATGTTGGCCTCGCGGCGGTCGGTCCACATGCCAGCTGCGCGCATCTCGACAAACAGGGACATCAACGATGCCGCACCGTCCACCATGGCGGCATCGATAATCTGGCCCCTGCCGGTGCGTCCCGCCGAAATGACACCCGCGAGCAGGCCCAAGGCCAGATAGAGCGCGCCGCCGCCGTAGTCGCCGACCAGGTTGAGTGGCGGCACCGAGCGTTCGGCCGGGCCGATCGCGGCGAGCGCGCCGGTGATGGAGATGTAGTTGATGTCGTGACCGGCATAGGGCGCCATCGGCCCATCCTGACCCCAGCCGGTCATGCGGCCGTAGACTAGGCGCGGATTGCGGGCGAGCAGCATTTCGGGGCCGAGGCCCAGCCGCTCCATCACGCCCGGCCGAAATCCCTCGATCAGCGCGTCGGCGCCGTCGACCAGCGCGCGGACCTGGTCGAGATCGGCCGGATTCTTGAGGTCGGCGGCGACGGTGGGGCGGCTGCGCCCAGTCACCCGGTCGGGCACGACCTGCACCGCGCCCGGCCGATCGACGCGGACCACGTCCGCCCCCATGTCGGCCAGCAGCATGGCCGCGAAAGGCGCGGGACCGAGCCCGACGAACTCGACGATGCGGATACCCGCAAGCGCACCTTCCGCCGCGCCGGCCATGGCTAGATCTTTATCATGTGCAGGCCGGCGCCCAGATGCGCCGCGCCGTCGATCTGGACGAGCTGACCGGACATCAGCGCCCCGGCTGGGCTGGCCAGGAAGGCCACGAGTTCGGCGACCTCCGCCACCGAGGTCGCGCGGCCCATCGGCGTCGCTTCCACCAGCGATGCCAGCATGGATTGCGCGGTCGGGTTGTCCAGGCCTTCGCTCATCACCACGCCGGGGCCGATGCAGTTGAGGCGGATACCGTCCCTGGCCCATTCCAGCGCCATGGTACGCGTCATCGCGAGCACGCCGGCGCGCGCCGCCAGCGAATGCGCCAGCCCCATGGAGCCGCGGTCAACGCCCGACAGCGAGATCGACACGACCGCGCCGCGCGAGCGCCTGAGGAAAGGGTAGGCGGCCTTCGTCACCGTGAAGATGGCGCTGAGGTTGACGTCGATGACGGCGTCCCAGCCCTTGCGGGTGATCTCGGTGGCCGGCGCATAGAACTGGCCGCCGGCATTGTTGACCAGCAGGTCGATGCCGTGCGCCTCGCCGGCCTCGCGCACCAGCGCCTCGGCGGCTTCCGGATCGCGCAAATTGCAGGTCCGGTAGAGGATGCGGCCCGCATGGCCATCGGCCATCGCCGCCGTTTCGGCCAGCTTGTCCTCGCGGCGGCCGGTCCCGAACACGGTCATGCCGAGCGCGGCGAGGCGCAACGCGATGGCCCGCCCGATCCCGGAACCGGCTCCCGACACAAACGCCGACCTGCCGACGAAAAGGTTCGGGCGCAGGACTTCGCAATCCGCTGCGGCGGCACGGTCGAGCATGGCGGTTCCTCCTGCCGGGAAGCTACAAGCCGGATGGAGTGTCGGCAAGCGATTATCTCTATCGCGAATGATGTTCTTTATGCAGAATGATATGCGGAGGCCGACATGATCGACGCGAACGCCCTGCTGGCGCTCGAGATTCCCCCGACCGAACAGCGCTGGAGCGCGCGCGACTGCGCGCTCTATGCGCTCGGCGTTGGCCTCGGCTCCGACCCGCTCGATCCGCGCCAGCTGCGCTTCCTCGACGGCCCGTACCTTCAGGCGGCGCCGACGATGGCGGTCGTGCTCGGCTATAGCGGCTTCTGGATCGAGCAGCAGCCGACAGGCATCGACGCATCAGCCGTTCTGCATGGCGAGCAGCGGCTCGAACTGCACCGGCCGCTGCCGTCTGCCGGCCATGCACGGCGCGTCACGCGGCCGACCGGGGTGGTCGATCGCGGCTCGCGTGGCGCGCAGATTTTCGTCAGCGAAGCCATCGAGGACGCGGACGGGGGGGCGCCGCTGGCAACGCTCTCTTCCAGCATCTTCTGCCGCAGGGATGGCGGCTGCGGATCGACGCGCGAGGCGCCGCCGCCGCGCAGGCCGCTGCCGCAGCGGGCGGCCGATCTCACCTTTGCGGTCCCCACGCTACCCCAGCAGGCGCTGATCTACCGGCTGTCCGGCGACCTCAACCCGCTGCATTCAGATCCCGCCTTCGCGCGCGCGGCCGGTTTCGAGCGGCCCATCCTGCACGGGCTCGCCAGCTTCGGCATCGCCGGCATGGCGCTGCTCGGCCGCCTTTGCGACTGGGAAGTCTCGCGCTTCCGCGCCCTCGACGTGCGGTTCGCCGGCATTGTGTTTCCCGGCGAAGCGCTGGAAATCGACGCGTGGCGCACGGGGCAGGGTGAGGCCATGTTCCGCGCCAGCACGCGGCGCGGCGTCGCGCTCGACGCCGGTGTGTTCGGCTACGCCGCCTGAGCCTATTTGCCCGTGTAGTTCGGCGCGCGCTTCTCGACCAGAGCGGCGACCGCCTCGGCCTGGTCGGCGGTGTTCTGGACGATGGCCTGGAAGGCCGCAGCGAGCTCAAGGCTGTCGGGCAGGGACATCGCCGCAGACTTGCGCATCAGCCGCTTGTTGAGGCGCACGCTGCGCGGCGGGAACGCCGCGATCTTCTCCGCCAGCGCAATGGCCTCGTCGAGCAGTCGTTCGGCCGGCACGACGCGCGTCACCAGCCCCCAGCGCTCGGCCCGCTCTGCATCGACCATGTCGCAGGTCAGCGCCATCTCGACGGCACGCGGCATGCCGACCACGCGCGGTAGGAACCACGCGCCGCCGTCGCCCGGCACGAGGCCGACGCGCAGGAAACTCTCCGCGAACTTCGCCGCCGGCGAGGCGATGCGGATGTCGGCCATGCAGGCGAGGTCGCAGCCGGCGCCGACGGCGACGCCATTCACCGCGGCGACCACCGGCACGTCGAGGTCGTGGAAGGCGAGCGGAATCTGCTGGATGTGGTTGCGGTAGCCTTCCTGCATGTCGTGCGGGCTGCCGGCGAACATGGCGTGCGACCTGCGGTACATGTCCTGCACGTTGCCGCCGGAGGAGAAGGCATCGCCCGCGCCGGTCAGCACGATGGCGCTGAGCGAGGCGTCGCCGTTGGCGTCCCGCAGGAAGCTGACGAGGTCGCGGATCACGCCGTCCGACAGCGCGTTGCGCGTCTTCGGCTCGTTGAGGGTGAGGATCGCGATGCGCCCGCGGCGCTCGATCAGGACAGGCGTGTCGGACAATGCTTCCTCCAAACTATGCTGCGTCTTGGGCGCCTCGGTCGGCGATCAGCGGCCACAGGCCCGCCCCCCCCGCCGCGCAGGCCATACGGCCGATCTCGGCCTCGCACCAGGACTGGCGGCCCCAGCGGTCGCGCCAGGTCCACAGGCGCTTGGTGTAGCGATGCAGCTCATGTTCGTCGGTGAAGCCGATCGCGCCCATGACCTGATGGATGTTGGCCGCAACGACTGTCGCCGCGCGGCCGGCCTGCGCCTTCGCCGCCAGCCAGTCGAGCGGGGTGGCATCACCACGGTCCAGCGCGGCGAGACCCGCGCCGGCAACGGCCTCGGCGATCAGCAGCTCGGACGCGGCATCCGCGATCAGATTCTGGATCGCCTGGAACTTGCCCAGTGGCCGGCCGAACTGGTTGCGCGTGTTGGCGTAGTCGGTGGCGATCTCCAGCACGCGCGCCATCGCCCCGGTCATGGCCGCCGCCTGCAGCAGCGCCGCTCCGGCGCGCACCTGCGCAAGCGCATCCGCGTCGATGCCGTCGAGCCGACGCTCGCCTGCCAGCGCGGCGAAGGGCTCGTGCGCCAACGAGGCGGGCGCGGCGGCGCCGATGCCGGCTTCGCCCAGCGACAGCATGCCCGCCGCGCGCAGGACGAAGGCGGCTTCCGCGCCGGGAAACAGCGGGGCAGCCACCGCCGCGTCGCCGATGGCCAGCGCCGCCGTCGTGCGCCCCGCCAGATCGGTTTTCTCCGCAAGCGCGGCGAGGCGCGCACCGATCATCAGTTCCACGACGGGCAGCGGTGCGGCGTGCCGGCCCCATTGACGCGCGATCGCCGCCGCTTCGGCGAAGCCGCCGCCGAAACCTCCGTCGTCCTCGCCGACCAGCACAAGGAACAGCCCAGCCTCCACCGCCTCGCGCATCAGCGCGGCGTCGTCGCCCGCATGGCGCTCGAGCAGCCGCGCGGCGGTCTCGTCCAGCATGCGTGCGGTGTCGCTCATCTCAAGCCAAGCTCCCGGGCGATGATGCCCTTGAGGATTTCGCGCGTGCCGCCGCGCAGGGTAAAGCACGGCGCGTTGAGGATGGCGGTCGCCAGCGCCGCGGCATGGCGGTCGCCCTCGGGCGACGGTACCAGGTCGAGCAGGCGGCGCGCGACCTCGGGGATCTCCTGCTCCAGAGTCGTGCCCATGTCCTTCATCACCGTGGCCATCCCGCCGACGGGCAGACGGTGAGCCAGTCGTTCGGCGATGGCCAGCGACAGGCTGCGGATGGCGGTGACGCGAGCAACGAGCCGGCCGATCTCGACCGCCGCGTGGCGGTCAGGCGTCCTGCCCGCGAGGTCGGCCATGACGGTCAGCACGCCGAAGGTCGACAGGATACGGTCGGGGCCGGAGCGCTCGAAACCGAGCTCCTCGGTCACCAGCTTCCAGCCGTCGCCGCCCTTGCCGAGCAGATTGGCCTCGGGCACGAAATTGCCGTCGAAGACGACCTCGTTCAGCTCTTGCACACCGGCCAGGTTGGTCAGCGGCCGCACACTGACCTTCGGGTCGTCGAGCGGCACCACGAGCTGCGACAACCCCGCGTAGCGGTTTTCGCCGCGCGGCTCGGTGCGGCAGAGCACGATCAGGTAGTCGGCATGTTGCGCGTTGGTGGTCCAGATCTTGCGGCCGTGCAGCGTGAAGCCGCCGTTAACGCGCTCGGCGCGCGTGCGGATCGACGACAGGTCCGAGCCCGAATCCGGCTCGCTCATGCCGATGCCGAAGGTGCATTCGCCCGCGGCGATGCGCGGCAGAATACTGTCCCGCACCGCATCGGTTGCGTGGCGCAGGATCTGCGGGCCGCTCTGGCGGTCGGCGATCCAGTGCGAGCCGAGCGGCGCGCCGGCCGCAAGCAGTTCCTCGCAGACCACGTAGCGCTCGGTCGCACTGCGCTCGTGGCCGCCATAACGTTTCGGCCAGGTCATCGCGACGTAGCCGCGCGCGGCTGCGCGGCGCGAGAAATCGCGGTCGAAGGTGGTCCAGGTCTGCTGGCCGAGCGTGATGCTGCCGCGCGCGACCTCCTCGGCGACGAAGGCGCGGACCTCGCGGCGCAGGCCGCCGAGGCCGGCAAGCGGTGCGCCGCCCGTGGCCAGATGCGGCGGCAGCGAAAGCTCCGTCATGTCAGATCGTCCTCCAGCGCCGTACGATCGGGCGTCTCCTCGGCTCGTCAACTAGCGCAGATACCATTCCATATCAAGAATGATATTCTCGATAAAGAAAAAGGCGTTCCGGCGTTTGATAGTGGAAGACGCGATAGGCGCAGTTTGACAATCCTATTCTCTATCGCGAATTCCTGTTAGACGAGCGCACTGGAAAACGGATTTCAACCCTCAGCATGGCCAGACGCAAGACCTCCGCCGCCGCGGTCGAGACCGACTCGGAGCCCTTCACGCCTGCACGGGCCGCGCCGGCCAGGGCCGCGGCGCCGGCAAAGGCCGTGCCATCCGGCAAGCTCGTAGGCGCCGTCACCGGCGCCGTGAAGATCCTGCGTTATCTCGCTGCTGCCACCGAGCCGATGGGCGTTTCGCGCATCGCCAAGGACACCAAGATCAACACCTCGACCTGCTTCAACATCCTGCGCACGCTGGCGGTGGAGGATCTGGTCACCTTCGAGCCGTCGAGCAAGACCTATTCGATCAGCCTCGGCATCATGGAGCTGGCGCGCGGCGCAACCGCGCTTGGCGGCGATCTCTCCACCGTGCGGCCGCTGATGGAGCGCATCGCCAATGCGCGCAACGTGACGCTGACGCTGTGGCAGCCGGTGTCGTCGAGTCGCAAGGTGCTCGTCTACAGTGCGGTGGCGCGCAGCGCGATGCGCATCCAGATGACGGTGGGGCAGCGGCTGCCTTTGTTCATCGGCGCCACCGGCCGGCTGTTCGCGGCCTTCACCGATATCACCGAGGACGACCTTGAGGCGCGCTTCCGCGAGATCAACTGGAACGTGCCGCTGACCTTCGCCGAGTTCAAGCGGCAGGTCCGCGAGACGCGCAGCAAGGGCTGGGCGCGTGATGACGGCAACTTCGCCGCCGGCACCGTGTCGCTCGCCGTACCGATCCTCGACCGCGACGGCACTGCGGTGATGGCAGTAACCGCGACGATGTTCTCCGGTCAGTTCTCGGATGCGCGCGTGCCGGAGATCGTCGACGACCTCAGCGAGTTCGCCGGCCGCGTCGCCCGCATCATCGAGCACTGAGCTCCGGGACTACCGCGCGTTACCGCGCGTCGGGCGCCGCCTTCCACACGCGCGAGCCGGCGATCGCCTCGGGCGACAGGATCGAGGCGAGATTGTCGAGCTCGGCGCGGGTCAGCCGCACCTTCTCGGCGCCGACATTCTCTTCCAGATACTTGATCCGCTTGGTGCCGGGGATCGGCACGATGTCGTCGCCCTGGCCGAGCAGCCAGGCGATGGCGATCTGGCCGAGCGTGGCGCCCTTGTCGGCCGCCAGCGCCTTGATCGTGTCGAGCAGCGCCAGGTTCTTCTCCAGATTCTCGTCGCGGAAGCGCTCCGCGTTGAGCCGCAGGTCGTTGCTGGCCAGCGTCGAGGTGCTGGTGACCGCGCCGGTGAGGAAGCCGCGGCCGAGCGGCGAGTAGGCGACGAAGGTCGCGCCGATTTCGCGGCAGGCCGGAAGGATCTCCTCCTCGACGTCGCGGTGCCACAGCGAATATTCCGACTGCAGCGCGGCGATCGGGTGGATCGCGTGAGCGCGACGCAGCACGTCGGCGCTGATCTCGGACAGGCCGATGGCCCGCACCTTGCCGGCCTTCACCAGTTCGCCCAGCGTGCCGATCGAGTCCTCCAGCTTTGCCGCGTGGTCCATGCGGTGGATGTAGTAGAGGTCGATGTGGTCGGTGCCGAGCCGCTTCAGCGAGGCGTCGCAGCTCTTGCGGATATAGGCGGGCGAATTGTCGAGGTCACGGTCGTAGAGGCTGCCGTTCGGCCCGTTCGGATCGCGCACCACGCCGAACTTCGAGGCGATGAACATCTTATCGCGGCGCCCGGCGGCGAGCTGCCCAACCAGCGTCTCGTTGTGGCCGCGGCCATACATGTCGGCCGTGTCGAACATGGTCACGCCGATCTCCAGCGCGCGCTCCAGCGTGCGCATGGAATTGTTGTCGTCGCGCTCGCCGTAGAATTCAGACATGCCCATGCAGCCGAGGCCGACCGCGCCGACCGACATGCCCGTCTGCCCGATGCGAACCTGGCGCATGAAAACCTCCCGTATCGTTTGCCGGCTCAGAGCCGCTCGATGATGGTGGCGGTGCCGAGCCCGCCATTGCAGCACATTGTCTGCAGCCCGTAGCGGCCGCCGCGCCGCTCAAGTTCGTTCAGAAGCGTGGTCATCAGCCGGGCGCCGCTGGCACCGAGCGGATGGCCGAGCGCGATGGCGCCGCCGTTGACGTTGAGCTTGTCCGGATCGCCGCCGGTCTCGGCCAGCCACATCAGCGGCACCGGCGCGAAAGCCTCGTTGACCTCGTAGAGGTCAATGTCGCCGATGGAAAGCCCGGCGCGCGCCAGCACCTTGCGCGTCGCCTCGATCGGGCCGGTCAGCACCAGCTCCGGGTCGGAGCCGACCGTCGTCATCGCCACCACGCGGGCGCGGGGCTTCAGCCCGTGCCGCTTCGCCGTCTCGGCCTCCATCACCAGCAGCGCCGCCGCGCCGTCCGATATCTGCGAGGCGTTGCCGGCGGTGACGCGGCCGTTCTCGCGAAAACTGGTCTTGAGCGTGCCGAGCTTCTCGCGCGAGGTGTCGCGGCGGATCGTCTCGTCCTTCGTCACCACCGCGTCCGACGCCTCGGCCGAGCGCTCCTGCCAGTCGGCGACCCGCACCGGCACGATCTCGCCATCGAAGCGGCCGCTGTCGCTCGCCGCGGCCGCGCGGCGATGGCTGCGAATCGCATATTCGTCGAGCTGGTCACGGGTGAGCTGCCATTTGTCGGCGACCCGCTCGGCGCCCTCGCCCTGCGACGCGTTGCCGAACCGCTCCAGCACCGCGAAGCCGAAGGCCTCGCCGTGGATGTCGCGGTTGCTGCCCATCGGTACGCGGCTCATGTTCTCGGCGCCGCCGGCCACGACGATGTCGGCCGCGCCGCTGACGATCGCGCCCACCGCATTGTGCAGCGCGACCTCCGACGAGCCGCACTTGCGGTCGATGGTGATGCCCGGAACGCCGATCGGCCAGCCGGCCGACAGCAGCGCCGTGCGCGCGATGTTGGCGCTCTGCTCGCCGATCTGGGTGACGCAGCCGAAGATGACGTCGTCCACCTGCGCGGCGTCGATGCCGTTGCGCCTGACCAGCGCCTCGAGCACGACGGCGCCGAGATGATCGGCCCGCACCTTGGAGAACGCGCCGCGGAAGCGCCCGACCGGCGTGCGGACCGCGTCGACGATGACGGCCTCGCGCATCAGAATGCCCTTAGCCCCGAGCCGGGGACCTTCTGGCCGTCCACATATTTGTAGACGCCGTGGCCGACCTTGCGGCCGTAGCGGCCGGCCTTGACCATCTTGATGATGAGCGGGCAGGGGCGGAACTTCTCGCCCAGCGTCTGGTGCAGATAATGGAGCACCGACAGGCGCGTGTCCCAGCCGGTCATGTCGCCGAGTTCCAGCGGCCCCATCGGGTGGTTGAACGCGAGCCGCAGCGAGGTGTCGATGTCCTCGGCGGTGGCGACACCTTCCGACAGCATCCACATCGCCTCGTTGCCGAGCAGCGCCGAGATGCGGCTGGTGGTGAAGCCCGGCGCCTCGTTGACCACGATGGTCGCCTTGCCGATCGCCGCGCCGATGGCCTGCGTGCGCGCCACCGTGTCGTCAGACGTGGCGATGCCGCGTATGATCTCCAGCAGCTTCATCTTGTGGACGGGATTGAAGAAATGCATGCCCACCACGCGCTCCGGGCGCTTGGTCGCAGCGGCAATCTCGGTGATGCTCAGCGCCGAAGTGTTGGTGGCGACGATGGCTTCGTCGGCCAGCACGGCGTCGACCGTGCGCATGATGTCCAGCTTGACGGCGAGCGCTTCCGACGCGGTCTCGACAATCAGGGTCGCACCCTTGGCGGAGGCCACCAGATCCGTCGAGGTCGAAAGGCCCGCGGCCACGCGCGCCGAGACGGCCGCGTCCACCTTGCCGAGTCGGACGCCGTCGTCGACGATCTTGGTCACCGCCGCCTTGGCCTTGCTGAGCGCCTCGTCCTTGATGTCGACCATAACGACCGGCGCGCCGGCCACCGCGAATGCGTGAGCGATGCCGATGCCCATCTGGCCGGCGCCCACCACGATTGTCTTGCTCAGGACTGTCACTTCTGTTCCCTCATGCATGCGTGGCCGCGGCGGCGCTGTGACGCTCATTTCCCGCCGAACACCGGCTTGCGCTTTTCCTTGAAGGCGCGCGCCGCCTCGGCCTTGTCGGCCGTGGTCGACAGCAGTGCGAACAGGTTGCGCTCGAGCGCCTGGCCGGCGGCGAGCGTCAGGTCGCCTGCCGCCCTGGCGGCCTCTTTCACGTAGGCGGTAGCGAGCGGCGCGCGGCCAGCGATACGCTGCGCCAGCGCGAGTGCCTCGTCCAGAAGGCTCTGGCGGTCGGCGGCGAGCCGCGTCACCAGCCCGATGCGATGCGCCTCGGCCGCGTCGATGCGGTCGCCCGTCAGCAAAAGGTCGAGCGCGCGACCCTGGCCGACAAGGCGGTGCAGCCGCTGCGTGCCGCCCGCGCCCGGGATCAGCCCCAGCCCCGTCTCGGGCAGGGCGAACACGGCGTCGGGCGAGGCGATGCGGATGTCGCAGGCGAGCGCCATCTCCATGCCGCCACCGAGGCAGTGGCCGTGCACCGCCGCGATCACCGGCTTGGTGACACGGTCGAAACCGTCAATCCAGGCCCGCCGCATGTTGCGCTCGCGCACCTGCAGCGCGGTTTCGGCCGCACGGATTTCCTTGATGTCGGCGCCGGCGCAGAAGCCGCGCGCGGTACCCCCGTGCAGCAGGATGACGCGCACCGCGTCGTCGTGCTCCAGTTCCTCCAGAACCTGCGGCAGCAGCAGGCGGATTTCCTCGTTGATCGCGTTGAGCTGGTCGGGGCGGTTCAGTGCGACCAGCGCGACCTCGCCGTGGAATTCCGTCTCGACGGCGCGCGGCTCGATGGTTGCAGGGGCAGGGTTCAGCATGGTTCCGCCCGCCCTCAGGCGCTCCTGCGCCGGCCGGACGCCGCGCGCTGCCGGTCCCAGGTCGCCGCGGTCACGCCGGCCTCGCGCAGCTCCTTCTTCTTCACCTTCTCCGAAGGCGTCTGCGGCAGGCTCGCCATCACCTCGACGTAGCGCGGCACCATGTAGGGGGCCATGCGCGTCTCGCACCATTCGATCAGCGCATCATGGTCAAGGGTGGCGCCGTCCTTGAGCACGACGCAGGCCTTCACCTCGTCCTCGCCGCCCTGCTCGTCGGCCTTGACGCCGACGACGGCGCACTCGGCAACGGCCGGGAACGACCGCACCACGGACTCGACCTCGAAGGACGAAATGTTCTCGCCGCGGCGGCGGAGCGCGTCCTTCACGCGGTCGACGAAATAATACCAGCCTTCGGGGTCGCGCTTCAGCGCGTCACCCGTGTGGAACCAGAGATTGCGCCAGGTCTCGACGGTCTTCTCGGGCATGCCGAGATAGCCGTTGGAGATGGTGCCCGGCCGCTTGTGGCGCATCACCAGTTCACCGATCTCGCCTTCCGGAACCTCCTCGTCGGTCTCGGGATCGACGAGCCGTACCTCGAACCACTGGTCGACGAGCACGCCGGAAGAACCGGCCGGTCGCTTTGCCCCGCGCGGCGTCATGAAGACGTTGGAGATTTCGGTCTGGCCGAAGCCGTCCATGAACTCGATCGGGCCGAAGCGTTCGACGAACTTTTCCGCGAGGTCGACGGCGAGCGGCGCGGCGTAGATGGTGCGCAGCCTGTGGTTCCTGTCCTGCGGCGACGGCGGCGAGGCCATGATGAAGGCCATGGTCGCGCCGAGCAGGTTCGCCTTGGTGGCGCCCGAGCGCCGTGCCCGCCCGAAGAAGTCGGAAGCGCTGAACTTGCGGTAGAGCACCGCGTGCGCCCCGGCCAGCAGCGTCGGGTAGATGGTTAGGAACTGGGCGTTGCCGTGGATGAACGGAAACGCCGTCATGTAGACGTCGTCCTCCTTGAGGTTCATCAATTGCAGGTCTTCCTCGGCGAAGAAGTAGAACTGCGAATGGGGCATGATGACCCCCTTCGACCAGCCCGTCGTGCCCGAGGTGTAAAGGATCGCTGCCGTATCGAAGCGGGTGACCTCGACGCCGGGATTGGCCTCGTTGTCGGTGTAGAGGGAGGCATGGTCGAGCAGGCGGATGCGCTTCAGTGCGTCCTTCGCAAGGCCGCCGAGGCCGCCGATCACGTAGCAGCGTTCGACGGTCGCGATGTTGTCCTCGACCTCGGCGACGCGCTCGACCAGCTCCGGCTCGGTGACCAGCACCTTGGCCTTGGTCAGCTTGATCTGGTGTTCGAGGAAAGCGCCGCGCTGCATTTCGCCGACCGGCGCCTCGACCGCGCCGATCTTCTGCAAAGCGAACCAGGTCAGCACGAATTCCAGCGAGTTCGGCAGATATAGGACGACGATATCGCCCTTCCTGACGCCGCTGGCGGCGAGCCCGTGGGCGATGCGGTTCACCTGCGCATTGACTTGCGCATAGGTCAGCGGCGTGCCTTCGTCAGTCCATTGCAGGAACGGGCGGTCGGCGCGCTTCACCGCCTGCTGCTCGAGGATCTTCGGCAGCACCCACATGTCCTGCGGGTAGGTCGGCTCGAAATGCGGATAGGTAAGCATGTCGCTCCCGTTCAAGGCTTCCGCCGTCGTGGCGGACCGCTGCCGACATGCGCGCGGCCGGTGTCTGCGGGACCCCGAGGACGAGGTGCCAAATGCCCCGCCGCCAGTCCCCCATCCTCCCGACCGGCAGCTCGCGCCGGCCATCGGCCCGGCGCCACGGTCTCCTCAACCGCGCTCCCGTCGGGCACGCTCGATGTCTAAACCCCGTGGATCGGGAATTCAAGCGAAATTCTATATACAGAATGACATTCTTTATTGAGATAAGCCTGCACCGTGGTAGAAACGCTTCGCCGGGCGACCGGCGGCAAGGAGTGGAACCGGGAGGACCTCTATGAGCGCGTGGCATCTGTGGCCGTGGCCGTTCTTCGAAGCGCGGCACGTCGCGCTTGCCGAGCGCGCCGCCGCATGGGAACCGCCCGTCGGCCACGAGGTGAACGAGGCCGAGTTTCCCACCGCCTGCCGCGCCATCGCGAAGTCGCTGGGCGACGCCGGGCTGCTCGATCCCGCGGTGCCGTCGCAGGGCGCCGAGGGCCGCTGGTCGATCGACGTGCGCTCGCTCTGCATCGTGCGCGAGGCGGTCGCCTACAGGAGCGCGCTGGCCGACGCGGTGCTCGCCATGCAGGGCATCGGCACCGGCGCGATCTGGATGCACGGCACCGACGCCCACAAGGCGCGCTACCTCGACCGCGTCCGGCGCGGCGAAACCATCGCCGCCTTCGCGCTGACCGAACCTGCCACCGGCTCCGACGTCGCCTCGATCACCACGACGGCGCGGCGCGACGGCGACCACTACGTGCTCGACGGCGACAAGACCTTCATCTCCAATGCCGGCATCGCCGACCACTATGTCGTGGTCGCCCGCACCGGCGAGGCGCCGGGCTCGCGCGGGCTGACCGCCTTTATCGTCGACGCCGGCAATCCCGGCATCGAATACGGCCCGCCGATCGAGCTGATGGCGCCGCACCCGCTGGCCGCCATGGCTTTCCGCGGCTGCCGCGTGCCGGTGGCCGACGTCATCGGCGAGCCGGGCCGCGGCTTCGGCGTGGCGATGGCGACCTTCGACGTGTTCCGCACCTCGGTCGGTGCGGCGGCGATAGGCATGGGTCGGCGCGCCTTCGACGAGGCGCTCGCCCATGTGCGCAGCCGCCACCTTTTCGGCAGCAGCATGGCGCAGATCCCCGGCGTGCAGACCAAGATTGCCGACATGTCGATCGACCTGGAGACGGCGGCGCTCGCGGTCTACCGTGCGGCCTGGGTGAAGGACACGACAGGCGCGCGCGGCACGCGCGAGGCATCTATGGCCAAGCTTCTGGGCAGCGAGGCGGCGAGCCGCGCCATCGATTCGGCGGTGCAGCTGTTCGGCGGGCTGGGCGTCACGCGCGGCTCGGTGGTCGAGCAGCTCTATCGTGAGGTGCGCCCGACGCGCATCTACGAGGGCGCGTCGGAGGTGCAGAAGCTGGTGATCGGGCGCGCATTGGTCGAGGGCAGGGGCTAAGGGCTGGGGATGAGCATCGCACGCAGGACGGCGCTGGTCGGCGTCGGCGCCACGCCATATTACCGACGCGGCAAATCGCTGCCGCAGACGATGAACGAGCTCGTCTGCAAGGCGATCATCGCGGCCGCCGACGATGCCGGCCTGTCCGTGAAGGACATAGACGGCTTCGCCTATTATTCCGGCGGCTTCGACACGCCCTATCTGATGGAGACGCTGGGCATACCCGAACTGCGCTTCAGCGCCACGGTGACCGCCACCGGCGGCGGCTCGGCTGGCGCGGTCGGGCTGGCGGCCATGGCGGTCGCCAGCGGCGTGGCAAAGACGGTGGTGGTGGTCGGCGGCAACCAGCAGGCGGCGCTGCGCTTCGGCGCCTTCAACCAGGCGCACGCACCGAGCCCGGAAGGCGCCTTCATCGGCGCGGCAGGGCTGATCGGCCCCGGCCACATGTTCGCGCTTCTGGCGCGCCGCCACATGCACATTTACGGCACGAAGCGCGAGCATTTCGCCGAGGTTGCGCTGTCGGCGCGCGGCAACGCGATCGGCAATCCCGACGCGATCATGCAAAAGCCGATGACGCTCGACGACTATTTCGCCGCGCCGCTGATCGCCGACCCGCTCTGCCTGTTCGATTTCTGCCTGGAAACCGACGGCGCCATCGCCGTTATCGTCACCTCGGTCGAGCGCGCCCGCGACCTGCAGCGCCTGCCCGTCGTCGTCCACGCGGCCGTGCAGGGCGGCGAGCGCGGCTGGGGCCGTTCGATGTACTGGATGAACATGCCCGACGAGCATTTCCTCACCTCGGGCCACGGCTTCGTGGCGCGCGAGCTCTACGCCATGGCGGGACTGACGCCGGCCGATATCGACACTGCGCAGATCTACGATCACTTCACGCCGATGGTCATCGCCCAGCTCGAGGATTACGGCTTCTGCAAGCGCGGCGAGGGCGGCGACTACGTGGCCAGCGGCGCGATCCGCTACGAGGGCGGCGTGCTGCCGGTCAATACCGACGGCGGCCAGCTTTCCTGCGGCTACATCTGGGGCATGACCCATATCCGCGAGGCGGTTGCGCAGGTGCGCGGCACCGCCCGCCTGCAGGTGCCCGACGCCCAATTCGCGCTGGCCACCGGCGGCCCGTCCAACCTTCCCGTCAGCGCCGTGATCCTGGGGCGGTGAGCATGACCGACGACATCGCCAAGGTTCCCGCCGACGAGATCTTCGAGCTGGTCACCGACCGCTGGACCGAGCCGTTCTGGAACGCCGCGCGCCGCCACGTTCTGACGGCGCCGAAATGCGCGTCCTGCGGCGCCTTCCGCATGCCGCCGACGCCGTTCTGCCCGCACTGCCTGTCGCAGGAGCTGGAGTGGCCGGAGCTTTCGGGACAGGGGACCGTCTACAGCTTCACCGTGGTCAACCGCGCGATCATACCGGCGATGGAGGCGACGCTGCCCTACGTGCCGGCGATCGTGGAACTGCCGGATGCGCCCGGCGTCAGGCTGGTGAGCAACATCGTCGACGTGCCCGTCTCGGCCATCGCCATCGGCCAGACCGTGCGCCTGCGCTGGCACGATCGCGCCGACGGCGTCAGCGTGCCCTGCTTCACCTTCTAACGGTTCAGCTGTTCTCGCTGTTGCGGCTGCTCAGCATGGCGTAGGTCAGCGAGGCGATGCCGAGGAGCGACGCCACGCACAGGACCGCGGCGGTCGACACCAGCACCGACCCGCCCAGGCCACCGATCACGATCGAGACCGATGCAGTCACCATCTGGGCGCAGCCGAACAGGCCCGTCGCGGAGCCCACCAGCGTGCCGCCCTCCGACACGGCCCGCGTCAGCGTCAGGGGGCTCAGCATGCCGACGCAGGCGGTGAACAGATAGCCCGCCAAGATGAAGCCCGGCAGTGTGAGCGTTTCGGTCAGACCCTGCGCCAGCAGGCACCCGGCCATCAGCAGGCCGAGCGTCGAGCCCGCGGCGATCAGTCGGTTGAAACCGACCCGGCGCACGAGCTGGCGCGAGGCAAAACCTCCCGACATCAGCCCGGCGATGAAGCATATGTAGATCACGCCGACCTCGTGCGCCGGGCGGCCGAGCGTGCCGGTGACGATGAAGGGCGAGGCGGTCAGCAAAGCGAATTGCGGCGTGGTCGTCAGCGCGCCGCCGGCGACATAGGCGAGGAAACGCGGCCTGCGCAGCAGCTCGAAATAGCCCGCGACCAGCGCTCTCGCGTTGTAGACGCGCGTGGTGGCGGTCTCGCGGAGCCACAGCACCGTGCCCACGGCCACCAGCCAGCCGCCGGCCGACAGCGCCAGCGGCACCGCGCGCCAGTCGAACACCATCGTCAGCCACTGGCCGAGCATCGGCGCGACCGCTGGCGAAATGAGCAGCACGTTGTTGACTGCGGCGAGCCGGCTCACCGCCTCCGGCCCTTTCGCGGTGTCCTGTATCACCGCGCGGCCGAGCGTCAGGCCGGCGCAGCCGCCGAATGCCTGCAGCACGCGCGCGACGATCAGGCTGCCGAAATCGGGCGCGGCGGCCGCCGCCAGCCCGGCCAGCGCGTAGAGAACGAGCCCGGCGATCATCACCGGCCGCCGGCCGAAGCGGTCCGACAGCGGGCCGTAGACCAGGTGGCCCACCGCCAGCGCAAACATGTAGGCGCTGATGACGAGCTGCGCAGAGGCCGCACCGACGCCGAAATCCGCCGCGATGACCGGCAGTGCCGGCACGAAGACGTGCACGGCCAGCGTGCCCGACCCGGTGGCGAAGACGATCAGCCAGAACGGGTAGGAGACAGGGGCGTCGGCCTTCACGATCGCGCCCTCCGGCTGGCTCAGGAGAGGTTCCAGAGGTCCAGGAAGGTGCGGGCGGTCACTACATGGGCGATGTCGATGTGCTCGCCGCGATACATCACTGCGCCGTCGCCCTTCTTCTCGGCTTCCGAGAAGGCCGCGATCAGGCCACGATAGTGGTCGATCTCGTTCGCGCTTGGCGAATAGACCTCGTTGACCACCGCCACCTGCGAGGGGTGCAGCACGATCTCGCCGGTGAAGCCAAGCTGCTTGTTGAACTTCGCCTGCTTGCGCAGCCCCTCCGCGTCGTGGACGTCCTGCCACATGCCGCCGATGGGAAACAGCTTCTTCGCCGCGCGGCTGGCGATCACCGCGCGCGAGCGATGATACAGCGTCTCGGCGCCTTCCGCCGTCCAGGTGAAGCCGAGATTGCGCTCCAGGTCGGCGCCGCGCGCCGACACTGCGCAGAGATGGTCGAGACGGGGGTGCGAGGCCAGCTCGAAGGCGTATTGCGAGGCTTGCGCCGTCTCGATCGGTACGATCAGCCGCGTCGCGCCGACCGCCATGCCCTTGCCGTGCTCGATCTCGGCGATCAGCCGCGACAGGATTTCCAGATCGGTCGGATCTTCCGCCTTGGATACGAAGATGCCGTCGAGCCCGGGTTGCACCACGGCACGCAGGTCGTCAACATCGTAAGTGTGGACGCCGCGGTTGGTGCGCACGTAGAGCCGTGAGCTGCCGTCGGCATGGCCGGGAATGGCGCCGGCGACCGTCGCGCGCGCCTCGTGCTTGAGCGCCTGGGGCACGCTGTCCTCCAGGTCGAGCACGATGGCGTCGGCGCCGAAACTCGGGATCTTTGCGATCCAGCTCGCCTTGTGGCCGGGCACGAACATCAGGCTTCGGATGGGTTTCATGGCGACCTCCCGGCATGGCGGCGGCCGGTTTCGGCCACTCCGTTCAAACTTGTATGCACAAGTCTTGCACCGCATGTCCGGCGCGTCAAGCAGCGAGTTTGGTCGAGAATCCTTTCAAATAGCCACTTTTCCGATGCCAACCGTCAAGCTGAATTGACATCGAGCGGTAATAGGGCATAAACATGTCTAATCAACTTGTGTGGCCCGGCGGGCCGCCGCGCGTGGAGGATGGGCATGCTCGACAGGTCGAAACAGGCGAAGGGCGCCGTGCGCAACCCGATCGCCGAATTGTTCGAGACCCGGGCGCTGGCCATCGTGGGCGCCACCCCCGACGCCGGCAAGCTTGGCAGCGCGCCCATGACCGCCATGCGCAACCTGGGCTTCAAGGGCGAGATATTCGGCGTCAATCCGCGCTACGATGAGGTGATGGGCTTTCCCTGCGTGAAGTCGGTAGCCGACCTCCCGGAGCAGGTCACCACGGCGATGGTCCTGGTTTCGGCGGAGATGTCGCTCGACGTGGTCGACCAGTGCGGTGCGCGCGGCATCCGCTCGATCGTGCTGGTGCCTCAGGGCTTCGGCGAGGCCGGCGAGGCTGGCCTGCCGCGTGACGCGCGCATCCTCGCCGCCGCGAAGAAATATGGCATGGCCATCGTCGGCCCCAACACAAACGGCATCAGCAATGTCGCCACCGGCATGGCGATGTCGATGGGCCCGATCTTCACCATGAAAGGCAAGGTTAGGCCGGGCCGCGTCAGCGTCGTCTCGCAGAGCGGCGCGATGGTCTCCAACATGCTCTCCAAGATGGGACAACGTGGCATCGGCATCGCCAAGACCGCGACCTGCGGCAACGAGCTGGTTCTGACCATGGCCGACTATCTCGGCTACATCGCCGACGATCCCGAAACCGACGTCGTCGTGCTGCTGGTCGAGACGATCCGCGACCGCGAGGGCCTGCGCGCGGCGCTCGCCCGCTGCCGCGCCGCCGGCAAGCCCGTCGTCGCCGTCAAGACGGGCGAATCGGAGATCGGCCAGAAGGCCACGCTGTCGCACACCGGCGCCATCGCCGGGTCGTTCAAGAACACCGTCGCCTTCCTCGAGAAGCAGGGCGTGGTGGTCGCCGCCGACATCGAGACGATGGCCGCCGCGGTCGAATGCCTCATCCGCTACGAATGGCCGTTGAAGGCGCCGCAGCGCGTCGGCATGGTGTCGATCTCCGGCGGCTTCGCGGCGCTCGCCGCCGACGAGATGGCGCGCATCGCGCTTCCGCTCGGCGAGCTTTCGGCCAATGCGGTGGCCGAGCTGAAGAAGCTGCCCAACCAGAGCCACGCCATCAATCCCTACGATTTCGCCGCGCAGAACGCGATCATCCCGACGGTGCTCGACATCTTCCGCCGCGATGGCTTCAACCAGCTGATTTTCGGCCTGTCGTTGCTCAAGGACGGCATTCGCGAAACGGTGCAGAAGATGGTCATCGACGCCAGGAAAGGCGGCTACGACCAGATCTACGTCGTCTCGCCGGAAACCGACCCGGCGGAGAAGGCGGTTTTCCAGGAAGCCGGCGTCACGGTCAGCGAGGACACGCGGCCGCTGTTCGAGGCGATGAAGACGCTCGGCCGCTGGCGCGGCCCCTCGGCAGGCCCGGCCGAGCCGGGCGCGGCCGACCGCGTTTCGGTGGCGTTACCGCAGGCCGGCGGCCTGATGGACGAGGCGGCCAGCAAGGCCGTGCTCGGCAAGCTCGGGCTCAGGGTGCCGGCCTCGCGCGTCGTCGGCACCGCGCCGGATCTCCCGACGATCGCCGGGCTGAAGCGGCCGCTGGTCATCAAGGGCCTGTCGGACACCATCGCCCACAAGACCGAATACGGCATCGTCGCGCTCGGCCTCAACACCGACGCCGAGGTCGAGGCCGGCTGGAGCAAGGTCGCCGCCGCGCTCGCCAAGGCCGATCCGAAAAGCAACCGCCTGCTGGTCGAAGAGATGTCGCCGTCAGGGCTTGAGGCCATCGTCGGCATGCAGAACGACCCGGCGGTCGGTCCGGTCGTCATCGTCGGCGCCGGCGGCATCCTGGTCGAGCTGATCGCCGACGCGGCGATCCTGATCCCGCCCTTCACCCGCGAGGAGGCGCTGGCGAAGCTGGACGCCACCCGCTTCGGCAAGCTGCTCAGGGGCTATCGCGGCAAGGTCTTCGACCGCGAGGCGCTGGCCGACGCGGCCGTGGCGCTCGGGCGGCTGGCGCTGTCGGAGCCGCGGCTCCAGTCGGTCGACATCAATCCCGTCTTCGTGCACGAGAAGGGCGTCGTGGCCGTTGACGGGAAGATCACGCTGGACCCCTGAGATGGCCCCTAAGCACGGGCCGGCGTCATCAACAGGAGCGGGGCGGGCAGGGGGTGCCGCGCCATTGAATTCGGCGGGGTCGCGCTCTAGCGTGAACGCCAAGAGATTCACGCTCAGGGTGCAGGACATTCCCCACGATTCGGACAATCCCGCGCCGGAGAAGAAGGAGCCCCGCGGTTCCTTCGGCTACCGGCAGATCGCCGCGACGCTGATCGACGAGATCCATCGCGGCAATTGGGGGCTCAACGAGCGCCTGCCGTCGGAGATGGATCTGGTCGAGCGCTTCGGCGTCGGCCGCAACACCGTGCGGGAGGCGCTGCGCGAGCTGCAGGACCTTGGCTATCTGAGCCGGCGGCGCGGCACGCGCTCGGTGCTGATCCGCACCACGCCCGAATCGAGCTTCGTCAACTCCGTGCGCTCGGTCGACGAGTTGCTGGAATACGCCAACACCACGCGCACGACGGTGCTGGCTTCCGAGAACGTCATCCTTTCGCAGGAAAAGGCCAAGCAGCTCGACTGTCCCGCCGGGAGTGAATGGCTGCGCCTCCAGCTGCTGCGGCGGCGCGAGGCCGGCGGCCTGCCGTTCTGCTATTCCGAGGTCTACATCCACCCGAAATACCAGGACGTGCTGCCCTTCGTGGACGGCGAGCACAATATCTATTCGATCATCGAGCGGCGCCACAACATCGTCATCCGCAGGGTGGTGCAGGAGATCGAGGCGGCATCGGCTGACGAGAACATCGCGTCGCGCCTGCACGTCCCGGCGGGATCGCCGATCCTGTTGGCGCGGACAAAATTCCACGCCAGCGACAACGAACTCGTCGAGGTCGGCATGGCGCATTTCGCCACCGGCCGCTACCGCGTGCGCATCGCGCTCGACCGCAAGACGCGCACGGACTAGACCTTCGCGAAGCGCGCCGGCTGGATCAGCTCGATGCTGACGCCGTCGGGATCGCGCAGGTAGATGGCGCGCGCGCCGATGTTGGGGCCGGCGGTGCTGACGATCATCCCGCCGATCGGCTTCAGGCCGAACGCGGCCGCCTTCTCCACCATCGTCTCGACGTCGCTGACGTCGTAGGTCAGGTGCGCATAGCCGGTATCGCAGGGACGCGCGACGACCTGCGTGCGATCGGCCGGCGCCAGATAAGCGATCAGCTCGACGCCGACTAGGCCGGGCTTGCGCAGGTGTGCCACCATGATGTCGGCGCCCGCTATGCTCGTGAGCAAGACGACGTTTTTCGGCTCGCGGCCAGCCAGCGACACCAGCTCGTAGCCGAACAGTTCGCGAAACATCGCCACCGAGCGGTCTAGGTCCGAGACGGTGAAGCCGACATGGTTCGTTCCGACGACGAGTTCGCTCACGATTTCCTCCGCATTGCCTGTCATGCTGCCTTGCGCCGGTCGGGGTTGCCGCAGCCGCGCCACGACGCGAGGTCGTCCGGCGTATCGATGTCGAGCGCCAGCGCCGGGTCGCGCACGACGCCGGCGCGCCAGCCGCCTTCCGCCGCCGCGGCCAGGTGACGGTCATAGCTGTCGAGACCGTAGGCGAAAGGAAAGTCTCGGAACGCTGCCTTGCCCAGCGCCATCACGTTGGTGCCGGTGCCGGCACGGTCAGGGGCGATGACCATCTCGGCATCGCGATCGAGCAGCCGGCCGAGCGCCGCCGCGTCCGCGCAGGGCAGGTCGGTTGGCAGGACGAGGAAGCGCGAGGCCGTGCCGGCCGTGGCGGCGCGCGCCAGCCGCAGCGTCGCGTTGAGGCCGAGGCCGCGATCATCGAGCGTATGCGCACCGGCCTTTGCCGCCAGCGCTTCGGCCACGGGGTCCGAGGTGAGCACCAGCACGTCCAGCTTGCGCGACATGGCGCCGAGACGCGCCAGCGTGCCGGCGAGGAAGCTTTCGCATAGCGCTGCGCGCTCGGCTGGCGAAAGCACCGGCGCCAGCCGCGACTTGCCGAGGCGGAAGGGCTTGCAGGGCACGATTGCGAGCAGATCAGCCATGGTGAAGCATCTCCGCGAAGGCGAGGCATTCGCCGGCCAGCCGCGCCCTGTCGGCCTCGTCGCGCATCAGCGCGTCGGTGGCGAGCACCTTCATGCCCAGCGCCTCGATTTCCTGTGCTTGCGCGGCATCGGCATGGTCGATCACGAAGCCCGTGGCAAATCCCGCGTAGCGGCGAGCAACCGCCAGTGCGATCGCGGGCATGTCCAGCTCACGCATCATCTTGGCTGCCGGTCCCTTCACCGCCTGCCCGGCGATGATCGGCGACACCGCCACGACAGGTGCGCGGCCGAGTTCGGCGCGCATGCCCGGCACCGAAAGGATCGGGTCGATGCTGACGAAGGGATTGGAAGGGCAGATCACGATCGCCGACAGATCGGGATCGCGCAGCGCCGCCAGAACCTCGCGACTTGGCCCGGCACGCTCTACGCCGTCGAAGCGGAAGCCGGTGACCGGCACCTCGCAGCGCAGCCGCACGAAATAGTCCTGGAACGGCAGCTCGCCGTCCGGCGTGGCGACGACCGTGCGCACCGGCTCGTCGCACATCGGCAGCACGGTCGCCGCGATGCCGAGCCGTCTTGCGAAGCCGGAGTTGACAGCTGTCAACTTCTCACCGGCCCTGAGCCGTAAGCTGCGCAGCACGTGCAGCGCTACGTCGCGGTCGCCGAGCCGGAACCAGTCCGGACCGCCTAGCCGGCCGAGCTGGTCGAGGAAGGACCAGCTTTCGCCCTCGATGCCCCAGCCCTGCGCGCGGTTGGCGATGCCGGCCAGCGTGTAGAGCACGGTGTCGATATCGGGGCAGATCGACAGGCCGAGATGCTCGAAATCGTCGCCGGTGTTGACGATCACAGAGAGCCTGTCGCCGAGATGCGCGGCGAGCCCGTGCGCCAGCTTGGCGCCGCCGACGCCACCGGCCAGCGCGACGACGTTCCCGCTCGTCAGGCCGGGGTTGCTCATCGGAACAGGTCCATTGCCTTCGGCCGCACCAGCTCGGCGGCGCTGCCTTCGCGCAGTTTGTAGGGGAAGCCGCGCACATGCACGACCGGCGTGCGCTCTGCCGCCTGTCCCATGGCGAGCGAGGCGGCCGCCGCCAACTCGTCGGCCGCGCCCAGTTCCGTCGTCTGCAGCGGACGGCCGTTCATGTCGGGCGTGCCGCGCATGTCGATCAGGCCGGGCAAGCCGGCAATGCCGATCGCCGTGCCGGTCGTGCCCAGCCGCCACGCCCGGCCGAAACTGTCGATGACGAGCACGCCGATGCGAGCTCCGCTGGCGGTCTCCAGCGCGGCGCGCAGGCGCCCGGCGCTCGCATCCGGGTCGGCCGGCAGCAAAAGCACCGTCTCGCCGTCGATGGTCACGTTCGATGCGTCGATGCCGGCATTGGCCATGACGAAGCCGCGCCGGTCCTGCACCACGATCACGCCCTGCCGGCAGCGCAGCACCTCGTCGGTCTCGGCCAGGATCAGCTCGACCACGCGCGGATCCTTGTGGGCGATCGCCGCCAGCTCCCGCGCCTTCGCGCCGGGCGTCACCTCAGCGAGCCTCACGGCGCGGCCTTCGGCCTTGGAAACGACCTTCTGCGCCAGCACGATCACGTCGCCGTCGGCCAGCGCGATCCCGGCTTGAACCAAGCCGGCCACAACAAGCGCCGCGAGATCGTCGCCGGCCGCGACCTCCGGGATGCCCGGCAGCGGTGTCAGGACGAGCGGGGCGCGGGGAGCCATGGCGTCAGCCGTGCATCTTGGCCGGCTTGTCCATGCCGGTGATGCGGATGCCCGAGCCGGCGAGCTTGTACTTGCGGTTGATGGCGATCAGCACCGAGGTCAGCGCTTCGGCGGCCGCCGCGTTGCACACGGCGCCGCCATAGATGCCGCGCAGGCCCATCGAATCGACCAGCGCGGCCACAACATCGCAGGCGGCCACGTCGTCGCCGAAGATCAGCACGTCGCAGTCGACCTCGTGGTCGAGATCGTCGAGATTGTGCGCCGAGACGTTCTGGAAGGCCGCGACGACCTTCACGCCTGCGCCGAGCTTCTCCTGCATGGCGGCGACGGCCGAGCCGCCGGCCGGAAGCTGAACGCGGCTCACCTTCGGCGGCACCAGCGGCACCGTGGCGTCCACCAGAATCTTGCCTTCCAGCTCGGCCTTGACCTGCTCCAGCGTGCCGGCCTGCGCCGCGAACGGCACCGTCAGGATGACGATTTCGGCGGCAGCGGCAGCACCCTTCAGGTCGCGACCGGAAACCGGACTGCCCGTCACGCGGGCGTTGATTTCGGCCGCGCGCGTCTCGGCCTTCGCCCCGTCGCGCGAGCCGATGACCACTTTGCGGCCAGCCGCTGCGAGCCTGAGCGCGATGCCGCCGCCTTCGGCGCCCGTGCCGCCGAGTACCGCCACCGTTGCGTTGCCGTCCATGTCCGTCCCTTTCGTCAGGCGAGCGCGACCTGCGCGGCCCGCTGCTTCGTGCGCACCGGCCCCAGTACCAGTGGCGCGAGATCTGCCGCGCCGTAGGACGCGGCGACCTGCGCCGGCCCTGGCGTGCTGTAGAGCGTGGTGCGCTGGCCGCCGTCGCGGCGGGCGCGTGCGATCAGCGCGTCCATGGCGATCGGCGGCAGTTCCTGCCCGTGCTGCGTGCCGGCGGCGCGTGAGATGCTTTCGTTCATCAGCGTGCCGCCGAGATCGTTGGCGCCGGCGTCGAGGCAGGCGAGCACGCCCTCGGCGCCGAGTTTCACCCAAGACACCTGGATGTTGGCGATCAAAGGGTTGAGCACGAGGCGCGACACCGCATGCATCAGCATTGCCTCGCGGAAGGTCGGCCCCTTGCGCGCGCCGCCCTTGAAGTAGAGCGGTGCCTCCATGTGCACGAAGGGCAGCGGCACAAATTCGGTGATGCCGCCGGTGCGCTCCTGCAGATCGCGCAGCGAAAGCAGGTGGCGCGCCCACTGGAGCGGCGTGTCGATGTGGCCGAACATGATTGTCGAGGTCGTCGGCAGGCCGGCGCGGTGGGCGGCCTCGACCACGCCGAGCCACTCGGCCGCCGAAAGCTTGTCGGGGCACAGGATGGCGCGCGCGTCGTCGTCCAGTATCTCTGCCGCGGTGCCCGGCAGCGAGCCCAGCCCGGCGTCGCGCAGCATGCCCAGAAAGCGTTCGACGGAGATGGCGAGCGTCTCGGCGCCGTGCGCCACTTCGAGCGGCGAGAAGGCGTGGACGTGGATCGACGGCGCGCCGCGCTTGGCGGCGGCGAGCAGGTCGAGATAGGTCTGGCCGGTGAAGGCAGGGTGGATGCCGCCCTGCATGCAGACTTCCGTCGCGCCGCGCTCCCACGCCTCGGCGGCGCGGCGCGAGACCTCGTCGAGGCTCACCTCGTAGGGCTTGCCGCGCAGGTTGTCAGACGCCTTGCCCTTGGAGAAGGCGCAGAAGCTGCATTTGTAGGCGCAGACATTGGTGTAGTTGATGTTGCGGTTGACGACGTAGCGCACCTTGCCGCCGCTGACCTTGCGGCGCAGCGCGTCGGCAGCCGTCACGACAGCGTCGAAGTCGCCGGCGCGGGCGGCGAACAGGGCCGCGATCTCGCTCTCGCCGAGCCGCGCGCCGGACGCCGAACGAGCGACGGCCTTTTCAATGCCGGCGCTGGGGCCGCGGCGAATGGAGGGCGCGGGGCGCTTCGGCGCAGCCAGCGTGCCGGGCGACCAGGGATCGGCGCGGCCCCAGCCTTCTGCATCACTGGCGCGCAGAGCGGGCGTGCGCATTGCGGGCGCCAACCAACGGTCCTGATCCGCAAGCCAGGCCGGATAGATCGGCAGGCGGGCGACGAGGGCGGCGCCGGAGCGCTCGGTGGCGATGCGCAGCTTCTCCAGCGTCGGCCACGCCGCTTCCGGGTTCACGTGGTCCGGCGTGACCGGCGAGACGCCGCCCCAGTCGTTGATGCCGGCCTCGAGCAGTCGCGGGAAGTCGTCGAAGGAGAGGTTCGGCGGCGCCTGGATGTTCATGTCCGGACCGAGCACGATGCGCGCGGCCGCTACCGTCCAAAGCATTTCCTCCATCGGCAGCGCAGGCTGTCCGGCCATGCGCGTGCCCGGCTTGGGCTGGAAATTCTGGACGATGACTTCCTGGATGTGGCCGAAGCGCTCGTGCAGTGCCTTGATGACCAGCAGGCTTTCAACGCGGTCGGCGCGCGTTTCGCCGATGCCTGCGAGGATTCCGGTGGTGAACGGAATGGCGCGTCGCCCGGCCTCGGCAATCATGTCGATACGGACCTGCGGATGTTTGCCCTTCGAGCCGAAATGCGGGCCGCCGCGCTCAAGCAATTTCAGCGAGGTGCTTTCCAGCATCAACCCCTGAGAAACGCTTACCGCGCGCAGCCGCTCCATGTCCTCCCCGGACATGATGCCGGCATTGATGTGCGGCAGCAGGCCGGTCTCCGTCGCGACTCTGCCGGCAACATCGACTAGATAGTCGATCGTTGTTTCGTGCCCCATGGCGGTAAGTTCGCCGCGCGCCACGCGGTAGCGCTGCTCGGGCAGCTCGCCGAGCGTGAACAGCGCCTCGGTGCAGCCGGCCGCGGCGCCAGCGCGCGCGATCTCCAGCACCTTGTCCACAGCCATGAAGGCGCGTTCGCCGCGGCGCGGCGGATGCGCGAACGTGCAATAGCCGCACACGTCGCGGCAAAGCTGTGTCAGCGGAATGAACACCTTCGGCGAAAAGGAGACGGTGCGGCTGTGGCCCCTCTCCCGCATGTCGCGTGCCAGGCCGAGCAATGCCTGCGGGGTCATCGCCTGAAGTCGTGAAAGCAGGCCGGCGACGGTCGCCGGCGCCGGTCGAAGATTGGCTTCGGAGGTCGTTTCGATCAGGTCGTCGCTCATGGTGGCACGATGCCTCGTTTCACCGAAAGATAGACATGTTCAGCATCGTTGTGTCAAGATGTCTAGACAACATTGCGCCTGATGCTACGCTTATCATATAGAGAATATCATTTTCTATCGAGAAAATCGCTTGCCTTGCCGGCTCTTTTCGGTATGGTGCCGACAGGGAGGCGATCTGCCGGACCGCGCAGGCGGCCCGTCCGGTCGCGGGCGTCGAGAATATCCGCCTTGAGATGCAACTGGCTTGGTGCGGCGGCGGAGCGATCTCCGCCTGAAGCGCCGTAGGAGGAAAAAGATGAACAAGCTCTCGCTGTGCTGGACTGCCGTGGCGGTCGCGGCGCTCGGTTCGCTTCAGGCGGCCCCCGCCAGTGCGGAGGATCTGGTCAGGATCGCGACGGCCTCGACGTCGGTCGCGCACGGTCCGCTGCCGCTCGCCATGGCCGATCCGTCGATCTTCGGCGGCAACGGCATCAGGATCGAGGTCACCGACCTCAAGGGCCAGTCGCCCAACTGCATCGCCGCGCTTCTGTCGGAGGCGGTCGAGCTCTGCCAGGTCGGCACTCCGACCGGCACCGACGCCATCGCCGAAGGCGCCAAGTTCAAGGCCGTCGCAGTCATCACAGGCCCGATCAACGAGATCTTCATCTCGAAGAAGGTCGCCGACGCCTCGGGTGTCTCGGCTGACGCGCCCGTCGAGGACCGGATCAAGGCGCTGAAGGGCCTCAACCTTGTCACCGCTGCCCCCGGCACCGCGCACTATCTCACGCTGGAAGCCACGCTCAAGAAGGGCGGGCTGACGATGAACGACGTGCAGTATCGCACGCTGGGCGACGTCACCGCGATGATTGAATCCATCCGTAACGGCGCGATCGACGGCGCGCTGTGGACGATCGGTTCGCTGGCGCCGCTGCTGATGGACGGCACCGGCGTACGCTGGATCAGCATGGCCCGTGGCGACATCGACGAGTTCAAGACACTTCCATACGTGACCGTCTACGCGCGCGCCGACTGGGTCGACGCCAATCCCGACCTGGTCGGGCGCATTCACAAATCCTACGCCGACGCGATCCACCAGCTGAAGACCGATCCGGAGCGGACCTCGAAGCTTTTCAAGGACATGTTCTTCCCCAACCTCGACCAGGCGTTGTGGGACGACGGCTTCAACATGGCACGTCAGGCCTATCTGGAAGGTGCCAAGACGACCGCTGCCGCATGGCAGCAGTCACTGGACATGCAGATCGCCGGAACGGGCAAGAACTACGACGCCGCGGCATTCGACAAGGTCGTCATTCCGGCCGCGCGCGCCGATTGACACTAGGATAGGCTGGACGCGGCCCGCTCGGACGGGCCGCGCCAACAACAAGAAACGACAGGAGGACGCCGGGGTGCTGCTCGAACTTCGCGACGTGCATTTCCGCTATCACGGCGAGGCGCCGATCCTCGAGGGCTTCGACCTCGATATCGCGCATGGCGAGTTCGTCGCGCTGCTCGGACCGAGCGGCTGCGGCAAGTCCACGCTGCTCAATCTCGCGGCCGGTCTGCTCGACCCGCTTGCCGGCGAAGTGGACTTCGGCGGCAAGGCCCTGACCGGCCTCAACCGCGACGCCGGCTACATGACCCAGGGCGACACGCTGCTGCCGTGGATGACGGTGACCAACAATATCGGGCTGCCGCTGGAGCTGCGCAACGTTCCGCGCGGCGAGCGCAGGGACAAGATCGAGCGCGCGCTGAAGCTGGTGAATTTGTGGGAAGCGCGCGACAAGTTCCCTTCCGAGCTTTCGGGCGGCATGAAGCGCCGCGCGCTGCTCGCCCGCTCGATCATCTACGATCCGCCGATGCTGCTGATGGACGAGCCCTTCGGCGCGCTCGACGCCCAGATGCGCGAGACCATGCACCAGGAACTGCTCGATACCGTGGGCCGCACCGGCGAAAGCGTTCTGTTCGTCACCCACGACATCTCGGAGAGCATCCTGCTGGCCGACCGCATCCTCGTGCTCGGCGGGCGCCCGCTCAAGGTTCTTGAGGAGGTCCGCATCGCATGGGGCAAGGACCGCGACCTCGACAAGATTCGCAAGGATCCCGAATACACGGCGCTCGAGACACGGCTGCGCGACCTGCTGCGCGCCGCGCATTCGTGACGTCCATGAAGGCCGAAACCCAGGAAGGCAGGCCCACCATGAATATGGTCAGCAAGATCGAGGCCGCAGCGCCCGCCGCGCCGATACCGGCGGCGCAGCCCCGCCGCGCCGCCACGCGCCCCGCCCCCGTGCGCAAGAGCAGGCTTCGCTACCGCCTCGAAAACCTGGCGTGGCAGATCGTCCTCATCGGCGGATTCCTGCTGCTGTGGGAATATGCCTCGGACCGCTGGGTGCCCAAGCTGATGGTCAGCAAGCCGAGCGAGATCGGCGCCATGATGTGGAAGTGGCTGATGGACGGCACCTACCTGTCCAATCTGTGGGTGACCATCCAGGCGACCTTCTTCGGCTTCCTGTTCGGCGCCGGCGCCGGCATGATCGTCGGCTTCCTCACAGGTTCTTGGCGCCGCCTCGGCGACATCCTGCAGCCTATCGTCACCGCCTTCTACACGCTGCCGCGCCTGGCGCTCGCGCCGCTGTTCCTGCTGTGGTTCGGCCTCGGCATCGAGTTCCGCATCGTGTTCGCGGCGACGATCGTGTTCTTCCTCGTCTACTACAACACCTATTTCGGTGTGCGCGAGGTGAGCCGCGAACTGATCTCTGCCGTGCGCATCATGGGCGCCAGCCGCATCCAGGTGATGACGCGGGTCATCATCCCGTCGGCACTGGTGTGGGTGGCGGCCGGCCTCAAGATCTCGGTGCCCTACGCGCTGGTCGGCGTGGTCGTGGCCGAGATGCTCGCCTCCGACAAGGGCATGGGCTTCCTGCTGTCGCGCTCGGCCTCGCAGTTTTCCGCCTCGGGCTCGTTCGCCGCCATCGCCGGCCTGCTCGTGGTCGCGCTGATCGTCGACTGGATCATCACGAAGATCACCGACCGCGCGCTGCGCTGGAAGACGGTGGCCGAGCAGAAATAGACCTTATGCGGTCCTCCCTCCGCGCTGAAGCGGCCTTCGGGCCGCTTCTTTTTTGTCGGGCCCAGCTCTGTTCAGGCGCCTTCGCCGACGAAGGCCTTTTCCACAACATACTCACGCGGCTCGGAATTGGCGCCCTCGCGCAGTCCGTGCCGCTCGAGCAGGGCCTTCACGTCGACATTGAAGGCGAGACTGCCGCACACCATGGCGCGGTCGTTCGCCGGGTCGATCGGGGCGATGCCGAGGTCCGCGAACATCTTGCCGGATGAGATCATGTCGGTGATGCGGCCCATGCGCGGCGAGTCTTCGCGCGTCGTCGTGGCATAGTGGTGCACGCGGCGTTCGCCGATCATCTCGTCGATCAGCGGCGTGGCGGCGAGCCCGGCGACCACAGCCGCACCGTAATCGAGCTCGCAGCGCCGCCGGCAGGTGTGCATGATAACGATCTCCTCGAAGCGCTCGTAGGTCTCGGTGTCGCGCAGGATCGAGGCGAAGGGCGCGAAGCCGGTGCCGGTGGCGAGCAACCAGAGCCGCTTGCCCGGAAGCAGCGCGTCGTGCACCAGCGTGCCAACGGACTTGGGGCGCAGGATGATCTCGTCACCCGGCTGGATGTGCTGGAGGCGCGAGGTCAGCGCCCCGTTCTCGACCTTGATCGAATAGAATTCGAGCTCGTCGGCCCAGGACGGCGCGGCGATGGAATAGGCGCGCAGCAGCGGCTTGCCGTTGTCGCCCGGCAGGCCGATCATCACGAACTCGCCGGAGCGGAAGCGCAGCGCGGCAGGGCGCGTGACCCGAAAGGAGAACAGGTTCTCGCTCCAGTGGCGGACGGCGGTGACGGTCTGGAGATCGGTCAAGATCGCTGCTCCGGTCGGTCGAAGGAAACGAAAGGGGCGAGCGTCTGGCCGCCGTCTGCGAGCAAGGTCTGGCCGGTGATCCAGCGCGCCGCGTCGGAGCACAGGAACAGCAGCGGCGGGACGAGGTCTTCCGCCGTGCCCAGCCGGCCGGCGGGCAGCGCGGCGATGGTGCGCTTCCACAAATCCGGCCGCTCGGTCTCGCAGCGTGCCCAGAAACCGTCCTCGAACAGGGTCGAGCCCGGCGCCAGCGCGTTGACCCGCACGCCGTGGCGCACCAAATCGGCGGCGGCGCAGCGCACGGCGTATTCGAGCCCGGCCTTGGCGGCGCCGTAGGCCGCCGTCTGCGGCGTATATCCATGGGCTGTGCGCGACGAGCAGAAAACCGCCGCGCCGCGCGAGGCCGCGAGCCCGTCGCGGCACAGGTCGAGCAGCCGCAGCGGCGCCATGAGGTCGGTCTCGAAGCTGGCGCGGAAGTCGGTCTCCTCGCTCGAAGGGCGTCCTGCGCTGAGCGTCACAACCAGCACGTCGACGCCGCCGAGCGCGGCAATGGCGTCGCCCGCCCAGCGCTTCGCCTCGCCCGCGTCGGAAAGATCGGCGGCCTGCCAGATATGATCCCCGTCGAGTTTCTCGGCCAGCGCGGCGATGGCGTCGCCGCGCCGCGCGCCCAGCGCCAGCCGCGCGCCAGCGGCCGCGAAAGCGCGGGCGGCGGCCTTGCCGAGCCCGCTGCTGGCGCCGGCGATCAGCACGCGCCGCCCCGCAAATGCGCCGTGACCGTCGAGAACCTGCATCGCCGCCTCCCGCTGCGGACGAAAGGCCTAGGGAAACTTTTTTCATGTTGCAACAGAAAAAATTATCGGGCTAGTGCAAGAGGCAGGGCGCTCGCCTATAGCTGCGCCGACCAGACCGAAGATTTGCGACGTGGCAGATTCCCAACCCGCCAGGCAGAAGTCCCGGACGCGCCGCGAGCCGGGCGAGGCGCAGCTGAACCGCAACTCGCCGCAGGCTGCCAACCGGCGCATCAACCGCAAGACCGAAGGCGTGCAGGGCGCGATCCTCGATGCGGCCGCCAAGATCTTCGCCGAAAAGGGCTACCAGCGCACCAAGCTGTCGGACATCTCCGACGGGCTGGATATGCACGTCACCGCGCTGCGCTATCACTTCCCGACCAAGGAGATGCTGGCGGAGGAGATCGTCAACCGCGTCGCGCGCACCAACCTGGAGCGGCTGCAGGAAGCGCTGGCGACGCTCGGCCCCGATGCCAGCGTGCGCGACAAGCTGTCGGCGGCGATCACAGCCTACATGCGGGTGACCGCATCGAGCATCGTCTACATCGCCGCGCACGGCAACATCGTGAACCAACTGCCGGACGAGGCGCGCGCAGCGCACTATCAGTTGCTGCGCGATTTCCTCGCCATCTGGCGCAGCCTCGTCGGCGAGGCAGCGGAGCGCGGCGAACTGGCGCCCGGCCTCAATCCTTCGGTTGCCACGCAGGTCATCCTCGGCGCGGTGATCTGGTCGCGCGAATGGTATCAGCCCGAGCGCACCCCGCCCGACGAGATCGCCGAGCAGATCAAGGCGACCTTGTTCGGCGGATTGCTGGCGCCGCGCTAGATCCGTTCAGGCCGGCTGACGCGCCGGGTTTTCCGAAAAGAACTGCATCTTGCCGTCGACGCCGACGAAGCCTCGCGCATCGTCCGGCGCGGCGACAGCCTGCGCGATGTTCGGCCACAGCGCCGCGTATTTCGCGTTGAACGCCACCCATTGCGCCATGCCCGGCTCGGTGTCGGCATGGATGGCGTCAGCCGGGCATTCCGGCTCGCAGACACCGCAGTCGATGCATTCGTCGGGGTGGATCACCAGCATGTTCTCCCCTTCGTAGAAGCAGTCGACCGGGCAGACCGACACGCAGTCGGTGAACTTACAGCGGATGCAAGCATCCGTCACGGCAAAGGCCATAGGGAACTCCAGGAATGTCGACCGGCGGCGCGCAGGGCGCGCCGCGTACGCACAGGACAGCACGGCATTTTTTCATGCTCAACCAAAAATTTCATGTCGACGGTGAAAAATCTGTTGTGGCGCGGCGCGGCCTCGGTTAGGTTCCGTTCCAGCCAAGCCGCGGAGGAGTTCGGTGGAGCTAGAGTTGTTCGTGTCGGGGATCGGCGGGCAGGGCGTTCAGCTGCTCGGCAAGACCCTTGCTCTCGCCGCTCTGCGCGAGGGACGCCATGTCATGCTGTCGGGCGAATTCGGCGGCCACATGCGCGGCGGCAGCTCCGTCGTCACCGTCGTGGTCGGCCCAGAGCCGATCCGCGCGCTGCCCAAACTCCCCTCCGCCGGAACGGCCATCGCGCTGTCGCACTCCTATTGGGAGAAGGTCGGCCCGCGGCTGCGCCCCGGCAGCCTGATCCTGGCCGAGGAGACCGTCGCCGACGATCTGCCGGATGACGGGCACAGGATCGTGCGCGTGCCGGCCATCACGCTCGGCACCGAGGCGGGAAACCGACTGTCGTCGGCCATGGCAATGACCGGGGCGTTCTCCGAACTCACCGGCGCGGTCGGCATTCAGGCCCTCATCGACGCGATGACCGAGCAATTGCCGTCCTATCGCCGCCAGCACGCCGAGACCAACGCCAAGGCGATCCGCCTCGGCGCTGCCTTCGTGCGCGGGCAGGGGGCGGCGCTGAGCTACCCGGCGCCCTACCTCGCCCGGGAAGCAGCCGAATGAGCCAGGCGGCCGTCGCCATGCCGGCAGCCGCAGCCGCGCCGCGCCGCAAGGTGACGCGCGGCACGGTGGTCATCGCCGCCGACCGCTGCAAGGGCTGCGAGCTGTGCATCCCCGCCTGCCCGCCGGGCGTGCTGTCGATGTCGAAGACCGGCAACCACCTCGGCTACCTCTATCCCGAGCTTGCGCCGGGCTGCACCGGCTGCACCGCCTGCCAGCAGGTCTGCCCCGACTTCGTCTTCGAGGTCTGGCGCTACCAGGAACCCATCGTCGAAGAGGACACGGCACCATGAGCGGCATGCGTCTTCTCGACGGCTCCGAGGCGATCGTGGAGGCCGCCATCATGGCCGGCCTGCGCTTCTACGCCGGCTATCCCATCGCGCCGGCGACCGAGCTGCTCGAATACATGGCAGAGAAGCTGCCTTCGGTCGGCGGCGTTTGCGTCAACGCCGACACCGAGATCGAGGCGGTGAACATGGCGCTCGGCGCGGCGCAGGTCGGCGCGCGCGCCGCAACCGGCTCCTGCGGCCAGGGGCTGGCGCTGAAGCAGGAGGCGATCGCCGAGGCCGCGCTGAACGAGACGCCGCTGGTGGTCTTCAACATGGCGCGCAACCAGCAGGACTATTTCCAGGCGACGCGCGGCGGCGGCTGGGGCGACTACCACACCGTCACCTACGCGCCGAAGGATCTGCACGAGGCGGTGGAGTTGACGCATGTCGCCTTCCATGTCGCCGACAAGTACCGCGTGCCGGTCATCTTCATGGGCGACAATCTGCTCGCCCGCACCCAGATGGGCACGTCGCTGCCGGTTCCCGAACTGGAGAAGCTGCCGGCCAAGGACTGGGCGCTTGACGGCACCATGGGCGGCACCGGCGCGTCGCGCTGGATCTGGACCTTCGGCGGCGGCAAGGCCAACCGGCCGGGCGTCGGACCGGACGGCTACTGGCGGCAGATCGCGGAAAAATTCCAGCGCATAGCGCGCGACGAGATGCGCCACGAGCAGTGTTTCTGCGAGGACGCCGAGACGGTGGTCGTCGCGTTCGGCTCTGCGGGAAAATTCGTCGAGCACGTCGTGCGCGAGCTGCGCAAAGAAGGCATGAAAATCGGCTTCTTCCGCCCGATCACGCTGTGGCCGTTCCCGGCCGACGCGCTCGATGCCGCCACGCGCGACGCCAAGAACATCCTGGTCTTCGAGCTCAACGCCGGCCAGATGATCGACGACGTGCGCCTGTCGGTCGAGGGGCGTCGCCGCATCGCCGCGATCGGCGGCGTCAGCTTCGACGATTCCGGCCTCAACCTCGGGCCGCTGCTCGACGCGGACATCATCCGCGAGCGCATCCTCGCACAGCTTTCCGGCCAGCCGCTGCGCCAGCTGCCCTACACGGGCATGGGAGCCTATCTATGAACGTCATCGATACCGCCCGACCGCCCGAGCGCGCCGCCTCGCGCACCGCGACGTTCAAGCCGTCGCTGCTGCTCAGCGAACACCATCATCTTTGCCCCGGCTGCGGCGAGCCGGTGGCGATCCGCCTGATCCTCGAAGTCATCCAGGAGCTGGAGCTGACGCAGAACAACATCTGCATCCTCGGCCACGGCTGCTACGGCTCCTTCATCATGCAGATGGACGTCGATTCGACGCTGTGCCTGCACGGGCGCGGCCCGGCGGTGGCCACCGGCATGAAGCGGATCCGACCGCAGACGGCGATCTGGACGCTGCAGGGCGACGGGGACATGACCAGCGAAGGGCTCGCCGAGATCATGCACGCGGCGGCGCGCGGCGAGAACGTAACCTGCTTCATGTTGAACAACGGCGTGTTCGGCGACACCGGCGGCCAGATGACCGCCTCGTCGGTGATCGGCCAGCGCACCAAGAACACGCTGGAGGGCCGAGACGCGGCCTATCACGGCAATCCGATCAAGCTCGCCGAGATCGTCGCGAGCATGGACGGCGCGGCTTACGTGGCGCGCGGCTCGGTGCACAACGCCGCTTCCATCAACGCCACGCGCAAGCTGATCCGCAAGGCGTTCCAGCGGCCGATGGAAGGGCAGGGGCTGGCGCTGATGGAGATTCTGACCATGTGCCCGACAGGCTGGTTCGTGCCGCCCGGGGAGGGCGCCGAATACATGATGGAATCGCTCGGCAAGGTCTACGGGCTAGGCGAATTGAAGGATGTCGCGGCGGCCGCGAGTCCGGAGGATGCGGGCGTTTAGTCCGACCGAGGCGGCCAGGGATGACCCAGCTCACACACACCATCCTCACCATCGCGCGCAACACGACGCCGCGCGCGCTCGCCGCTACCTTGGGCGACGACACGCTCACTTTCGATGAGGCCTGGGCGCTGACCGCGCGCTATGTCAACGCGCTGCGCCGGCTGGGCGTGCGCCACGGCGACCGCGTCGCCGTGCAGGCCGAGTTCCGGCTGGAGCAGATCGGCCTGTTCTTCGCCACGCAGTATCTCGGCGCCGTCTTCGCGCCGCTCAACCCGGCCTTCAGCCCCGACGAGGTGGAGCGCGCCGTGGCCTACCTGAAGCCGGCGCTGCTGGTGCAGGATGCCGCGCGCGCCGCGGCCTTCGCCGACAGTCTTCCACGCCTTACATGCGTCCATGCCACGTTCGGCAGCGACGCCGTCGCCGGATCGACGGCACTCGCCCCGCTGCTGGCCGCGATGGCCGACAGCGTCGACATCGATTCCCCGGCGCACGAGGATGAGCCGCAGGCGATCTACCTGACCTCGGGCTCGACCGGACAGCCCAAGGGCGTGGTGCTTACCCACCGCGCCAACTGGATGCGCTCGCATCTGGGCGCATCGCGCTTCGTCAGCGCCGGCGGCCGCGGCGAGTTGCTCACCTTTCCGATGTTCCACTGGGCGGGCTGGAATTACCTGCTGGAGAACTGGGCGCACAAGCGCGCCATCCATTTCGTCTTCACCACCTCGGGCGACGAGATCGCGCGCGCCATCATCCGCCACGATCCGGCCTTCCTCTACGCGATTCCCGCGATCTGGGAGCGCATCCTGGCCAGCAAGGTGCCCTTCGACGGGACGCGGCTGCGCTCTGTCGGTTCCGGCACGTCGAAATTCGATCCCGTGTTGATGGAGCGCATCGCTGGGCGTTTCCCGCGTGCCTATCGCGGCGTGTTCTACGGTTCCACCGAGTTCGGCGGGGCCTGCTCGCTGATCGAGGACGAGATCGCGCGCCGGCCGGGCGCCGTCGGCCTGCCTTCGGCAGGCCACGAGGCGCGCATCGTCGACGGCGAGTTGCAGCTGCGCGGCCCGACCGTGATGAGCGGCTATTTCGAGCTGCCGGAGCAGACTGCCGAGGTGTTGCAGGACGGGTGGTATCGCACCGGCGACCTGGTCGAACTGGACGAGGACGGCTTCATCAGCATCACCGGCCGCGCCCGCGAGGTGATCCGCTCCGGCGGCGAGACCATTGCGCCGGCCGAGGTGGAGCTGGCGCTGCGCGATTTTCCGGGCCTGCGCGGGGTGGCGATAGTCGGTTTGGACGATCCCACCTGGGGCGAGATCGTGTGTGCTGTCGCGGAGATCGAAGCGGGCGCCGAATGCCCGCAGCTCGACGCGATCCGCGCCCATCTTCAGGGCCGCGTCGCCGCCTACAAGCACCCGCGTCGCATCGTCGGCCTGGCGGAACTTCCGCGCACGCCGGCGACCGGGCAGATCATGCGCTCGCGCATCAAGCAGATTGTCCAGGCCGCGATGGCCTGAGGCAAAAGCCGCGCCTGCTGGAGGGCGGCGCGGCGGAAATTCAGGGGCAACGACACCAGCCCGGGAGGGCTGCCACAGGAGGAGAATAGCATGTTCAACAGACGCCAGTTTCTGATGACCGGCACGGCCGCGGCCGCAGCCACGGTCGCCATGCCGGCCGTGCTGCGGGCCCAGTCCGGCCCGATCCGCATCGGCGTCATCACCACGCTGACCGGCCCCGGCCAGCTCTACGGCCAGTACATCAAGGACGGCTGCGAGCTGGGTGCCGCCGCGGTCAACGCCGCCGGCGGCGTCAACGGCCAGCAGATCGAGCTCGTCGTGCGCGACGACAAGAACTCGCCCGACGGCGCGCTGGCCGCGTTCCGCGAGCTGACCGGCGACGGCGTCAAGCTGTTCGCGCAGGGCACGTTCACGGCCAACATCCTGGCGACGCTGCCGCTGCTGGCCGAGAACGATGTCACCATGGCCGTCGTCGGCGCGTCGTCACTCGCCATCACCCACCAGAACTTCACCCGCAACATGTTCCGCCTCGGCTACTCGGCGCCGATGTGCTTCGGCGGCTACGGCTACCTGATGGCCGACAAGTTCCCCGAGGTCGCCAAGTGGTCGGTCCTGCGCACCGACGTGCAGGCGCTGAAGGACATCACCGACGCCTTCCAGAACGGCGCACAAAAGAAGGCCAAGGAAGCCGGCCGCGAGGTCAGCTTCAACGAGCCGATCCTGGCGCCGGTCAACGCGCCCGATTTCCGCAACCAGATATCGCAGGTGTCCAACTCGGGCGCCGACGGCCTGTTCAACTGCCTGCAGGGCGCCGACGCGATCAGCTACTACAAGCAGGCCCGCAGCTTCGAGCTCGACAAGCGCTTCAAGCTCCTGTGCGACAGCGCCAACGAGCTCTCCATCGCCAAGGCGCTCGGCAAGAACATGCTGGATTCGATATGGAGCTGGACGGCCTGGTATCCGCAGGGCGCCAAGGACAACCCTGTGTCGGACGCGCTGCACAAGGCCTTCGTGGCGCTGCGCAACGACCAGTATCCGAACTGGTATGTCGGCGTCGCCCACGACTGCATCCAGACGCTGGCGCAGGGCTACGCCAAGGCGAAGTCGACCGCCAGCGCCGACCTGATCCCGGCCATCGAGGGGCTGAGCTTCCAGGGCGCCGTCGGCACCGTGGCGTTCCGGCAGGAGGACCACTCCTTCGCCGGCGACCTCACCTATATCCGCTTCGGCCGCTCGGAGAAGAGCGAAAGCGGCTGGGAGGTGTTCGAGACGGCGGGCCTGCCGGGCGCGGATTTCCTCGAGCCGGCGACGCCCGGCCGACCGCTGAACTGACGATCGGCCCAACTGACGACTGGCACGACATGCTGTTCACCTTCATCAACAGCCTCACGCTCGGCATGGCGGTCTTCCTGATCGCCACCGGCCTGACGCTGATCTTCGGCATCATGCGCATCCTGAACTTCGCGCACGGCGCGTGCTTCATGATGGGTGCGTACATCTCCAGCACGATCCTCGGCGACATGCCGGGGTCGGTCTGGGCGCTGATCGGTGCGGCGCTGGTCTCCGGGCTGGTGGTCGGAGTCTTCGGACTCATCGTGCAGCATGTCGTGCTCGCCCGCCTGCACGGCCAGGACGAGCATTTCTCTTTGATCGCCACCTATGCGGTCATGCTCGTCACCGCGGGCGCCATCAAGATGGTGTGGGGCCTCGAATTCCACTCCGTCGACCCGCCGCCCGGACTCGACGGCGGAGTGAGCATCTTCGGCACCTTCGTTCCGAGCTTCTCGCTGTTCATCATCGCAGCGGGCATCGCCGTGTTCCTGATCCTCGACTACGTCATCCACCGCTCGTGGGGCGGCAAGCTGGCCGTGGCGATTGCCCGCGACGGCTGGACAAGCAGCCTGATGGGCATCAATGCGCCGCTCGGCATCTCCGTCGTGGTGACCGGCTCGTTCGCGCTGGCGGGGCTGGCAGGCGGCCTGCTGCTGCCCAACCAGACGCTGTCGCCGGTACTCGGCGACACCTTCCTGCTGCTCGCCTTCATCACGATCGTGATCGGCGGGCTGGGCAACATACGCGGCGCCTTCATCGCCGCGCTGCTGCTGGCGGTGATCGACGGCATCAACGCCTGGTTCCTCCCCGGCTCGCCGGGAACGCTGATCTATCTGGGGATGGTCACATGTCTACTGCTCTGGCCGAACGGCATACTGGGCGAGAGCAGGCTCTGAGCCGCGTCCAGATCAACAGGGCATTGATCGCGCTGGCCGCTTTGATCGTGCTGCTGATGCCCTTCCTGGTCAATTCCGGCCTGCTCTATCTGGTCGGCGTGACGCTGGTGCTAGCCGTCTATTCGGTCGGCTGGAACGTGCTGTTCAGCTGGGCGGGGCTCGCGTCCTTCGGCTCGGGCGGGCTGTTCTGCATCGGCGCTTACGTTGCGGCACTGGCGATACGCGCCGGCTGGGGCGAGCATTTCCTGCCGGTGATCGCGCTGGCGACGCTGGCCGGCGCGCTCGTCGCGCTGCTGGTCGGGCTGGTGGCGCTGCGGCGCATGAGCGGCATCTTCCTCGCCATCCTCACCCTGTCGCTGGCCGAGCTGCTGCGCCACGTGCTGATGCGGGTACGGTGGCTCGGCTCCGAAGACGGCATCCCCAACATCACAAGGCCGGTCCTGTCCTTCGGCTTCTTCGACATCGACCTGTCGTCCGGCAGCGCCTACTACTGGTTCCTGTGCGTAGCATCAGCGATCCTGCTCGGCATCTGCTGGTGGCTGGCGCATGGCCCGTTCGGCCGCCGGCTTCTTGCGGTGCGCCACGACATCGAGCGCGCCTCCTTCATCGGCATCGACGTGCACCGCTCGCGCCTCGTCGCCTTCGTCGTCTCCGGCGCCATCGCCGGCTGCGCGGGCGCCCTCTACGCGCCGTGGGCGCAGATCGTGACACCGGACCTTGCTGGCATGGTCAAGTCCACACAGCCGATCCTGTTCACCCTGCTCGGCGGGCTGCACTCGTTCTGGGGTCCGGTGGTCGGCGCCTTCGCCTTCATGGCCATCGACTACTTCACCCGCACGCTGATCGGCATCCAGGAGGTCATCACCGGCGGCATCCTGCTGGTCGTCATCCTGGTCTTCCGCTCCGGCATCGCAGGCGGCTGGAACGCGTTGCTCGATGGCGCGCTGGCGCGGCGCGGGCTCGATCGCGCGCTGGCACGGCAGGAGGCCCGATGACCATTCTTTCGCTTCGCGGCATCGAGAAGAGCTACGGCCCGATCCAGGTGCTGCATGGCATCGAGGCCGATGTCGAGGAAGGCGAAATCTTCGCCATCATCGGCCCTAACGGCGCCGGCAAGACGACGCTGTTCAAGGTGATGACCGGCGAATCCTACGCCAATGCCGGCACGGTCACCTTTGACGGCCGCGACGTCACCAACGAGCCGCCGCATCTGCGCACCCGCGCCGGCATGGGCCGCACCTTCCAGGTGGCGCGCGTGTTCAACCCCATCGGGACGGCGGACAACGTCATCACCGCGATCGAGTCCCGCAAGCGGGCGCAGGGCGTGCGCGACGCGCCGTGGTGGGCGATCCGGCCTTCCGTCACCACAAGCGAGGAGGCCATGCAATTGCTCGACGGCGTCGGCCTCGCCGACAAGGCGGCGATGGTCGCGTCCGAGCTATCGCACGGAGACCGCAAGCGGCTGGAGATCGCCATGACGCTGGCCGGCCGGCCCCGCATCCTGATGATGGACGAGCCGACGGCGGGCATGTCCTCGGCCGACCGCGAGCAGATAGGCGCACTGATCCGCCGCGTGATGGCCGCCGGCGCGGGCGACGGGCGGCGCATGACGGTGGTGATGACCGAGCATGACATGTCGGTGATCTTCGGGCTCGCATCGCGCATCCTCGTGATGAACCAGGGCCGGCGCATCGCGCTCGGCGCGGTGGAGGAAATCCGCAACGACCCGCAGGTGCGCGACGTCTATCTCGGCAAGGAAGACCAGCGGCTGGAGGAACCGGCATGATCGCCGCCGAGCGCATCAACGCCTATTACGGACCCAGCCACATCCTCTTCGACGTTTCCTTCGCGATGGGCGCGCAGGACCGCGTTGCGGTCGTTGGCCGCAACGGCGCCGGCAAGTCGACGCTGTTGAAGAGCCTGATGAACGCGGGCCCGCAGGTGCGCGGCAAGGTGTCGTGGCACGGCGAGGCTCTCGACTCCATGCCGGCCTACCGCCGCGCGCGGCTCGGCCTGCAGCTCGTGCCCGAGGACCGGCGCATCTTCCATCATCTGACTCTGCGCGAGAACATCCGCATCGCCGAACATGCGCGCGGATCCGGCGTCGAACGCATCCCGCCCGACGAGGTGATCGACCAGTTCCCGATGCTGCAGCCGCTGCGCGAGCGCATGGGCTACCAGCTTTCCGGCGGCCAGCAGCAGGTTCTGGCCATCGCCCGCGCCTTCGCGGCGCGGCCGAAGCTGATGCTGCTCGACGAGCCGACCGAGGGCGTGGCGCCTGCGATCGTGGAGGGCATGGTCGAGACCATCCGCAACGTGTGCGCCGGCAACGCCATGGGCTTGCTTCTGTGCGAGCAGAATCTGTGGTTCGCGCGGCAGGTGACAGACCGCGTCGTCGTCATGGACACCGGCCGCATCGTCTTCGACGGCAGCTGGGCGGAATTCTCCGCGCGGCCGGACGTGAAGAAGGCACATCTGGCGATCTGACGATGCCGTGAAAAGGGCGGCTCCTGGCCGTCCTTCGTCGTCGTGCCGGAAATGTCCGCGTCAGATTCGGGCGATCGCCACGTTCTTGGTGCGGATGTACTCCTGCAAGCCGTCGCGGCCGCCCTCGCGTCCGTAGCCGGACAGGCCGAGGCCGCCGAAAGGCGCGTTCTCGCGCGCCGTGGCGGCGCCGTTGACGATGACGTTGCCGGAGTGCAGCCGGTGCACCAGCCTGAGCGTGCGCGGCATGTCGGTCGAGTGGATGTAGGCGCCGAGCCCGAACTTGGTGGAGTTGGCGATCTCCACCGCCTCGTCCTCGGTTCGGAACGGGATCACCGAGATCACCGGTCCGAAGCACTCGTTCTGCGCCAGCGAGCTCTGCGGCTTCACGCCGCCGAACACGGTCGCTTCCACGAAGGCGCCTGCACTGAGCGCTTCCGGCCTTCTACCGCCAAGCAGCAACTCGCCGTCGCCGTCGGCCTTGGCCTTGGCAATGGTCGACAGCAGCCGCGACTGCGCGCCGAAATGCACTACGGGGCCAAGGTCGGTCGCCTCGTCCATCGGGTCGCCCATCTTCAGCGACGACACTTCGGCGATGACCTTGTCGAGGAAGACCTTCGCGATGCTCTCCTCGACCAGCAGGCGCGTCGGGAGCACGCAACCCTGCCCGCTCAGGAACAGCGGCTGCCGCGCCGAATGACGCACCGCCACCTCCATGTCGGCGTCGGCGAAGACGAGGTTGGCGGACTTGCCGCCGAGCTCGTAGAGCGCGGGCTTGGCCTGCGGCGCGATTGCCGCGGCGATGCGAGCGGCAGTGTGGGTGCCGCCGGTGAAGGCGACCTTGGCGACGCGTTCGTCCAGCACCAGCGCCTCGCCGGCCTCCGCGCCGCCGGTGACGAGGTTGAGCACGCCCTCGGGGATGCCAGCTTCTTCCGCGAGCTGCAGAAGCAGGAAGGCGGTGAAGGGCGTGAACTCCGGCGGCTTGATGACGACCGTGTTGCCCGCCGCCAGCGCCGGCCCGACCTTCATGGCCAGACCCATCAGCGGGCCGTTCCAGGTCACGATCATGCCGATGACGCCGAACGGCTCGCAGATCGTGTAGTCGAAGACGTTGTCGTCCTGCCACGTCGAGACGACGCGGCCCTCGAGCTTGTCGGCCCAGCCGGCGGCATATTTCGTCCACGCGGCGAACTTGCCGGGAATGGCGCGCACCGACTTGATTGGCGTGCCGACCTCCTTCGCGCCGATCCAGGCGAAGCGCTCGGTCTCACGCAGGACGAGGTCGGACAGCCTGAACAGCAGGTCGCGGCGGGTGGCGGCGGGGGTAGAGCGCCAGCCGAGCAGTGCCTTCGCCGCGGCGTCGACGGCCGCAGTGACCTCCTTCGCGCCGGCGATGGGCACCTCGGCCTGCCGCTCGCCATCGGCCGGGTTGACGTGCACATGGGTGCCGCCGGACGCCTGCCGCAGCACCTGGCCGCCGACGATCAGGCCCGCCTGCGGCAGGCTGAACTGCGGGGCGGTCGCCCTGATGTTCATCTGGCTCTCTCCTCGATTGGCGGTCAGGCTGCGCGCATCATGTCGGCGGCCTTCTCGGCGATCATCATCGTGGCGGCGTTGGTGTTGCCGGACACCACGACCGGCATGACCGACGCATCGACCACGCGCAGCGCCTCCATGCCGTGCACCCTGAGCTGGCCGTCGACGACGGCCGCCGCATCGTCGGCGCGGCCGATCCTGGCCGTGCCGCTGGCATGATAGCCGCAAAGCCCCTGGCTGCGCGTATAGGCGAGTAGCTCGTCGTCGCTGACCTTGTCGCTGCCCGGCATCGTTTCGGCCTCGGTCAGCGCCGCCATCTGCGGCGTCGCCATGATCTTTCGAGCGATCTTCAGCGCCTCCACCGCCGTCCGGCGGTCGCTCTCCTCGGCGAGGAAATTCGGCTGGATCGACGGCTTGGCCATCGGGTCGGCCGACACGATCTTCAGCCAGCCGCGGCTGTCCGGGCGCAGCTGCCACACGCCCGTGGTCATGCCCGGAAAATCGTCGAGGCGGCCGAGGAAGCCCTGCTTGTAGGTGCCCGGGGTAAAGGTGACGACCATGTTCGGGCGGTTCAGGTCGGGCCGCGTCTTCCAGAAGGCTGCGCCGTGCACCACGCCCATGCCGAGGATGCTCGGCATGCCGAGCGCCCAGCGCGCCATCTGGCCCCACAGCTTCGGCCCCTTGGCGAGACCGTTGATCGAGACGGCGTTCCTGGCCTTGTAGGTCAGGCGCGGTGTGAAGTGGTCCATGTAGTTCTGGCCGAGGCCGGCGAGATCCTGCCGCACGCCGACGCCGGCCGTCTTCAGGACATCGGCTGGACCCACGCCGGACAGCATCAGCAGCCTGGGCGAGTTGACCGCTCCACCGCAAAGCACCACCTCGCGCCGCGCGCGCATCTGGCGAGTCGTCGCGTCGCCGGTGCGGCGATATTCGATACCAACGGCTTTTTTGCCCTCGAAGACGATCTTCGTCGCCAGCGCGTCGGTGCGCACCTCAAGATTCTTCCGGCCGGCGGCGGGCTTCAGATAGGCCTTCGCGGCGCTGTACCGCTTGCCGCGGTCGATGTTGTACTGGTAGCGGCCGACGCCCGCCTGGCTGCGGCCGTTGTAGTCGGCATTGTATGGAATACCGACCTGCTGCGCCCCGGCGATGAAGGCGTCGATCAACTCGTTCTTCCAGGCAAGGTCCATGACCGGAATCCGGCCCTGACGGCCGCGGAACTCCGGTTCGCCCTCGCCGATCCGGCGCTCCAGCCTCAGGTAGTAGGGGAGCACCTCGTCGTAGGACCAGCCATCGGCGCCCATCTCGGCCCAGCCGTCGAAATCGTCGCGCTGGCCGCGCACCCAGACCATACCGTTGATCGAGCCGGATCCGCCAAGCACCTTGCCCTGCAGCACCGGCAGCTTGCGGTTGTCGATATAAGGGCCGGGCTCGGTCTCGTAGCCCCAGGTCAAGCCGGGATCGAAGATGACCTTGATGAAGCCGGCGGGCAGGTGAATGAAGGGGTTCCTGTCGCGCGGACCGGCTTCGAGCAGGCAGACGGTCGTGGCGGGGTTCTCCGAGAGCCGCGCTGCGAGGATCGCGCCCGCCGATCCACCGCCCACGATAACATAGTCGAACGTTTCCGTGCCGCCAGACGCCACGAGTTTCCTCCCGATCTGCCGCCGCCACAGAACGACGCCGGCTCCGCCCCTCCCGGGCGGCTACCATGTCAATCTACAAGGCACGCCGCGTCACCGCAACTTGTTTTCTCGTGGAAGAATGATATTCCTTATAGCGAAAGCGCTTTTGTGTGGGCGTGTTCTTGCGCCGTGGGAGGAAAGATGAGCAGCAATGACATCGGCGCACGCCTGCGCCGCCTGGAAGACCGTGAGGAAATCCGCATGCTCGTGGCTCGCTACTCGCAGCATGTCGATGACCACGACTTCGCGTCGCTGGCCACGCTGTGGGCACCCGATGCGCGCTATCTGTGGAAGGGATCGAGCGACGTCACTGTCGGTGGCGACAATGTCGCGGCGCTTCTGAAGAGTCGCATCGAGCCGACCGGGCCGAGCTACCACGTGAACCACGACCACGTCATCGAATTCGCGGACGATCCCGACCGCGCGTCAGGTCTCGTTTGCGCCCATGCCGAGACGTCAAATGCCACGTCGCACAACATCGCGGCGATCCGCTACCACGACCGCTACGTGCGTCACGAAAGTCGCTGGAAGTTCGCCGAACGGGCGCTGGCCTTCCTCTATTTCACGCCGGTCGCCGACTATCGCGACGTTCTGCGCGTGAAGGAGCGGATGCGGCTGCCGAACGGAACAAAGCTCGCCGCGCACTGGCCCGATTTCGAACGCTGACGACGGTCGCGCGGCCTTCCGGCAAAAACTTCGTCGGCTAATGCTTGCTGGCCATCGGCGACTGGCGTAATTCCCACGGGATCGAAAGGGAGCCGGGGGGATAGATGGCCGTCGCCGACAATTCGCGCGAGCAGTTTGCGGTCGAGCTGGCGAGGCGCGCCGGGGAACTGGGCCTCCGGTATTTCCGCGATCTCGAGAGCCTGACCATCGAGAGCAAGGGCCACCAGGATCTCGTCTCCGAGGCCGATCGAGACGTCGAGACGTTTATCCGCGCCGCCTTGCGGGACGCCTATCCGAACGATGGCGTCGTCGGCGAGGAGCACGCGCCGACGCGAGGCAAGTCCGGCTTCGACTGGGTAATCGACCCGATCGACGGGACCGCCAACTTTGTCCGGGGGATACCCGCCTGGACGGTGGTCATTGCGGGCACCATGCATGGTGTAACCGAACTTGGTGTCATTCACGAACCGAGCACCGGCGAGACGTTTCACGGCAGCCGGGGTGGCGGTGCGTTCCTGAACGGACGACCGATGCGCACCTGCGGACTCTCCAGCCTTGGCGAGGGCTCCGTCGGCACCGGCTTCTCAAACCGGCGCGAAGCCCGCAACATTGTCCCTTTCATAGATGATCTGGTGCGGCAGGGCGGCGTCTTCTATCGCAATGCATCCGGCGCGCTGATGCTCGCCTATGTCGCGTCCGGCCGCCTGCTTGCCTATGTCGAGGAGCACATGAACGCCTGGGACTGCCTGGCCGGCCTGCTTCTGGTTGAAGAAGCGGGCGGAAAGATTGTTGCACCTGACCCCGCTACGGTGCTCGCCGATGGCACGGTGGTGATTGCCGGTTGCGCCGGCGTGTTCGATCGCGTCAAGGAAATGTGCGACGCGGCCTTCAGGCCGTGATGAGAACGGGGCCGCGGCCCGTGAAGCGCAGGCCGACCGCCGCGCCCGGCATCAGCGGCGAATCGATCTGGCTGGACAGGACGAAGACGCCGCCGAAGGCCGTCTCGACCATGAACTCAAGATGGCTGCCGACATAGGTGACCTTGCCGACGGTGCCGGGCAGGGCGCCTTCGCCGGGCGCGCCGATCTCGATGCGCCGGGGACGTGCCGCGAGGCGCCCGGGGCCGGGCGTTTGGCCGCGTGCCGGCAGCTGCAGCGCCAGCGGTCCAAGCCGCACGCTGGCCACGCCGCCCGCCACTGCCTCAATCTCGCAGTCGAGGATGTTCGCTTCGCCGACGAAATCCGCGACGAAGGTGTTGGCGGGTTCCTCATAGAGCTCGCGCGGCGTTCCGTCCTGCGCGATCACCGCGTTGTTCATCACGATCACCCGGTCGGAAACGGCGAGCGCCTCTTCCTGGTCGTGAGTGACGTAGACGACCGTCAGTCCGAGGGATTGCTGGATTTCCCGGATCTCTTCGCGCACATGCCTGCGCAATTTCGCGTCGAGGTTTGAAAGCGGCTCGTCGAACAGCAGCACCTGCGGTTCCAGCACGAGCGCGCGGGCTACCGCGACACGCTGCTGCTGGCCGCCCGACAGCTGGCTGGGCAGGCGGTCGCCAAAGCCGGAAAGGCCCACCAGATCGAGCCCGGCCTTCGCCTTGTCGTTGACATCCTTCTTGTTGAGCCCGGAGAACTTCAGCCCGTATTCGACGTTCTGGCGCACCGTCATGTGCGGGAAGAGGGCGTAGGACTGGAAGACCATCGACACGTCGCGCTCGGTGGCCGGCAGCCGGGTCACGTCGTTGCCGCCGATCAGGATCTGGCCGCTGGTTGCGAACTCCAGCCCGGCGATCATGCGCAGATTGGTGGTCTTGCCGCAGCCCGATGGCCCGAGCAGCGTCACCAGCTTGCCGGCCTCGATGAGCAGCGAGATGTCGTTCACCGCCGGCGTCGGACTGCGGCCGTAGATCTTCGTGACGTTCCGGAACTCGACCGATGCCGCGTTGCTTTTGATTTCCGACATCAGCCGCCCCCTGCGATTGGCTGCGTTCGCCCCGGCAGGCTGACGTTGGACCGCCACCCCGAGACCTGCGGGTCCTCGGTCTTGCGCCGTCCTATGTTGCGGCTGCCGACTGCCAGCTGCATCAGCCCGATGACCGCAAGCATCACCGCGATCAGCACGGTCGAATAGGCGATTGCGATGCCGTATTCATTGTTCTCGACGCGGCCGACTATGTAGCTTGTCGACATGTCGTAGCGCGCGCTGACGAGGAAGATGATCGCGCTGATGGCGGTCATCGCGCGCACAAACGAGTAGACGAGCGCGGCGAGTATCGCGGGCCGCAGCAGAGGCAGGATCACCCTGCGGAAGGTCTGCCATGAACTGGCGCCCAGCGTCAGCGAGGACTCGTCCAGGCTGCGGTCGATCTGCGACATGGAAGCCACGCCGGCACGCACGCCGACCGGCATGTTGCGGAAGATGAACGAGATCACGAGGATGATGCCCGTCCCGGTCAGCTCGATCGGCGGCACGTTGAAGGCGATGACGTAGGACACGCCGATGATCGTGCCGGGAATAGCGAAGGAGAGCATCGTGCCGAACTCGAAGGCCTGCTTGCCGGCGAAGCTCTGCCGGACCAGCAGATAGGCCGTCAGCAGGCCGATCGCGGCAGTCAGAGGCGCCGAGATCAGTGCGATCTGCATGGTCGTCCAGAACGAGCTCCAGGCCGAGCCGCTCCAGTGGATGCCGAATTGCGTCCAGCCGATCGAGAAAGCCTTGATGTAGTGCTCGAAGGTGAGCGTGAAGTTGACACCCCACAGCGTGACGAAGCTGCCGTACAGGATGATGGCGTAGACGAGCAGCGTAAACGCGGTCCAGAACCCCGCCACGCCGAACAACGTATTCCTGAAGGCCGAGGGCAGCAGCGGATGCACCCCCGCGTCGCCTTTGCCCGACACTGTCGTGTAGGAACGGCTGCCAAGCCAGAAGCGCTGCGCATAGAAGGCGCCGAGCGTGAAGAACAGCAGCACGATGGCCAGGATTGCGGCCTGCGCCTGATCGTATTGCGCGCCGACGATGGCGAAGAATATCTCGGTCGACAGCACGTCGAAATTGCCGCCCAGCACCAGCGGGTTGCCGAAATCGGCCATGGATTCGATGAAGCCGAGCAGGAAGGCATTGGCGAGGCCCGGCCGCATCAGCGGCAGCGTCACTGTGACGAATGTCTGCCAACGGCTTGCGCGAAGGGTTTGCGCGGCCTCCTCCATCGACGGGCTGACGCCTTCGACGACGCCGATCATCACCAGGAACGCGATGGGCGTGAAGGCCAGCGTCTGCGCGATCAGCAGACCCGGCAGTCCGTAGACCCATCGCGTAGGCTGGATACCGAAAAGCTCCGCCCAAAGCTGCGTGATGACGCCGGACATGCCGAACAGGAGAATAATCGCGAGGCCGATGACGAAGGGCGGGGTGATGATCGGCAGCACGGTCAGCGCCCGCAGCACTGCGCCATATCGGAAGCTGGAGCGGGTGAGCACCAGCGCGAAGACGAGCCCGAGAACGGTGGTGACGACGCCCACGAGCACGGCGAGGAACAGGGAATTCCACGCCACGCCGCAGCGCGGGCCTCCGGCCATGCAGCCGAGCCCCCACAGCCGATCGCTGAAGAACTTGGAGAAGAAGACCGCCAGCGAGTATTCGCCGTCCTGCGTGACGATTGCGCTGAGCAGCATCTGCACGATCGGCATGAAGATGAAGATGCCGACCACCGCCACGATGAAGCCGATCGAGCCGACCACGAATTCGTCGCCGCCGACGGCGCCGCGCGCGGCAAGTCCAAGCGTGAAGAAGAACAGGAACGCGCAGCCGGTGAGCATGGCGCCATAGCCCATGCCAAACTGGCGGTCGTCGAGTTCGCCGAAAATGGCGCTCGCCCACTGCCACTGGAAACCGCGCAGGCCAATGCCAAAACCCTGCAGCAGAAACCAGGCGCCGCCGACGAGGCCGACCCACAGCAGCAGCCTGCTGAAGAACGGCTCCGACTTTCCGCGTCGCAGCAGCAGGAGCGGCGGCAGCAGCAAAAGGGCCCCGATCGGCGCCAGCCAAAGCTTTTCGCCCTGCAGATTTAGAAAGAGAGCCGGGGCAACGCTGCGCTTGAAGGGATAGCCGTCGAGAAGCCAGCCGAACGTGAAGAAATTGCGGTCCATGCCGTACCAGGGCAGGAGCGCATAGCCGACGAGGCCGACCGCCGTCCAAAGGACGACGGTCGGATGCAGCAGCGGTTGACTTTCGCGGACCCGCACCGGGCTGGAACGGCGCTTACTGCGGCAGCGTCGAAACCTCCGTATCCCACTTCTGCAGCAGGCGCTTGCGCTCGTCGCTGGAGCCGTACTTCTTGAAGTCGTAGTCGATCAGCTTGATCGTCGACAGATCAGGCGACAGCGGCGAGGCCTTTGCCGACTTGTTGGACGGCAGCTGGAAAGATTTCACGTCCTGCGCCCGTGACTGCATTTCCGCCGTCAGCGCCCAGTCGTAGAATTTCTTGGCCGAGTCCTCGTTGCGGGCGCCCTTGATCAGCGACATCGAGCCGATCTCGTAGCCGGTGCCCTCGCACGGGGCGACGGTGACGATCGGGAAGCCGGCAGCGGACTGCGCGACCGCATCGTGCATGAACACGATGCCGATCGTCGTCTCGCCAAGGCCTGCCGCCTTGATCGGGGCCGAGCCGGACTTGGTGTACTGGTTGATGTTCTTGTGCAGCGCCTTCATGTACTCGAAGCCGGCGTCCTCGCCCATCAGCTGAACGATCGTTGCGAGCATCGTGTAGGCGGTGCCCGAGGAATTCGGGTTGGCCATCTGGATCTGGCCCTTGTATTCGGGCTTGGTCAGATCGGCCCAGCACTTCGGCTCGGGCAGATTGTTCTTGGCCAGAAGGTCCTTGTTGTAGCCGAAGCCCAGCGCACCCGAATACACGCCGATGGTCCTGTTGCCGGCTGCCTCTGCCTGCGCGATCGCCCATGGCTGCAGCTGGTCGCGCATCGGCGACATGTATTCTTCGGTCAGTCCTTCTTCCGCGGCCTGCAGATGCGGGTCGCCGGTGCCGCCCCACCACACGTCGCCCTTCGGGTTGGAGGCTTCGGCGCGCAGCTGCGCGTAGGTTTCGCCGGAGCTCTTGCGCGTCATGTCCACCGTGATGCCGGTCTCGGCCTCGAAGGTGGTCTTGATCTGCTGGCACCACGCCTCGTCTGCCGCGCAGTAGAGTGTAAGGCTGTCTGCGCTCGCCAGGGCAGTACCCGACAGCAGGAGCGCAACCGCGCCTGCGGCGCGAAGAACGGTCTTCGGCATGCTACTTCCTCCCAAAGTGCCGACTTCTTGTTTTGCCGGCTTTCAATCAGACTGTTTGATTTCGGCGCTTTTGGCAATCAGCTACCTTGCATTCCGTCCGGTCAAGTTTTCCACGCTGGCGAGCGGCGGCGCGTCGCGCTAGCGTCGGGGAGGCGACGCCGGCGGGATTTCCGCTGCCAACCGGCGCGCAGGGGAGGGGCCCAGGGGCCTGGATTCGATGGCGAACGAGGGCGCATCTCATTCAATGACGCGCGCGCTGGTCACCGGCGGCGCACAGGGGATCGGCTTTGCCGTCGCGCGGCAGCTCGTTCAGGAAGGCTGTCGCAGCATCACGCTGGTCGGCCGCTCCGAAGCGAAGGGGCAGCGCGCGGTTGCAGCCCTCGGCAAAACAGGCGCTCGCGTTCATTTCGTCGGCGCCGATCTCGCCAGCGTGGACGATTGCCGGCGGGCTGCGACAGCCGCCTTCGAGGCTCTTGGAGGGGTCGACGTCCTGATCAATGCGGCCGGTTCGTCTGCGCGCGGCTCGCTGACCGACACGAGCCCCGAGCTGTTCGACCACCTGTTCGCGACCAACGTGCGCGGGCCGTTTTTCCTGATGCAGGAGGTCGTCCGGCATCTTCTGGACGCAGGCCGCCCGGGGGCCATCGTGAATGTCCTGTCCATGTCGGCGCATTGCGGTCAGGATTTCCTCGCCGCCTATTCGGCGAGTAAGGGCGCTCTGGCGACGCTGACCAAGAATGCGGCGCTGGCCTATCGGGCAAACCGCATCCGCTGCAATGCGGTGCTTCCCGGTTGGATGGACACGGAGGGCGAATCCGAGGTTCAGCGGAAATTCCACGATGCGCCGGACGACTGGCTCGCCAAGGCCGAGGCGGCGCAGCCGTTCGGCCAGTTGGTCAAGCCGGACCAACTGGCCGAATTGATCTGCTGGATGGCTGGTCCGCGATCCGGCGTGATGACCGGAGCGCTGGTCGACTACGACCAGAACGTCGCAGGCGCCATATGAGGCGGTCCGAAGGCGTCGACCGGAGTCCGAACAAGGAGAGCGACTTGAAAGCCAGACTGGGAATGTCACCGATCGCGTGGTGGAACGACGATCTCGCGGAACTGAGCGATGACGTCTCACTTGGGGAATGCCTGCGCCAGTCGCGGTCGGCGGGATTCACCGGCATGGAGATGGGTCGTCGCTTTCCGAGCGATCCGCGGGTCATGCTGCCGATCCTGCGGGAAGCCGACGTGACGCTGTGCGGCGGCTGGTTCTCGGGAACGCTGGTCACCGAGGATCTGGCCCGCAACAAGGACCGCATCCAGCCGATGATCGAGCTTTTCAAGGCAGTGGACGCGCCCTGTATCGTCTACGGCGAAGTGGGCCGCTCTATCCAGGGCGACCGTTCGAAGCCGCTTGCGACCAAGCCGAAGCTTTCCGACGATGAGATGAAAGCCTATGCTCGGCGCGTCACCGAGTTCGGCGAATGGTGCGCCGGCCAGGGCATGCCGCTGTCCTATCATCACCACATGGCCGCGGTGGTGGAGACCGAAACTGAGCTGGACGCGTTCATGCGGCACTCCGGCACGGGCATCCCTCTGCTGCTCGACGCCGGCCATCTCGCCTTCGCCGGCGGCGACGTGCTGCGCGCGATCGACAAACACCATTCTCGCATCAACCACGTGCACGTGAAGGACATTCGCCGCAGCGTGGTGGACGGTCTCGACCGAACCCGGCAGTCCTTTCTGGACGCGGTGGCGCTCGGCGCCTTTACGGTGCCCGGCGACGGCTCGCTGGATTTCGGCGCCATCGTGCAGCGCTTCGCGGACTACGGTTACGAGGGCTGGTTCGTCGTGGAAGCCGAGCAGGACCCCAAGAAGAACCCGCCGCTGAAGATGGCGCAGGTCGGCCACCGGGAGCTCATGCGCGTGATGACGGCGGCTGGCTACACGGTCGAGACGCGGGGTTTCCCAGCCGTCTGACCAGCGGATCGCGCCCGTCCGCATCAACGCCCGGCGACGCCGCCGCCGTGCCCGCTGCGCATGGCCGGCGGCAGGCCGGCGCCTTCGAGTAGGTGACAATCCGTCCTGCGCCTCCATGCCGCGGCAATTGGCTCTCCGGCCGTTGTCCGGACGTTGGCTGGCAGCCTCCGCACGATCGGACACCGCGTCGGCGCCGACTCAAAATCCGGATTTCTTGTTGACATAGAAAAATCGCCGGATAACTCTCACCGGCGAGGAGACGGCGATGGACGCCATGCGACATCGGTCGGCGGGCGAGGGGCGCAGAGCGATGCCGCGGCATGCGCGTGTCGCTCCGCCGGCAGGTGTTGCGTACGCGTCGCGCTGCGCAGGCGGCGTTTCGTCTCCGGTGCAAGTTTCACGTCACCCTGTGGGAGGGGCGATGACGGTCAAGGTTCACCTCGCGCTCGCAAAAGCGCTGCGCGACATCGGGGTCGACACGATGTTCGGCCTGATCGGCGATGCGAACCTCTACATGGTCGACGCTTTCGTGCGCGAATGCGGCGGACGCTTCGTCGGCGCGGCCAACGAGGCTGGCGCCGTCCAGATGGCGCTGGGGCACGCGCAGGTGACCGGCCGGACTGCAGTTGCCACGGTTACGCATGGCCCGGGCCTGACCAACGCGCTGACTTCGATGGTCGAAGGGGTGAAGGCGTCGGTGCCGGTGCTGCTGCTGGTTGGTGATACGCCCGTCGACGACCGCGACCATCTGCAGAAGGCCGCGCAGCGCGAGTTCATCACGGCCACCGGCGCGGGTTTCGAGCAATTGCGGGCGCCGGAAACCCTCTCCGTTGACATCGCCACGGCCTGGCGGCGCGCCGCCACCGAGCGCCGGCCGGTGGCGCTCAACATGCCGATCGAGTTCCAGTGGCGCGAGGTCGACTATAGCCGACCGGATGCGTTTGTCTCGCAGGACCGCACCTTCGAAGGCTCGGGCCCGGAAATGGACAAGGCGATCGGTATCATCGCCGCGGCGAAGCGCCCGATCGTGCTTGCCGGCCGCGGAGCGGCCATGCATGGAGCCGAAGCCGCCATCGTGCGGCTTGCAGAACGTATCGGTGCGCCGCTCGCCACGACGCTGCTCGGCAAGGGGCTCTTTGCCGGCAACCCGTTCAACATCGGGATCTTCGGCACGCTGTCGCACGAACTCGCGTCCGAAGTGATCGGACAGAGCGACTGCGTGATCGCATTCGGCGCAAGCCTCAACCGCTTTACCACCGATGCGCGCCGGCTGCTCAATGGCAAGCGCGTCATCCATGTCAACGCCGAGCGCAGCCATCTCGGGCGTTTCGCGACGCCGGACGCCGCGCTCGCGGGCGACTTGGAGGCCACCGCGGACGCGATGGTGAAATGGCTGGACGAGGCGGAAATACCGCCGAGCGGCACGACGACGGAAGAGCTGCGGCTGCGGCTCGCCGCCTTTCGCCGGCCGGCGAAGGCCGATCGCAAGTCACGGCCGGGAACCGTCGATATGCGCCGGGTGCTGCATCGACTGGATGAAACCATGCCGGCGGACCGCATCTTCGTAACAGATGCCGGGCGCTTCGTGCTTGAATCATGGGCCACCGTCGACGTCGCGTTGCCGCGTTCCTTCGTGTTCACCGTCGCTTACGGCTCCATCGGCCTGGGGCTCGGTGAAGCCATCGGTGCGTCGGTTGCCGCACCCGGTCGGCCGACGCTCCTTGTCGCCGGCGACGGCGGCTTCATGCTCGGCTGCCTGACCGAGCTGCGCACCGCAGTGCGTGAGTGTTGCGACATGGTGATCGTGGTGCTGAACGACGGCAGCTACGGCGCCGAGCACATACAGTTCCGCCGCAAGGATATGGATCCGACGTTGTCGCTGCTGGATACGCCTGACCTTGAGCCCGTCGCCACAGCACTCGGAGCGGCCGGCCTGACCGTGCGCGACGACGACGACCTGGAGCGGGCCATACAGGCGATCGCCTCGCGCGACCGCTCGCGGCCACTGCTGGTCGACGTCAAGCTCGACCCCGACTGTATCCCCTTTCCGCACTGAGGCTGCGCAAATGTCCCGACAGCTTTTCGCGCCTCGAGTTTCAAGTCTCACTATATGGACGGGCTTTGCGACGAATTTGACCTCTGCGCGGCGTAACGAAAGGTCAGTGTCCAAAAAATGGTCGCGCTGCATTGATTTTGTCCCGGATCGTTCAGCGAAGACGTCCGTATCATGGGACATGGTGTGGCCATGACGCTGCAATTGCGCACCGCGGCCACGCAGAACAAGACCTCTCCGGCCGATCAGACGGGCGGGCCGGACACGGTGTTTTCCGTGCTCGCGCGGCACGCGGTCACCGCTCCCCGTGCAGATGCGTTGAGCGGCGCAGGGGAGGTATGGAGTTATGGCAGGTTGATCGCCGAGAGCGAGGCCGTCGCGGCGCGGCTGGTGTCGCTCGCCGGCACCGACGCGCGCGTAGCCGTCATAGCCGACAACCATCCTCTGACCTGCATTGTCTACCTCGCCTGCGCGCGCGCAGGGCTCGTCGTCAGTCTCGTCAATTCGCGTTTCCGGCAGGATGAGCTCGCGGTGGTGTTTGCCAAGCTCGAACCGCATCTGGTCGTCACTGACGCGGCGCACCACGCCGATGTCGACGCTGCGCTCGAAGCTGCCGGGCTGGTTCCGAAACGCGCCGCCCTGGAGCGCGATGCCAGCGGGCTCGACAGCGTCGACGGCTGGACCGGCAGCTCCGGCTACACCGGGCCGCAGCCGTTGGCGGAAGCGATCTTCGAGATCACCTGGACCTCCGGCACCACCTCGGCGCCGAAGGGCGCCATGCTGACGCACGCCACCGCGCTTTACCGCGCCGCCTGCGAGGCAGAGCTTTTCGGGCTCGGACCTGACGACACCGCCGCGGTCATCACACCGCTGTTCCACCAGTCCGGCATCCGCAACACGGTGCTGGCAAGCTGGGCGGCCGGCGGCCACGCCGTGGTGCTGCCGCGCTTCGACGCCGCGACCTTCTGGGCCGATATCGCGCGCTACCGCGTCACCTACCTTTGCATGGTCGAGACGATCCTGCTGATGCTGGAGCGCAATCCGCCAAGCGCGGCGGAGCGCGACAACACGCTGCGGCGGGTGCTTGCCGCCGGCGATCCGAACGTGGTTCGCCGCTGCGAACAGCGCTTCGGTTTCCGCGTCGTGCAGGTCTGGGGAATGACCGAGACCGGCGTTTCCACAGGGGTGCCGCGCACGCTGCCGATGGAGCGCGTGAATATGCTGCGCGACTGGGGCAACGGCGCGCCGCTGGCCGGCTGGGCGCTGGGCGACAGCAAGGTCCGTCTCGTGCGCGACGGCGCCGTCGTCGACGGAGAGGGCGCGCAGGGCGAAATCCAGTTTGCCTCGCCGATGCTGTTCTCGCGCTACTTCCGCGACGAGGCGGCTACGACGGCGAGTTTCGACGGCGAATGGTTCAGAACCGGCGACCTCGGCATGTACGGGCCCGAAGGCGCTCTCTACTTCCTCGACCGCATCAAGGACGTGATCCGCCGCGGCGGCGAGAACATCGCCTCCAAGCAGGTCGAGGACGTACTGGCGCTGCATCCGCGCGTCGCCAAGGTCGCGGTGATCCCTGTGCCGGACCCGCTTTTCATGCAGGAGGTGATGGCCGTCGTTGTCGCCGACGGCGCGGTGAGCGCCGACGAACTGTGGGCGTGGTGCGACGCGCGGCTCGCACGCTACAAGGTGCCGCGGTACCTACGCTTCCTCGATGCGCTGCCGGTCAACGGCAGCGGCCGTGTGCAGAAGCAGGTACTGATCAAAGTTGCGATGGAATCCGGCGTGATCGACAGACGCGCCGGCAAGGCAGCGTCCGGCGAGGTGACGTCGTGAACGCGATCCCGCTGCCCCGCGTGCCGCGCTTCCCCGTTGAAGAGGGGCACATAAGGCTGTTTGCCCGCGCATTGGGCGACGACAACCCGATCTATCGCGACGGCGACTACGCGGCGCGCTCGCCGCTGGGCGGGATCATCGCGCCTCCGACCTTCACCGAGGCCGGCAACCATTTCGACGAGAACTGGCCGTACCGCCCGCGTTTTGGCCAGCCGTGGTTCGGCTCCGGCGCGACGCCAAGCGGTGGGCCGCGCCCGGGCGGGGACAGTGGCACGGCGATGCACGCCGAAACCCATTTCGCCTATCACAAGCCGCTCCGCGTCGGCACGGTGCTGTCGGCAACCGCGCGAGACGGACGCCGCTGGGAAAAGCAGGGGCCGCGTTCAGGTCGCCTGCGGTTCAGCGAAACCGTGCTGGCCTTCCTGGACGAGACGGGAACGCCCGTCGTCGACTGCACGAACGTCGTGCTGGAAACCGAGCGCGCAGTCGACAATGCAGGCGCGGGTCCGGCCGCTCAGCGTGGCAAGGTTAAGCCGTGGCCGGGCGTCGCCGTAACGCGGCTCGATCCGGCGCAATGGTCGGTGGGCCGGAGCGTCGAGGCGACGCTTGTCGATAACCTGACGCGTGGTCAGATCATACAATACGCCGGCGCTGCGGGTGACTTCTCACCTCAGCATACCGACGAAGTCTACAACACGAAGGTGGCCGGCTACCCCGGCATTTTCGCTCACGGAATGCTGACCATGGGCATGCTCGGCCGCGCGCTGACCGATTGGGGCGGCGACGGCGTTCTCAAGACATTCGGTTTCCAGTTCCGCCGGCAGGTCTGGCCGGGCGACTCGCTCTTCGCCCGGCTTGAGATCACCGCCGTGTCGGAGCTTGGCATCGCCACCTTTGCCCTCGGCGTCGAGAACCAGCACGGCGAAATCGTGGGCAAGGGCTATGCGACGGCTTTTGCCGGCGGCTGAGGGCAATCTGGAGGAGGTTTTTCCTGGGGCGGAACGCCCCGCAGCAGACGGCAGGAAGGGGCTCGCAGGGCCCGATCTACCATTCATCACCCACTGATCAAGCAGGGAGGAAGACAATGCTTGCCAAACTGAAAATGGTTCTGTGCTCGGCCGTAACGGTCGCAGCGCTCACGATGGGACAGGCGACGGCGCAACCCGCCGACGTCGACCCGGAAGGCACCGTGACGATGGCGTGGGCGGGTCCGCTCGCCTCGCTCGACCCGCACGTCGTGCCGGGACTGGCCGACCAGATCTACCTGTTCCTGATGTACGACCGGCTGACCAACGCCGACTCCAACGTCGTGATCCAGCCGATGCTGGCAAAGTCCTGGGCTTTCGGCGACGGCGGCCGCACGCTGACTCTGCAGCTGCGCGACGATGCCAAGTTCCATGACGGCACGCCGTTCAACGCGGAGGCCGTCAAGGCCAATCTCGAGCGTGCCAAGACGGTCGAGGGCAGCACCGTGAAGAACGTGCTCGCCAGCATCGAATCGATCGACGTGGTCGGCGAGTTCGAGGTGCGCCTGAACCTCGCGCCGGGGCAGGGCGGCGACCTGCCGGCCGTGCTCGCCAGCACGGCGGGAGCGATGATCAGCCCCAAGGCGATTGCCGAGAAGCGGGACCTTCGGACGAATCCCGGCGACGCCGGTTCCGGCGCCTATATGCCGAAGACGGTCACGCCCGGCGAGGGTGTCGTCTACGTCAAGGCCCCGGTCGACTACTGGGACAAGGAAGCGGGCCTGCTCAAGCAGTTCGAGGTGAAGTTCGTCACCCAGGCGGCGGCGCGCCTCAACGGCGTGCGCGCCGGCCAGTTCGATCTGGCCCAGATCCTCGGCACCGACATGGGGCCGGCCAAGCAGCTCGCTGCAAGTGGCACCATCGGCGCCTACGACTCGACCACGTCCAACGTGCAGTCGCTGCTGCTGCGCGCCAGCCGGCCGTCGCTCGAAAACGCCAAGATCCGCCAGGCGGTTGCCCACGCGATCGACCGCGAGGCCATCTCTCAGGCGGTGTTCGGCGGCAACTGCCTGGTCACAGACCAGCCGCTGGTGAGCACGCACTGGGCCTACAACAAGGACCTCGCCGGCTTCTCCAGCTATGACCCGGAAAAGGCCGCCGCGCTGGTGAAGGAAAGCGGCGTCGCCTCGCCGACCTTCGACATCGTGTTCGCGCCCGGTTCGTCCTGGGAGCCGCAGGCCAACATCATCCAGGGCATGCTGACCAAGGTCGGCATCGACGCCAAGCTGGTGCCGATGCCGCAGCAGGACGGCTTCACCGCCTTCCGCAACGGCCAGCTCGATGCCTTCCAGTACGTCGTTCCGGCGACGGTCGATCCGAGCATCATGGTCAACTCATTGCTGACCGGCGGTTACAACCTTGCGCCGGCCGACGTTAAGGACAAGATCCTCGAAATGGCCAAGCTGGGCACCGACCCGTCGCAGTCGACCGAGCAGCGCGCGAGCACCTATCGCGAGCTGTTCAAGATGGCGGCCGAGAACGTGTGGCTCTACCCGATCTGCGCGTCGAAGGCGGTTTGGGCGCACAAGAAGAACGTGGTCGGCGTCGACAAGGCCGGCTGGTACTTCGCCTCGCTGCCGGATTTCCGCAGCATCTACGTCAGCAAGTAGGAGCGAAGCGTCGTGGCGGTACCCGCACTCCTTCTCAGACGTCTTCTGGGCGCGGTGCCGCTTCTGCTCGTCGTTTCATTCGCCGTCTTCCTTCTGGTCGGCCTTGCCCCCGGCGATCCCGCAGCGCGGATCGCCGGGGAGAACTCCACGCCCGAGCGCATCGAGGAGATCCGCAAGGCTCTCAACCTCGACGCTCCGCTGCTGGAGCGATACGCCTACTGGGTCGCCGACGCGGCGCGCGGCGACTTCGGCCGCTCGCTGGCGACGACCGAGCCGGTGATCGACCTGATGGCGCGCCGTGTGCCAATCACCCTGTCGCTGACGGCATTGGCGCTTGTGATTTCGATAGTGCTCGGCATGATCGGCGGTATCGCGGCCGCTGTCTGGCGCAATGGCATCGCGGATCGCGTCATCACCGCGCTGGCATCGCTCGGGCTGGCATTGCCCTCCTTCTGGGTCGCGCTCATCCTCGTCGTGCCGCTCGCCATCGAGCGCAACTGGTTTCCCGCTCTCGGCTACGAGCCGCTGTCGGACGGCTTCGGACCTTGGCTGCGCAGCCTGACGCTGCCAGCCGTCACGCTGGCGCTGCTGCCGAGCGCCGAGATGGCTCTGCAGGTCCGCGCGGCGCTCATTGAGACGCTGGAAAAGGATTACATCGTCGCCGCGCGCGCCCGTGGCCTGTCGTCGGCTAGCATCACGCTTAAGCACGCGTTGAAGAACGCGGCGATACCTGTGGTCACCGTACTTGGCTTCCGCATCGCGCAGTTGCTCGGCGGCTCCGTCATCATCGAAAGCGTATTCGCGCTCAACGGCCTCGGCACGCTCGCCATCACCGCGGCACTTGCCTCCGACATGCCGGTGCTGCTCGGTCTCACCATGGTCACAACGCTCGCGGTGGTCGTGGTCAACTTTCTCGTCGATGCATCCTACCTCTACTTCAATCCGCGGGGCCGGGGCGCATGAGGAAAGCCTATTACTACGCCGCGCTCGCCGTGCTGGTCGCCTTCGTCGTGCTGGCGCTGCTGGCTCCCTGGGTGGCGCCCTACGACCCCAATGCGCAGGATCTGCTGTCGCGGCTGAAGCCCTATTCTGCTGAACACTGGCTCGGCACCGACGAATATGGCCGCGACCAGCTCAGTCGGCTGATCTTCGGCGCGCGCGTGTCCTTGCTCGCGGCCGTCGAGGTCGTGGCCGTCGGGCTGCTGCTCGGCGTGCCGTCGGGCGTGCTTGCCGGCTTCTTCCCGGGCCTGATCGACGGTGCGCTGAGCCGCATCAGCGACGCGTTGATGAGTGTGCCGAGCCTGGTGCTGGCGCTGACCATCGTCGCGGTGCTGGGGCAGGGGCTGGGCAGCGCCATGTTCGCGGTCGGCATCGTGTTCACGCCGCGCTTCTTCCGCGTCGCACGCGCCTCGACCTACGAGGTGCGGCAGGAGACCTTCATCGAGGCTTCCTTCGCCATCGGCTGCAGCTGGTGGCGCGTCGCGTGGCGGCATGTGCTGCCCAACGCCATGTCGCCGCTGGTGGTGCAGATCGCCGTCGTGCTGGGTGCGGCCATCACCGCCGAGGCGAGCCTCTCCTTCCTCGGCATCGGCGTTCAGCCGCCGACGGCGAGCTGGGGCGGCATGCTCTCTTCAGCCTACCAGAATCTCTACGAAGCGGCGTATCTTATCTGGGCGCCTGGCATCGCGATCGCCCTGACGGTGCTGGCCTTCACTGCACTCGGCGACGAAGCGCGCGTCGCGCTGGGCACGAGACAGCCGGTGGGAGCATGATGATGCAGCATCCCGCGCTTCTTGAGGTCCGCGATCTTGCGGTCGAGTTTCCCATTGGCGGGCGCTGGACGCCCGTGGTCAGCGATGCGCGGCTGACGCTGGCTCCGGGCGAGACGCTTGGGTTGGTCGGCGAGTCCGGCTCCGGCAAGTCGATCACCTCGATGGCGATCCTCGGGCTGGTGGGCGAGCTCGGCGGCCGCGTGCCGCGCGGCTCGGTACGCTTCGGCGGCGAGGAGGTGATCGGCGCTTCGCCGGCGCTGCTGCGCCGCCTGCGCGGCGAGCGCATCGGCATGATCTTTCAGCAGCCGGGCCGCAGCCTGAACCCGGCTTTCACGGTAGGCGACCACATCGCCGAGACGGTGCGGCGCCATCGCGGCGTGTCGCGCGCGGACGCGTGGAAGCGGGCCGTGTCGCTGCTCGACCGCGTCGGCATCGCGCGCGCCGCCGAGCGCGCCGGCGACTACCCGCACCAGTTCAGCGGCGGCATGTGCCAGCGGGTGATGATCGCCATGGCGATATGCTGCGAACCCAACCTGCTCATCGCCGACGAGCCGACGACGGCGCTCGATGTGACCGTGCAGGCGATGGTGCTGAAGCTGCTGCGTGAGCTGATCGCCGAGAGCGGCATGGCGATGTTGTTCATCAGCCACGACCTCGCGGTTGTCTCCGAAGTCACGCAGCGCGTCAGCGTCATGTATGCCGGGCAGACCGTCGAGGACGGCACGACGGGCGAGGTGTTCTCCGCGCCGGGCCACCCCTACACCCGCGCGCTGCTCGGCTCCATCCCCGGCGCCGGCAGGCAGCAGCGGCTGCGGCTGATCGAGGGCAGCATTCCCTCGCCCACGACCGTGATTACCGGCTGCCGCTTCAACCCGCGCTGCACCAGCCGCATCGCCGACCGCTGCGATACGCGGCCAGTCGAACTGAAACGCACCGCCGCCGGGCGGTATGTGCGATGCGTGCAGGCCGATGCTGTCGCCCAATCGCTGGTGGCCGCATCGTGACGCTTCTTCGAGTAGAAGGCTTGGCCAAGTCGTATCCGCGCCGACGGAACTTCTTCGGCCGCGTGGTCGACCGGGTGGAGGCGGTCTGCGACGTCAGCTTCAGCCTCGGCCATGGCGAGACCCTGGCGATCGTGGGCGAATCGGGCGCCGGCAAATCGACCGTCGGGCGGCTGATCCTGCGGCTGATCGAGCCCGACCGGGGTCGCATCGTGCTCGACGGCGTCGACCTGCGCGCCATGCCGCGGCGCGCGCTCAGGCTGCACCGCCGCCATATGCAGATGATCTTCCAGGACCCGTTCTCCTCGCTCGATCCGCGCGTCGAGATTGGCCGCTCTGTCGAGGAGCCGATGCTGCTGCATCTCGGCCTCGCGGCCGACGAGCGGCGGGGCCGGGCGCTGGCGTTGCTGAAGCGCGTCGGCCTCGACGAGAGTTACGCGCGGCGGCTGCCGTCGGGGCTGTCGGGCGGCCAGCTCCAGCGCGTGGCGATAGCGCGCGCGCTGTCGCTCAACCCCAAGATCATCGTCTGCGACGAACCGGTGGCCGCACTCGACGTGTCGGTTCGCGCGCAGGTGCTCAACCTGATGGCGGAGCTGCAGGAGGAGTTCGGCATGTCCTATCTGTTCATCTCGCACGATCTCTCCATCGTGCGGGCTATTTCGGACAGGGTGGCCGTGATGTCGAAAGGCCGCGTCATGGAGATCGGCGAGACCGAGCAGATCTTTGCCGCGCCGAAGAACGACTATACGAACGAGCTTATCCGCGCGATTCCCGCGATGGCGCACGGCTGAAGGTGGCCCCGCAATGACGACGACCGCGTTGCTGGCTGAACTGGAGCGCGAGCTCGGACCCGGCGGCATCCGGCGCGGCGACCAGATCGCGCAGCGCCACTGGGCCGACGTGTCGGGTCTCGACCCGGTCTGCCCGTTGGCGCTGATCCTGCCGCGCACGGTGGCCGAGGTTTCGGCGGTCATGGCGGCATGCCGTCGGCACGGCCACACGATCATCGTGCAGGGCGGCATGACCGGTGCGGCGGCCGGCGCGCAGCCGCGCGAGGGCGAGATCGCGCTGTCTCTGGAGCGACTGAACGGCATTGAGGAGACCGACCCCTGGTCGGCAACCATGACTGTGCTCGCGGGAACGCCGCTCGCCGCGATACAGAAAGCGGCGGCGGATGCCGGCTTCTCCTGCGGCATCGACCTCGGCGCGCGCGACAGCGCCACGATCGGCGGCATCGTCTCGACCAATGCCGGCGGCAACCAGGTCATTCGCTACGGCATGGCGCGCCGCAACATACTCGGCCTTGAAGTGGTGCTTGCCGACGGCACGGTCGTCACCGGCCTCAACAAGATGCTGAAGAACAATGCCGGCTACGACTGGACTCAACTCTTCATCGGCGCGGAGGGCACGCTCGGCGTGGTGACGCGCGTAGTGGTGCAGCTGCAGCCGCCTCTGCCGGCGGTGCGCGCCGCCTTGCTGGCGGTTGACGGCACGAACGAGGCACTGGCGGCGCTTCGGCTTGCGCGCCAGATGCTGCCGGCCGGGCTGCTGGTGTTCGAGATCATGTGGCGCGAATATTACGAGCTCGCGGCTTCCGTCGAGGGTGTAGCGCCGCCGTTGCCGGCCGGCCATGACGGCTATGTGCTTGTGGAGGTTCCCGGGCCTGCCGCCGGGGATCATCCGATCGAGGCGTGGCTGGAGCGCGCGCTGGAGGAAGGGCTGATCCAGGACGCCGTCGTCGCCAGGTCGCTGGCGGATCGCAATGCCTTCTGGGCGATGCGGGAAAGCGCGTACAAGTTCAGCCAGGTCGTCGCGCCGCCGATCAATTTCGACATCTCCTTCCCGCTTGACCGCATGGCCGAGGCGATCGATCGCATGCGCGCCGGCATGCCGGCGCTCGGGCCTGACGTGAAGTGGTGCGTGTTCGGCCACCTGGCCGACGGCAACGTGCACGTGATGGTGATGACCCCGCGCAAGACGGAAGTGAAGGAAGCGGTCGACGATCTGGTCTACGGCATCACGGCCGCGCTCGGGGGCTCCGTCTCGGCGGAGCACGGCATCGGCCGCGTCAAGCGCAAGCATCTGCCGCTCAGCCGCAGCCCGGAAGAGCTGGCGCTGATGCAGCGTCTGAAGACCTGCCTCGATCCTCAGGGACTGCTCAATCCCGGCCGCGTGGTCGATCCGACGAGCGATTGAATCCGATTTTCAGCGCACCACGTTCTGAGGCGGCTCGCCGGCGAGATAGCGTTCAAGGTTTGCGTGAAACAGCGCGGTGGCGTTGCGGATGGCGCGCTCGGTGCCGCCGCCTATGTGCGGCGACAGGATCACGTTGCCCAGCGCGAGAAACTCCGAACGTATCGCCGGTTCGCCGACAAAGGTATCCAGCCCCGCGCCGGCAATAGTGCCGCTGCGCAGCGCCTCGACCAGCGCGTCCTCGTCGATGACGGAGCCGCGCGCGACGTTGACGAGGTGCCCGTGCGGCCCGAGCGCGGCAAGCACGTCGCGGCCGACCGAACCGTCGGTGTCGGCGTTCGCCGCGACGGCGATCACCAGATCGTCGGCCCATTCCGCCAATGCAAGCAGCGTCGGGAAATGCGCATAGGGCGCCTGCGGGCGGAAGCTGCGGCTGAAATAGCCGATCTCCATTTCGAAGGCTGCAAGTCGCTTCGCGATCTGCAGGCCGATATCGCCGAGCCCGTATATGCCGACCTTGCGCCCGCCCGCGGATACGTCGAAGCTCTTCCGCTCCTTGCCCCAGGCGCCGCGCCGGACGAAGGCGTCGGCCTTCGGCAATTCCTTCACGAGCGAGAGCAGCATGGTTGCGGCGAGGTCGGCGACGCAGCTTGCGCTCGCACCGGGCGTGTTGGTGACGAGCACGCCGCGGCGGCGCAGCATTTCGAGATCGAGCTGGTCGGTGCCGACTCCGAAATGGCAGACGTAGCGCAGCGCCGGCAGCAGCTCGATCATGGCGGCGGTCAGCGGCCGGTTGCCGATCGTGAAGGCGACGTCAGCGCGCGCGCGCCCCTGGTAGGTCCGCAGGAAGTCCAGCGTATCGCGCGAGGCGTCGACGAGCGCCAGCCGCTCGCGCAGCGGGTCGAGAGCGCTCACAGGCATCGGCGCGAGGACCAGGATGCTCTCCGACATTGTCCTTCCCTTCCTTGTCGTTCCCAAACTGCCTGTCCGAATTGGCGATTCGATTGGATTTCTATGTAATCAAGAAATACGATCGGTCGATCAGGGAGCGAGCCGATGCCGCAGCGTTACAAGTTCATCGTACTCACCAATGCAGTCGACGACCGCGACGACGAATTCAACGACTGGTATTCGAACGTACACCTGTCGGACGTGACGGGCATTCCCGGCATCGTCAGCGCCGAGCGCTACAAGCTGGCGCACGTCCAGCGCAACCCGCAGCAGCCGTTCAGGTATCTGGCGATCTACGAGATCGAAACCGACGACCTCGAATTCGTGACGGCCGAGATTGGCAGGCGGGCGGGCACGCCGGCGATGGTGATTTCCGACGCCATGGCTGCGGACAAGATCGCGGCGATATTCACACCGCTCTGATCGCAACCTAGCCGGCCTGCGGCGCCGGCCGGCCGGAATGCGTGAATTTCGGCTGCACCATCTCGCGCTTGGCAACCAGTGCGCGCTCGGCGAGGAACTTCGTGGAGGTCCAGCCGCCGTCAATGGCGATGCACTGGCCGTTGACCCAGCCTGCGTCCTCCGAACACAGGAACACGATCATCGCGGCGACGTCGTCGACCGTCCCCCAGCGCGCCGAGGGTGTCATCTCGTCGTTCATGCGCCTGAAGGTTTCGCTGCCCATGCGGTCGCTTGTCATCTCGGTCTCGACGGCCCCCGGCGCCACCGCGTTGCAGCGGATACCGGCGCTGCCGTACTGGGCGGCGATGTGGGTGGTCAACCCGATCAGCCCCGCCTTGGCGGCCGAATAGGCGCCGCCGCGCAGACCCCCGACCAGCGCGAAGGTGGACGAGACGTTGATGATGCAGGACTGCGGCCCCATCACCTTCACCGCCTCGCGGGCGAAGCGGAACGGCGCCTTCAGCATCAGCTCGAAACTGGCGTCCAGCAGCGCGTCGTCGGTCTCGTGCAGCGGCTTGGGATGGCCCATGCCGGCATTGTTGATGAGGTAGTTGAGCTCGCCGAAGCGCGACCTCGCCAGCTCGACGGCCCGCGCCGGCGCGTCGGCGGCGGTGGCGTCGGCCGATATCGTGGCGACCATCGAACCTTTGTCGCCGGCGTCGATCACGAGCTGGTCGAGCCGGTCCTGCCTCCTGCCAAGCGCGACGACGGCGACGCCCGCATCGAGAAAGCGAAGCGCGGTGGCGCGCCCGATACCGGTGGCGCCTCCCGTGACCAGGGCAACTTTCAAGGCAATTCTCCATCGTCGCCGCGCTTCTGCGCGGTTCCCAAAATTGCGGGGTGGGGCGTCAGCGTGCTTCGGCCGACATCCTGCCTATGATGGTTGTGCGCAGCAGCGAGCGCTGGATCTGGCCGGTGGCCGGCGTGCGCGGCAGCGAATCGACCGCCAGCACCCGGCGCGGGCATTTGTGTGCGGCCAGCCGTCCGGAAAGGTGGGCGCGGATCGCGTCGACGGTCGGTATGGCGGCGCCACGGCGCAGCACGACCGCCGCGCACACCACCTCGCCCCACACGGGGTCGGGCAGGCCGACCACGGAAACCTCGTCGACGCCTTCCAGTCCTGCCAGCGCTTCCTCGACCTCGGCCGGCGCGATGGTCTCTGCGCCGGAGCGGATCACCTCGCGCCGCCGGCCGACGATGCTGATGAAACCGTCCTCGTCCATCTCGACCAGATCGCCCGTGTGGTACCAGCCGTCGACAAGTGTCTCGGCGGTCACGTCCGGCAGGTCAAAATAACCCGTCATCATCTGGTTCGAGCGGCCGATCAGTTCTCCGTCCACGATACGCAGTTCGGTGCCCGGCGTCGGCAAGCCGACGCTGTAGGGCTTGGCACGCAGGTCATCCTCGCCGATCGTCGAGCCGGTGCCGAGTTCGGTCGCGCCCCACGAACTGGTGACGTCCGCGCGCGGGAACTTCCGCTTGATTCTGTCGATCAGCGTCGGTTCGAAGCGGTAGGTGCCGGTCCGCGCGTATAGCATCGACGCGGTCTGGTACGGCTTGCCGTGTTCGAGCAGGCGCTCCCACACGGCGGGGATGGCGTATAGGCTGGCCGGCGACCAGCGGTCCAGTATGGCGGCGAGCGACGGCGCGTCGGCCTTGGCAGTCAGGTGAATGGTGCGCAAGTGCATCCACGCGACAAGCAGGAAGTTCCAGCCTGCCCAGTGGAAGAACGGGAACATGTTGACCTCGCCGCCGCCGCCGCACGCGGGTGTGCGCGTGGCGCCGGCCAGCGAGCGGTGCCAGCTGCCGCGATGCGACACCATCACGCCCTTCGGCTCGCCCGTACTGCCGCTGGTCAGGAAGATGGCGTGGATGTCCTCGTCGTCGACGGCGATGCCGGGCGGGCTTTCCGAAGCGCGGGCGAAGGCGTTTTCGAGATCGAGGCCGGGTCCGCTGCCGTTGACGGTGGCGACGCGCACGCGCGTCGACTTCTCGAGCGCCGAGAGTTTCTCGCCCATGACGGCGTCACCGACGACCAGCGCCGGGCGGATATAGGCGATCTGGGCTGCCGCCTCGCGTTGCGAAAGGCTGTCCTTGAACGGCACGAACACCGCCCCGAGCTTCTGCGTGGCGAAGAACACGTCGATCTCGCGCAGCGACATCGGCCCCCAGTACATCACGCGGTCGCCGCGGCGCAGGCCGAGCCCGTAGAGCGCGTTGGCCATGCGCTCGGCGTCGCGCTTCGACTGGGCAAAGGTGCGCATTTCATCGCCGAGAGTGACCGACGGCCGCGTCGGCACGGCAGCGGCCGCAAGATCGAGGATCTTGCCGACGGTATGCTCGAATCTCACCCTGGCCTCCTCCTGCCCGGCCTTCTCATGGAAGGTGCGGCCAATCGTAAGGCCGGCGCTGCCGCCGTCAACAATTTTTCTATGCGATCAAGAAATCTTCTTCGCGCCGGGCTTGCCGGGCGGGGTCGCGCCTTCGAAGAACAGCACCTTCATGGCGTCGGCCAGCCGCTCCGGTGGCGCGCCGTTGGGACGGAACCACTCGACGGCCCAGTTCATGCTGCCGAGCATCAGCATGCGCAGCATCGTCATGTCGATATCGGTCCGAACCTCTCCCGCAACGACGGCCTCCTCCAGAAGCGTGCGCCAGATGGCGTTGATGTCGCGGCTGATAGCGAGCGCCCGCGCACGCACCTCGGGAGAGATCTGCGATGCGATGCGGTGGTCGGCCCGCACGTAGTCGTCGTCCTTGAGGATATGGGTGAGGTAGACGGTGAAGGCCGTCTCCAGTCGCTCGCGCTTGCTGGCGTCGGCTGGCAGCGCGTCGAGCGCGGTGCGTAGCGCGGCTGCGGCACGCGCCGGGCCATGCGAGATGATGTCGGAGACCAGCTCTTCCTTGTTGTCGTAGTAGTAGTATAGCCCGGTCAGATGGATGCCGGCGAGTTGGGCAATGTCCGACAGTCGGGTCAGGCTGTAGCCGCGTTGAGCGAACAGCGACGCGGCCGCGTCGAGAATCTGCTGCCGAGTCGACTCCGACTTGCGGGTTGCCTTGCGGCCGGACGCCTTGCGGCTGACGTGATCGGGAATGGGCTGGGGATCGGTATCGGACATCGCGCGATAAACACCATTGCGGCGGCGAGCCTGTCAATGACGCGATCGGCGACGCGATCCGGTATCGCCGCTTCCCTTCTGCTGTTCTTTTCAAGATTTCTAGTTGACATAGAAAAATCGGTTGGCTAGTCCAGAGGCACCAGGGAGGCAGGTGCGATGGAACACGAGACCTTTGTCTCGGGCATAGGCGGGCAGGGGATACAGCTCATCTCCAAGATGCTGTCCGTCGCTGCCATGGAAAGTGGCCGCCACGTGATGCTCAACGGCGTCTATGGTGGCGAGATGCGCGGCGGCAAATCGCTGGCCACCGTCGTAATCGGCTCGCGTCCGCTGCGTGCCCTGCCGGTCACCGCGCAAGCGTCCGCAGCGATCGTTCTGCACCCCAACTTCTGGGCCGAGCCGAGCCAGCGGCTGCGGGCCAATGCGCTGATCCTTGCCGACAGCGAGATCGCCGCGCAGCTTTCGCCGCTGGCCACGCAATCCTTTGTCGCGGTGCCGGCGACACGGCTGGCGCGCGAGATCGGCAATCCGCTGGTCGGCGGCATGATCCTCATGTCAGCCTACGCTACCGCGACCGGGCTGGTGACGACGGCCCAGCTGCTGGCCGCGATGCGCAGTCTCGTGCCGGCGCACCGCGCCCAGCATCTGGCGACCAACGAGAAGGCAATCGAGGCTGGAGCGGCGGCGGTCGGGCCGGGCGCATATCGCGTCGACCTGGACGCCACGCGGGTCGCGGCATGAGCAATCCCGTGCAATCCGGCGGCACCGTCATCATAGCGCAGGACCGCTGCAAGGGCTGCGAGCTGTGCATCCCCGCCTGTCCGCCGCGGGTGCTGTCGATGTCGACTGAGAAGAACGCGCTCGGGTACTATTTTCCGGAGCTGGCTGAAGGCTGCACCGGCTGCACGGCGTGCCACCTCGTGTGCCCGGACTACGTGTTCGAGGTCTACCGCCTGCTTCCTCCCCAACCCAGCCAGTCCCAGACGAGCGCGGTGCAGTGATGGCCAGAATTTTTTGCGACGGTTCCGAGGCCATGGCCCGCGCGGCGATCGCGTCGGGGCTGCGCTTCTTCGCCGGCTACCCCATGGCGCCCTCGTCGGACCTGCTGGAACAGCTGACCGGCAAGCTGCCGCGCGCCGGCGGCGTATGCGTCGCCGCCGAGACGGAGATAGAGGGCGTCAACATGGCGCTGGGCGCGGCGATGACCGGCAACCGCGCCGCCACCGGCTCGACCGGGCAGGGCGTGGCGCTGATGCAGGAAACCATCTCCGAATGTGCGCTGCACGAGACGCCGCTGGTGGTGTTCACGGTCGGCCGTATGCAGCAGGACTATTTCCAGTCAACGCGCGGCGGTGGCTGGGGCGACGCGCGCACCATCTGCATGGCGCCCAAGGATGTGCCGGAGGCGTTCGAGCTGACGCAGCGCGTCTTCCACCTCGCCGACAAGTACCGCATGCCGGCGATCCTGCTCACCGACGGGATGCTCGCACGTACGCAGGTGAGCGTAGACCTGACGCCGCTTGAGCTTGAGGCGCTGCCGCCCAAGGATTGGGCTGTCGACGGCACCGGGACCGGCACCGGCCGCTCCAAGACGCACTGGACCTGGAACGAGGGCAAGGTGAACAACCCTGGCCCCGGCCCGCAGAAGCACTGGAGCAACCTCGCCGAGAAATACGCGCATGTGGCCCAGGTCGAGCCGCGCTGGGAGGCGATCCACACCGATGACGCCGAAGTGCTGATTGTCGCTTTCGGCACCGCCGCGAAGTTCGTCGAATATGTCGTCGGCGAGATGCGCGAGGAGGGGCACAAGGTCGGCCTGTTCCGGCCGATCACGCTGTGGCCCTTCCCGGAGGAGGCGCTGGAGCGGGCGGCCGCGACGGCGAAAGTCGTCGGCGTGTTCGAGCTCAATGCCGGCCAGATGATCGACGACGTCAAGATCAGTGTGCCCAACCGCAGGCTGGTGCGCGCCATCGGCGGCATCTCCACGGACCGCTCGGGCCTTTCCATCGGCGACCTGCTCGACGCGCCGGTGGTGCGGGCCCGCATCGAGACCCTGATGACAGGAGTGAACGCATGAACGTCGCCGCGACAGTGCCGCCGCCGAACTCTGTCAAGCGCTCGCCCTTCGGCACCAAGCTCCTGCTCTCCGAGGATCATCCTCTCTGTCCCGGCTGCGGCCATCCGGTGGCGCTGCGCGTCATCCTCGAGGTGCTGGAGGAACTGAGCCTCGTCGGCCGCTCAGTCGGCATCTTCGGCCATGGCTGTTCGGCCATGATGATCGGCCAGATGGACGTCGATCTGAATCTGTCGTTGCACGGCCGCGCGCCGGCGACCGCCACCGGCGTCAAGCGCATGCTGCCCGATCGCGCCGTGTTCACCATGCAGGGCGACGGCGACATGGTGAGCGAGGGGCTGGCAGAGGTGCTGCACACCGCTGCCCGCAGCGAGAAGATCACCTGTTTCCTCTTGAACAACGGCGTGTTCGGCGACACCGGCGGCCATATGACGGCGGCCTCGGTGATCGGCCAGCGCACCAAGACCGACCTCACCGGCCGCAAGGCCGAGGAGCATGGCTACCCGATCCCGATCTCGAAGCTGGTGGCCAGCCTCGACGGCGTCTCCTACGTGGCGCGCGCCTCCGTCCACAACGCGGCCGGCATCACCCAGGCCAAGCGCTTCGTGCGCAAGGCGTTCGAGCATCAGATGCAGCGCACCGGCTTCTCGCTGGTCGAGATTCTCACGATGTGCCCGACCGGCTGGGTCAGCAAGACAGCGGACGGGCCGGCCTACATGATGGAAACGCTCGGCCAGCAGATGGGGCTGGGCGAGCTCAAGGATAGTCTCGCCGCGGGCTGATCGCGGCTGGACATTCGACCGACCAACCCCCCGGGACCGGAAGCGGCCGCGCCTTTTCACGCGGGCCGTCCGGCTGCGTGCATCCATGACCTATGTCGTCACTGAAGCCTGCATCCGCTGCAAATACATGGACTGCGTCAGCGTCTGCCCCGTCGACTGCTTCTACGAGGGCGAGAACATGCTCGTCATCCATCCGGATGAGTGCATCGACTGCGGTGTGTGCGAGCCCGAATGCCCCGCCGACGCGATTAGGGCGGATACCGAGCCCGGGTTGGCAAAGTGGCTCAAGCTCAACGCCGACATGGCTTCACTTTGGCCGAATATCAGCGAGAGGAAGGAGCCGCCGGCGGACGCCGACGAGTGGAAGGGCGTCGAAGGCAAGCACGAGCTCTTCTTCTCACCCGCGCCGGCCAACGCCGCCCGGCAGGAGGCCTGAGTGATGGCGGGACCGCGTACCGAAACCGTGCTGTCGATCCACCACTGGAACGACCGGCTGTTCACCTTCCGCACGACGCGCGACGCGGCCTTCCGCTTCGAGCCCGGCCAGTTCGTCATGATCGGGCTGGAGATCGGCGGCCGCCCGCTGCTGCGCGCCTATTCCATCGCCAGCCCGAGCTACGAGGAGCATCTGGAGTTCTTCAGCATCAAGGTCGACAACGGCCCGCTGACCTCGGTGCTGCGCGACATCAGGCCCGGCGACAAGGTGCTGGTCGGGCAGAAGCCGACCGGAACCCTGCTTCTCGGCAACCTCCAGCCCGGTCGCAATCTCTATCTGCTGGCGACGGGCACCGGGCTCGCGCCGTTCCTGTCGATCGTGCAGGAGCCGGAGGTCTACGAGCGCTTCGAACGCGTGATCGTCGCGCATGGCTGCCGCTTCCGCAGCGAACTCGCCTATGCCGACTTCCTCGGCACTGACGTGAAACGACATGAGCTGGTCGGCGAAATGGCCGGCGAGCGGCTGCTCTACCATCCATCGGTGACGCGCGAGCCGCAGCCTGGCCAGCCGCGCCTGACGGCGCTGCTGGAGAGCGGACGGCTGGCTGGCGAGCTCGGGCTGCCGTCGATTGATCCCGCGCAGGACCGCTTCATGCTGTGCGGCAGCATGGGCATGCTGGACGACCTGCGGACCATGCTGTCGGCGCGCGGCTTCTCCGAGGGCAGCCAGGCCGGTGCCGGCAGCTTCGTCTACGAGAAGGCGTTTGCCGGCTAGCCAAGGGTGAAACCGCGGTAGCCGTCTGCCGCGACCTCCTGGCACAGCGCGAAATAGGCGGGCACGCCGCCGGCGTAGGGCATGAAGATGCGCGGCTTGCCGGGCACGTTGGCGCCGAGATACCACGACGCCGCCTTCATGTAGAGCGTGCGCGAGGCGACCTCGTTGACGTGGTCGCCCCAGCGCTCCTGGGCCGCCTTGTCGGCCTCGATGCGCGTATGGCCGCCGGCGCGCAGGGCGTCGATGCAGGCGGCGATCCATTCGACATGCTGTTCGATGGAAACGAAGAAGTTTGTGAGCACCGAGGGGCTCCCCGGCCCGGCGACGATGAAGAGGTTCGGGAAGCCGGCAGTCATCAGCCCCAGATAGGTGCGCGGTCCGGCGGCCCATTGCTCGCGCAGCGACGAGCCATCCGGACCGGTAATCCGGATCGCGGTAATCGCGCCCGTCAACGCGTCGAATCCGGTGGCGAAGACGATCGTGTCCACATCGATATGATCGCTGCCGACGTGGATGCCAGTGGCATCTAGTGAGCCGATCGGGCGTTCCCTGAGATCGACCAGCTCCACATTGTCGCGGTTGAAGGTGTCGAAATAGCCGGTGTCGAGGCAGATGCGTTTGGCGCCCAGCGGATAGTCGGTCGGCGTCAGCGCAGCGGCGATCCGCTGGTCCTTGACGGTCTCGGCAATCTTGGCGCGCACGAAAGCGGCAACGGTCTCGTTCGCTTTCTCGTCGCGTGTCAGGTCGTTGAAGGCGACGACCATACCCGCGCCGCCATACTGCCAGCGGTCCTCGAACACGCGCTCGCGCTCGTCCGCGTCGACCGACAGCGCGGAGCGGTCGTTCACCCGGTAGATGGTGCCCGAAGGCCGTGTCTTCGCCAGCGCGCGCTTCTCGCGGAAGCTGCCTTTCCACTCCTCCGCCGTTTCGCGATCTAGCGGCCGATTGCGCGCCGGCACGCTGTAGTTGGGTGTGCGCTGGAGGACGAAGAGCCTTTCCGCAGTTTTCGCGAGTTCGGGAATGAGCTGGATGCCTGTGGAGCCGGTGCCGATGACGGCGACGCGCCGGCCGGAGAGGTCGACGCCTTGTTCCGGCCACGCGGAAGTCCGGAGAACCTTCCCGGCAAACGCCTCTAGGCCGGCGATTGCGGGCAGGCTGGCGCTTGACAGCGGCCCAGTCGCCATCACAACGAAGCGGGCGACGAACTTCTGCCCGTCGGCGGCCGAGACGGCCCACAGGTTCGTTGCCGCGTCGAAGCTTGCCGTGGCCACTTCGCAGCCGAACGCGATGTCGCGCCTCAAATCGAGGCGGTCGGCCACAAAGCGCGCATAGGCGAGGATCTCCGGCTGGGCCGAATAGCGCTCGCTCCAGGTCCAGTCGCGTTGCAGCTCCTCGGAAAACACGTAGCAATACTGCGTGCTCTCGACATCGCAGCGCGCGCCGGGATAGCGGTTCCAGAACCACGTGCCGCCGACATCGTCGCCACGTTCCAGCACGCGCGCCGAAAATCCCAGCTCGCGCGCCTTGTGCAGCATGTAAAGGCCGGAGAAGCCCGCGCCGACGATGACGAGGTCGAGCGGCGCGCCGCTCATCGCGCGCCGCCGTCGACGACGATGCTGGTGCCCGTCACCATGCGGCTGTCGTCGCTGGCCAGATAGATGACTGTCGCGGCGACGTCGTCGGGCTCGACGAGGCGGCCGAGCAGGATTCCCGATGCGATTCGTTCAATGGCCGGTTGCGTGCCGCCGCGGCGGTCCAGATCGTCGGTGATCTGCCGGATCATGCGTCCTCGCACGGCGGTCGGGTGGATGGCGTTGACGCGGATGCGTCGCGCAGCACCCTCCACCGCCGCGACGCGCGCGAGGCCGAGCGCGGCGTGCTTGCTGGCGACATAGGCGGCCGTATTGGCGCTGCCTTTCAGCCCCGCGGTGGATGACGTGACAATCACGCTGCCCCCGTCGGCCATGACCGGCATGACGTGCTTTAGTCCGAGGAAGACGCCGGTCACGTTGACCTGCATCACGCGGTCGAACTCCGAACGGTCGAATGCCGGGAGCGGCGCCATTTCTCCCTCGATGCCGGCATTGTTGAAGAACACATGCACCGGACCGAAGCGCGCGACCGCAGCCGCAGCACTTGCCTCCACCGCCGCTTCGTCAGTCATGTCGCAGAGAAGTTGCACGGTCCGCTCTGCGGGCAGACCGGCGAGCCTCCCGGCCGGGAAGGCAATATCGAGCATGCTGACGCGGGCACCCTCGTCCAGCATGCGCCGCACGGTCGCGCCGCCGATGTCGCCGGCCGCGCCTGTGACGAGGCAGTGTCTGTCTTGAAGCCTCATGGCGCGCGGCCTCCCGTCCGCGGCGTGCGATGCTAACCGATCGGGCGGAATGGCAGCGCGGCCGTACCTGGAGCCAGCATGCCGGGATTGGGCATCTTTGGCGTGCCGGCGCGGGCGGCCGCTTCGGCCAGTGCCTCGCCGACGCGATCCAGCTCGACCTCGTAGATCGCGAGATACGACCAGCGCGCGCCTTCCGGGCCTGCGATATTCTTGACCGTGTAGCGCTGCGCGGCCGTGAGGCCCGGCAGCGCCAGCGTGTCGGCGACGTGACGGCCGTCGTACCAGACGTTGTATTCTTCTTCCTTGCCCTCGGCCGGGTTGGTCAGCACGATCCACAGCGCCAGCGGGCCGGCGTAGTCGACTCCCACGACGCGCGGCCCGCGCGCCGTCGCGGTCACCAGCATGCCGCCTTCGCCGGCTGGCCCCTCCGGCTTCGACGCGGCATCGAAAAGCTGCGCGAACCGCCAGCGCGGGTTCTTTTCCGGAAACAGGTGTTCGTAGCGCCGCGCGCCTGTGTCGGGACGGGCGTTGCCCAGCGAAAGCACGATATCGGTCACGGCCGGCCTCCCCCGGTGCAGAATGCTGCACCCGTCCGGCCGGACGCAAAGTCAGCCGGATCGAATTTTTGGAATGTATTGCAATTTTTTTCGGTTCGGTCAATTTGGAGACATCCGCCGCTTCGTCGCGCTGGGCGGAAGGCCATGCGAGGAGGCTGCTGTGGCATCGTTCAGACGGCGCAAGGCCGTCATCGCAGGCGTCCATATGACGGAGCAGGGGGACCTCTCCGGAGCGTCGCCGCAGCAGGTCTACTGGCAGGTGGTCAAGGGTGCGGTCGCCGACGCCGGCCTGCAGCTTTCCGACGTCGACGGGCTGATCGGCCCCGCGCCCGAAGGACTCGGCCTGCGCGGCACGTTGCCCGGCGCGGCGATGGCGGACCTGCTCGGCCGGCCGCTGCGCTTCCAGGCCTACACGTCTGTCGGCGCGGCCAGCACGGCCGCCGGCATCGGGCCGGGGATCTGGGCGATCGAGAACGGCGTCGCCGACGTCGTCATCCTGCCCACCGTCAGCGCGGGCAAGGGCTCGGGCTACACCAGCGCCGACCGCGGCGCGGCCATCGCCCACATGGCCAAGCTCGGCACGCCCTACGAATGGCTGTGGGGCACCACCCGCGTCGCCGACCACGCCGTCATCGCACAGCGCCACATGCACCAATACGGCACGACCTCCGAGCAACTCGCCGAGGTTGCGGTGGCGCAGCGCCACGGCGCCACGCTCCACCCACTCTCAGTGATGGGCAGGAAGGGAGAGATCACCGTCGACGACGTGCTCGCTTCGCGCATGGTGGCCGAGCCGCTGCACCTGCTAGACAGCTGCATCGTCAATCAGGGCGCCGGCTGCATCGTGGTGGCCGCTGAGGACCGGCTGGAGCGCGCCCGCCCGAGGATCCGCATGATCGGCTACGGCCAGTCGCACGCCTATCTCGACCCCAACCACCTTCCGGACCTCACGACGTTCCACGGCGATGTCGCCTCCGACACCGCCTTTGGCGTCGCCGGCATCGGCCGCGACGAGATCGACGTCATCTCGATCTCCGACCACTTCACCATCAACGTGATCGTCGGTCTGGAAGAAGCAGGCTTCTGCAAGAAGGGCGAGGGCGGGCCCTTCGTGGAAGGCGGCGCGCTGCGCATCGACGGCAGGTTGCCGACCAACACGGCGGGCGGTTACCTGTCGTGCACCCATGCCGCCAACTCCGGCACGTTCGGTCTGATCGAGCTGGTCGAGCAGTTGCGCGGCAGTGCCGGCGCGCGGCAGGTTACTGACGCGAAGCTCGGCTACATCCACGGCGTCGGCGGCGTGTTCCAGAGCCATTTCGCGGCTGTCTTGGCGAGGGATTGATGGGCATTCTCGACGAGAAATTCCTGCCGCCTGACGACATGCCGGAATTCCACCGGCCGTTCTGGGAGGCGCTCAAGGCGCACCGGCTGGAGGCGCAGGAGTGCGAGAATGGCCATCTGCGCTTCATACCCACCGAGATCTGCCCGCGCTGCGGCTCGCAGGACTGGACGTGGCGGCGGCTTTCCGGGCGCGGCAGCATCTACACCTTTACGGTCGTGCACCGCGCGCCGACCCCCGCCTACCAGGCCGACGCGCCCTATGTCGTGGCGCATGTCGAGCTTGAGGAAGGCATCCGTGTGATCGGCAACGTCACCGGCTGCGAGCCGGGCGCGGTGCATATCGGCATGCCGGTCGAGGTGGCTTTCGAAGACGTTTCGGAGCGCTGGACGCTCTACAGCTTCACGCCGAGGGAGGCAGCATGACCGACATCCTCACCGAGAAGCACGGCCGCATCACGGTCTTCACGCTCAATCGGCCCGACCAGCGCAACTCGCTGACGCGCGCGATGCGCACCGAGATCGGCGAGCTGGTGCGTGCCTTCAACGCCGATCCCGAGCAATATGTCGCCATCTTCACCGGCGCCGGCGACAAGGCCTTCAGCGCCGGCGCGGATTTGAAGGAGATGGCGAGCGAGGTGGGGAGCGGCGACCGTCTGCCGGTCAGCGCATGGCCCGACATCGGCGGCATCTCCGACAGCGAGAAGCCGATCATCGCGGCGGTCAACGGGCTGGCGGTGGCGGGTGGCTGCGAGATTGCGATCTCCTGCGACATTCGCATCGCGTCCACCAATGCGTGGTTCGGCCTGTCGGAGGTCAAGGTCGGCGTGATCGCCGGCGTCGGCGTGCAGGTGCTGCCGCGTTTGCTGCCGCTGGGCACGGCGATGGACATGCTGCTGTCGGCCGACCGCCTGACTGCCGACGACGCCTACCGGCTCGGGCTCGTTCAGCAGCTGGTCGAGCCGGGCGAGCTGATGAACGTGGCGATGAAGAAGGCGGAGGCGATTGCCGCCAACTCGCCGACGGCCGTGTGGGGCACAAAGAAGATCGTCAAATACTGGCGCGACATGATGCTGGCCGAGCAGCAATCGCTCTACGAGGCCGTGGCGCACCGGGTGCTGCTCTCCGGCGACGTCAAGGAAGGGCCGCGCGCCTTCGCCGAGAAGCGGCCGCCGAAATTTTCGACGGGCTGGCCGCGCCCGTGAGTGCCCCGAGAGATAGTCATGTCGGCATTGCTATGCCGCGCGGGCATAGTCTGCCCCCATCAAACGGCATTTGCCTGTTGGTTGCCGGACCCGCAACGTCCGCGGCCGGCAGAGTCCCCGCCCACCCACGCCCCGGAGTTGACCTTTGGCAACCGTGACCGCCTCAGCTGAACAGCCCCGCTCGATCCCGTCGATCTTCGTCGCCGGCCAGTGGCGCGGGGCATCCGGCGGCGCCGAGTTCGACGTGATAAACCCGGCGAGCGGCGCGATGCTCGCCGCCGTTTCCGCCGGTGGCCGCGACGACGCGAAGGCTGCCATCGACGCTGCCGCCGCGGCGTTTCCCGGCTGGTCGTCGCGCACGGCCTACGAGCGCTCGGAAATCCTCTACAAGGCGTGGCGCATCATCACCGACCGTCAGGAAGATCTGGCGAAGATCCTCACCAGCGAGCAGGGCAAGCCGATCAAGGCCGCGCGCACCGAGGTGAAATACGCCGCCGATTTCCTGATCTGGTTCGCCGAGGAGGCCAAACGCGTCTACGGTCGTACGATCCCTTCCGCGCGCGCCGACCAGCGCTTCGTCGTCATGTCTCAGCCGATCGGCGTGGTGGCGGCGGTCACGCCGTGGAATTACCCGATCTCGATGATCACACGGAAGGTCGCGCCGGCGCTGGCCGCCGGCTGCACAATCGTGCTGAAACCGGCCGAGGACACGCCGCTCTGCGCAATCGAAGTCTTCAAGGCGCTTGAGGAAGCCGGGCTGCCGGCGGGCGTTGCCAACCTGGTCACGGCGCGCGATCCGAGGCCCATCGGCGAGGAATTCACCACCAACCCGCTGGTCGGCAAGCTCACCTTCACCGGCTCCACCGCCGTCGGCAAGGCGCTGGCGAAAAGCGCTGCCGGCAACCTCCAGCGCGTCTCGATGGAACTGGGCGGCCATGCGCCGTTCATCGTGTTCGAGGATGCCGACCCGGTGCACGCCGCCAAGGGCGCGGCGCTGGTGAAATTCCTCAACACCGGCCAGGCCTGTATCAGCCCGAACCGCTTCTACGTCCACGCCTCAATCCACGACGCCTTCGTGGAGACCTTCACGGATCGCGTCGCCAAGCTGGCGGCCGGCTCCGGCTTCGACAAGGACGTGTCCATCGGCCCGCTCATCAACAAGGCGGCCATCGACAAGATGGAAGCGCAGGTTTCCGACGCGCTGGCCAAGGGCGCAAAGGCCACCACCGGCGGCAAGCGGCTGACAGGCGGCGGTTTCGACGGCGGCTTCTTCTTCGCGCCGACGGTGTTGACGGCTGTCAACCCGGACATGCGCATCTATCGCGAGGAGACGTTCGGCCCCATCGGCGCCATCTGCCGCTTCGAGGATGAGGCGGAGGTGATCCGCGCCGCCAACGACACGCGCTACGGCCTCGCCGCCTACATCTACACGCGCGACATCTCGCGGGCGCTCAGGGTCAGCGAGGCGCTGAAGTTCGGCATGGTCGGCATCAACGACATCAACCCGACCTCGGCTGCCGCGCCGTTCGGCGGCGTCAAGGAAAGCGGCCTCGGCCGCGAGGGGGCACAGGAAGGCATCCTCGAATATCTCGACACCAAGCTGGTGGGCATCAGCGTATGAGCGGGCGGCTCAGGGACAAGGTTGCGCTGATTACCGGCGGGGGCGCCGGCATAGGCCGGGCAGGCGTCGACGCGTTCCTGCGCGAGGGCGCGCATGTGATGGTGGCCGAGTTCAGCACGGAGTCCATCGAACGCCTGCGCTGGGAGCTTTCCGCCCATGGCGACCGCTGGGACGCGGTGCAGACCGACATCACCAGCCAAGAGAGCGTGCAGGGCGCGGTGAAGGCCGTGGTCGAGCGTTTCGGCCGGCTCGACGTGCTCTACAACAATGCCGGCGGTTCCTCGCTCAAGGACGGCACTACGCTGACCGCGCAGGTCGACGGCTTCTGGGACACGATGAAGCTCAACCTGTTCGGTACCTGGATCATGTGCCGAACGGCCGCGCCGGAAATGATCAAGTCGGGCGGCGGCTCGATCATCAACACGGCATCGAGCGCTGCCTTCTCCACCATGCCGCGCGTCGAGTTCTACTCCGCCGCCAAGGCAGGCGTGGTGCAGATGACCAAGACGATGGCGAAGACGCTGGCCGAGCACCGCATCCGCGTCAACGCCATCGCGCCCGGACGCACCAACACCGAGCGCACGCGGGCGGCGGAGGCGGCGCGTAACCAGAAGGGCGAGGCGCAGCCGGCGCGCACCGAGCTGTTCGGCCGCGCCGAGACGCCGGACATCGCCAACCTCGCGGTTTTCCTGGCCAGCGAGGAGTCGGCCAAGATGACCGGACTGACGATCCCGGTGGACAGCGGCTACCTGCTCTGACGAGCCGAACGCGCGGGAGGAGCGCATGAAGGTCCAGACTGCCAGCGGCGCCATCGACGTCGACCGGCTCGGCGCAACGCTGATGCACGAGCATCTGGTGATCGCCTTCGAGGGTTGGGCGTCGGACGTCAACGCCTCTGCGACGGACCCGAAGGCGCTGGTGGCGCGCTGCGTCGAGCGCGTCGAGGAACTGAAGGCTGAAGGCTTTACCAGCCTGCTCGACCCGTGCCCGATCGACCTCGGCCGCGACGTCGAGCTCTATGCCGAGGTCGCGGCGCGCACCGGCTTCAACATCCTGTTCGCGACCGGCCTCTATCACGAGCATTTCGCCGCGCCCTACTGGCGCTTCAAGCTCGGCATCGAGCCGGACGGCGCGAAATACGTCGCCGAGATGTATGTGCGCGAGCTGAGCCGGGGCGTCGGCTCCTCCGGTCTGAAACCGGCGGTCATCAAGCTTGCGGTCGGCGCCGATCCGTCCTCGGCCTTCGAACGCACGCTGGTCGAGGCGGCGGCCATTGCATCAAACGAGACATCGACGCCGATCCTCACCCACACCGAGGGCGTGCATGGCGACACGATGCTGGCGCGGCTTGGCGAACTCGGCGTGCCCGCGCACCGCGTCATCGTCGGCCATTGCTGCAACTCGACCGACCGCGCCTATCACGCCCGCATTGTTGATTCCGGCGCCTATATCGGCTTCGACCGCTTCGGCATGACGGCGATCCAGAGCGACGAGAACCGCACCGACTGCCTGCAGGCGCTGCTTGAGGCTGGCCGCGCCGAGAGCGTCATCGTCTCGCACGACTGTGTATTTTGCCAGAAGGGCGCGATGCTTGCCCCTGCGAAGCTGACGCGCGATCCAAGGCACTTCTCACGCGACATCGCGCCCATTTTGCGCGCTCGTGGCGTGCCGCAGTCCACGCTGGACTCGATCTTCCGCGATAACCCTCGCCGCTATTTCTGCGACGAGGCGCCTGGGCTTCGCAACCCGGGCAAATGTGGCAATCCATGAAGGCGTTGGTGATCGGGGCAACCGGCTTCGTCGGCACCGCCGTATGCCGGCAATTCCGCGCGCGTGGCTATGAGACGAGTGGCCTGGCGCGCAGCGAAGACAGTGCCGCAAAGCTGGTTGTGGCGGGCGTTTCTCCGGTTCGCGGCGATGTTACCGACCTGCCTGGCCTGTACAGGCTGGTGGGCAGCTTTGACCTGATCGTGACCTGTGTCCACCACATGCGTGAACTCGAGATGCTGCTGATCGCGGCGATCGTCGACGGCTGCCTGCAGGCCGGCGGCGAGCGGCGGTTCGTATTCACCTCGGGCACCGGTGTACTCGCAACGGACAGCCCAGAGGGTCTGTGGAGCGAGGAGAACTGGTCGGATGACGAGGAAGCGCCGCTTCCGCATCCTTCGTACCGCGCCCTTCGCATGCTCGCGGAAGACTACGTGCGCCGCGCATCGCGCGATGGGCTGAAAACTCACGTCATTCGCCCGGGTTTGATCTGGGGCCATGGAGGCAGCAGCCAGGTTCCGGCGATCTTCCATTCTGTGAAGGCGACCGGGGCGGCGTGTTATGTCGGGCGAGGCCAGAACCTCTATTCCAACATTCATGTCGACGATCTCGCGGCGGCTTACTGCCCGGTCGCCGAGCGCGGCACCGCCGGTGCCGTCTACCATACTGTCGCGGGCGAAACGAACTTCCGCGAGATCGCCGAGGCGGTCGCGCAGGTCGCGGGCTGCGCGGCACGCAGCGTCAGCTTCGACGAGGCCTGCACGATCTGGGGCGCGCGCTACACGAAGAACGCGCTCGCCTGCAACAGCCGCTCGACAGCGCCGCGCGCGCGGCGCGAACTCGGGTGGAAACCGCAGCACATCGACCTGATCGACGACATTCGCCACGGCTCCTACGCCGAAGCCTGGGCGCGCGGCGCGTTTTCGGGAGAGAGCGAAACGAGATGGCCGGGATGAGCGCCCCGTCCGGCCCATCCCTGCTAGCCGCGAGCGCCCCTGCCGCGCGCATCCTGCGGCACGCGGATCACCGGCTGGCTGTGCAGCACCGCCCACGGGGCTGCGCCAGAGAGGATCTGGTCCTGATGGCGGTCGATGGCGTCGTGCAGGATCGCGAGCAGCGCCTGCGCCGGAGCGCCCAGCATCTCGGTCGTCCAGGCGAGACTGAGCGATATCTCCATATCGACATCGGCCAGCGGCCGCACCGCGAGGAAGTCGCGGTGGATGTCGAGCAGCAGCGAGGCCGGCGTGATGCAGGCGCCGCCGCTGACGATGGTGACGTCGATCTGTTCGTCATGCGTGCGGGCGATATGGCTGACGACAGGATCGAGGCCGCGCATCAGGCATTGCCGCATCAGCGGGTCGCTGCGGTCGCTCATCTCGCCGCGCGCCAGCCACACCAGCGGGTCTTCCGCAAGCTCGGCGAGCCGGATCGGTTCGCGCGAACGGGCCAGACGATTGTCCGGGTGGGCGGCCAGCACATACTGCTCATAGTGGATCAGCCGCTCCTGCGTGCCCGGCATGCCGAGCCGCCATTCGTAAAGCAGGCTTATGTCCAGCCGCCGCTCGCGCAGAGCGTTGGCCAGATCCGGCGAGAGGTCGCGCATGAAGGTGACCGGCGCGCCCGGCTGCGTCTCCTTGTAGGTGCGCATGGTCTCGTGCAGGAACGGCAGCTTGCGCGCGGTGACGATGACGCCGAAGCGCGGCACGTCGGGCGCCTCCTGCCCAAGACGCCTAGCCCGGTGGCGGGCCTCGTCGAGCCCTTCCAGCAGCTTGAGCGCGTCGCGGTAGAGCGAGGCGCCGGCCCGCGTCGGCGTCACGCCGCGGGCGCCCCGGATCAGCAGATCGCAGCCGGTACGGATCTCCAGGTCGCGGATGCGGCGCGACAGCGCCGGCTGGGCCACATTCATGCGGCTCGCCGCGCCCTGCAGCGAGCCTTCCTCCACCGCAGCCACGAAATAGCGAAGATGCCTGAGCTCCATGGCATATCCATGCCACTGCGGCATACCTCATTCAAGCCAATCGGCATTTGTCGGCTCACCACCGGCGCTGCACGATCGCCGGTATGTCGCGGGCGCTCTGCCCGCGCCCGGCGAGGAATTTGAGCATGGCTTGCGTCCAACCGAGCAACGAGATCGAGGTTGACCTGCCGGCGCTGCGGGCGATCTATCGCCACGAGCGCGACCGCCGCGTCCGGCCGGACGGTGAAGGCCAGTTCCTCGAGGTCAGCGACAGGCTCGCCGGTTTCGGCGAGACCGATCCCTATTCGCCGCCGGTCGAGCGCGCGCCCATTTCCGAGGATATCGACGTCGCCATCCTCGGCGGCGGCTTCGCCGGCATGATGTCGGCGGCGCATCTGAAGCAGGAAGGCGTCGAGGACTTCCGCATCATCGAGCTGGCGGGTGATTTCGGTGGCACCTGGTACTGGAACCGCTATCCGGGCGCGCAGTGCGACATCGACTCCTACTGCTACATGCCGTTGCTCGAAGAGACCGGCTACATGCCGAAGGAGAAATACGCCTTCAGCCCCGAGCTGTTCGAGCACTGCAAGCGCATTGGTCGCCATTTCGGCCTCTACGACAAGGCGCTGTTCGGCACGCTGATCCGCGCGCTGCGCTGGGATGAATCCATCAAGCGCTGGCATGTCGAGACCAGCCGCGGCGACGACATTCGCGCGCGCTTCCTCATCATGGCCGCCGGTTCGTTCAACCGGCCCAAGCTGCCCGGCATTCCCGGCATCATGGACTACAAGGGTCACTCCTTCCACACCTCGCGCTGGGACTACGCCTACACCGGCGGCAAGGACACCAACCAACTGACCGGACTGGCGGACAAGCGCGTGGCGATCATCGGCACGGGCGCCACCGCGGTGCAGGCCATCCCGCATCTCGGCCGCCACGCCGGCCACCTCTACGTCATCCAGCGCACGCCCTCGGCCGTCGACGCCCGCAACAACAAGCCGACCGACCCGGAATGGGTGAAGACGCTGAAACCTGGCTGGCAGCAGGCGCGGCGCGACAATCTCCATCAGGCGGTGCGCTTCGGCCTGCCCGACGATGTACAGGACTTGGTCTGCGACGGCTGGACCGCGATCAACGGGGCGCTGGCCCAGCATGTCGGCAAGCACATGCGTGGCGAAATCTCGACCGCCGAGCTTGAGGCGGCGCGCGAGCTGGAGGACTACCGCTATCAGGAAAAGCTGCGCCGCCGCGTCGACGCGGCCGTCGACGAACCCGAACTGCGCGAGAAGCTGAAGGCCTGGTATCGCTTCAACTGCAAGCGCCCAACCTTCAACGACGACTATCTCGCCACCTTCAACCGCGACAACGTCACGCTCATCGACGTGTCGGACGACAAGGGCGTCGAGCGCATCACCGAGAAGGGCCTGATCGCCGCCGGCCGCGAGATCAAGGTCGACTGCATCATTTACGCCAGCGGCTTCGAGGTGACCTCCAGCATCCGCCGCCGGCTCGGCATTGACGTGGTGGAGGGCCGCAACGGCCGTTCTCTCTACGACCACTGGAAGGACGGCTTCCGCACCTTCTACGGCTACATGGCCGACGGTTTCCCGAACCAGTTCTTCACCGGCTACACGCAAGGGGCGGTGGCGGCGAACCTGACGCTGATGCTCGACCACCAGACGCAGCACATCGCCCACATCATCGGCGAGACGATTCGGCGCGGCGCAAGGACCGTCGAGGCCACCCACGAGGCGGTCGAATACTGGCAGGACGAGATGCGCGAGCATCGCGCCAGCAATGATGCGTTCTTTGCGGAGTGCACGCCGGGCTACTACAACAACGAAGGCGGCGCGCTGCGGCGTTCCTATGTCGGCGAGGTCTACGCGCCGGGTGTCGCGGCGTTCAACGCGCTCTTGGCGGCATGGCGCGACAGGGGCGATCTGGGCGGGCTGGCGCTCGACGGCGTAGCCGCGCCCGCGCCGACGCCGTCGACGAGAAACGACACGAAAGCGAGTGCGAATGCGCATATTCCAGCCCCCTGAAGAAAAGGCGTTCCGGCAGGAAGTCCGCGACTGGCTCGAAACCAATGTGCCGCGCGGACGCCGTCCACAGGAGGGCGGTGAGGCGCAGCGCGACTTCGACGTGGCCTGGCGTCGGCGGCAGTTCGACGGCGGCTGGGGCCACATCGCGTGGCCGAAGGAATATGGCGGCCGCGGCCTGCCGATCACACGCCAGCTGGTCTGGTACGAGGAATGCGCGCGCGCAGGGGCGCCCGAGCATGGCCACAACGTGTTCTTCGTGGCGCTGCAGCATGCCGGGCCGACGCTGATCGCACGCGCCTCAGACGAGCAGAAGGCGCACCACCTGCCCTTGATCCTCAAGGGCGAGGCGATCTGGTGCCAGGGCTTTTCCGAGCCGGGCGCGGGGTCTGACCTCGCGGCGATCCGCACGCGCGGCGAGGTCGACGGCGACGACATCGTCATCACCGGCCAGAAGATCTGGACGAGTTACGCCGTGCACGCCCGCTATCAGGAACTGCTGGTACGCACCGAACCGGGCTCGCAGCGCCACAGGGGCCTCACCTTCGTGATCTGCGACATGAAGGCGCCCGGCATCGAGGTCCGGCCAATCCGCAACATCGCCGGCGGCAACGATTTCTGCGAGGTGTTCTACGACGGCGCGCGTTTGCCGCTGTCGACCGTGGTGGGCGGGCTCGGCAATGGCTGGGACGTGGCCATGTCGCTGCTCGCCTTCGAGCGCGGCGCGGCGTCCTTCCCGGTGGCCATCGAGACAGCGGCGCGCGTCGAGGAGCTGATCGAATACGTCGAAGAGACTCGGCCCGGCCGCTGGCGCGACACGGAAGTCGGTGCGCGGCTGGCGGAGGCCCGCGCTGACGCGGCGGCACTGAAGGCCATGGTCCATCTCCTGATCGCGCGCGGCTCGCCGGCCGGCGAGGGGTCCCACGTGCGGCTGTTCATGGCCGAGTTGACCAAGCGCATTTCCGCGCTCGCCATGGACCTTCTCGGGCCGGACGCGCTCGACCGCAACGCGCTCGGCGGCTGGCCGCGGCGCTATCTCGAGGATTTCAAGACGACGATTGCCGCCGGCACCTCGCAGATCCAGCGCAACATCATCGGCGAGCGCGTGCTCGGCCTTCCGAAAGAGGGCGCTCGCGCCGGAGGCAAGGCATGATCGATCTCGGCGTCAACGACGACCAGCGGCAGATGGTCGAAGGCGCGGTTGCCCTGCTGGCCGAACACGCGCCGGTCGCGCGACTGCGCCCCAGCGGCAAGCCCGTCGACCCGCACCGCGCCATCGCCGAATGGGGCTGGTTCGGCGTCGGCCTGCCGGAGGCGCGCGGCGGGCTTGGACTCGGCGTCGCCGAGGAGATGCTGCTGGCCTTCGAGGCCGGACGTCATCTGCTGTCGCCGAGCGTGGCCGCCACAACGCTGGCCGCGCATCTTGCACCCGAGGACGTTCTGGCCGCCCTGCTCACCGGCGAGGCTCGCGCGGCGCTGGCATTGGCAACGGGCAGGGACGTGCTGGCCTTCGACGTGGAGGGCGCGTCACTGATCGCGGTGGTCGACGGCGAGGAAGTCTGGCTCGCGCAGGTGAGCGCATTTCGCGGCACAACCGTTTCGGGCTTCGATGAGGCGGTGTACGCCAGCCGGGGGACCGTCGACCGCGCCTCGCGTCTCGCGAGCGAGCCGGCGTTCCGTGCGCGCCTGCTGATTGCAGCGAGCCTCGCCGGCATCGCGCGCGCAACCTGCGATCTCGCGGTCGCATACGCCAAGGTGCGCGAGCAGTTCGGCCAGCCCATCGGCGCGTTCCAGGCGGTCAAGCACATCTGCGCCGACATGGGCGTGCGCGCCTACGCCGCGGAGGCACAGGTCAGGATGGCTGCGGCGGCGTGCGCCGACACCCCCGACGCGGGGGCGTTCCAGATCGGCGCGGCAGCGCTGACGGCGCTGAGGGCGGCGCGGACCAACGCCGAGGACGCGATACAGGTGCATGGCGGCATCGGCTTCACCGCCGAATGCGAAGCGCATTTCTACCTGAAGCGCGCTCACCTTCTGGGGCAGCTTCTCGGCGGTACGGATGCCTGCCGCACCCGCATTCTGGCCGAGCGCGCCCCGGAGGTCGCATGAAGGGAGAAGGCGACCGCTGGTCCTGGATCGGCCGCGATATACCGGCACGCGGAACCTGCGTGCTGCGGCACCGCTTGGAGGTCTGCGCGCGCGAGCGGCCGGACAAGGTGTTCGTGCGCTTCGACGACGGCCGGTCGTGGACCTATCGCGAGACGCTGGAGCATTCCCGCCGGGCGGCGGCGGGCCTGGCCGAGTTAGGCGTAAAGAACAACGACGTGGTCTTCGTGCTGCTGCCCAACGGACCCGATTTCCTCAAGGCGTGGTTCGGGGCGAACATGCTCGGCGCGTCGGTGGCGGCTCCCAACACGGCCATGCGTGGCTCCGTGCTGCAGCATCTGGTTACGCTGAGCGACGCTAAGGTCGGCGTCGTCGACGCGCGCTACCTGCCACGCCTGGCCGAGATCGAGACGGGCAGGCTGCGCACGCTGGTCGTCTCGGGCGAGAGCGAGGATGCGGCAAGCCGCTTCAAGACGGTCGCGCTGCGCGACTGCTTCGACGCCGCCGACCCGGCCGCGTGTCCGGACGTGACGGTCGAACCGTGGCAGGCGCAGTTCATCCTGTTCACCTCGGGCACGACCGGGCCGTCCAAGGGCGCCATCGTCACCTACGTGCAGATGTTCGACATGATGATGGCCAACACGGCCGGCCGGCTCGGCGCGGACGACGTCTATCTGGCCAGCACGCCGCTGTTCCATGTGGGCGGCAGCCGCGTGGTCAACGGCATGCTCATCTACGGCGGCGCGGTGGTGCTGCTGGCGCAGTTCAAGACCGACACGTTCTGGGACACGATCCGCACGCACAGGGCTACCGCTTGCGTTCTGATCGGCGCGGTGGCGCGTTTTCTCGAGGACCAGCCGGTGCGGGCAGACGACGCCGACAACCCGCTGAAGCTGGTGTCGATGTCGCCGCTGGTGCGTGATCCCAAGGGGTTCAGCCGCCGCTTCGGGGTGGACGTCGTTACCTCCTACGGCATGTCGGAGCTGTCAGTGCCCATCGTCTCGGAGCTGAACCCGACAGATCCCGACAGCTGCGGTCGGCTGCGGCCGGGCTACGAGGCGCGTATCGTCGACGACAACGACGCCGAGGTGCCGGAAGGGCAGGGCGGCGAGCTGGTGTTGCGCGCCGAGCGCCCGTGGACGATCTCGCCGGGCTACTGGCGCATGCCGGAGGCCACGGCCGCCGTGTGGCGCAACGGCTGGTTCCACACCGGCGACCGCTTCCGTCGCAATGCCGCCGGCGACTACTATTTCATCGACCGGCAGAAGGACGCCATCCGCCGGCGCGGCGAGAACGTTTCCTCCTTCGAGGTGGAAGCCGAGGTGCTGACCCATCCGGACGTGAAGGATGCCGCCGCCATCGGCGTGCCGAGCCCGCTCGGCGAGCAGGATATCATGATCGTGGTGACGCTGCGGCCGGGCTGCTCACCGCGGCCCGAGGCGCTGCTCGACTGGCTGCGGCCGCGCCTGGCCCACTACATGGTGCCGCGCTACATCCGCTACGTTGCCGACCTGCCGCGCACGCCGAGCGCGCGGGTGCAGAAGCACCTGCTGCGAGACGAGGGCATCACCGCCGACAGCTGGGACCGCGAGGCCGCCGGCATCCGCATCCGGCGCGATCCATAAGGCCCGCAGGCTCGGGTTGTCGGCACGCCGACAAAATTGCAATGTGTTCCAAATTGAAATTGAGGTGGGCTCAAACGTGGGACGTCGGGAAGAGGCCAAGGATGAGCGTCGCGGCCGCATCGTCGCCGCGGCGCGCGACCTGATGCGCGAAATCGGCGTTGAGGCAATCGCCATGAAGCAGGTAGCGGCGCGCGCCGACGTCAGCCTGTCGACGGTCTACAACCTGTTCGAATCGAAGGAAGACGTGCTCGCCCGCGTGTTCAACGAGGCCTTCGATGAATACCGCACGGCGGTGCTGGAGCGCGCCTCGGGCGACCCGCTGCAACGCTTCTTCGACGCCGTCGACATAGCCGCCGAGTTCTACAGCGCCGACGCGCCCTTCTACCGCTCGTCGGCGTGGCTGGTGTTCGCCGATTCGAGCTACAAGCTGTCGCTGCAGAAGCCGCGCTTCGGCTTTTTCCGCGACCTGATCGGCGGCGCCATCGAGGCCGGCGTGCTCGCCTCCGACACCGACGCATATCTCCTCGGCCTGATCGTCGTGCCGATGTTCAGCTCGCCCTACCAGGCCTGGGCTAGCGGCTGGATCAGCATCGACGAGTTCCGTGCCCGGGCCAAGCTCGGCATCTGCGTCGTGCTCAAGGGCTTTGCGGCGCCGGAGCATCGCTCCCGGTTCGACGCGGAGCTGCCGCCGTTGGAGGCACAGTTGCGCACCTATCGCGGTGCGGGATCGGCGAAACGGGAAGAAAGGGACCGGCAGCTTCACGGTCTATGAAGCTGCCGGCCGCAAATCGGCGGTCATTGCCGCCGGGCCGGCGCGCGTCGGGAGGATGCACCGCCGCCGGCAATCTTGAAGCGCCCGTTCTACAATTGTCTGTCGGCCAGCGCGGCGTCGTATTCGGCGATGAGGCGCTCGCAGAGCTCCGCGGCGCCCGGGATGTCGCCGATCGAGCCGACGCCCTGTCCGGCCGACCAGACATTCTTCCAGGCCTTGGCTTCGTTCTGCATGTCGAGCGCGCCATGAGCGACCAGATTGTCCGGGTCGAGGCCGGCGGCGACGATGCTCGGCCGCATGAAGTTGGCGTTCACGCCGGAGATGGCGGGCGTGTAGAGGATGTCGGAAGCCCGGGCGGCGAGCACCATCTGCTTCTGCGCCGGCGTCGCCATCGACTCGCGCGTGGCGATGAAGCGTGTGCCGAGATAGGCCATGTCGGCGCCTAGCATGCGCGCCGCTGCGATGTGCCGGCCCGTGCTCATCGCGCCGGAAAGCACGATCGTCCCCTTGAAGAACGAGGCGATCTCCGGAATCAGCGCGAATGGGCTGAGCGTGCCGGCGTGGCCGCCCGCGCCGGCCGCCACCGCGATGATGCCGTCGACGCCGGCCTCCGCCGCCTTCTCCGCGTGGCGCAGGCTGATGACATCGTGGAACACCAGCCCGCCATAGGAATGCACGGCGTCGACCACATCTTTGACTGCGCCGAGCGAGGTGATGACCAGCGGCACCTTGTGCTTGACGGTGATCTCGAGGTCGGCCGCCAGCCGCGGATTCGACTTGTGGACGATCAGGTTGACGCCGAAGGACGCTGCGGCAGGCAGCGCCGACAGCCGGCCCTTGATCTCATTCAGCCAGGCGGCATAGCCCTCGCTCGTTCGCTGGTTGAGCGCCGGAAAGGTGCCGACCAGCCCTGAGCGGCAGACCTCGACGACGAGGTCAGGGCCGGAGATCAGGAACATCGGCGCGGCGATCGCCGGCAGCCGCAGTCGCCCGGAAAATGCAGCCGGAATTGTCATAAGCGTTCCTCGTTGTCGCGGCGCGGAGCAAGCCCAGCGACCAGTGTGGCGACGGCGCCTTCGGCGATCTGTTGTGGGGCCAATGCGCCCGTGGGGTCGTACCAGCGGGCGATCCAGTTGAGCGCTCCGGTCAGCGTGAACGTGACGAGCCGCGGGTCGCCCTTGGCAATCGTGCCGTCGGCCATGCCCTGCTCGACGACACGGCGCACCGTCTGGTCGATCTCGCGCTTCAACCCACGGAACCGGGCGCGGCTATCGGCCGAAAGCTCGTGGTCTGCCGTGAGGGTTACGCATTTGCCGAAATCCATCGTCATGATGACGGCGTAGTCGAGCATCAGCCGGCGCAGCCGTTCCAGCCCGCCGCCGGCGCGCGCCTCGACCGCCTCGGCGGCGTCGCGGATGCTCTCCAGCCCCCGTCGCACGCACTCGAACAGGATTTCGTCCTTGTTGCCGAAATAGTGGTAGATCGTCGGCTTGGTCACGCTGAGCGCGTTGGCCACGTCGTCCAGCGACGTCGCGTGAAAGCCCTTCTCGTTGAAGCAGCGAACCGCCGCGCGCAGCACGGCCTCGCGCTTCTCGCGGCGTTCCCGCTCCTTCTCGTCAGCGCTTGGCCAAAGGGCCTTCGCCGGTGCCGGCATGGCTCGCCTCGACAGGGCTACATTTGCTTGCGGGTATCCTGTATACCCGCTAGTAAATAGGTGTCAAACGACACCCTTCCTGCGTGGAGGAAATGCGATGTCGCAGTCCGATCCCATCGTCATCACCGGTGCCGCCCGAACCGCAATGGGCGGGTTCCAGGGCGCGCTGTCGCAAGTCTCAGCCACGGCGCTTGGCTCGGCCGCCATCGGCGAAGCGCTTTCACGCGCTGGCGGGGCGGCGGACAGGGTGGACGAGGTGGTGATGGGTTGCGTGCTGCCAGCCGGGCTCGGCCAGGCGCCGGCCCGGCAGGCGGCGCTCGGCGCGGGCCTGCCGCAATCGGTGCCGTGCGCGACGCTGAACAAAGTCTGCGGCTCGGGCATGAAGGCGACGATGCTGGCCGCCGACATGGTATCGGCCGGCAGCGCCGACATCGTGGTGGCCGGCGGCATGGAGAGCATGAGTAACGCGCCCTATCTGCTCGACAAGGCGCGCGGCGGCTACCGCATCGGCCACGGCCGCGTCATCGACCACATGTTCCTCGACGGGCTGGAGGACGCCTACGACAAGGGCCGCGCCATGGGCACCTTCGCGGAGGACACGGCGCAGCATTATCAGTTCACGCGGCAGGCGCAGGACGAATATGCGCTGGGCTCGCTGGAGCGCGCCCGGGCCGCGATCGCCGAAGGTCGTTTCGCAGCCGAGATCGTGGCGGTGAACGGCGTCGCGGTCGACGAGCAGCCGGGCAAGGCGAAGCCGGAGAAGATCCCGCTGCTCAAGCCTGCTTTCCGCGAAGGCGGAACGGTGACGGCCGCCAATTCCTCCTCCATCTCCGACGGCGCGGCTGCGCTGGTAGTCAGCCGCATGTCGACGGCCGAGAAGGCCGGATCGACGCCGCTGGCGATCATCCGCGGCCATGCCAGCCACGCGCAGACGCCCGCGTGGTTCACCACGGCGCCGGTGTTCGCGATGCGCAAGCTGTTCGACAAGGTCGGCTGGTCGGCGGCCGACGTCGACCTGTTCGAGATCAACGAGGCCTTCGCCGTTGTCGCCATGGCGGCCATGCGGGAGCTCGATCTGCCGCGCGACAAGGTCAACGTCAACGGCGGCGCCTGCGCGCTCGGCCACCCCATCGGCTGCTCGGGCGCGCGCATCACCGTCACCCTCATCAACGCGCTCAGGGCGCGCGGGCTGAAACGCGGTGTCGCGTCGCTCTGCATCGGCGGCGGCGAGGCGACCGCACTCGCCGTCGAGCTCGTTTGATCCACGCTCCAGCGGAGGCGTTGACCCGTGATACCGACCCCCGAGCAGGAGATGGTGCGCGACATGGCGCGCCGTTTCGCCGCCGAGCGCCTGGCGCCCTTTTCGGCTGAATGGGACCGCACCAGCGAATTTCCGCGCGACCGCATCGGCGAGATGGGCGCTCTCGGGCTGATGGGCATGCAGGTGCCGGAGGAATATGACGGCGCTGCGAGCGACTATCTGAGCTACGTCATGGCGATCGAGGAGATCGCCGCCGGCAACGGTGCATTGTCGACCGTCATGGCCGTCCACAACGGCGTCGGATGCGCGCCGATCCTGAACTTCGGCACCGAGGAGCAGAAACAGAAATACCTGAAGCCGATGGCGCGCGGCGAATGGCTGGGCGCCTTCGCGCTGACCGAGCCGCATGCGGGCTCGGACGCCTCGGCGCTGAAGACGCGGGCGCGCCGCACCAATTCGGGCTGGGTGCTGAACGGCACCAAGCAGTTCATCACCTCGGGCAAGAACGGCGACGTCGTCATCGTCTTCGCCGTCACCGATCCGGATGCGGGCAAGCGCGGCATCAGCGCCTTCATCGTGCCGACCTCTTCTCCGGGCTACCGCGTCGCTTCCATCGAGCACAAGCTCGGCCAGCATTTGTCGGACACCGCGCAGCTTGCGTTCGAGGACATGGAGGTGCCGGCCGACCAGCTGCTCGGCAGAGAAGGGGAGGGCTATCGCATCGCGCTTTCCAACCTCGAAGGCGGCCGTATCGGCATTGCCGCGCAATGCGTCGGCATGGCGCGTGCGGCTTTCGAGGCTGCACGGGACTACGCTCTCGACCGCGAGAGTTTCGGCGTGAAGCTTGTGGAGCATCAGGCTGTCGCGTTCCGGCTGGCCGACATGGCGACGAAGATCGAGGTCGCCCGCCAGATGGTGTTCCACGCGGCGACGTTGCGCGAGGCCGGCCAGCCGGCCCTCAAGGAAGCCTCCATGGCAAAACTGTTCGCGTCGGAGATGGCCGAGCGCGTCTGCTCCGACGCCATCCAGATCCATGGCGGCTACGGCTATGTCGCCGACTTCCCGGTCGAGCGCATCTATCGCGACGTGCGCGTGTGCCAGATCTACGAGGGAACCAGCGACATCCAGCGCATGGTCATCGCCCGCGCCGTCACGGCCCGCTGAGCGGCGGGGGCTAAAGCCCCGCCAGCTGGCGCGCGATCACCCGCAGTTCCGGCTTCTGCACCTTGCCGACGGTGTTCATCGGAAGCTCGGTCACGACGTGCAGCCGCTCGGGAAATTTCTGCCGCGCCATGCCGACGGCGTCGAGATGGCGCGTCATGGCGGCGAAGTCGAAATCGCGCCCGGCATGCGGAATGACGAAGGCCACGACCATCTCGCCTCGCTCCCTGTCGGGCACGCCGACGATCGCCGCCTGCCGCACGTCGTCATGGCGCATCAAGGCGTTCTCGATCTCGAGCGGGCTGATGTTCTCGCCCTTGCGGATGATGATGTCCTTCTTGCGCCCCGTGATCTCGATGAAGCGCCCGTCGACGATGCGGCCGAGGTCACCCATCATGAAGAAGCCGTCGTCGGTAAAGGCGCCGTCCTCGTCCGCGGGATCGAGATAGCCGATCAGCATCTGCGGCGCCCGGATGGCGATTTCGCCGCTCTCGCCTGCCGCTGCTTCGCTGCCGTTGGCGGCAAGGATGCGTACTTCTGACAGGCACTCGCCGTCCGTGTCGGCGCGCTTCTGCGCTTCTTCGCGAGAGCCGATCCCCGGGCAGGCGAGCGGAATTTCCGTGGAGCCGTAAGCACGCGATACGATCGCATTCGGAAACTGGCTCAGCCCGCGCCGCACCAGTTCCGGCGGCACGCTGGCGCCGCCGCAGACGAAGCGGCGCAGGCTGGGCAGGTTGGTGCCGGCTGCCGTGGCCGCCGCGATCAGCCCTTCGAGAAAAGGTGTTGCGCCGGCCATGAAGGTGATGCGCGCGGCGTCGATCGCGCGCACCGCCGCCGCCGGCTCCCAGCTGTCGGCCAGGATGGCGCTGCAGTCGGTGATCCACGGGAAATCGAAGGCATACATCGACCCGCCGATATGACCGATGGGCGAGGCCACGAAGAACACGTCGTCGGGGCCGACCTTCCAGAACCTGGACGCGTTGCGAACCATCACCTCCATCGTGGCGTGGCTGTGCATCACGCCCTTGGGATGGCCAGTGCTGCCGGAGGTGAAGAGCACCATCTTGATGTCGTCCGCCGGCGGCAGCATCGGCTCGGCCGGCGCGCGCGTCAGCAACGCGGCAAAGTCGTCCGACGCGGCGGCGTCGCCGCGCACGGTGAAGACCTCGATGGGGCCATGCCCCGCGCGCGCTACCAGTGTCGGATAGTCGAAGCCGCGAAAATTCTTGGGCACGAAGATGGCGCGCACGCCGCATGCCGGCAGCATCGCGCGCAGCTCGGCCTCGCGGTAGATGGTCAGCAGCGGCACGATGCGGAAGCCGAACAGCGCCGCCGTCAGGTTGATGACGCAGGCTTCCCACCAGTTGGGCAGCTGGAAGGCGACGGCGTCACCCGGCTTCAATCCGCGATCCAGCAGCGCGCCGCCGATACGCAGCGAGGCGTCGAGCAGTTCGCCGCGCGTAACCTTGCGTTCGCCTTCGACGACGCTGACGCGGTCGGGATCCAACCGCGCTTTCTTCAGCGCCACCGCGCCGAGGCCGCGTATGTCGGCCGGCGTCGTGAAAGCGCTCCTGCGCAGCGTCGAGGATCTGGCCTGCAGCCTGTTCATCCCTAAACTCCCGTGCCGCAGCCGGTCAGTTGGCGGCGGGGCGCTGCGCCTTGCGCTGCAGCTCGGCGCGCATGGAGGCCACCGCGCGCTTGTGCTCTTCGCCGCGCACGGTGACGGATTCGTAGGCGATCCCGGCGTCCATCAGCGCATGCGCGACGCGCTTGAGCTCCAGGTTCGCTGTCGTCTTCGTCCAGCGGATGGCCTGCACGTTGCCATTGTTCAGCTTGTCGCAGAAGCCGTAGACGCGCTCGTCGAGCTGGTCCGCTGGCACCGAATGATTGATGAGGCCGATGCGCTCGGCTTCGGCCGCTGGCAGCAGTTCGCCGGTCATCAGATATTCCTTGGCGCGGGCGAAGCCGATCAGCTGCGGCCAGATCACACAGCCGCCGTCACCGGCCACCAGCCCGACCTTTACATGCGGGTCGCCGATCTTGGCGGTGTCGGCCGCAAATATCACGTCGCAAAGGAGCGCGATCGTCGCGCCCAGCCCGACCGCGTGGCCATTGACGCGGGCGATGACCGGCTTCTCCATGTCGAGCAGCGCAAAGACGATGCGCTTGGCGTCCGCCGCCTCGCGGTCGAATTCGGAGGGGTTGGCGATGCACTCCTCCATGCGGGCAAGGTCGCCGCCGGCCGAAAAGGCACGGCCCGCTCCGGTCAGCACGATCGTGTCCGAGCCCTCGTCGGTCGAGGCGAAGCGCAGCGCGTCGAGGATTTCGATGTGCATGATTGCGGCAAAGGCGTTGAGCACTTCCGGCCGGTTCAGGGTGATCGTCAGCGTGCGCCCGTGCCGCGACAGCAGCAGGCACGTGAAGGTCGGCAGTTCGCTCATGCGTTCGTCCATTTCCTCGCGTAGTAGGCCCGCAGATTGGCGGTAGGTCCGCCGAGCCCGGCGCGCAGCAGTCTGGCACGATAGGTCCAGCGATGCAGCGGGTGTTCGAGCGTCAACCCCATCGCGCCCATGAACTGGTGCAAATCCTGCACGACGCGGCCGGAGGCTTCCTGCGTGTAGCCGAGCGCCAGCGCGGCGTCGGCCGGCGTGCGCCGGTCGGCGGCGCGCAGCGCCAGCCAATAGGCCGCCTCGGCCTTGGTGGCCGCCTGCGCCAGCCGGTGCTGGATCGCCTGGAAGGCGCCGAGCGGCCGGCCGAACTGTTGGCGCTCGCTGACATGCTTCACCACCGCGTCAAGGCCGCCCTTCAGGCAGCCCGCAAGTTCCGCGGCGGTCGCGACGCTCCATACGGCGCGCGCGTCGTGCACGTCTCCGTCGACGGTCTGCCAGTCGAGCTTGGCGCCGGCCGCCAGCTTGCCCATCGGATAAGCGAAGAGGCTCGACACTTCCTGTACGACCCCCGGCTCCAGTTGGGCGACCGCGATCTTGTCGCCGTCGAGACGGATCACCGCCTTCGCGGTAGGCAGGAACGGCACCGCCTGCAACGGGTCGGTCTCGATGACGGCGACCGGACGCGGCAGGTCGGGCGCGAACAGCGCGCGCAACGTCGAAGTGGCCGCGCACTCGACCAGCGCCGGCACGCGCGCCAGCTGGTAGGTCAGCGACGCGGCGGCGACGAGGCCGAGCGTCGGCTCGCGGGCGCATTCGAAGAAGCCGTTGTCCTCCAGCATGCGGTCGAGGCTGGCCGAATAGTCGAAACGCGACCAGTCGGGCGAGGCTTTCCAGCCGGCCTCCGGGGCTTCCGTCATCTGCGCAAGCACCGAGAGGAACGCAGCCTGGTCCTCGTTGGGGGTAAAGCGCATCAAGCGGCTCCGTTCGGCAGGCCGAGCCAGCGACGGGCAATCAGGCCGAGCTGGATCTCGGTCGCCCCGGCGGCGATGCCGGTGACGATGGCGCGCTCGTGGTGCGCGAGGAACACCGGATGATCGTCGCCCGTGAAGGCGTCGTTGAGGAACTCCATGCCGAACTCGGTCACCGACTGTTCTGCTTCAGCGACCGCAACGCGGGCGAGGCTCGCCTCGGCGTCGACGGCCTCGCCGCGCGAGCGCATTTCGACGGTGCGGTAGACGAGGATGCGCGCCGCCTCGCAATTGGCCGCCGCCGAGCCGGCGCGCAACTGGATGACGGCGTCGTCGCCCTGGCCGCGGCGACGCAGTTCCTGCACCATCTGGTCGAGCACGCGCGAAGCCATCTCGTAACGCGGAATGCCGACGCGCTCGTTGGCGAGCGAATAGCCGATAATCGACCACGCCTGGCCTTCCTCGCCGAGCCGCGCGCTGGCTGGCACGCGCACGTCGGTGAAGAAGGTCTCGTGAATGTCGCCATGGCCGATCAGGCTCGGGATCGAGCGGACCTCGATGCCCGGCGTCTTCATGTCGACGAGGAAGATGGCGATGCCGGCCTTGCCGCTGGCGCCGTCGCCGGTGCGGGCGAGCAGGAAGCAGTTGTGGGCGAGCCCCGCGTAGGAAGTCCAGATCTTCTGGCCGTTGATGACATAGTCGTCGCCGTCGCGCACCGCGCGCGTGCGCAGCCGCGCCAGATCCGAGCCGGCGTCAGGTTCCGAGAAACCCTGGCACCAGATCGCGGTGCCCGCCGCCATCGGCGGGATGTAGCGCTGCTGCTGCTCGGGCGAGCCGAAGCGCATCAGCGTCGGCCCTATCCAGTTGACGTTCATGTATTGTGCGCCGCGCGGCTCGCCGGCGGCCCACATCTCCTCTCCCAGAATGAAATGCTCCCAGGTCGGGCGGTCGCCGCCGCCCCACTGCTTCGGCCAGTGCGGCATCAGCAGCCCGGCCGCCGCAAGCTTGGGGCAGAATTCGAGGCTGAACTCCGTCTGCTCGCGCGAACCGGGCCCGTGGCGGGCGATCTCCGGCCAGTTCGCGGGCAGCTCCTTTTCAAGGAAAGCCCTTACCCGCGCCCGGAAGGCCCGGTCCTCGGCACTCCATTCGAAGTCCATCGTTTCCTCAGAATGCCCATTCTATGGGACTGTATGCGGCTCCGTGGCCACGCGCCGGAAGTTGCGGTCATGCGCCATGCATGTCAAGATGGCATTGAGCAATGCGGAGAAAATAGCGCAGTTCATCGAAATTCGGCAAGAAATCCGGTGCCGCGAGAGATGTTGAACGTGTGACCACAATGTGGGACATCACAGCGACGCCATTGAAAACTGGCGATCGGTGGTGCAAACGAACGCGGTCTCGCGCTGCGGGCGATACGGCGACGAACGGGTTGGTAGGCAAGCGATGCGACTTTCACTGACCGAGGCTGACGAGGAGTTCCGCGCGACCGCGCGTGAGTGGCTGCTCGCCAACGCGCCGAAGGACCGCGCTCCGCCGGACGGGCAGGCCTCGCGCGACTACGCGCTGGCGTGGCTCGCGCGCTGCCACCGCGACGGCTGGTCGGGCATCAGCTGGCCGACCGAGTATGGCGGGCGCGGCCTGTCGCAGGAGCGGCTGCTGATCTGGTACGAGGAATATGTGCGCGCCCGCGCACCTTCCGTGCTCGACTGCACCTTCGTCGCGCTCAACCATGCCGGGCCGACAGTTTTCGCCTGCGGCACCGAGGAGCAGAAAGCGTTTCATCTCCCGCGCATCCTCGGCGGCAAGGTCATCTGGTGCCAGGGCTTTTCGGAGCCGGGCGCGGGTTCGGACCTCGCGGCGCTGTCGACCTCGGCGGTCGTCGACGGCGACCATCTGGTCGTCAACGGCCAGAAAATCTGGAGCAGCTTCGCCGACGTCGCCGACTACCAGGAATTGCTGGTGCGCACGCTGCCCGGCTCGAAGCGCCACCAGGGCTTGTCCTGGGTCATCTGCGACATGAAGAGCAAGGGTATCACCGTTCGCCCGATCGAGAACATGGCCGGCGTCACCCACTTCGCCGAAGTGTTCTACGACAATGTCCGCATCCCGCTGTCCAACGTCGTGGGCGGGCTGCACGAGGGCTGGAAAACCGCGATGACGACGTTCGGCTTCGAGCGCAAGACCGCGGCAATCGGCCTGCAGCTTGAGCTTTCGGTGAAGATCGAGGACCTAATCGCGCTCGCCGAACCGCTTCCGGGCTCCGCCACGGCGGTGCGGCTGGGCGAACTGCGCGCCGAGGTCGCCGGGCTGCGGTCGATGACCTATCGCGCGCTGCTGCGCGAGCCGGCCAATGCATCCGACGGATCGCTGGTCCGACTCTCGTTCGGCGAGCTCGCCCAGCGCGTCTATCGCGCCGCCATGGACATCCTCGGGCCGGACGCGCTGCTCAACGGCTCGTGGACGCACGACTATCTGGAATCCTACAGCGAGACGATCGCCGGCGGCACCGCCGAGATCCAGCGCAACATCATCGCCGAGCGCATTCTCGGCATGCCTCGCATCAAGTGAGGGTAGTCCGGACATGACCTGCGACCTGAACTTGAACGAAGACCAGCGGCAGATCCTCGGCGCCGCGAGCGTGATGCTCGAAGCGAGCTATCCTGTGGCGCGCCGGCGCCAACGCAGGCCGGATGACCTTGCCGAACTCGCCGCGTTCGGCGCTTTCGGGCTGGCGCTGCCGCAGGATGGCGGCGAGGCCGGATACAGCGTCGTCGAGGAGGCGCTCCTGCATGTGCTGCTCGGTCGCCATGTCGTCTCGACCGGCGCACTGGCTGCTTCGCTCGCGGCAAGGCTGGCCGCGAATACCGGCAGAAGCGACCTTGCCGATGGCATCGTCGCCGGCACGACCGGCGTGTGCGCGGCCATCGCCGCCAAGGACTCGGCCCTGCTGGTCGAGCGCGGCGAGGCGTCTTTCGCCCTGCTGTTCGACGGTCGCGAGCTGGCGTTGCTCGACATGGACGGCATCGACGCGCGGCCGGTCGAATCGCTCGGCCACGGCATCCCGCTCCAGCGCATTGCCTCCGGCGAGGCTCGCGAAATCGCACGGTCGGCCGACGATGAACTGGCCGATACTGCGGACCTGCTGATTTCGGCGCAGCTTCTCGGCGTCGCTGAAGCCGCGCGCGACTTGACCGTCGCCTACGCCAACATGCGCCAGCAGTTCGGCCAGCCGATCGGCGGCTTCCAGGCGATCAAGCACCACTGCGCCAACATGGCGGTCGGGGCGGAAATGGCCTCGGCGCAACTCGACATGGCGGCGATAGCGCTGAGAGACCGCCGCGCCGACGCATCGTTCCAGGTGGCGGCGTTGCGTCACCTTGCCGAGAAGGCCGCCATCTTCAACACGCGCACGGCGGTGCAGGTGCATGGTGGCATCGGCTTTTCGGCCGAGGCAGACGTGCACCATTATCTGAAGCAGGCGCATCTGCTGTCGCGGCTTGGGGCAGGCGCCGGCCTGCTTGCGATGCCCGCGCCGCTGGCGCCGCATGAAGCCTTGATTCGGGGGGAATGAAATGAACGTAGCTCTCATCACCGGCGCCTCCAGCGGCATCGGGCTTGCCGCCTCGCGACTGTTCGTGCAGGCCGGCATCGCCGTCGTCGGCGTCGGCCGCGATCCGAAGAAGCTCGCGGAGATGGAGCGCGAACTCGCAGGCGCGGCCGCGCCGGTCGCCACAATCGCCCTCGACGTCACCGACGATGCGGCGCCAAAGGCGGCGGTCGAGTTCGCCATGTCGCGTTTCGGCCGGCTCGACCATCTCGTCAACAATGCCGGCATCGGCAGTCCCAAGCCGGTGCATGAGACTGACGACGAGACGCTCGACTATTTTCTCGACGTGATGCTGCGCTCTCCGTTCCGCTTCTGTCGCGAGGCGCTGAAGGCGTTCGGCGACGAGGGCACGATCGTCAACATCAGCTCGACCTATTCGCTGGTCGGCGGCCTGCGGGGTGGTGCCTATTCGGCGGCCAAGGGCGGCATCAATGCGCTGACGCTGCATCTTGCGGCTCAATATGGCTCGTCGGGCGTGCGCAGTAACGCGGTTGCGCCCGGTGTGGTGGAGACGCCGATGACGGCGCACCGCATGGCGGACGACCGATTCCGCCGCATGAATGTCGACATCACGCCCTCGCCGCGCACCGGCCGGGCCGACGATGTCGCGCAGGCGATCTTCTTTCTGTCCTCGCCGGCAGCGTCCTGGATCAATGGCCAGATTCTCGCCGTCGACGGCGGCTGGAGCTCCACCAAGTTCATGACCGAGGGCGCGCTGACGGCGGAGCGCCGCATGGTCGATCCCGGCTTCACCCATTCGGGCAAGCCGCGGCGCGAAGTCTGAGCGGTTCGCGTTTGGTCTGCGACGCAGGTACATGAGGCGGTCCGCGCCGGGGCTTGATAGAATGGGCCGGGCAATTCGGGGAATCGCACAGTCATGGACGCCGGTCAGCTTCCGCAGGCAAACACCGACGGCACGCAGGCGATCCGCCGCGCGGCGGCCATCCTGCGCCGTCTCGGCAAGGGCGGCACGCAGGGTGTCGGCCTGGCGGACATCACGCAGGCGCTGCAGTTGCCGCGCTCGACCACCCACCGCATCCTCAAATGCCTGGTGGACGAGGGGCTGGTGCGGCACGACACCGAGCGTCGGCGCTATTTCGCCGGCCACCTGACCTACGAACTCGGCCTGACCGTGACGGGCACCGCGATCGAGATCGCCAAGTGGCGCGTGGCCGTGGACCGCGTATCGCAGCGCACCGGCGTCACCGCCTACCTGATGAGCCGCAGCGGCGTGGAGGCGACCTGCGTGCTGAAGACCGAGGGCAATTCGGTCATCCGCGTCATCCCGGTCGAAGTCGGCCAGCGCCGCTTCCTCGGCATCGGCGCAGGCGCGACCGCGCTTTTGGCCGCGCTCGACCAGGAGACGCGCGAGCGCATCATCCGCACGGTCGCGCCGTTCCTGCCGAACTACTCGTCGCTGACCGAAAACAAGGTGCGCGATCTTGTGCACGAGACCATCAAGCTCGGCTACACGCTCAGCCGTGGCAACGTTGTGCGCGACGTCATCGGCATCGGCATGGCGATCCCCAACGGGGAGGCCGCGCCTTACCTGGCGCTCAGCATCGCCGGGCTCGCTTCGCAGGGCGAGGAGAGAGGAATCTCCAGCTGGGTGCAGATCCTGAAGCAGGAAATCGCCGCCGTTCAGTCCGGCAACCCGGCGGCCTGATCGTCCGCGCGCGCGGACGAACCGGGGGCGGCCCCCGGCCGTGCGACGCCTTTACTGCGTGGCGCTGGCTCCCGGCAGCCATGTGACGATGTCGGGGAAGGCGATCAGCAGCATGATCACGAGGATCGCCGTCGCGGCGAACGGCGCCACGCCGAGGAACACGGTGTTGAGACTGATCGGCTGACCGAGATTTGCCTTCGGGTCCGATGCTATTCGATGGACGATGAAGGAGAGGATGCCCAGCGGCGGCGTCAGCAGGCCTACTTCGGCCATGACGACTAGGAACACGCCGAACCACAGCGGATCGACGCCGACAGCCTGCAACGGCGCCAGCAGCACCGGGATCGTCAGCAGCATCATCGCAAGCGTATCCATGAACATGCCGAGGATGAAGTAGACGACGATCAGGATCAGCAGCAGCTCGACCCGGCCGAGCCCCATGTCGACGATCAGCTGCGCGAGCTCGTTGGGCACCTGGCTCAGCGCCATGGCGCGTGTCAGCACGTGGACGCCGATGATCAGCAGGAACACCGATGCGGTGCCGGTGAGCGTGCCGATAAGCGATTCCCTCATCATCGCGCCGATCTCGCGCATCGACTTGCGGCTGCGGATCATGTGGTTGAAGCCCATGATCAGCGCCGCCAGCATGCCGAACACGCCGGACTCGGTCGCCGTGAAGATGCCCGCGAACAGGCCGCCGATGACGATCAGCACGACGATGGCGATGGGAAGCACCGACACCAGCGACTCCCCGCGCATGCGCCACGTCACGCCGCTCATGTCGACACGCGGCGCCAGCGACGGCCGCAGCGTCGCGTGAATGACGATCATGGTGGCGAAGGCGAAGGCGAGGATGAGGCCGGGAACCACGCCGGCCAGAAGCTGCGGGCCGACCGGAACCGCCGCGGCGCCGGCATAGACGACGAGCAGCAGGCTGGGCGGGATGATCTGGCCCAGCGTTCCCGCGGCGGCGACGCTGCCGACCGCGAGCTCGGGCTTGTAGCCCGAGCGCAGCATCTCCGGGATCGAGACGTTGCCGAGCGCATAGGTGATGCCGATGGTGCTGCCGCTGCTGGCGGCGAGCGCGGCGCCGGCGAAGTTGGTGGCGACCGCGAGGCCGCCCGGCATCCAGCCGAGCCAGCGCCGCGCCGCCTCGAACGCGGTCGCTGTCAGGCCGGACTTCCACAGGATCATGCCCATCAGGATGAACATTGGAATGACGCTGTACGACCACGATGCCGCCGACTCGTAGGTAGCCGAGCGCAGCGTCGACATGACGACGCGCGTGCCCGACAGCGCCCACAGGCCGAGCAGCGCGGCGCCCAGCATGGCGATGCCGACCGGTATGCCGGTCAGCATCAGCACGATGGACAGCACGACGACCATGACGCCGATGGCGACCTTCGACAGGCCGAGGAACAGCATTGCGCCAGCGGCGCAGAACGCCGCGACAATGGCGATGATGAACACCGCAACGGCAATGCGCGACTTTCCGGGCACAGCGCCGGCATCAATGGTGGACGTCTGGGTCGCACTCATCCGACGTCCGCCTCGCTGTTGAACTCATGCGCCTTGGGCAATTGCCCGGCGAAATAGCGCCAGGTGGTCGCGGCACTCTGCAGCGCCAGCATGCCCATGGCGATCACCGCGGTAAACCGGAACGGCCACACCGCCACCGGCGGCGAAGACGCCGTGACTTCCTGGAAGTCGTAGGCCTTCATCGCGTCCTGCCAGGAGTAGACGGCCAGCGCCACGATCAGCGCCGTGGCGACGAGCCCGAACACGCCCTCGATGATCTGGCGCATGCGAAGCGGCAGCGCATCCAGCAGGATCGTCACCTTGATGTGCTCCTGCTGCTTTTCCGTATAGGCAAAGGCGAGCAGCGCCAGCGCCGGCATCCACCAGTAGGTCGTGTATTCGATCGTGCCCGGGAACGGCGCGTGGAAAACAAGGCGGCCGATCACGTCGACGACGATGTTGACGACGAGCAGGACTATTCCCGCCGCACCGAGAACAGCGACAATGTCGGTCAGCCGGTCGATCAGGCGGAGAGGCGCGGGTGCGGCCGCCGGCGAGCCTGCCGGTTCCCTGGAAGCTTCGGACATGCAAAATCCTGCCGTCTCGATCACGAAGTCGAATGGATCAATGCCTGCCCGGTGACGCGCGCCGGGCAGGCATTGCACGCGAGATATTAGTTAGCGCCAAGGAACTTCGGCGTCATCTCGGTATCGTACTTCTGGATGAACGGCGTCAGGTCGACCGAGCTCAGGCCGGTGAAGGCCTTCATCACCGCTTCGGGATTCCGCTCGACGATCGGGTGGCCCTCGTCGATCAGCGCCTTGGTCCAGTAGCCGACGCGCTCCTGGTAAGACTTGATGACGCCCGCCGCGTCGGTCACCGAAGCCGGCGCCGAAGCGGCCATATCCTGCACGAACTGGGCGCGCTGGGCAGCGACCACCGGCTCGAGCTTGGCCGCGTCGTTGACCTTCACTTCGCCGGCGGTGATCGCGTCGCCGACCTTGCCCTCGACGACGAGATAGCCCTTCCAGATGTTGGCGGCGGCGATCACGTCCTGCTTGGTGATGAACTCCTGCAGCTCCTTGGGGAAGCTGTTCCAGGTGTCGAGATTGATCACCCAGCTCGACGACTGCAGCTGCGCCATCGTCACCGGAACGTACTGGGGAGCGACCGCCTTGAAGACCGCGCCGGTGACGAGCTGGTTCGGGTTCAGAACCATGCACTCGAACACGCCGCGCTGCAGGCCCTCATAGGCCTCGTTGTAGGCGATGCTGACCGTGGTCATGCCGAGAGCCTCGGCCGACTTCGACCACACGGCGCCGATGGCGCGTGCGCGCTTGCCCTTGGCCTCTTCCGGCGAAGAAATCGGCGTGTTGCACAGCAGGTTGTACGCCGGGGTCGACGTACCATTCAGCAGCTTGAGGTTGAGCGAGGCGTATTCGTCGATCAGCGGCTGGAAGGTGCGGCTGAACTCCATCGAAGTCGCGCCGCCGGCGGCGACGTCGTGAACGGTCGAGCCCGAGAGAGCCGCGCCGAAGCCGAAGAACCACGACGCGACGGGCATCTGCTTGGGGAAATAGCTCGGAATGACGAGCCCGACGTCGGCCACGCCGTCGCCCACGCCCTGCAGCACGTTGGTGGCGTTCAAAAGCGACGCCGACCAGTAGTTCTCGAAGGTGATCTTGCCCTTGGTGAACTCGGTGATCGCCTCTTCCCACTTGACCATCGCGGCGCCGAAATTGGCCTTCGGGTCGCCCGAGAAATCGGCGAGCTTGAGGACGCGTGGCTCCAGCTTGTCGAGCCACTCCTGCGCGGTCGCGGGCGCGGCCGCGAGTATGCTGGCGGCGACCGCCACGAACGAGACGCCTGCCCAGTTCCTGAACTGCTTCATATTTTCCTCCCGCCGGTACACCGGCAATACGATTTCCATCCGACACGCCCCAGGATCGGACTTGGTCGTCGATCCCACGATACGGGACTGTTTCGATTTCTCCGGAAAAAGCGGTGTTTCGGCCCGGATCCACCGATCTGTCCCGGCAATCATCGTCGCCAATGCCGCGGCCTGTCAATATGGACTTGCCTCCCCACGGCGGGAGGCAGAAGGAAAATCCGCAATTCGTCTCATATGGTGAGGCAATAGAGGCGGTCTCGGGCATCGCAGGGACTTGGGCGGCCCCGGTGCTTGTCCGTTCCGTGCCGAAGACGCAGCGCCGCCGGAGCGCGACGTCGTCGGCAAAACCTATTGTTGCCGCTCGGTTTGTCGACTCTTTGTCGGCTTCGCGCGGATCAACTCGATGTGTGTCGAGAGTAGTCTCGCTATATGAGGCGATATGTCGCCTTCCTTTCCGTAGGCCTGCTTCGGTGCCTTGACGGGCCCGGAAATGCCGATGATATGTTCGCCTCGTTCCTTTGCGTATGTCTATAATGTGAGACGCGGTGAAAAAGGGGACGGATTCTGGGCTGACCCGGAATGGCGGTGAGCGGGCGCAATGATGACGGCGTGCAGGATGCATCTGCGGCTTCCGCGCGTTGCGCTCCGACGGGAGGGACAACATGGCCAAGACGATCAAGCTCTATCAGAAGCTCGCAGCCGCGCTGGCGCAGCTCGACAGTCCGGTGTTTGGCGTCACTGGCGACGCCAACGTCTATATGATCGACCACTTCATCCGATCGCATGGCGGCCGCTTCGTCGCGGCCGCGAACGAGAATGGCGGCGTGCTGATGGCGCTTGGCCATGCTTCGGTTTCCGGCAAGGTCGGCATTGCCACCGTCACCCACGGCCCGGCCGTCACCAACACGGTCACCGCGCTGGCCGAGGGCGTTAAGGCCGGCACGCCGATTGTGCTCCTGTGCGGCGACACCACCTATGGCGACCGTGAGAACCTGCAGAATGTTCCGCAGCGCGAGGTCTTGATCTCCAGCGGTGCCGGCTTCGAGCCGATGAACAGGCCGGAAACCGCGGTGCAGGATCTCGCCCGCGCGTTCCGCCGGGCTCAGGCCGAACGCCGCCCCATCGCCTTCAACTTCCCGACCGAGATGATGCACGTGCTGGTGGAGGACGATGCCGCGCAGATGTTCGCGGCCGTGCCGGCGGTGGCCGGTGCGGCTGCGGAAGCGGACATCGAGAGCGCGGTGGCGATCATCGCCGCCGCCCGCCGCCCGGTGGTGCTGGCCGGCCGCGACGCCATAGGCGCGGAAGCACGCGCGGCGCTGCTTCGGCTGGCCGAACGCATCCAGGCTCCGCTCGCCACCACGCTGCGCGGCAAGAACCTGTTCCGCGGCGAAGATTACAACCTCGGCATCATGGGTACGCTCAGCGCACCCAAGGCGGTCGACGTCATCGTGAAGAGCGATTGCGTGCTCGCCTTCGGCGCCGCGCTCAACTTCCATACGACCGGCCATGGCGGCTATGTCGAGGGACGCCGGGTCGTCCAGCAGGCAGCGACGGGCGCCGGCATCGGGCGCGGCCACGCGCCTGACGTCGCCCTGGTCGGGGATGTCGTCGCAACGGTCGACCGCATCATTCATTGGCTCGACGAAGCCGAGATCCCAGCCTCTGGCTTCCGCGACGAGATTGAGCCGCGCGGGCTGACCGCCATGCCGGACCCGCAGCCCAACCCGGGCAACACTGGCGTTGACTACATCGAGGTGCTGAACCGGCTCGACGCCATGCTGCCGGCCAACCGCGTACTGGTCACCGATGCCGGTCGCCACATGGTCAAGGCCATGCAGCATCTGCAGGTGGAGCACCCGAGACTCTACGTGCAGACGGCAAGCTTCGGATCGATCGGGCTCGGCATCGCGCAGGCGGTCGGCGCGGCCGCCGCCGAGCCGCAGCGGCCCGTCGTCTGCACCACCGGCGACGGCGGCTTCATGCTCGGTGGGCTCACCGAGTTCAACACGGCGGTGCGCCACGGCATGGACCTGATCGTGCTGATGTTCAACGACAGCTGCTACGGTGCCGAATACGCACTGCTGCGCGACAAGCAGATGGATACCGCCGTCAGCATGTTCGACTGGCCCGACTTCGCGCCGCTCGCCACCGCGCTCGGCGGCCGCGGCGTGGTCGTGCGCAGCATCGACGATCTCGAGGCCGCCCGCACTGCCATCGCGAACCGCGACCGGCCGCTGCTGATCGAGGTCAAGCTCGATCCGCACCACGTGCCGTTCTGGTAGACCATCCGGCCGCGGGTTCCCCATCGCGCGGTTGGCTGCTATCGTGTGCCCAACGCAACGATGGCAAAGCGCCTGCAGCATCCGGAAGGTTTGCGCGGCGCCGAGGACACCAAGGTGGAAGACCCCGACACCGGCGATCTGCCGGCCGGGGCGACCCGCGAGGCGGATGGCGCGGCGAGGCGTGACGCCCCTGCCGCTGCCGGAGCCGGCGGCGCATCTGCGCCGGGAGCGGGCGCCCAGCACAGGAGCGGGCGCAGGCGGCGCAAGCGCCGTCGCGGCCGCAAGGTATTCGCGGCAGGTCATGGCGGCCCGGCGGGAGTTGGCGCGAGCCGGGGCGATGTTGCTTTGGGCATTGCTCCCGGCGCATCCGATGATCCACCGCCTGCGAGCGGCCCCGGAGGCGGCGTGTCCGCACCTGCCGGGCCGCCGGCAGACGCTGCTCCCGCCTACCTCGATCGGCATGGCGATGCGGGAGATCCAGGTCGCGTCGATGGCGTAGCCGCTCCGGCAATCGCCGAGGCAGACGCTGCGCGTGCGCAGCGTTCATACGGTTCGATCCGCGAGAGCCTCGGCCGCGCCGGCGACCACTCGGCCTACGCCGCGCTCGACCTGGGCACCAACAATTGCCGCCTGCTTGTCGCCGTGCCCGGTCGCCCCGGCCAGTTCCGGGTCATCGACGCCTTTTCCCGGATCGTGCGGCTGGGTGAGGGGCTGAGCGCTTCCGGACGTCTGGGCGAGGCGGCGATGGACCGCGCCGTGCAGGCGCTTTCGATCTGCGCCGACAAGCTTGCAACCCGTCCGGGTGCGCGCCGTCGGCTGATCGCGACCGAAGCGTGTCGCGCCGCCGCCAACGGCGAGGAATTTCTTGCCCGCGTCGAAAACGAGACCGGCCTGACGCTGGAGATCATCGACCGCCAGACCGAAGCGCGGCTTGCCGTCTCTGGCTGCGGCTCGCTGGTCGAGCGCGGCACCGACGCGGTCGTGCTCTTCGACATCGGCGGCGGCTCGTCCGAGATCGCGCTGGTCGACGTCAGCCGCCGCCGTTCTCCGCATCTGGCCGATCACATCGCGGCCTGGACCTCGCTGCCGGTCGGCGTCGTCTCACTCGCGGAGCGTTTTGGCGGCCGCGAGGTGACGCGCGAGACGTTCGCCGCCATGGTCGGCGAGGTGCGCAGCATGATCGACGGTTTCGCCGGGCGCGGTGCCCTGGCCGGGCTGGCTTCCGGCCCGCGTTTCCACCTGCTGGGCACGTCCGGAACGGTGACGACACTGGCCGGCGTGCATCTCGACCTGGCGCGTTACGACAGACGGCGCGTCGACGGTCTGTGGATGTCGTCGGGAGAGGTCGATGCCATGGTCGAGCGCCTGCTGGGCTGGGATTTCGCCGCCCGCGTCGCCAATCCCTGCATCGGCGCCGACCGCGCCGACCTTGTGCTGGCCGGCTGCGCCATCCTCGAGGCGATCAGGCAGGTTTGGCCGGCGCCGCGGCTGCGCGTCGCCGACCGCGGCCTGCGCGAAGGCATCTTGACCGAACTGATGGCGGGAGACGGGGTGTGGGCGCGCGGCTCGCGCCACCCCGTACAGCGGCGATGAAGAAACCGGGAGGCGGCGGCGCAGGCAAGACGGGCGGCGGGCGCGCCCTGCACGCGCGCGTCAAGAAGTCGGGCAAGATCAAGGAATCGTCGCGCCGCTGGCTCGAGCGCCACATCAACGACCCCTACGTGCACCGCGCCAAGGCGGAAGGCTATCGCTCGCGCGCCGCTTACAAGCTGATCGAGATCGATGCCAAGCATCGCCTGCTCAAGCCCGGCATGCGCGTGATCGACCTGGGTGCGGCGCCTGGCGGCTGGTGTCAGGTGGCCGCGGCGCGCGTCAGCTCGAAGGAGGATGCGCCGACCGTCGTCGGCATCGACTATCTGGAGATGGACCCGGTCCCGGCCGCCGCCATCCTTCAGATGGACTTCCTTGAAGCCGATGCGCCGGCAAAGCTTATCGAAACGCTCGGCGGCGAGCCGGACGTGGTGCTGTCCGACATGGCGGCCCCCACCACCGGCCACCGTCGCACCGACCATCTGCGCACCATGCATCTGTGCGAGGTCGCCGCCGATTTCGCGGTCCAGGTGCTGAAGCCCGGCGGTCACTTCCTCGCCAAGACGTTTCAGGGCGGCACCGAGGGCGGCCTGCTCGACCTGCTGAAGAAGAACTTCCGCTCGGTCCACCACGTCAAACCGCCGGCGTCGCGTGACGAGTCGGTCGAGCTCTACATACTCGCCAAGGAGTTCCGCGGTCGGGCGGCGGCCGGCGAAAACGCCGAGCCTACTCCCTGAGTTCGGGCCGGTTGTCGGCCTTGACCCTTGCGCTGTGACCCGAGATCGCGCTGCCGGCATCGTGCGGCAGCCGCACAAACAGGATTGCCGAAAGCGACGCCACGAAGCCAACCACGAGGAAGGCGACAACGAAGGCGAAATGGTCCGTCTCGCGGCCGGTGAACGCGGCTATCACCTCCAGCAGTCCGCCGGCGAAGGCGACGCCGAGCGCGACGCTGATCTGCTGGATCGACGCGCCGATGGCGGTCGCCTGCGCCGCCTGCTTGTCCTCGACATCCGCGAAGACCAGCGTGTTTGCGCTGGTGAAGAACAGTGACCGCAGGAATCCTGAGAGCAGCAGCACCAGGAACACGACGACATAGGGCGTTGCAGCAGTAAACAGCGAATTCGCCATGATCAGCACGCCGCCGGCAGCCGAGGTCACCGCGGTGATCGTTCGGAAACCCGCGCGCCGCAGGATCCCGGCGGCGAGGAACTTCATCGAAAGCGCCCCCAGCGCGGATGCGAAGGTAAGCATGCCCGACTCGAACGCCGACAGGCCGAAGGCGAGCTGGAACATCAGCGGCAACAGGAATGGCACCGCGCCCGCGCCGATGCGGAAGAAGATCGAGCCGGTGATCGCGGTGCGGAAGATCTTGCTGCGGAACAATCTGACGTCGAGCAGCGGCTCCGTGGAGCGCAGTGCGTGGCGGATGTAGAGCCCCGCCGCGGCAAGTCCGAGCACCGTGGTGGCGATGCCCACCGCTGGCGGCAGCGCCGGAAGGCTGATGACCGACAGTCCGAACACCACCCCGGCTGCCGCGACGCCGGCCAGGAAGAAGCCGGTCAGGTCGAGGCGCTTGCGCCCTTCGCCGGGGATTTCCGGCAGCACGCGCCCCGCGGCGATGATGCCGGCGATGCCGATCGGCACGTTGAGGATGAAGATCCAGTGCCACGAGAAATAGGTGGTGATGAAGCCTCCCACCGGCGGCCCCAGCAGCGGGCCGATCAGGCCGGGCATGGTCAGCCACGCCATCGTGGTGACCAGCGCGGCCTTGGGCGTGACGCGCACGAGAACCAGACGCGCGATCGGCGTCATCATCGCGCCGCCCATGCCCTGCAGGAAGCGCGAGACCACGAAGGCGCCCAGCGAACTGGACACCGCGCAGCAGACGGAGCCGGCAACGAACACCGCGATTGCCGTGCGGAAGACCCGCTTGGCGCCGTAGCGGTCGGCCATCCAGCCGCTGATCGGGATGAAGATGGCCAGCGAAACCAGATAGGCGGTCAGCGCCAGCTTGAGCGCCACCGGGCTGGTGCCGATGTCAGCGGCGATCTGCGGCAGCGAGGTCGCGATGACGGTGGAGTCCATGTTCTCCATGAACAGCGCCACCGCAAGCACGATCGGCAGCGCGCGGGCTGGCGCTGCGGCAACGGGCGGGAGCGGCGGATTGGCGTTCATGGACGGGGGCCGTTAACACGGGAATGAACGCGTGTCCCGCCCGTGTCGGCCGTACGCGCGCAATTTTGACCGGCCATCATCACGAAGCCGCGGCGATGGTGAGCCTGCGGCGATCCGTGGCCGCCTCACTTGCCCGCCGCCACCTCTTCCGCATAGCGCCGCGTATCCTCGATTCGCTCCGGTGTCGGCGGATGCGTGGACAGGAAGCTGTCGGCATATCCCGAATCGCCCAACTTGGTGGCCAGCAGGTCGAAGAAGCGCGCGATGGCGAGCGGATCGCGTCCGGCGGCGTGCATCAACTGCACGGCATACCGATCGGCATCCCTTTCCTGGTCGCGCGAATAGGACAGCGACATAAGCGCCGCCCCTTGCACCAGCACGTCCTGCGCCCCGGAGCCGATGTCGCCGCCGATCATCATGATGAGGCCGGCCACGCCGGCAGCGCGGTAGATGCGCCGCAGCGCGTGCTCGCGCTCGACATGGCCGATCTCGTGGGCGAGAACCCCGAGCACGGCCTCGCGGTCGCTGCCGGCGAGCGCCACCAACTCGTCGGTCAGCACCAGCGTGCCGTCGGGCAGGGCGAAGGCGTTGGGGCCGACCGCTCCGCCGCCGCGGAAGTTGAGCACATAGCCGGCCGCGCCGCGCGGCGCGATCTCGGCAAGTCTGCCGAACTCCGCCGCAATTGCCGCCTGGTCCTGTTGTGACAGCTTTGTCGGTTCGAGCAGCGTCTGATCGAGCGAGATCATCACAGACTGGCTGAGCAGCTTGGGCACCACCGGCGGCGTCAGCAGGATCGCGGCCTCGACCAGCAACGGCACGGCGTAGCGGTAGATGGCAAAGGAAAGCGCGACCACCGCGATGACGAACAGCGCAAGGCGGGGGCGAAAGCGCTCGAGCTCGTGCACGACGCCGGGGCGGCGTTTCAGCGCCTTGAGCGCCTTGTCGACGCCGTCATTGTCGGGCGTCTCGAAAACACTGCCGTCGAGAAATGTCAGTCGGCGCACGATCCCGCCGATTCGGTCGGAAACCTCGATCTTCAGGCCCGGCGTCGCTGACAGCGGTTTGCCGTCTACATCGCGCGCCTGCACGATGCCTTCCTCGCCGACATGCAGGCTGGCCGCCACGGCGCGGCTCGACGCCGGCGGGTGCCAGATGCCGACGATCGGGTCAGAAACCAAAGTCCAGGCCCTCGACGTCCATGTATTCAGCGCCCACGACGCCTGTCGTGTCCTTCACGGTGCTCAGATAGTCGTCCAGCGATCCGGCGGAATAAAGGACGGTCGCGGTCGCCAGGTAACGCGCCATGCGCACCGCCGCCCAGGGCCGCGCCAGCCCCAGCGTGAACACCGTGGCGAAGAAGTTGGAGATGGCGATCCAGGCGAAGCGCCACCGGCTGATGCGCGAGGCGAGCAGGTGCCTGCCGTCGATGACCGTCTCGTTGAACGCGATGTTGCGCGTGCCGGCGCGATAGAGCATGCCGACCAGAACATAGAGCAGGAAGAAGGGCAGGAACGCTGTGTAGACGGCGGTGAGGATGCCGAACAGTCCGACGTCCGACGACAGCTGCTGGTCGAAATCCAGCTCCAGGCCGGACGCCAGGATGAACACGCCCGCGGCTGCTGCCAGCAGCGCCATGACGCCGACGATGAGCACCGCGGCCGGCATGATCAACTGGCCATAGAGCTTCTCCAGCCTCGGGTCGCACGAGATCGGGCGGTCGCCATATCGCAGGTTGCCGAGCGTATAGTTCCACGCCCATTGCGAGGCGATGGGCGCCAGCAGGCCAAGCGACCCCCAGGTCAGCATGCCGCCGAGCAGATAGGCGAGGAAGGCGCCCCAGTAGCCGCCGCTGAAGTCGAAGCGCACGTTGCGGTAGCTGGTCATGCGCGCCGAGAAGCGCAGGCCGCGCATGACGAACCACGGCACGGCGAACAGGAAGGCCACACCGATCAGTCCGCCCACCAGCGGCACGAACTGGACGGCAGCGTTGTAGACGAGCAGCACGACGAGAACGATCAGCCGCCCGATCAGGATGCGCACTGGCCTTGCATGGTAGTCGAAGCTGCCGCCGGCCAGCCGCGTGTTGCCGTAGAAATAGCGATTGCGCCGCACCTTTGCCCAGGCGGAATAGATGCCGAGCGTCAGGATGGTCAGCAACACGTTGACGATCCAGATGCCGAAGTACTCGCGGCCCGTTCCGGTGAAGGTGAACGGTTCGCGCCGCATCGACGGGGCAGGGCGTGTTTCGGCGGAGGCGGTGTCGTTCATCGGTGGCTCGCGGTGTGCGTGCCGATCATGCCGCAGATCAGCCACCGCCCGCCAGACCGTTCAGCCGTCGAGCGGGAAAAACGCCACATCTGGCGCATTCCCTTGCCGCAATATCCGTGTTACCAGCCGCCGCCAATCCTGAACGGGACGAACGACTCGCCGCGGCAATCCGTGCCGGCGGAAGCCGGTCCATTTTAGTCGAGGTTGGCATGGCAAGGATCATCGAGACGATCACCGGCGCGGAGGCACTGACCTTCGACGACGTCCTGCTTCAGCCGGGCCACTCCACGGTGATGCCCGGCCAGACCAACGTGGCGACGCGGATCGCCGGAGACATCGATCTCAACGTTCCCATCCTCTCGGCGGCCATGGACACGGTCACCGAGGCGCGCCTCGCCATCGCCATGGCCCAGGCCGGCGGCATCGGCGTCGTCCACCGCAACTTCACTCCTGAAGAGCAGGCCGAGCAGGTCCGCCAGGTCAAGAAGTTCGAGAGCGGCATGGTGGTGAACCCCGTCACCATCGGCCCCGAGGCGACGCTGGCCGACGCGCAGGCGCTGATGCGGCGGTTCGGCATCTCCGGCATCCCGGTCGTGGCCAATGGCGGGCTCGGCGGCCATACGCAGGGCAAGCTGGTCGGAATCCTCACCAACCGCGATGTGCGCTTCGCTTCCAACCCGAACCAGCCGGTGCGCGAACTGATGACCAGCGACCGCCTCGTCACGGTGCGCGAGGAGGTGAATCAGGGCGAGGCGCGGCGGCTTCTCCATCAGCACCGCATCGAAAAGCTGCTGGTCGTCGACGCCGCCGGCAACTGCGTCGGCCTCGTAACCGTCAAGGACATGGAGAAGGCGCAGCTGAACCCCAACGCCACGAAGGACGCGCAGGGCCGTCTGCGGGTTGCGGCGGCAACGACCGTCGGCGACGACGGCTTCGAGCGCGCCGAGCGGCTGATCGACGCCGGCGTCGACCTTCTGGTGATCGACACCGCCCACGGCCACTCGCAGCGCGTGCTGGACGCCGTGAAGCGGGCCAAGATGCTGTCCAACTCGGTGCGCATCATCGCCGGCAACGTGGCGACGGCCGACGGCACGAAAGCGCTGATCGATGCTGGCGCGGACGCCGTCAAGATCGGCATCGGGCCGGGCTCCATCTGCACCACGCGCGTGGTCGCCGGCGTCGGCGTGCCGCAGCTCTCGGCGATCATGGCTTCGGCCGCGGAAGCCGAAAAACAGGGCGTCGGCGTCATCGCCGACGGCGGCATCAAGTTTTCCGGCGACCTCGCCAAGGCGCTCGCGGCGGGGGCTCGCGCGGCGATGATCGGCTCGCTGCTCGCAGGCACCGACGAGAGCCCGGGCGAGGTCTACCTGCACCAGGGCCGGTCCTACAAAGCCTATCGCGGCATGGGTTCCGTCGGCGCCATGGCGCGCGGCTCGGCCGACCGCTACTTCCAGGCCGAGGTGCGCGACACGCTGAAGCTGGTGCCCGAGGGCATAGAAGGTCAGGTGCCGTACAAGGGGCCGGTGGCCGGCGTCCTGCATCAGCTCGCCGGCGGCCTGAAGGCGGCGATGGGCTATGTCGGCGCGGCCGACCTCGCCGAGTTCCGCGAGCGGGCCACCTTCGTCAGGATCTCTTCGGCGGGCCTGCGCGAGAGCCACGTCCACGACGTCACCATCACCCGCGAAAGCCCGAACTACCCAGGAATGATCTAGCTTCGCGGTACGCCCGGGCCTTGACTCCGGGGCAGTTCGCGCCTGTGATCGAGCCGGTGTGTGGGTAGATGCCGACGCATTCATTGCGTCGGTTGGCCCAGGGACGGGCCTGGCGATGCGTGTTCTTGCTGCCTTGATGCTGGCAATGCTGCCGGGCCTAGCGCCCGCGGCCGCGCAGGATCGCTCGCTGCATACCGCGTCCGTGGGCAGGATCGAATGGACCGGAGGCCAGCCCACAAGCGGGGTCGCCTCCGCGCGCACGTCGTCCTTCGCGGTCGCCATGCTGCAATACCGGCAGGCGGCGCTGGCGGACTGGAAGGCGGGGCCTTATCCTATCCTCGACGAGAAGGGCGCCACCAGCGGCAACAGCATGGTCTGGCTCGCCGCGGACGGCTCGCACGTCGAGAAGGTGCGGCAGGGCCTGTTCCGCCTGACCGTGCCGGAGGCGCAGACCGGCTGGTTCCGGTCCATCGATTGCCATGCGGACGAATGGCCTGCCTTCTTGTGCGCCGACGGCCGCAAGCGCACCATGTCGGTGCCGTCGGCGACAAGGCTGGTCTTCGACGGCACCCGTTTCGACAAGCTCGAGCCGCCGGTCCCCACCGGGCTCGCGGAGCAATAGCGGCCTACCGCAACGTGTCGAACATCAGCGACCGGTGGGTCGCCGCGCCCGCCATCACCCCGTCCGCAACCGCGAAGGACAGATTGCCGGCCGCCCGTGCGGCGTCGCCGCAGGCCGCTATGCCGGCAACTGTGGTTTCCTTCATCTCGTTGGTGCGGATGGTCTCGCCCATCGGGCCGACATCGACCGTGCAGCCGAGCTGTGCGGCGATCGGGCTGGTCAGATGCAGTCGCGGCGCGGTGAAAAGGCCGGCCAGTTCGACATGGCGGCCGTCGGCCAGATGCACCGTAACGCCGGCGCCGTTCTCCGACACGGAGCGCACGCGCTCCGTCTCGACCGTGGCGCCGCGCGCGGCAAGCTGCTTGCGCTGATCCGCGTCGGGCTCCATGGCCGCGTTTGTGAAGAACGTCGTGCGGCCCCAGTCGGGCAGCATGAGCGCGTGATGGACGGACAGCGGCCCGACGGCAAGCACGCCGATTTCGCCCTCGTGCAGCTCGTAGCCATGGCAATAGGGGCAGTGGAAGATGCGTTTCCCCCAGAGCGAGGCCACTCCGGGCACGTCGGGCAGTTCGTCGCGCACGCCATGCGCCAGGATCAGGCGGCGCCCCTCGATGGAACCGCCGTCTGCGACATCGGCGCGAAAGTCGTCGATGGTGCCGGATGCGGCGCTCGCCGTGCCATCGATCCACGTCACGGTCGGATATGCGAGCAGTTGCTGGCGCGCCTCCCGGGCAATTTCCTGCGGTGGCTGCCCGTCACGCGTGAGAAATCCATTCGACGTCGATGCAAACCGGTTCCGGCGATGGCCGCCGTCGATGACGGTCACCGTGCGCCGCGCCCGCGCAAGTTGCAGCGCTGCGGCCATGCCTGAATAGCTGCCGCCGATCACGATAACGTCCTGCATCATCTTTCCTTTGGCCATACGTGGCCGGCCTCCACCGCGCGGCGGTGGAAATCGGCGGACAGGTCGGCGAGCGTCACCTCGTCGAACCGTTCGAGGATGAGCGTCTCGGCCGACCTGAAGGTGTCGCCGAGCGCCGAATTGACCGCCCGCTCGACGAGGCATGACGGGTTTTCCGAGCGGTTGCCGGTGGCGAACAGCGCAGGAGAACCGATCGCGGCATAGACGTCGCGCATCGTCACGTCCTCCAACCGGCAATCGAGCGTCCAGCCGCCGCCATGCCCTCTTTCCGAGCGCACGAAGCCGGCCTCGCGCAGCCCGCCCATGACGCGCCGCACCTGCACGGGGTTGGCGTTCATGTGCGCGGCGAGCGCCTCGGAGGTCAGGGGTTCCCGACGTTCCGCCATATGCAGCAGCACATGCAGGATACCGGAAAGGCGGCTGTCCAATTTCATGTAACTAATAAAGTTACGATATAGGTCGCTGTCAAGTGCCGCGTTCACAACCAGCCTCCGATCTGGTCTAAGCGTGGCGGGCGCAAACGCCTGAGGGGAGCTTTCGATGACGTCCACCGCCATCTTCTGGCCGATGATCGCCCACGTCGCGCTGGTCTATTTCGTCTATGCGCTGATGTCGCGCCGCCGCCGCGCCGCCATCGCTGCCGGCAAGGCGAAGACGCGGCAGTTCCGCGAGAACCTTCAGGAGCCCGAGGAGAGCCTTTTCGTCCGCAACAATCTGAACAACCAGTTCGAGTTGCCGACGCTCTTCTACCCGGCCTGCATCGCGCTTTACATGACTGGCGCGGCGACTCTGGTGCCCGTGGTCATCGCCTGGGTGTTCGTGGCGTCACGCTGGGCGCACACTGCGATCCACGTCACCTCGAACCGCATCCGCTACCGCCGGCCCATGTGGATCGTCGGCTATTTCGCCGTTGGCGCGCTGTGGTTCTGGCTGGCGCTGCATCTGTTGGGGCTGGTTTGACGCGGTAGCGGCAACGATCTCCGCCAGCAGCCCCGCGTCGCGCTCCCGGGCGCCGTTCCTGCGCCACGCCATGCAGATCGTGCGTGACGGCATGGGATCGCCGAACGGTACGACCCGGATTTCGCGTGCAGCAAGATCGGCGCTTGCGGCCATTTCCGGGATGAGCGTCACGCCGTGGCCGTGCGCCACCATCTGCAGCAGCGTCGTGAGACTCGTGGCGCCATAATTGGCCGTGACAGCAGGCCGCGCGCGGCCGCAGATGTCCAGCGCCTGCTCGCGCATGCAGTGGCCTTCCTCCAGCAGCATCAGCCGTTCCAGCGCCGGGCTTTCCGGCGCAACCGGTGGCTCGATGAAAGACGGGTCTTCGGGCGAAACCGCGAGAAAGAAGCGGTCGACGAAAAGCGGTTGCGTGGCCATCCGGACGTCGCTGATCGGCAGCGCCGCGATGAAGCCGTCGAGGCGTCCTGCGACGGTTTCCTCCACCAGCCGGTCGGTAACCGCTTCGCGAAGCTCCAGACGCAGCTTCGGATAGTGCGCGCGGATCGCCGGCAGCGCGCGCGGCAGAAGATAGGGCGCGACGGTGGGTATGATGCCGAGCCGGAACGGTCCCTCCAGCACGCCCTGGCCCTGCTGCGCGCCGGCCTGGATTTCGCGCAACTCGGCCAGCACCCGCTCGATGCGCGGCTTCAGCGCCTCGGCCTGCATCGTCAGCGCCACGGCGCGGCCGCCGCGTTCGAACAGCCGGCAACCGAGCCGCTGTTCCATCTCGGCAAGCTGCGACGACAGCGCCGGCTGCGTCACGCCGCACAGCTGCGCCGCACGGCCGAAATGGAGCGTCTCGGCGAGCGCAGCGAAATATTCGAGCTGGCGGACGGTAAGTCGGATCATAAGGCAATCTAATCGAGATCAACAGAAATCGCAATTTGCGCCTATCGAAGCCAGCGGCTAGTCTGGAATCATTCCAATCCGATGGACCTCTCGCGGCCGTGCTGCCGCGCATTTCGGTCCCCAAGGCAGGTGAGTGGAGAGACGAATGAGCGCCAGCGAAGGCAAATGTCCGGTTCCTCACGGCGGCGGTGGCGGCCGACGCAATCGCGACTGGTGGCCGACCCACCTCGATCTGTCGGTCCTGCATCAGCATTCGCGTGCGGCGAACCCGATGGACTTGGCTTTTGACTACGCCGAGGCGTTCAAGAAGCTCGATCTCGCTGCGCTGAAGGCTGACCTCACAGCCCTGATGACCGACTCGCAGGACTGGTGGCCGGCTGACTTCGGCCACTACGGTCCGCTGTTCATCCGCATGGCGTGGCACTCGGCAGGCACCTACCGCGTCGCCGATGGCCGCGGTGGCGGTGGCGAGGGCCAGCAGCGCTTCGCGCCGCTCAATTCCTGGCCGGACAACGTGAACCTCGACAAGGCGCGTCGTTTGCTATGGCCCATCAAGCAGAAGTACGGGAACGCCATCTCGTGGGCCGACCTGATGATCCTCACCGGCAACGTCGCGCTGGAATCGATGGGTTTCAAGACTTTCGGTTTCGCCGGTGGCCGCGCCGACACCTGGGAGCCCGTGACCGACGTCTATTGGGGCAAGGAAGGCGCCTGGCTCGCAGACGAGCGCTATTCGGGCGACCGTGAGCTCGAAAATCCGCTTGCGGCCGTGCAGATGGGCCTCATTTACGTCAATCCGGAAGGTCCGGGCGGCAATCCTGACCCGCTGGCCTCCGCCCGCGACATTCGCGACACGTTCGCGCGCATGGCGATGAACGACGAGGAAACCGTCGCGCTCATCGCCGGCGGCCATACCTTCGGCAAGACGCATGGCGCCGCCGAAGCCAAGCATGTTGGCGTCGAGCCCGAAGCAGCCGAGATCGAACAGCAGGGTCTGGGCTGGGTATCCAGTCACGGCACCGGCTTCGCTGGTGACGCGATCGGCTCCGGCCTCGAGGTCACCTGGACCTCCACGCCGACCAAGTGGAGCAACAATTTCTTCTGGAACCTGTTCGGCTACGACTGGGAGCTGACCAAGAGCCCGGCCGGTGCCCATCAGTGGACGCCGAAGCACGGCATGGGTGCCAATTCGGTGCCAGACGCGCACAACCCGAGCAAGCGCCACGCGCCGGCCATGCTGACGTCCGATCTCGCGCTGCGTTTCGACCCGGCATACGAGAAGATTTCGCGCCGCTTCTACGAGAACCCGGACGAGTTCGCCGATGCCTTCGCGCGTGCCTGGTTCAAGCTGACGCACCGCGACATGGGCCCGAAGGTTCGCTACCTCGGACCCGAAGTGCCCGCCGAAGACCTGATCTGGCAGGATCCGATCCCGGCGCTCGACCATCCGGTCGCGGATGCCGCCGAGATCGCCAGGCTGAAGGCCGAGATCGCGGCGACCGGCCTCTCGGTTTCCGAACTGGTCTCTGCTGCGTGGGCCTCGGCCTCGACCTATCGCGACAGCGACATGCGCGGCGGCGCCAACGGAGCGCGTGTCCGCCTCGCGCCGCAGAAGGACTGGGAGGCCAATCGCCCGGCCGAACTCGCCAAGGTTCTGGCCGCGCTCGAGGCGATCCAGACCAAGTTCCAGAAGGGCGGCAGGAAGGTGTCGCTGGCCGACCTGATCGTGCTGGCCGGCGGCGTCGGTATCGAACTGGCCGCGAAGGCGGCGGGTCTTGATCTCGAGGTGCCTTTCACGCCGGGCCGCATGGACGCTTCTGCGGCGCAGACGGATGCCGCCTCCTTCGCGCCTCTTGAGCCGACGGCCGACGGCTTCCGCAACTACTCGCGCGGAACTCAGCGGTTGTCTCCGGAGGAAAACCTCGTCGACCGTGCGCAGTTGCTCGGGTTGACCGCGCCGGAAATGACGGTGCTCGTCGGCGGTCTGCGCGTTCTTGGAGCCGGCAGCCCCGAGCATGGCGTGTTCACCGCACGGCCGGGTCAGCTGACGAACGATTTCTTCGTCAATCTCCTCGACATGCGCACCAGGTGGAAGCCTGCCGACGACAGCCATAGCGTCTATCAGGGCGTTGACCGCACTACGGGTGAGCCGCGCTGGACCGCGACGCGCGTCGACCTGATCTTCGGCTCGCACTCGCAGCTGCGCGCGCTGGCGGAGGTTTACGGTCAGGGTGACGCTCAGGCGAAGTTCGTGAAGGACTTCGTTGCTGCCTGGACCAAGGTGATGAACGCCGATCGCTTCGACATCGCCTGATCGGGGCAGGTCGAGAGACACGTGCGAAGAGGCCGGACCTTGTGTCCGGCCTTTTTCATTGCGCGGCGCTACCCCGCTTCAGCGCTCTTTCAACCCGGTCGCGCGCGTGCTGGGTGGATGTCGCGTATTTGACCAGCGGCGGGCGCACGCCGTGGGCGAAGAGCACGCGACGCACGGCCGGCCGCGCGCCGGCTACGAAGAACGCCACGCCCTTGCGCTTCGCTTTGCGAGCCGAGGTCTCCACCACGTTCGCCGCCGTCGAGTCGAGCAGCGGCACGTCCGACAGGTCGAGCACGAAGGCGGTTCGTGGGTCGGCGATGCGGTCGAGCGCTGCGCCCACTGTCGCGGCGGAGCCGAAGAAGAAGGCGCCCGACAGCTTGTAGACCACGATGTGCGGATCGGCGGCCAGCGCCGCGTCGTAATGGCTCGGTTCGTCCGCCGCGTCGCGGGGCCCACCGAGCGCCTGCGCCTCCAGCGTCGCCTCGCGCGACATGCGCGAGATGAACAGCAGCGCGCCGAGCGCGGTGCCGACCACGATGCCTTCCGTCAGTTCGCGGAAGACGACGAGCAGGAAGGTGATGACGACCACCGCCGCGTCGCCCCACGAACTGCGCAGCAGCGCCCTGAGTGCGTGCCATTCGACCATGTTGAACGACACCACCGCCAGCACGCCGGCGAGCGAGGCCAGCGGCACGTAGGCGGCCAGCGGCGCGGCGACCAGCATGAACACCAGCAGGAACAGCGCGTGCAGCATGCCCGACACCGGCCCATGCGCCCCCGAGCGTACATTGGTCGCCGTGCGCGCGATGGTGCCGGTGACGCAGAAGCCGCCGAACAGGGCAGCACCGAAATTCGCCGCGCCCTGTGCCACCAGTTCGCAGTTGGAGCGGTGGCGCCGGCCCGACATGCCGTCGGCGACCACCGCCGACAGCAGGGACTCGATCGCGCCGAGTAGCGTGAACGAAAGGGCGGAGGGCAGCACCGCGAGTACCTTGTCTGGCGAAAGGTCCGGCAGGGCGGGGGCGGGCAGTGTGCGCGGGATGCCGCCGAAGGTGGAGCCGATCGTGGCGACCGGCAGCCCGAATGCCGCTGCCGCGACCGAGCCGAGCGCCACCGCGATCAGCAGGCCGGGCCATCCCGGCCGGTAGCGTTTGAGCAGCAGGATCGTTGCGATGCTGAGCGCCGCGATGGCCACGGCCGCAGGGGTAACGGTGTTCGCCGCCCGCGCCAATGTTTCGAGCTTGGGGATGAGTTCGGCCGGCGGCCTGCCGTCGGTGACGAGGCCGAACAGATCGCCGATCTGGCTGGCGAAGATGATGACCGCGATGCCGGCGGTGAAGCCGACTGTCACCGGGTAGGGGATGAATTTGACGAAGCTGCCGAGCCTCAGGAAGCCGAGCGCCGCGAGCATGACGCCCGAAAGCAGCGTCGCCAGCATCAGCCCCTCCACGCCGTGCGCCTGGACCGTGGCAGCCACCAGCACGATGAACGCGCCGGCCGGCCCGCCGATCTGGAAACGGCTGCCGCCCAGCAGCGAGACGAGGAAGCCGCCGACGATCGCCGTGTAGAGGCCGCGATCGGGCGACACGCCCGACGCGATCGCGATTGCCATCGACAGCGGCAGCGCGACGATGGCGACGGTTAGCCCGGAGACGGCGTCACGCCGCAACTCGCTCAGTCCGTACCCCTCCCGCAGCACCGTGACGAGCTTCGGTGTGTAGAGTTCGACGAAGCTTGGCTGCGGAGGGGCGGGGAGTGTGGTGGCGGTCATGGCTTTCGATCCTGCGGATGCGGCGGGATCGTCGGCTGGTGGTCGGCGGTCGCCGCGCGGGCGCTTGTTGCTTCAGGAGGCCGGCGGCGGCGAGCGCAGGCGCACGCCGCGGCCGCCCGTGTCGCTGCGCTGACCCTCGCCGACAAGCTCGACGCCGGCTGCCGCGAGCGCGTCGATGACCTTCACCAGCGTATCGACCACGCCGCGCACGGTGCCCTCGCTCGCTTCCATGCGCTGGATCGTGGCGAGCGAAACGCCGGAAAGCTCCGCCAGCGTCGCCTGGTCGATGCCAAGCAGCGCGCGTGCCGCCTTCAACTGTCCTGATGTCATCATCGCAGGATGCCTGTCTGATGCATCAATGGTGAGCTTCAGGCATTCTAGAGTCAAGTATGAAACATCATAATTACTATCCTGACCGGCAGTGTCAGAGGCCGCTTGCGTCCGGGAAGCGCCTTCTGTAGCGACAGGGCGAGCGGGTTCACCGAAACGGGTTGCGCGATGAGACTGGGCGGGCGGCTGGCAGCAGCCATCGAGATACTCGACGACATGACGCGCCGGCATCGTCCGGCTGCCGATGCGCTGAAGGACTGGGGCCTGTCGCATCGCTTCGCCGGCTCGGCCGACCGTGCCGCCATCGGCAACATCGTCTATGACGCGCTGCGCCGCCGCCGCTCGGCCTCCTGGCTGCTGCAGGACGAAGGGTCGCGCGCGCAGGCGTTCGGGGCACTGCTGTTGCATGGCCACTCGCCCGCCTCGCTCGCGCAGGCTCTCGACGGAGACCGTTTCGCGCCCGCCCCCCTGAGCGATGCCGAGCGCGCCGCGTTTGCTGCGCGAGACCTGGCGGCCGCTCCCGCCGTCGTCCGTGGCGACCTTCCGGACTGGTGCGCGCCGCTGTTCGAGGCGGCTTTCGGCATGGACTGGGCCGACGAGGCGGCGGCCCTTTCCGACCGTCCGCCGCTCGATCTGCGGGTCAACACGTTGAAGGCAGACCGCGCCGCCGTGCTCGCCGAACTCTCGGAAGCGCATCCGGCCGAAGCCCCCTTTCTCCCGGAGGCGATCCGCATCGCGGCCATCCAGGGAGACGGACGACATCCCAACGTTCAGGCCGAGCCGGCCTTCCGAAAGGGCTGGTTCGAGGTGCAGGATCTCGGATCGCAGATGGTGGCCAGGCTGGCAGGCGCCGCGTCCGGCACGCAGGTGCTCGACTACTGCGCCGGGGCCGGCGGCAAGACGCTTTCCATGTCGGCCGCCATGCAGAACACCGGCCAGATTTATGCCTACGACTCCGAGAAGGTCCGGCTCGCCCCGATCTTCGATCGGCTGGAGCGCGCCGGCTGCCGCAACGTGCAGGTGGTGTCGCGCGCGACCGAGCTGGATCCGCTGGCCGGCCACTGCGATCTCGTTCTCGTCGACGCCCCGTGCACTGGCAGTGGCACCTGGCGGCGCCGTCCCGACGCCAAGTGGCGACTGTCGGACCGACAGCTCGCCGCCCGCCAGGCCGAGCAGTCGGCAATTCTCGACAAGGCGGCGCGCTTCGTGAAGCCGGGCGGCCGCCTGGCCTACGTCACCTGTTCTGTATTCGACGGAGAGAACGGCGATCAGATTGCCGCATTCCTGGCGCGAGCGACAGGATTTGCTCCCGTCGATCACCACGCTTTGTGGCGCGACGGCTTTGGTACCGAAACCCAGGCCGTGCGCATCGACCGCGACGCGGGCATACGCCTCACCCCGCTCCGTACTGGGACCGACGGCTTCTATCTCGCGGTGCTGCGGCGGAGTTGACCGGCGCACCCGCTTGACCGCCGCCGGCACTGCCCCATCTAGGACGGCCACGACAATTTGCCTTGCGGATGGCGGGAAACTTGCGGATGGCTGCAGTGAACGACCGGATTGCGCTTGTCCTCTTCATCGCCCTCGTGGTCGTCGGCGGCGGCGCGATCGGCCTTCTGACGGCGCCCGGCGAGTGGTACGCCGCGCTGGCCAAGCCTGCCTTCAACCCGCCGAACTGGGTGTTCGCGCCCGTCTGGCTCACCTTGTACGCGATGATCGGCGTTGCCGGCTGGCGTGTCTGGCGGCGCGAGCATGGCGGCTCGACGCTGGTGCTGTGGTGGGTCCAGCTCGCTCTCAACTTCCTGTGGTCGCCGATCTTCTTCGCCGCCCAGAACGCCGGTCTGGCGCTGGCGGTGATTGCGGCCATGTGGCTGGCGATCGCGGCGTTCATCGGCCTCGCATGGCGTCTGGACCGCCCGGCCGCATGGCTGTTCGTACCCTATCTTGCCTGGGTCTCCTTCGCCACGCTGCTCAACGCGTCGATCTGGTGGCTCAACTAACGTCCTTGCTGCACTGCACAATCGAACATTGCGCGCCGATGGCAGCTTTGCGATAAGGCGGCAAAGGAGAGCCGCCTATGGCCCCAGTCACCGCCGTGGACGATTACGAGGCGCGGGTGCGCGACAGCTTCGCGCGTCAGCAGGTGATGGCCACCTTCGGCGCCGAGCTGACGCGGGTGTCCCGCGGCACGATCGAGATCGAGATGCCGTATTCTGCTGCCCTGACGCAGCAGCACGGCTTCCTACACGCCGGGGTAATCTCGACCGCGCTGGATTCCGCGTGCGGATATGCCGCCTATTCGGTCATGCCGGCCGACGCCGCCGTGCTCACCATCGAGTTCAAGGTGAACCTGCTGGCGCCCGGCCGCGGCGAGCGCTTCCTGTTCCGCGGCTCGGTCACCAAGCCCGGCCGCACCATCATTGTTGCCGACGGACAGGCCTACTCCATCTCGACGGAAGGCGAGGCGAGGCTGATCGCCACCATGACCGGGACGATGATGACCGTCGTCGGTCGCGAGGGGATTGCCGGGTGAGCGCGTCGGTCGCGCCGCTCAGGCAGGTGGCTGGGCGCGCTCTCCTCTACGTCATGGCAGCAGACGCGGAATATGGTCCGCACCTGAAATCCCGCTTTGTGCCGCTGATGACCGGGGTCGGCCCGATCGAGGCCGCCGTCTCCGTGACGGCGGCACTGGCGGCATTCGCGGCGGCCGGCTCGCTGCCGGCTCTGGTGGTCTCGCTCGGCTCGGCCGGCAGCCGCGTGTTGGAGCAGACCGGCATCTACCAGGCGGTTTCGGTCTCCTACCGTGATATGGACGCGTCGGCGCTGGGCTTCGAGAAAGGCGCCACGCCCTTCCTCGACCTTCCCGTCACGGTGCCGTTGCCGCTGCGCGTGCCCGGCATCGCCGAAGCGACGCTGTCGACGGGCGCCAACATCGTGTCCGGTGCCGCCTACGACGCCATCGCCGCCGAGATGGTCGACATGGAGACCTTCGCCGTGCAGCGCGCCTGCCAGCGCTTTGGCGTGCCGCTGGTGGCGTTGCGCGGCATTTCCGACGGCGCGTCGGACCTTCGCCATGTCGGCGACTGGACCGAATACCTCCACGTCATCGACGAGAAGCTGGCGCAGGCCGTTGACCGGCTGGAGGCTGCTCTCGCCGATGTGTTCGCACCGCCGGCGCGATGACGCCACGGTCAGGCGGCGAGGCCCGCGCTGTCGCCGAAGTCGATCCGCAGCAGCTTCGCCCGCGGCGTGCCCGAACTGTCCAGATAGTCGATCGCCGATTGCCGTCGCGCCAGCTTCCAGGAAGCGCTCGGACCGCCTTGCCAGTCGACCTCGTAGCCGTCCGCGGTCAGCCGCCACGCGCCGTGGCGACGGGTGCCGTCCGGCAGTTGCATGTGCGCGCTGTGCGCGTCTTCGTAGTAGACGAGCGCCTGCTTGCCGCCCATGTCCATGACGTGGGTGGTGCCGATCATGATGAGCGCGAGTTCGTCCTTGCCGAGTATGGTCATGCCTGCTTCCTTCCTTTTCAGTGCCTCGACGGCCTGCAATCCGTCAAGTATCTTGACTAATAGGAGTCGCAGACCAAATGGTCAAGGCACTTGACGAAAATGAATCCCTGCCCGACCATGTCGGCTGGCTGCTGTGGCAGGCCAACCGCCTGTGGATGCAGGATTTCGTCGCCGCGGTGCGCGAGGCCGGGCATCCCTGGTTTTCCGAGGCACGGGCGTCGCTGATCGGTCAGATCCCGCGTGGCGGTGCCAGGCAGTTGCAGTTGATCGAGCGCCTCGGCACGAGCAAGCAGGCGGTCCAGCAACTCCTCGACGGGCTGGAGGCGGAAGGCGTCATCGTCAGGCTGCCCGACCCGGCGGACAAGCGCGGAAGACTGGTGCGCTACACCGACAAGGGCCAGGCGGCGCTGCGTGACGCTGACCGCGCCAAGGTAGCCATCGAGAATCGCTATGCCGAGCGGCTGGGACGCGAGCGGCTATCCGCGCTGCTCGATGCCTTGCGGGCGCTCAACAGCGAAAACTAGCCGGGCTGCGGCGCTCGTGCATCGGCGTCATGCACAGCCTGCCGTTGCGCCGCAACGCACGATTCAATAAAGGCTCGCCATGAGCGCCAGCGACTCCATCCTCATCATCGATTTCGGCAGCCAGGTCACCCAGCTCATCGCGCGCCGGGTGCGCGAGGCGGGCGTCTATTGCGAGATCCATCCGTTCGGATCGGCCGCGCAGGCCTTCGCGCGCATGCGCCCCAAGGGCGTCATCTTCTCCGGCGGTCCGGCCTCGGTCCTGGACGACGGAAGCCCGCGCGCACCGGCCGAGATCGTCGCCGCCGATGTCCCGATCCTCGCCATATGCTACGGCCAGCAGACGCTAGTCACCCAGCTCGGCGGGCAGGTCGAGGGCGGCCATGCCCGCGAGTTCGGCCGCGCCGACGTAACCATACACGAGCCGAGCCGGCTCTACGAAGGCGTATGGGATGTCGGCATGCGCTATCCCGTCTGGATGAGCCACGGCGACCGCGTCACCCGCTTGCCGGAAGGGTTCAAGGTCGTCGCGACCTCGCCCAACGCGCCCTTCGCCATTGCCGTCAACGAGGAGAAGCGCCGGTATACGACCATGTTCCACCCGGAAGTGGTCCACACGCCTGATGGCGGAAAACTCCTCGCCAATTTTGTCCACGACATCGTCGGACTGAAGTCCGACTGGACCATGTCGGCATATCGCGAGCGCATGATCGAGAAGATCAGGGCGCAGGTGGGCAAGGGCAGGGTCATCTGCGGACTTTCCGGTGGCGTCGATTCGTCTGTGGCCGCTGTGCTCATCCACGAGGCGATCGGCGACCAGCTCACGTGCATCCTCGTCGACCACGGGCTGATGCGGATGAACGAGGCGGCCGACGTCGTCGCCATGTTCCGCGACCACTACAACATCCCGCTGGTTCACGTGGATGCCTCCGAGACCTTCCTTTCGGCGCTGGAGGGCGAGGTCGATCCGGAGGTAAAGCGAAAGACCATCGGCCGGCTGTTCATCGAGACCTTCGAAGCCGAGGCGAAAAAGCTCGGCGGCGCCGATTTCCTGGCGCAGGGCACGCTCTATCCCGACGTGATCGAAAGCGTGTCCTTCACCGGCGGCCCGTCGGTGACGATCAAGAGCCACCACAATGTCGGCGGCCTGCCGGCGCGCATGAACATGAAGCTGGTCGAGCCGCTGCGCGAGCTGTTCAAGGACGAGGTGCGCGCGCTCGGCCGCGAGCTCGGCCTGCCGGAGAAATTCGTCGGCCGCCATCCTTTCCCCGGTCCCGGCCTCGCGATCCGGCTACCCGGCGGCGTCACCCGCGACAAGCTCGACATCTTGCGTCAGGCCGATGCGATCTATCTCGACGAGATCCGCAAGGCCGGGCTCTACGACACGATCTGGCAGGCATTTGCCGTACTTCTGCCTGTCCAGACCGTCGGGGTCATGGGCGACGGGCGCACCTACGAATTCGTCTGCGCGCTGCGCGCCGTTACCTCCGTCGACGGCATGACCGCCGACTTCTACCCCTATGACATGGCTTTCCTTGGCCGCACCGCGACACGCATCATCAACGAGGTGCGCGGCATCAACCGCGTCGTCTACGACGTGACGAGCAAGCCGCCCGGCACCATCGAGTGGGAGTAATGCGCCGGCTCCCGGCGCCCGAGTGAAAGCTCCCCCGTGTCACCTGAAACCTGAAAACGTCGCAGCCACGGCAGGACGCCAGCGCTTGGTCGACCCATCGCGATCGCGCAACTATTTCTCTTCCCGACCCTCGCAAAGAGCGAATGCTGGCTTCTTCGGTCTTTGCCGCGTTGGCCGGCGGCACGGCGCATTTCAAGCCCTGTTGTTTCCTGCAGCTTGACGCCGGACAGGATCTGATTGCCTGACAAGATCAGCTGCAAGGATAGGAAGTCGATGGCAAATCGGCTGCTTATCCAATTCACGGAGATAGTGCCGCTCTACGCAGAGAGACGCCGAAGCGCCGTGAATAGATCGTGAAAAATCTGGCCGACCCCATCAAAACAGAGGACGGCCTATTGACGGGTGCCCTCGCTCCTCTGATCGTTTGAACAGGGCATGCGGGGGAACGGAACATGGCGCTGGTCGGTGGAAGTCACGGTGGAAGTCACGGTGGAAGTCATGGGGGCAGCCATGGCGGCAGTCACGGAGGCAGCCACGGAGGCAGTCACGGAGGCAGTCACGCGGGTAGCCACGGCGGGCCATACAGCCACGCGGCGGGCTCGCCACTCCTGGCCGAGGCGCTGACGACGACACATGACGCGCTGGTTGGCTTCTGGGACGGCGGAACCGGTGTCGGCGAGATTGCAAGACCGCGCGGCTTCGAGCGCATGGCCTATCTGTCCTCCGAGCGCCGGCTGCAGGTGCTCATGGCCGACATTTCGCCGAACTTCAAAGTGGTGGCCGCGGGCCGGTCGGTCCGCCTGCTGTTCGGCACGAGTGTGATCTGCGAGATCACCCCGCCCGACCAGGCTTTTCTGCGCGACCAGCTCCGATACATGCGCAACTACGCCGATCTTCGCGCCGACCGGCTTGCCGAGATCATGGTGCAGGCCGAGGGCGTCCTCGCCTTCTTCGGGGCGCAGCATCAGCTCAACACGACGCGCCGCCAGCGCACCCTCGAGTTGCTGACGGTCACCCAGGCACTGACCATCAACCTCGAGATGATGGTCAAGCACCTGTGCTGGCTGCCGCGCCCTCTCGACCTGTCCCCGAACGTCCAGCCCATGGTCCAGACGCCCGACCATTCGACGTTTCCCTCCGGCCATGCCACGGAAGCTTTTGCGATCGCGACCGTGTTTCATCGGCTGACGACGGGGGAATCGATCGTCGAAGGTATGCGCCATCGGTCGCTGCCCATCAGGCTCGCTCATCGCATCGCGACGAACCGCACGATTGCGGGCTTGCACTTTCCGGTCGATTCCGCGGCCGGCGCGATGCTGGGCTGCGCCATCGGGGAAGCGCTGCACGCGCTCTGTTCCGGCCAGCCGAGCACGCGGTTCGCCTATGGCGATGCGGATTTCAACCTCAATTCGCGAAGCGGCGACGGTGTATCGCAGGACTTCACGCTGCACGGCCTGAAGGACTACGGCGACACCCTGTCGAAATCCCCCGCCGAGGCGCCCGCCGGCGCGAAACCGGCAGCGGAGATATTCGCGGCCTTCTGGCGGGACGCGGTCGAGGAATTTGCCGCTCCGGAAACCGCGCCCGGGCGCGAATGACCATGGAAAGCGATTGGGTGAGCGAGGAGTCGCCGGCCGGCGTCGATCCCTACATCGACTGGTGGGCGCGCGTCGAACAGAAGCTTCAGGGGCGCAGCGGCATCGAATTCGACAGGATACCCATTCTTGGCGAGATCAGCCTCTCCTTTTCGAGGTTCTTCCCGGCCATGGCCGGTGTCCCCGGCGGCAAGGATGACAAGGGTCTCTGGCGAAAGTCCGCAGCCCCGCTGCCGATTCCGGCCTTTGCCAAGCGTCCGGCCGACCGCGACCCTGTCGATGGCGATCCCGACCTGTTTGCCGAACTGCCGCCGCGCGACAGGCTCCACGGTCCGGGGCCGGACGGCAAGGGCGGGCTCGACGCGGACACCGTCATCGTCGGTGTCATCGATTGCGACATCCCGCTTGGCCACAACCGCTTCCGCGATGCCGACGGCAAGTCGCGCATACTCGCCGCCTGGCAGATGCTGGCGCCCTGGGGCGGTCCCGGGGGCCTGCAGCAGGAGTACCTGCCCTTCGGCCGCGAAGTGTACAAGGACGATCTCGACGCGCTTCTGTTCGAGCACGGCGGCGGTTCCTTCGCCGGCTGGCTGGACGAGCAGGCTTTCAACGCCGCCACCGGCGTGCTCGACAACCGGAACGCCGGCGGCCGTCGCGGCATCGCAAAGCGGGCTTCCCACGGCGCCCACGTGATGGATCTCGCCGCGGGCGCTGATCCGGTTGCCGAACCGGAGTTTGCGCGGCGCGTGAAGATCGTTGCCGTCAACATCCCCGACAGCTCGAATTTCGGTGCGCCCGGCACATTTCTCGACGAGTATCTGCGCTATGCCATCCTGCGTGTGGCCGACCTTGCCGACGCGCTGTGGCTGCGCAACAATCCCGGCCCCAGGGCCGGAGCGACGTTCGGTTACCCGATCGTTCTCAACATCTCTTTCGGAAAGCAGGCCGGGGCGAAGTCCAACCTCGACAGGCTGCCGGCGCTGATCAACGACCTGCTCGAGATACGCAAGCGGGACGGCTGTTCGCGCATCGACGTCGTCATGCCTGCCGGCAATGACAACCACCTGCAATGCAATGCCTTCCTGGAGCCGGACCGTGGCGAGATCGTCGAACTGAACTGGCGCGTCCTTCCCGAGGACCGCTCGTCGAATTTCGTCGAGGTGTGGACCGATTGCGGGCCGGACGACCAGTCGCCTGCGGCGAGCCTGTCGCTCGTTCCGCCGGGCGGCAAGGCCAGCGACCATCCACCCGTGCTCGGCGTTGCCGGACATGTTCGCCGGCAGGGCAATGTCGCCGCCGTGTATTGCGAGAAGGTGGGCCCGCCGGACGGCAGCGGCCCGCATCATTTCCGGTATGTGCTGTGCCTCGCGCCGACCTACATCGAGACGGAGATGTCGCCGGCGCCATCCGGGGCCTGGAAGATCCGGCTCCGGAACGAGAGGGACATGCGGATTCAGTGCCGGCTGTCGGTGCAGACAGACCAGCAGGTTTCCGCGGGCGGCCCGAACAACCTGCGCTCTTATTTCGATGACCCGGCCTATCGTCGCTTCGAGGACGCGGCCGGGCTTGTCGAGAGCGAAAGCTATCCGGACGCGCCCGGGGCGATCAACACGGATCTGGTCGGCGGCAGCCCGGTGCGCCGCCACGGGACGATGAACTCGTCGGCGGCGAACAGAGCGGTGGCCAGGGTCGGCGGCTACCGGATGACCGACGGGAGGCCGGCGTTCTACTCGGCGACGGGCCGCGGGCGTACGAACGGTGCTGACGACGGAACCTTGCTGGGACACAGCCTGATGCACGGGGCGTCCGGCGCCCCCACCGCTGCCCTGCCGACCGACGACGGCCCGGCGCATTTCGGCATACTTGCCGCTGGGTCCGCAAACGGGTCAATGATGGCCATGCGCGGCACCAGCTTTGCATCGGCGCAAGCGGCGCGATGCGTCGCGATCGCTCTGATGGACGAAATTGAGACCGGAGTGTCGGCGCGTGAGATTCTGGGTGCGCAGGCCAGGCTCGCGGAGGGCGGCGGCTCGGACAACGCCTTTGCGCCGGCCTATCCCGGCAGCGCGGACATCGATCAGGCCGGCTGGGGACGCCTGGCGAGCCCTATCCGCTACCGCGTGGCGCGCATGGGTGAAAGATAGTCATCGGAGTCCGCTCGCGGTTTGCATGCGCGTGAACGATCCGCGGAAGTAGCTTCGCTTCAAATACCTTCCTGCTCGTGCTAATGAGAAGTTGGGAGGGCAGGCGCATAGAGAAGAAGCGCATATCTATACACGCGGCCGGGGTTTTTCGCGTGTTGAATTCCAGGGGTCAGGATATCACGCCCCTGGGCGGGCGCCCGCGTGCTCTTTTGGCTGTCGTCGCTCTGTCGCCGCGCAAGGTTTCCGCCAGGCGCTGGCTGGAAAGCCTGTTCTGGGCCGACCGGGCCTCTGAACAGGCTTCCGGCAGTCTTCGCCAGGCGCTGTCCGCCATACGTCGGGCTCTGGACGACCACGCCGACATTCTTTCAGCCGACCGGCAGGAGGTCTCGCTCGATGCCGAAGCGACTGCGCTCGACGTCGAGCATGAACCCGACGCGGCTCTGGCGGTGCTGCGTTCGGGTGTTCAGCTGCTGGAAGGGCTCGATGTTCCCTGCGATCCGTTCGAGGAATGGCTCCGCAACGCCCGACGGCACTGGGAGAACAAGGCTTCTGCGTGGACGCCTGCCGCCGCCAAGACCGACAGCGGGACCGGCGCTGCTTTTGGCACGCGGCCCGACGAAGAGCGCGCCGGCTCGCGCGACCGCAGACCTGTGCTGGTCACCGAGACCCGGTCGTCCGGCATGCAGCTGGAGCCCTTCTTTGCCGAAGCGATCTGTGCGCAGATTGCGCGAACGGCGACCGAGCATGTCAGCGTCGGAGTGGTTTCCGTCGACGGTCAGCCGGTAAGGGCGATCACCGCGCCGGGTGGCCGCTGCACCATCCGGGTAACGCAGAACGGCGACCGGATGCTGGCGCTGGCCAGTCTCTCGCGCATGCCGACCGGCGAGGCGCTCTGGTCGCGGCAGGTATCGTTCGACGCCAAGGACGAACTGGCCGCGATAGACGCCGCGGCATCGCTGGCGCTGGAAGCGACGGAGGCGTTTGCAAACCACCTGGGCGAGGTGAGCGACGCTTCGCTTGCGAACAGCTTCGCCATGACCGCGCTTCAGCACGTCTTCAGTTTTGACCCCAGGCGGCTCGTCGAGGCCGACGCGTTGCTGGAAAAGGCGCAGCAACTGCACCGGCACGCGCCGCGGCCCGCCCTGCGCGCCCTCGCCAAAGCGTTCCTTCTGGTGGAGAGCTCCGTCGGAGATCTCGGCGAACTCCGCGAGGAGGCCAGGAAGCTCATGCGCGAGGCCATGGCGATAGACGGCAACAACGCGCTGGCGCTCGCCTTTCTGGGAGACGTGCACGACCTGGTCTTCCAGGATTCACAGATGGCCCTGTCGTTGGCGGAGCGCGCCTTGCAGCTCGATCCCGGTGTTGGCTACGCGCATGCCAGCCTCGGAGGCCTCGAGCTCAAGCGCGGTCGCCATCAGCAGGCCTTTCAGTCGGCAGGCCGGGCCAGGAGGCAGCTGCAGAACACGTCGCTCCAGGTCTTTTCCAACATGCGGTTCTGTCTCGCCGCCATGAACGTCGGCGACTTCGACGCGGCTCACGCGGCGGCCGAAAGGGCCGCAATCCTCGCGCCGAATTCGCGCCCGCCGCTGCGCCATCTCTACGTCCTCAAACTGAAGGCGGGTGACCTCGACGGCGCCAGGGAGACATTGCGGTCCCTCAGGCGTCTGGAGCCGGACTTTTCCCTGTACCGCATCCGCAACGACCGCGACTACCCGGCGGACACAATCCGGCGCGTCGGGCTCGACCAGCTCATAGACGTCGATCTCTGATCGAACGGCTCCCCTGGAACCTCGTGTCGCCCAGGCGATAGCCGGATTTCACGGAGATTTCGCGCAAACTGGCCCGGATTCTACCGGGGCCCTCACGACGCACGGCGAAATTGATCGCGACGCCAGCAACGGCGGATCGGTTTCAGACGGTGCGGTCACATGCTCTTCAATCTGGGTCACGGACAGCGGGCCTTCTCCGAAAAGGCGATGCAAGGAGCATCTGCCGAAACGCTGAAGACGCTAAGGCCGCTGCGCGGCGTGGTGTCCGAGACTGCTGAAGAGGAAGCCCGGCTTGGAGACTTCCGCTACTACTTTCCGAACGCTCCGAAGACGCCGCACGATGAGCAGACCGTTCGCAACCTCGATGCGCTGGCCGAGGCCATGGTCGAGGCGCCGGGCTCGCCGCAGGCGCAGAATTCCGGCATCGCGCCGATTTTCACCTATTTCGGCCAGTTCATCGATCACGATATCACTGCCGGCACAGACCGCGATTCCGCCGTTTCGACTATTTCGCCCGACGATCTGGCGCCGCTCGCGCGGTTGCGCGTCGAGGCTGGCGTCAAGAACCTGCGGACCGGCGCGCTCGAACTCGACAGCCTTTACGGCGACGCCGCGATCTCCGACGGCTTTGCACGCAAGCTCATAGAGGCGATGCGGGAGCCCGGCGCGCACGCGAAGATGCGCGTCGACCTCTTTTCTCCTTCGCAGATCGGGTCTGTCCCGCTCCCCCGCGACGGCAAGGGGGATCTGCTGCGCCTGGGCCGCCTCCTGGTGGAAGGCCAGGTATCGGCCGAGGAACTGCGTGCGCTGCCGCCGGATTTGCGGGCGTCATTCCTCGACAGCAAGGGCACGCCCCGCATCCACAAGGCCATCATCGGGGACTCGCGCAACGACGAGAACCTCGTCGTCGCCCAGCTCCATCTGGCGCTGCTGCGGCTGCACAACGGCCTGGTCGATGCGTGCGACGACGCGGAAGCGCTTGGGCGCGGGGACGACGCGGTTCACGCCTGGGCCAGACAGCGCGTGACCTGGCTGTACCAATGGCTGGTCGTCAACGAGTTCCTGCCGGCGATCTGCGATTCTGCCACGCTGCGCAGCGTGATCGCGAGGGAGGCGCCGCTCTACGCGGGCCTCCTTGCCAGGCATTCCCCGAAGCCCGGCGGCCGGCTGCCGCTGCCGGTCGAGTTTTCGGCCGCCGCGTTCCGTTACGGCCACTCTATGGTCCGCGCCGAATATGACTGGAACCGCTTCTTCGGGAGGTCGGTGGGCGGCACGCCCAACATTCTGGAGCGGGCCAGATTCGAGCATCTCTTTGCCTTCACCGGCAGCGCGGCCGTTCCGATGCCCGAAACAGCCACCGCGTCGTTCGACCGGCTGCCCGCCCATTGGGGCGCCGAGTGGGAGCGGCTGATCCCTGCGCAATCCGCGCATTCGGACCGGTTCGCCCGCGCGATCGATTGCGAGTTGGCGCCGCCGCTGCGCGACATGAACAACGAGCCGACCGACCATGGCGGGCTGTTCCGCATGCTGGCCAGGCGCAATCTGCGGCGCGGCCACCGCCTCAACATCCCCGCGGCGCAGGATTGCATCGCGCAGATCTACCTCCTGTCGGATCTCGTGATCGAGCCGCTGACAGGTTCCGAGCTCCGTTCGGGCAGGACCGCCGACGCTGTTGAGGCAGGTGGCTTCGACAGGAGCACGCCTCTCTGGTTCTACGTCCTGAAGGAAGCCGAGGTCAGGGCCGGCGGAAACGCGCTTGGACCGCTTGGCACCGTTCTCGTCGCAGAGACGCTGCTCGGCCTCATCATCGCGGACCCGCAGTCCTACTGGCACCAGCCTGGCACCGACCGGGGCCGGTGGTGTCCGAACGATACGGTCCGGCCGGGCGGAGCGCCCGTCAACAGCATGCGGCGAATGCTCGAAGCGGCGCAGCTCCTCTGAGCGGCGCCAAACGGACCGAAACCCGCCCAACCGTCACAAGGGAGTACGAAGATGGCATCGGCACCAAAGGTTCGCAAATTCAGCGCAACGACCGATCGGCAGCCGCCCGGACGCTCCAGGCTCAATGTCGTCGGCGAGGTCGAGACCATCGCCGGCAACAAGCAGCCGAAGCTCTCCCGCGCCGAGCCGCAGGGGATCGTGCCCACGCAGTTGATTCTCGACCTGACCATCGTCGACACGGGCGGCGGTGGTACCGACGACGTCGCCTTCCGGGAGGTTCGCTACACCGAGCCCGCGGCGCCGGGTCAGTTCACCTCGGTGCTGATCCGCTGGAACGGCAAGGCGGTCATCACGCTGGACGTGGGCGAATCCCATCAACCGCGCGCCTCGGCTCCGAACCGGGGAGCACGGGAAGCGGAAAAGGTCAGCTCCGAAAAGCCGCAGCGCGTGCTCGGCGTCGGGCAATACGAGGCGCGCTGGATCCAGCGCAGCACGCTGGTCGAGCTGACCGCAATCGGGATCCTGCCCTGCATGAACTACCACGCGCAGCTGGAGCCGCGGCCCGAGCGGGTCGTGCCGGCGATGTGGGACATGGTGTTCTACATCCAGAACGTCTGCCTCATGGCGCTTCGCCCCTTCCGCGCCAGCGTCGTCGTTCACGACGCGGCGAACGCCGACCGGCTGATCGTCCGTGACGCGGCGGGGACGCACGAGGTGCCGATCCAGCCCTGGATCGGCGCCGAGCCTTTCGTCGCCAGCGCCGAGGCGATCGACATCGATCTTCACGGCGTCCACGCGCGCCTTCCCAAGGTCGGCGAGCGGCCCCACGGGTGCATCGTCGTGCCCGAGGGGACCTTGCTGCCCGCGATCTACTACCGCGTCTTCGGGCCGGCCCCGCTGCAGGCGTGCGAGGCCTTCAGGGCGCGCAACTGCGAGCGCCCGGAGGCCAAGAGGCTGGCTCCGGGAGGAGAGGTCCCCTGGCCCCTCGCCGATTCCGCGCACGCGAACTGAAGCACCGGCCGGCGGTCCAGCCAGACGGCGAACCGCCGGCCATCCCCAAACACCTTCCGGAGGATTGCAGCCATGAAACGCTATATCTCGGCATTGCTGATGTCGTCGGCCCTCTCGACGGCGCCCGCGCTGGCGCAGGAGGATCCCAACGGGGACATCCTGAAGCTGATCTACAGCAAGATTGTCCAGAGCATCGACCTGCGTCGCAAAGGCGTTGAGGACACCAGCAACAAATACTTCTTCGTCCTGACGCAGCCGGGAATCTTCATCGACCCCGCGCTGATCCTCCCTGATGGGCAGGAGAACGGGCCGCTCAAGCGCGCCTTCTCAGAAGTCGTCGACCGGGTCATGCTTCCGTCATGGGTCTACGGTCCGAAAGACGAGACGTATCACGAGTACTACAGCCTGATTCTGCAGACCGTCGACTACGCCCCGCTTCCGCTGTCGGAATCGAAGAAGAAGCAATACGAGGATGCCGGCATCCTGCTGCGCCAGCCCGACGGCACGCCGACCAACACCTACAGGACCTATCTGGAGTTCGAGCAGAAGTACAAGGATGCATACGCCGAGGGGCAGGCCTGGTTCCTGCAGCATCCCGGAGCGTCGATCCTGCCGATCACGGTTTCCACGCCGATCAAGAACGCGCAGAACGAATGGCGGATTTTCGGGAACAAGGCGTCGGTCGAAGACGCGCTCGAAACACGAATTCGATACGATCCCGACGGATTGTTCGCCTCGGCGCGCACGCTGTACGACCGCGTGACACCCGACGCCAGCCTGCACACCTACTATCCGTCCGTCGGCACCTGGCTCGACAAGGCGCAGCAATGGCCCACCATCTCGGTGAGCTGGTCGAAGAGTGACGCCTACACCCACAATCACCATACCAGTTCGAGCGGCTCAGGCGGGTTCAACCTCGGCGGTTTCTTCTCCTTCGGCGCGGGCGCCAACTACGATCGCGTCCACAATGTCGAGCAGAACAAGGCGACCAAGATCGACGTGTCGTTCGAGTACATGCGGGTGGATTTTCGTCGCCCCTGGCTGACCCGCCGCGTCTTTTCCGACAGCCGCTGGCGTTTTGCTTGCGGCACCGAGCCAGCCATCAGGAAGGATCTCGTCAGCTCCGGCCCCGGCGCCGAGACCGCGAACTCAATTGACTATCCCAGCGGCATGATGCCGCTGATACCGACCGGCTTCCTCATCGTGCGGAATGCCGAGGTGAAGGGGGACTTCAGCGAGGACTTCAAGGACTACTACCGGCGCGTCATCCAGGCTTCGGGCAGCGGCGGCTGGGGGCCGTTCAAGGTGCGCGGCTCCTACTCCGACACCGTCGAGCAGACGAAAGTCGAGGCCGAGACGGCCGCCAACGGCTTCAAGGTCGGCCATCCACAGATCATCGGCTTCTTCACCGAAGTCCTGCCGAAGAGCCCGACGCCGCTCGAAGGCCTGTTCCCGCCCTGCGAGGAACCGGCGGCCGGGGAGGCGCAGCCATGAACGCGGCAGCAACGTTCACCGGTGTCTCCGCGGCGGCCATCCTCGCGGCATTCGCCAACCCCACTGGCTCGTCAGCACAGTCGCTGATGCAGCGCGCGGCTTCGGCGGCGGCGACGGTCGTGGCCTCCACCGACGACAAGCCGACCGAACGCCTCATGTGGGTGCTGGCGCGGCCCGTGTCCTTCTCCCATCTGGGAGGGGACACGGGCGAGCCTCTGACAAGTCTGATCGGCCAGGCGTTGTCGGCGTCGCTGCCGTCCGCGGACTGCTTCGACGCCTATTTCGAGGCGCTCGAGGACATGGCCGAGAGCATGCCCGCCGATTTTGCCGACGAGATCGCCGGGCTGGAGAAGGCCTTTCTCGCGGAGACCAATCGCAGCCCGGATGATCTGGCCGCCTACAAGGAGTACAAGGCGAAATACGACGCCGAGGTCGAGCGCCTTTCGGGCCTGCCGAAGGCGCAGGCCGAATCGGAGGCGTATCTGCTTCGCCAGATCGAGACCGACTGGGAGATCTTCGGCTTCCGGCATGATTTCGCGGCCCTGGAGGACAAGATCGCAGCGCTACTGGCCGGCGCGCCGACAATCGACACTGCGAAGCTGAAGGAGGCGGTACTCTCCAGCGAGGGCTGGCCCAAATTCAACCTCAGCGTACCGATCGAGCAGTGGCTCCAGTTCGATTCCTGGGTCTACCATCGCCGCAGCGGCGGCACGTCGGGCCCGGCGCCCGGGACGCGCGAGGTTGAGTTGGCGGATTCCGACCTGTTCAACCGAGGCTCCTGCCAGCCCGGCGCCTGCAACCGCGAGCTCGCCGAGAGAACCTTTGTCGAAGACGCGGTTTCGCTGGAGATCCTTGCGCCGCGCGTCGAGCTTCCATGGCTCACCGAGTTCCGGGTCGCGACCGCGCACCTCTCCGAGCATCCCAAGGGTTGCCAGTTGTCGAGCGTGCCCGACCGCCTGATCCTGATGCGCGGCGTGAGCACGGGCTACGACGCGCGGAGCTTCGCAACCCTGACGGAAGCGCTGGCGGAGGAAACGGCGTTCGACGTCGACGGCGTTCAGTTCTCCGGCACGCCCGACATCGGGCTCGACTATCGGTCGGCGCCGATGTTCAGGGATGGCGGGATCACGAGCCCGTTCACCTTCATCTTCGGCTTCAGCTCCCAGCGCCTGCCGGCTGACGGGTGATTGCCATGAACCGGATGAGGCGAACTCTGTTCTTCTCGGTCTTGCTGCTGGGCGGTGCTGCCGCCCAGCCTTCGCAGGCGCAAGACCCGTCCGCCGGCGACACCGCCGTCAGGATCGTACCGCGCGACGCATCGACGAGGATGATCTATTTCGATCCTCCCTACGCGCCGTACCTCACCCATGACTACGTCTCGCGCATCGACAGCATCGTCAACGCGGTCTCGCCATCGGGCGAGGTCAGCATGCTGCAGGAGCCGTCGAGCGAAACCTATGTCCGCCTGATCAGCGCGGCGCAGGTGGAGGATTTTGCGCTCTCCGACCGTGGGCGCAAGCTGCTGCGCGAGAGCCGCGAGTGGCTGATCGACGCCGGGAAGAAGCAGCAGGCCGGCTATCTGAAATATGTCGCGGCACATGTGCGCACCGCCAATGCCGCCATGCTGGGCGACGTCGGCGAGTTCCGCGAAGCGCTGATAGCGCTTTTCGGCGAGGCGAACGCCTACGACTACGTCGGTGCGCTGCACGTCGGACGCACCTATGGCGCGCAGCCCCGCAATGGCATCGTTAGGTCGATCAAGACAAGGACCGTCGGTGAGGGCCGGCGCGACGGAAACCTCTACTATCCGCACCCTGACGATCTCGATCTTGTCTCGACATGGAGCCCGGTGGTGATCCGCTCGGACGACGACCCGAGAATCGTGCGCGGGCTCGTCACCGAGATCGAGATCCTGAACCCGCGCGTCGACCGGGTGCTGGAAGAAGTTGCCGCGGCGGGCGAACGGGAGCCGTTCAACGTGCCGCGCCGGCTCGTCTTCGCCAAGGACCTGCAGGTTGTCGAAGCGGCGGGCGCGAGCGCCAATGTCGGCGAACGGGTGCTGTCGCTGCCCGGCCACAAGTTCGAGGTCTACGCGGGAAGCCTGACCCGCGAGCCGTCGGGTACGTTCCTTCTTGCCATAGAGATCGGGAGGGTGCTGCAATGAAACGCGCTCTTGCGCTGCTTGCGGCGATGGCCGCCGGTCTTGTCGGCACCAACGCCGCGGCGAACGACTGTCGCGTCGCCCTGAGTTATTCCCCTTACGAAACCTGGGTCGTCGACGGGACCAGGATTCGTCTGGGCGACGAGGAGCGGCGAGCGCACTACGCGCGGGCGCTGCTGGAGAAGCTCGATCTCCTCTACTTCGTTTCGCCGTCCATCCGTCCTGCCGACATCCGTCTGAGCTCGCTCTACACCTTCATGGCGGGCGATCCGATGAATGTCAGGCGCTTCGTCAGCACCTCGGCGCAGAACGACAGGATGAGGGCGCTTCGGCAGGAATTGTTTGGCGTGTCCCGCCCCGGTTCGACGGGGAAGGCCGCGCCGGCGGCCGAGACGCAGCTGATTCGCGACCTGATTGACGACGACATGGCGCGCCGTCTCATGCGGGGCCACTGGCTGAGCGACTTCCCGGCTTTTGTGATCAACAACGGCGCGGCCGGCAAGCTGCGGGAATACTGGCGGCTCAAGGCGAATGCCGGCGATTACCTCTTCGACGACTCCCTTTACGACAGCCTGCAACTGATCGACCTCTCCGATCTCGGAACGGCGATCAGGTCGTTCACGGTCGACAGGGACGGCAAGGTCGCGACCCGCGACGAGGGTTCGATGCTGGAGGCGCTGACGGCGCTCGAGGCCGGCAAGGCAACCACTTGCGTCGCGCAGCTCGAATTCCGCCGCGTGTGGCTGAACCGCCGTTTCCTGGAGAAATACGCCGCGTCGGACCGGACCGGCAACGTTCACTACCACGGTCAGATATCCGCCTGGGAGCGGTTGTCCTCGGCCGGCATGGACGATCCGACGCTCTTCCCGCTGATCCGGGAGGCATATTTCGTCTCGTCCGTCGTTTTGAGCGTCGCGGACGGGACGGTCACCGTCGAGCGGATGGAATTGACGCCGCTGGTCGCCTCCCAGCACTAGCCGCGTCCGCGGTGGCCGGTGCGGCGGCATCGGCCACCGCCCGATACATTAAGCCGAAGGTAAGCGCCTGTCCCCATAGTGCCGCCGGGCAATCGAGGGGGCGGCCGTGGACAATCGGGAAATCTGGGAGCAGGTTCGGTCGCAGGCGGCCGCGACGCCGGCAATCTATGGCGTCGTCGATTTCGCCTCGATTCCCGAACGGCTCGTGATCGAGCCCGGCCAGCCGCACGATCTCGGCGCGGGGCAGGACGCGCTGCGCGAGCGCGTGCTGGCGCTGCCGGGCATGGCCGACCGCATGCGCGCCTATACCTTCATGGGCGACCGCGTCGCCGATCCCTATGCGGCGCTGATGCCGCAATTCGGCTTCAAGCGCCTCGTGGAGATGGTGACCGAGGCGTGCGAGCACGGTGTGGAATCGGTCAAGGATGCGCCGGCCGAACTGCACGCCTTCATCGCCGCCATGGAGAAGACGCCCGACTGGCTGGACATGAAGCTGGTCGAGGAGGGGGCGCGGCACGAGCGGGCGCCGGTGGCGATCCTCAGCCCGATCTCGATCCGCGCGGCCTTCATCGCGACCTTCGTGAACCGGTACGCGGCGCTGCCGATGGCGCTGACCGGGACGCTTTCCAGCGAGAGTGCGGCGCGCCGCGTCAAGGAGACGTCCACCTTCTTCTCGACCTCGGTGCTGCCGGGGGCGCTTGCCCGCAACGGCGAGGGTTTCAAGGCCGCTGCGATGGTCCGCCTCATGCACTCGATGGTGCGCTTCAACGCCATGCGCAAGGGACGCTGGGACGTGTCGGTCTACGGTATTCCGATCCCGCAGGTCGACCAGATGCCGGCCGGTCTGATCGCCTCCACCTCGCTGGCGACCGCCGCCCTGCATGCCGGCCGCAAGGAGTTCACCCCGGCCGAGCGCGCCCGCGTCGAGTTGAGCCGTTATCGCTGCTATCTGCTCGGCCTGCCGGAGACGCTGCTCAAGACGACGCCTGAGGAGATTATGACGCTGGCGGTTGCCCGTCAGGCGACCTTGCGTCCGGGTTTCGACGACGCGACTTGCGGTTCGCTCCTGCGCGCCACGCTGGGCGCCTACCTGCCGCAGGATCGTGGTCTGGTGTCGCGCGGGTTCAACGGCATCGAGACTGGCTTCTCGAAGGTGTTCTTCGTCAAGCAGTTCGCGACCGGCGACCTGGAAAGGGCCCGGCAGATGGGTGTGACGCTGACCGCGTTCGACAGGTTTGCTTTTCTGCTCGCCGCCTCGGTGAGCGGCCTGCGGCTGGCGGCTTACGGCCTCGCTGCCCGGATGCCCGGGTTGCGCGAGATTGCCGACCGGCGCCTCGTGGCGATCATCCGCCGGCAACTCGCGAGCTATGGCCGCGCGCACTTCACCACCGACGCCTCGGCCTATCGGCCGGCGGTCACGGCGACGCCGCACTGACGATCAGTTGCCGGTCAGCGAGAAGTGCTGGAAGTCCTTCTTGGTCTTCCAGTTCCCGCCCCACGACCAGCCGGCATCGCGGAACGCCTTCGTCACGGCATCGCCTTCGAGGATGATGCCGGTCACGCCGGATTTACGCTCCGGCGCCTCGTCATAGGCCTCGCCCTGCGGCGGGTAGGTTCCGGCTTTCGTGACGTATGGGTTCTGCACCGGGTTGATGTCGATCGCCGTGCCGAAAGCATGCTCCGACAGCTTGCTGGTGCCGCCGACATACCGGCAGTTGAAGGCGCTCGTATTGTTCGCCGCCATCGAGGCATCGTCGTCGCCGCCATAGGCGTCGACCGGCTCCATGCGCGCGATGCGGAACGCGCCGCCCGCGAAAATCGTCTCGAATGCGCGCGCGATCTTCTCGCCCTCAGACTTCGCCACGATCAGCCGGCCGGTCCGGCTGTTTCCGTTGAAATCGAGATAGGGCACGGTCAGCAGGACGAGCGTGTCGCGGCCGGGGCAGCCGCGGTCCGCATGCCAGGACTTGCCCTGCATCGCGGCCCAGATGGTATCCGGAATGGGCTCTGCCCTGGCGCGCTCCTGCGCCGCGGCCGCATCGGCGCCTGCGAGCAACGCAACGGCCGACGCGACGAAGATCCGGCGGCCAGCCCGCTTCACCGGCCTTCTCCTGAGGGCCGCCACACGATCCGCCGTTCAATTTCCCTCGCCGTCGCCAGCAGCAGCGGCTCCGCGTGGCGGCGCGCAACGAGTTGCAGCCCGAGCGGCAGGCCGTTGTCGCCCCTTGCAAACGGGATGGCGATGGCCGGCAGGCCGAGCAGCGACGGAAACCGGTTGAACGACGCATCGCCCGTCGATCCGAACAGCGGTGCCTCGCCGAGCGCCGCGGGCGTCGCGATGATGTCGGCTCCGTCGAAAATGGCCTCGATATCCACGGACGCGCGGGCTTCGAGCGCGGCGACATACTGCCCGGCCGGCACGATCGCAGGATCGAGGAAATCGCGCATCATGGCCGACAGCTGTCCGGCGAACTGCAGCCGCTCCGTCGCCAGTTCCCGGCACATCTCGAAACGCATGATCGCCATGTGCAGCGCTTCCAGCTCCTGTGCCGGCCCCGTCGCCTCATGCCAGCCCATGCGTGCCGCCAGCGCCTCGAAAGCCTTTCGCACGGCCGCTTCGCTGCGTTCCCAGTATGTGGTGCGGGTAAATGCGACGCGGCCGGCCGTCACGGCCGTCGCGGCGCCGGTCAGTGCGTCGTGTATCAGTGCAGCGGTCGCCACGTCCTTTGCGATCCAGCCGATCGTGTCCAGCGAGGGCGAGCAGGATTTGACGCCGGCAAGGCTGAAGCGTCCGTGCGTCGGCTTGAAGCCGACCACCCCGCAGAACGACGCCGGCCGCAGCAGCGAGCCTGCCGTCTGGGTGCCCAGCGCGGCATCGACATGGCGGTCCGCGACGGCGGCCGCCGATCCGCTGGACGAGCCGCCGGGCGAGCGCGTCAGATCGTGCGGATTGCGTGTCGGCCCCGGATGCAGGAAGGCCAGTTCGGTCGTGACCGTCTTGCCGATCACCACCGCGCCGAGCGACTTCAGTTCTGCCACCAGCGCCGCGTCGTGCGCTGGCACGCGGCCGCGATGGATCGGGCTGCCGAGCTCGCACGGCATGCCAGCCACGTCGATGATGTCCTTGACGCCAATCGCAAGGCCTGCCAGCGGCGCATCGCTGCCTATTCCGGCCGCCTGCCGCCCGGCGCCCTCGGCGTCGACGTGCGACCACGCGCGCAGCTCTCCGTCCCGCTGTTCGATCCGCGATAGTGCGTTGTTGACGCCCTGCTGTGCTGATGCCCGCACGATTGATCCTCTCCTCATCCGGCCGCATCTTCCGCGAGCCTCCGCCGCCGGACAACCCCCGCGACGGGCGTGCGGGGTTGCGATCAAATCCCGCTGATCGTGCAACCTGTTCGGTGACCGGCCTCGTTTCTGCCGACAAGCCGCGCCTTGTGCGCCTACCGGCGGCGGGCTAGGCATTCGGCTGATCCGCGCGCCACTGAAAGGGCTGCCAGTGTTCGTCTCCTTCTTCCCGCGACCGAAGCTGTTTTTCACATCGGCCGTGGTCTGGTCGGTCATCGCCGTGGCGCTCTGGTATCTGGGCGCGTCGGAGTGGGGCAACGCGATCGGCCTGCCGTCGGCCGCGCCTGACGCGCCGCCGATCATCGGCATCCCGGTGTTCTGGTCGCCGCCCTTCCTATGGTTCTATCTCTATTACGCGGTCTGCGTCGCCATCTTCTATGCCTTCTGGCGCTGGTACGACGCGAACCCCTGGCAGCGCTGGTCCGTCCTTGGCTCGGCGCTGATCCTCTTCATCGTCTATTTCCAGGTTCAGGTCTCGGTCGCCGTCAACAACTGGTACGGCCCGTTCTGGGACTACATCCAGGCGGTGCTGTCCAAGCAGGTGACCACCACAACGGGCGAGTTCTACAGCCAGGTGTGGAGCTTCGCCGGCCTGGCGCTTGTCGGCATGAACGTCGCGGTGCTCAACGCCTTCTTCGTCAGTCACTGGATCTTCCGCTGGCGCCAGGCGATGAACGGCTACTACGTGTCGCATTGGCCCAAGCTGAGGCACATCGAAGGCGCCTCACAGCGCGTCCAGGAAGACACGATGCGCTTCAGCCAGATCATGGAAGGGCTGGGCGTTGCCTTCGTCGACAGCATTATGACGTTGATCGCCTTCATGCCCGTACTCATCAGGCTGTCGGCCAACATCACGGAGCTGCCGATCGTCGGGGCCATCGCCCACCCGCTGGTCACCGCGGCGATCGGCTGGTCGCTGTTCGGCACGGTCGCGCTCGTCATCGCCGGTTACAAGCTTCCCGGCCTTCAGTTCCGCAACCAGCGCGTCGAGGCGGCGTACCGCAAGGAACTTGTCTACGGCGAGGACGATGCGGGGCGCGCCAATCCGGTGACCCTGACCGAACTGTTCGCCAATGTCAGGCGCAACTACTTCCGGCTGTACCTGCACTACGTCTATTTCAACGTGGTGCGCTACAGCTTCCTGCAGGCGAACGGCATCTTCTCGATCTTCATCCTCGGGCCGTCGATCGTGGCCGGCACCATAACGCTCGGCCTGATGAACCAGATCAGCTACGCATTCAGCCAGGTGTCGAGCTCGTTCCAGTTCCTCGTCAATTCATGGTCGACGATCGTCGAGCTGCTTTCGGTGCACAAGCGCCTGCGCGCCTTCGAGGCGACCATCGTAGGCGAGGCGCTGCCTGACATCGACCAGCGCTATCTGGAGCGCCAGCAGGGCGGCGTTGACCCGGAGGACCAGCCGGCGGCCTGATGCCTTTTCAGTCGTGCCCGCCGCGCAGCGCGTGGCGGGCGTCGTCTCCAGCGGCGTCGGCCAGCAGCCCGCGATAGCTGACGCAGCGCACGTCCTCCATCACGCAGACCTCGCGGGCGAAACGCTCCAGCGCATTCCAGTATGCGCCGTCGTTCATCAGGGTGAAGTGGAAGCCGAGCTGCAGCGGCGTCCGGTCGCCGTCATATTGAGCGCGGAAGGCCGCCATGAAGGCGTCATAGCTTCGCTGCTCGAAGGTTGCTGCCTCGCTCGGCCGCTCGAAGCCGCCCGAATGGCGGACATAGAGGTTGTAGTCCATCGCGATCACCGGCTTGCCCTGCGGCCCTTCCGGGATCATCGGCAGCGCGAACATGTTGATCTTGCCGCTCGTCGGCGCCTGCGGGCCGCGGGAGACGCGACTGGCGTCATAGCGGAATCCCGCCTTTGCCAGCGCCGCGTCCAGCTGTGCGCCGGTCGACAGGTAGGGCGCCCGAAAGCCGGTGACCTCTGTTTCGGCAAAGCTGCGCCAGCCCTCGGGTTCCCCCTCCAGCTCGTTGATGCGCCATGCGTCGCGCAGCACCCTCGTGAATTCCGTGAGCTCGTCGCGCCATTCGGCTGCCGACCAGTCGCCGCCGTCGAAGTGCCCGCAGGCGTGGCTGGCGATCTCGTGACCCTCGCCGCGCGCCGCCCAGATTTCCCGCAGCCGCTCGACCACCTCCTCGCGGGAGGTGGCGAAGCCGACATTGGACTTGCCGGCCGTGTGGCGCGGCGCCTTGTAGAGCAGGCGCTTCTCCTGCGGCAGCAGGTAGACGCAGGACAGAAAGTAGGTGAACCGCGCGCCGGTCTCGCGCGCCAGCGCGCGGCTGCGCTCCCACTGCGCCAGCGGTCCGGCCCCGTCGAAGGAGATTACCACCTGCTGCGGCCGCTCGACCGCCGGCGCCTGAACGGCCAGAAAGACAAGCGGGAGGGCTGAAAGCACGCTGGAACGAAGGGACATGGCACCGGGCGATTCTGATTGCCGGCATCTTTGTGGGGCAATATGGCGACTTGCGGTCCGCCGGCCTATTTTTGCGCTTGCACTTCCATGCCGACAAAATTCCGCTAAAAGCCTGCGCCAAGTCCCGCCTCGGGCGCATGCAGGCCCGACAGCAAGGTAGAGCGATGTCCGACGACAGTTTCATCCGCGAGGTCAACGAGGAGCTTCGCACCGACAATGCGAAGGCGCTCTGGGACCGCTATGGCGCCTACGTGGTCGCCATCGCGATCGCGCTGGTCGTCGGCACCGGCGCCTGGGTTGCGTGGGACTACTGGACGCAGTCGCGCGCCAACACATCGGGCGACCAATTCAGCCAGGCGCTGGACCTTGCCAAGGAAGGCAAGACCGACGAGGCGCTTGCCGTCCTTCAGACGCTCGAGGCGGAAGGTTATGGCAGCTACCCGCAGCTTGCCCGCCTTCGCCGCGCCACGGTGCTTGCCCAGCAGGACAAGCCTGCCGAGGCGATTGCGGAATTCGACGCGGTGGTTGCGGACAGCTCGGTGCCGGAGCCCGTGCGCGACATGGCGCGGCTGCGCGCCGGCTATCTTCTGGTCGATCACGGCAGCTATGCCGACGTGTCGTCGCGCGTCGAGGCGCTGACCGCGGAAACCAATGCATTGCGGCATTCCGCCCGCGAGGCGCTCGGTCTGTCCGCCTGGAAGGAAGGCCGCGCGGCCGACGCGCTGACGCTGTTCGAGCAGATCGCCTCCGACGTCGGCGCACCGCGCAATGCGCGCGAGCGCGCCACGCTGATGGCGGAGCTGATCCGCGGCAGCGGCACCGGAAGCTAGCGGAGGCGGCATTGGCCTTCCGGCTCGCCATCGTCGGACGGCCGAATGTCGGCAAGTCGACACTCTTCAACCGCCTCGCCGGCGCGAAGCTGGCGCTCGTCGACGACACGCCGGGCGTCACCCGCGACCGTCGCATCCATGCGGCGAAACTTCAGGACCTGCGCTTCGAGGTGATCGACACGGCCGGCTTCGAGGAGGCCGCGCCCGCCTCGCTTGCCGCCCGCATGCGCCGCCAGACCGAGACGGCGATCGGCGAGGCCGACATCGTCGTCTTCATGGTCGATGCGCGCGCCGGCATCCTGCCCGACGACCGCGCCTTCGCCGACGTGGTGCGCCGCTCCGGCAAGCCGGTCGTGCTGGTCGCCAACAAGAGCGAGTCGCGCGCCGCCGAAGCCGGCGCGGTCGAGGCTTGGGAACTCGGCCTCGGCGAGCCGGTCGCCATCTCGTCAGAGCATGGGCTGGGCCTCCCCGATCTGCGCGACGCCATCGTGGAGGCGCTCGGCAAGGACCGGGCGCTCGCCAGCGACGAGGAATTCCACGGCGTCACCCATCAGCCGCTGATCGGTGAGGACATCGCCGATCCCGACGCCGAGGAGCAGCCCGCCTACGACGCCACGAAGCCGCTGCGGCTGGCCGTGGTGGGCCGGCCCAACGCCGGCAAGTCGACGCTCATCAATGCGCTGATCGGCGAGGAGCGGCTGCTCACCGGCCCGGAAGCCGGCATCACCCGCGATTCTATCTCCGTCGATTGGGAATGGCGCGGCCGCCAGGTAAGGCTGTTCGACACCGCCGGCATGCGCCGCCGCGCCCGCGTGCAGGAGAAACTGGAAAAGCTCTCCGTTTCCGACGGGCTGCGGGCCATGCGCTTTGCAGAGGTGGTGATCGTCTTGCTCGACGCGACGATCCCGTTCGAGAAGCAGGATCTGACAATCGTCGACCTGATCGCACGCGAGGGCAGGGGGCTGGTCCTGGCCTTCTCCAAATGGGACCTGATCGAGCACCCGCAGAAGACGCTGGCCGATCTGCGCGAGAAGACCGCGCGCCTGCTGCCGCAGGTGCGCGGTGTGCAGGCCGTCACGGTTTCAGCCGAGACCGGCCGCGGTCTCGACCGGTTGATGGACGCGGTGGTGAAGACCCACGAGGTGTGGAACCGTCGCATTTCCACCGGCCGCCTGAACCGCTGGCTGGAGGAGGCGTTGGCCCAGCATCCGCCGCCGGCGGTCGCGGGACGGCGCCTGAAGATCAAGTACATGACGCAGATCAAGACGCGGCCGCCCGGCTTCGTGCTCTCGTGCACGCGGCCTGACGCCGTGCCCGACAGCTATGTGCGCTACCTGGTCAACAGCCTGCGCGACGCCTTCGACCTGCCGGGCGTGCCGATCCGCATCGCGCTGCGCGCCGGCGACAATCCCTACGCTCCAAAGAAGTAGCAGCCGCGACATTCGGTCCGGCCTGCGGCTTGCCGCGGCTCTGCCGCACGCTGGCCCATATTGTGCCGCAGCGGCCCTTCAGTGCTGCCGCCGTGCCGCTTCGATTCGACCAAAAAAGCGCCGCCGCTCCGCCGTTAACGCGGCATCAAGGTTAAGGGACCATGATCGGGATACCTAAAGTTGTGTTGCGTCCCGGAGTGTTCCAGTGCGTGGTAGAGCAGTGATGCGGCAGTGGTCCGCGCCCTCGCCGAAGCGTTCCTTCTTCGCCCCCCTCATCGTCGGTATCGGCATCTGGCTCGGCTTCCCCACGGCCTCCGCGCTGCAGGACATGTCGGCTCTGGTGTCGGGTGCGGAAGCCGCCGGTCCGCGCTGGAACCAGGTGGTCGAGCGCTCCAGGGCCGGCTCGGTCCACCAGGCCGAACTTCCGTTCGTCGACGCAGGTCTAAGCACCGCGTCCGTATCGGGCTCGGGGATGACGGCGCCGGGACTTGGCACCGTTGCCCTGCGCGGCAAGGCCGCGGCCGAGGACACGCCGGACGAGGATCGCGTCAACCGCTCTGACAAGCGCGGCCGCATCGTGCGGATAGCGCCGGTGGCGCCGCCCAAGGCCTTCAATGCAGGCTCCGTGGTCGAGCGCACTTCCTCGCTGCTCGCACCCGAGATCGACGAGAACCTCAAGATGGCGTTCACGGCGCCCGACGACATCAAGGGGCGCGAAATACAGGTGGCAACCGCGTTCTACGTGCGCCAGGAGCACAAACCTGAGCCCGGAGTGCCGTCGTACCTTGCCTCGCTGGTCAACAACGAGAAGGCCGACATCCTCGCCACGGCCTACGCGCCGCCCGAGCCGGACTTCGCCGTCGCTTCGCCCTTCGCCAGCCTGCTTCAGGAGGAGGATCCGAGCGGAGGCCGATTCATTCCGCCGGTCGGCGCCAAGGACCATGCCTGGTTGAGCCGGCCCCTGCCGGCTCATGTCTTTTCGGCGCCCGAGCAGAAATGTCTTGCCGAGGGTATCTATTTCGAGGCGCGGAGCGAAAGCGCTGAAGGTCAGGCCGCGGTCGCGCAGGTCATCCTCAACCGCGTTCGAAATCCCGCCTATCCTGACACCATCTGCGGCGTCGTCTACCAGAACAAGACGTGGCGCAACCGCTGCCAGTTCTCCTTCGCCTGCGAGGGCAAGAAGCTGCGCGTCCTGAGCCCGGGGCACTTCCAGATGGCAAAGGAAATCGCGATGGCGGTCACCGCCGGCAAGATCTTCCTGCCCGAAGTGGGCTCGTCCACGCACTACTATGCCACCTATGTGAACCCGCGCTGGGCGAAGCGCATGAACCGCACCGACAAGATCGGCCTGCACGTGTTCTACCGCACCAGGAACGGCGGCTGGGATTGAGGGCGTCCGCGGGGATTCTCCCCGCCCGCCGGCACGGCGGGGCCCGGCAAACGGCCAGACGCATTGTCGCACCATCATAAATAGCTGATTTTATTCAGTAAAATACATCGTCTGCATGGCCTCAGCCCGGCTTGACGGGTGAGGGGCTCCTAACTATGTTGCGCCCGACTTTGAGGCGGCCTTCCGGCAACGGAGGGCCGGCAACAGGGCTCGACGGGGAGGGCGCGATGGCCGGGCCGGACAGGCGGGGCAAGAGCGGTCTCCCGGGGGCGGGAAGCCAGCCCGGCGGCGCCGGCAGCGAACTCGACCGCAGACTGCGCGATCTGGACAGCGCGCTGGCGCAGAAGCGCCCGGCTCCTGAGGCCGAGGCGGAGCGGCAGCCGGTTGGCGGGTCGGCCGGTTTCGGCAACGCGCTGAGGCTGTCGAGCGAGTTTGTCGCCGCCATCATCGTCGGAGCGGGGCTCGGCTGGTTTTTCGACCGCCTTGCCGGGACGTCGCCGATCGGGCTGATCGTCCTGTTGCTTATCGGATTTGCCGCGGGCGTGCTCAACGTCATGCGCGCGGCGGGGCAGGTTGCGGAATTTGGCGCCGTGGGGCGCGCCGGGGACGGCGGTTCACCGGGCAAGGATGGGGACGGCGGTCCCAAAGATAAGTAGGCGCTTGGCGCCAGTCGTAAGGAGGGCCGGTTGGCCAACGACCCGATCCATCAGTTCCAGATCTCGAAGATCGTTCCGATCGAGATCGGCGGCCTCGACTTCTCGTTCACGAACTCGTCCGCCTTCATGGTTGCCACGGTCGTGCTTGCCGGCGGCTTCCTGTATCTGACCACATCGAGCCGCGGCCTGATCCCCAGCCGCCTGCAGTCGGTTTCGGAGATGTCCTACGAGTTCGTCGCGGGCATGCTGAGGGAATCGGCCGGCACGCACGGGATGAAATTCTTCCCGCTCGTCTTCTCGCTTTTCATGTTCGTGCTGGTGGCTAACCTCATCGGCATGTTCCCCTACTTTTTCACCGTGACGAGCCACATCATCGTCACCTTCGCCCTCGCCATGCTGGTGATTGGCACGGTGCTGGTCTACGGCTTCTGGAAGCACGGCTTCGGCTTCCTCAAGCTGTTCGTGCCGAGCGGCGTTCCCATGGTCCTGCTGCCGCTGGTCGTGGCGATCGAGATCATCTCCTTCCTGTCGCGTCCCATCAGCCTGTCGGTGCGTCTGTTCGCCAACATGCTGGCCGGGCACATCACGCTGAAGGTCTTCGCCGGCTTCATCACGATGCTTGGCAGCCTCGGTGCGGTCGGCGTCGCTGGCGCCGTGCTGCCGCTGTTTATGACGGTCGCGCTGACCGGCCTCGAATTCCTCGTCGCGTTCCTGCAGGCATACGTCTTCGCGATCCTGACCTGCATGTACCTGAACGACGCCATCCACCCCGGACACTGATCCGGTTCCATTCACCCAGTTCAATCGAACGTCTTCTCAAGGAGTTTCATCATGGAAGAAGCAGCAGCCAAGGCCATCGGCGCCGGTCTCGCCACCATCGGCATGGGCGGCGCCGCCATCGGCGTGGGCAACATCTTCGGCAACTTCCTGTCGGGCGCCCTGCGCAACCCCTCGGCCGCCGACGGCCAGTTCGCCCGCCTGATCTTCGGCTTCGCCGTGACCGAAGCGCTGGGCATCTTCTCGCTGCTCGTCGCACTGCTCCTGCTGTTCGCCTGATCGCGCCTGAAAGGTGCAATGCCGGCCGCGGCTTTCGCGGCTGGTCGGTGATACAGGATCCGTACGATGTTCATCGCTACAGCATACGCGGCCGAAGAGGCCGGGGCGCACGCGCCAAATGCGGGCTTCCCGCCATTTGATGCGTCGACCTTCCCCTCCCAGCTCCTGTGGCTGGCCATTACGTTCGGGCTCTTCTTTATCTTCCTGAAGAAGGTCGTGCTGCCGCGCATCGGCGGTATCCTGGAAGTGCGACGCGATCGCATCGCGTCCGATCTCGACCAGGCCGCGCGCATGAAGGACGAGGCCGACGCTGCCATCGCCGCTTACGAGCAGGAGCTGGCCGACGCCCGCGCCCGCGCCAACGCCATCGGCCAGGAGGCCCGCGATGGCGCCAAGGCCGGAGCCGAAGCCGAGCGCAAGAAGGTCGAGGCCGACCTCGACGCGAAGCTGGCCTCAGCCGAGGACCGCATCGCGACAATCAAGCAGACCGCGCTTCGCGACGTCGGCGTGATCGCCGAGGACACGGCAGCTGCCATCGTGCAGGAGCTCGTCGGCGGCAAGGTCGACAAGGCCGCGGTCACCGCCGCGGTTCGGCAGGCGAGCTAGGAGCGGACCATGGACGCCACATTCTGGGCAACCGTAGGCCTCGTCATCTTCCTCGGCATCGCCGTCTATTTCGGCGTGCCTGGAATGCTCGGCCGTTCGCTCGACGCCCGCGCCGAGCGCATCAAGTCGGAGCTCGAGGAAGCACGCCGGCTGCGCGAGGAAGCGCAGCAGCTGCTTGCCGAATATCAGCGCAAGCGCAAGGAAGCCGAGCGCGAGGCCGGCGACATCGTCGCGGCGGCCAAGCGCGAAGCCGAGGCGCTCGTTGCCGACGCCCGCACCAAGACCGAGGAATATGTCGCCCGCCGCACCGTCATGGCCGAGCAGAAGATCGCCCAGGCCGAGCGCGACGCTGTCAACGAGGTGCGTTCGCGCGCCGTCGACATCGCCATCGAGGCAGCCGGCAAGCTTCTCGCCGGCAAGGTCGACCAGAAGCTCGGGGCCGAGCTGTTCAAGGCCTCGCTCAAGGATGTTCGCGGCAGGTTGAACTGAGACCCTTTTGTCGGGGGACAACTTAAGCGCTGCGCGGTCTTCCGCGCGGTGCTTTTGCTTTCGGGGGCCTGTGTTCAGGTGGGCTTGCGCCGCTCAGGCGGCCTGTTCGCTGGCCGGCGCGTCGACCTTGAAAGGCGAGAAGCTCAATCTGTGCAGCCGCGGCGCCGCGCCATGGGCGCCGATCGCAGCGCGATGCTGCGCCGTCGCGTAACCCATGTGGCTTGAGAACCCGTAGGCCGGGTGCACGTCGCAGCAGCGGCGCATCATCGCGTCTCGTGTCACCTTGGCGACGATCGACGCCGCGGCGATGGACTGCGAGATCTGGTCTCCCTTCACCACCGCGCGGCCCTCGCAGCGCAGGCCGGGCGGCACGTCGCGGCCGTCCGCCAGTGCCAGAAGCGGCGCCACCGAAAGTCCGGCCAGCGCGCGGCGCATGGCCTCGAGGCTGGCCCGCAGGATGTTGATCTCGTCGATGGCCTTCGCCGCCACCGAGGCGACCGACACGGAGATCGCCGCGGCCATGATCTCGACATGCAGCGCTTCGCGGGCCGCCGCGTCGAGGCGTTTGGAATCGTCCAGACCGTCGGGAATGCGGTCGGGATCGAGGATGACCGCCGCTGCCACCACCGGGCCGGCGAGCGGCCCGCGGCCGGCCTCGTCCAGCCCGGCCACGGGCCAGCGCCCTGCCGCCCGCGCCCGCGTTTCGATGGCGAAGTCGGGGCGCACGGGCAGGACGAAGAGGGACGGAGAATCGGGAACCGCGCGAGCCATGGTGCGGCGAGGCTTGCACGCGGTCCCGATTCTCCGCAAGGCCTGCCCGCATTCGGGGCGGAGGGGCAGGCCGCCGTCGGCATTAGTGGGGACGGGAACGCCGGACGGGTCAGGTTCGCCGCGCGGACGCGGCGATGTTCTTCAAAGCAGGATCAGCTGCTCGGCGCCGGAGCGCGGCGAGTGAAACAGATCGGTGCGCAGCCGCCGCCGCTCGGTATTCAGGCCGAGCCGTTTGGCCGCGATCTCGAAGCGCCGGCCGATCTGCCAGGCGTAGGGGCCCGCGCCGCGCATGCGCTTGCCGAACTCGGCATCGTAGTCCTTGCCGCCCCGCATCGAGCGCACCAGCGACATCACATGCCGGAAGCGGTCGGGATAATGCCGCAGGAGCCAGTCCTTGAAGATCGGCGACACCTCCAGCGGCAGCCGCAGGATGACGTAGCCTGCCTCCTTTGCGCCGGCCTGCATCGCCGATTCCAGGATGCGCTCGATCTCGGCATCGTTGAGGCCGGGGATCACCGGCCCGATCATCACTGAAGTCGGAATGCCCGCCTCGGTCAGCGTCCGGATCGTTTCCAGTCGCCTCGACGGCGTCGCCGCGCGCGGCTCCATGGTACGCGCGAGCCGCCGGTCGAGCGTCGTCACCGACAGCGCCACCTTGGCCAATCCCTTCGCCGCCATCCGCGACAGGATGTCGACGTCCCGCGTCACCAGCGCCGACTTCGTCACAATGCCGACCGGGTGGTTGTGCGTCTCCAGCACCTCCAGCACCTCGCGCATGATGCGGTATTCCTTCTCGATCGGCTGGTAGGGATCGGTGTTGGTGCCGATCGCGATGGTCTTCGGCTGATAGCCTTCCTTGCCGAGCTCGCGCTCCAGAAGCTTCGCCGCGTCGGGCTTGGCGAACAGCTTGGACTCGAAGTCCAGCCCCGGCGACAGCCCCATATAGGCGTGCGTCGGCCGGGCGAAGCAGTAGACGCAGCCGTGCTCGCAGCCCCGATAGGGATTGATAGAGCGATCGAACGAGATGTCGGGAGAATCGTTGCGCGTGATGATCTGGCGCGGCTTCTCGACCTGCACCTCGGTCTTGAATGGCGGCAATTCCTCGATCGAATCCCAACCGTCGTCGAAGACGTGCCGCGAGATCGTCTCGTAGCGTCCCGAAGGGTTCACGCCGGCGCCGCGCCCACGCATCCGTTCGCTGTGCACCCGTACGCCGCTGTCTTCGATCAGCGCATTGGCCATCGCCGCATCTCCGCCTTTGAAGGCAGCAATGTCGGCCCGCGTGATCTGTTCCATGGCGCTTCTCCGCCGGCCGTGCTGGCCGCGATTCGATGAAACTATTCCTATCCGGCGATGTCGAACAAAGCAAGAACAATCTGCGGGGTTTGCGCAAACTGGCCAGCGAGGCGGCTTTGCGATAAGCGGCAGGCATGCTGACGGTTCTGATCGAGACGCTGAACGACGAGGAGCGGCTGGCGCGCACGCTGGCCTCGCTGGTCGGCGGCGCGGTCGAGGGCGTCGTGCGCGAGGTCGTCGTCTGCGACCGCGGCTCGATCGACCAGACCGGATTGGTGGCAGACCATGCCGGCTGCCTGTGGCTCGAGCATGCCGACCTTGCCGCCGGCATCCGCCGCGCGCGCGGCGACTGGTTGCTGCTGCTGGAGCCCGGCGCGCGGCTGGTTCCCGGCTGGCCCGAGCCGGTGCTGCGCCATGCGTCGGAGGTGGCCGCGCCGGCGCGCTTCACGCGCTCGCGCGCCGGCGCGCCGCGCTTCCTGTCGAGACTCTTCCTGCCGCGCCGCCCGCTCGCCGACGGCCTCCTGATCTCGAAGCGTCAGGCGGTCGCGCTTGCTGCCAGGGGGCCTCTGGCGCCGCGCGGAGTGCGCCGGCTCGCCGCCGAAATTGTTGTGGCGCCGCGGCGCTAGCTCTTGGCTCCGCGCTTCAGGTGCTCGTCAAGCCGCGGCATGATCTCGACGAAATTGCAGGGCATGTGGCGATAGTCGAGCTGGGCCTTGATGATACCGTCCCAGGCGTCCTTGCAGGCCCCTGGCGAGCCGGGCAGCACGAACACGAAAGTGGTGCCGATCAGCCCCGCCGTGGCGCGTGACTGGATGGTCGACACGCCGATCTTGTCGAACGAGATGCGATGGAACACGGCAGAGAAGCCGTCCATGCGCTTGTCGAACAGCGGCTCCAGCGCCTCCGGCGTCACGTCGCGCCCGGTGAAGCCGGTGCCGCCGGTGGTGATGACCACATCGACGGTCGGGTCCGCGGCCCAGCCTTTCACGACCGTGCGGATTTCCTCCGCATCGTCCTTCGCAATGGCCCGCGCCGCGAGCTGATGGCCGGCGTCGGTTATGCGGTCGGCCAGTGTCTGGCCGGACTTGTCGTCGGCCATGGTGCGCGTATCGGACACCGTCAGCACGGCGATGCCGACCGGGATGAAGGCTCGTGCCTCGTCAATCTTGCCCATTGAGCCCGTCCTCCGATGCCATGCTGCGCGTCGCCGCCACGAACCAGCCGGGATTGCGTTCGCGGATGGCGGCGGCGGCGCGCTTGGCCACGTTACCCGTTTCGAAAAGGCCGAAACAGGTCGCCCCCGAGCCCGACATGCGCGAGAATCCCGACCCGGCGCGATCAAGCGCCCTTATGGCCTCGCCGATAACCGGCTGGATCGACCGCGCGGGTGCTTCCAGATCGTTGCGGCTGCTCTCCAGCCAATGGCGCAGGCTGTGGAAGTCTACGCGGGGCGGAAGCGGCGCCAATGGCGGGTTCTCGCGCGACGCCAGCGTCCGGAACACGTCCGCCGTCGCCACCGGCACGCCGGGATTGACGAGCACCAGCCCCAGTTGCGGAAATCCTCGCAGCGGCTCGATGTCTTCGCCGATGCCGCGCGCCAGCAGCGGCGTCGCGGCCAGGCACATCGGCAGGTCGGCCCCGAGCGGCAGGGCGATGCGCGCCAGCTGCTGCGCACCGACGTCCAGTCCCCACAGTGCCGCCAGCGCCTTCAGCGTCGCGGCCGCATCGCTAGACCCGCCGCCGACGCCGGAGGCAATCGGCAGGTTCTTCTCCAGTGTGATGGCGACCGGCGGGCAGCGCCCGGCACCTGCATGGGCGCGCAGCGCGTCGCGAGCCTTCAGCGCCAGATTGCCGGTGTCGAGCGGCAAGTCGGCGGCGTAACGGCCGGTGATCTCGAAACTGTCGGCTGCCGCCTCGGTCGCCGTCACACGGTCGCCGAAGCGGGTGAAGACGACGAGGCTTTCGATCAGGTGATAGCCATCGGCCCGCCGACCGGTGACGTGCAGGGCGAGGTTGACCTTGGCCGGCGCCGGCCGGACGACAGCACCGGTCATCGCGGGAACTGTCAGTCCTTGGCGAGCCGGTATTCGCCGGTCTTGGGGTCTTTGACCAGCGTGCCGCTGGTGCCGGTCTGGCGCTCGCGCTCGGCGCGCTTGACCTTGGCCGTCACGCGCTGCGCCTCGCGCACGAAGGCGCGATATCCGACATAGGCGACAACGCCGATCACGGCGAAGAAGATGAGCTGCGGCATGGTCCGTTCTCCCGACCGGCCCCGACGGGACGAGAGCTCCGCCCGGGTTCCCCTTAGTCTATTCCCATTCGACGGGCCGTCAAAGCCCCGCTGCCTGGCCCGCTCTACAGGCCGTATCTGCCCCACAGACCGCGCTCCTCGACAGCGGCCAGCAGTCCGTCGGCGGCCGAATGTGCCAACCCCGCGGCTCGCTCGCCATCATGGGAGGAGCCGAAGAAGCCCAGCCGGCGCGCGAAGAAGCCGCGCGGCGCGGCAACGAGGCGCAGCCGCGTCTTGTCGCCATAGCGTGCCTTCAGGAAGGACCGCATGTCGCCCAGCGCGTCGACCAGACCGAGATCCAGCCCCCGCGTGCCGGTCCAGAACAGGCCGGTGAACAGGTCGGGGTCGTCGGACAGCCGTGCTCCGCGCCGCTGGCGCACCAGCTCGATGAAGGTACGGTGGATGTCGAGCTGCAGGTCCTTCAGCCGCGCCACGTCTTCCTTCTTCTCCGGCTTGAACGGGTCGAGCACCGATTTGTTCGTGCCCGCCGTGTGCACGCGTCGCTCCACGCCGACCTTCTTCATCGCCTCGACGAAGCCGAAGGACGCCGACACGACGCCGATCGAGCCGACGATGGAGGAGGGGTCCGCGACGATCTCGTCGCCGGCCAGCGCGATCATGTAGCCGCCCGACGCCGCCACGTCCTCGACGAAGACGATGACAGCCTTGTTCTTCTCTTCCGCCAGGTCGCGGATGCGCTTGTAGATGAGACGCGACTGCACGGGCGACCCGCCCGGCGAGTTGATCGAGATGGCCACTGCCGGCGCCCGCTTGTCGGCGAACGCCTTCTCCAGAAGTCCGGCGACCGCCGCCAGCGAGAGGCGCTGCTGGAACTGCCCGCCACCCGACATGATTGTGCCATGCAGGCGCACGACCGGTATCGTCACCGCGTCCGATCGCATGGAGGAGGGCAGCAGGCGGCGAATGGCGTCGAACAAGGCGGATTCCCGTGGCTATTCCAATCCATTTAGGAAGCCTCCGGCAAAGCGCAAGCTCCGCGTCTCAATCCCCGAACAGCGATTCTCGCCCGTTGCAGACCCTGTCCGCGCGCGGTGCGTGGCCGTGCCCGGTCTCGCCGTGCAACACCAGAGGCGGTTCGATGGCCAGCCCGGCGCGCGAGCCGCGTGTGCCGCGGATGATGATGCGGATCGCGGCCTCAGTTGCGCGCGGCAGCACCGGCACGATGCGGCAGCCGCCGAAGCGGCCCGAAAGCGCCACCAGAATTGCCGCTATCGACTGCGGACGTGCGATCAACGCCACCGCGCCGCTCGGCTTGACGATCGCCGCCGCCGTCCTGACCCAGCGCTCGAACAGGTCCGGTTCCATCACATGCGCGTCGCGCTTCAACGCCGCAGGCGTTGGCCGGTCGCGTGCTTCGTTGAAGGGCGGATTCATGATGGCGAAGTCGAAGGCTGAGTCCTCCAGTCCCGCCGCGACCCGCGCCTTGCCGGCCAGCGTCACGTCGGCCTCCAGGACCTCGGCGCGGCCGGCGACGCGACCGTTCTGGGCATGCGCGATCGTCTCGCGGGCGAATGCCGCCATCTGCGGCGAGCGCTCGACCAGCACGACCCGCGCCGCCGGACAGCGCGACGCCACAGCGAGCCCCGCCGCCCCGGCACCTGCGCCGAGGTCGGCCAGCCGCCCGGCAAAACCGCCCGGCACTGCCGCCGCCAGCATCATCGCGTCCATGCCGGCGCGATGGCCTCCGCGCGCCGGTTGCACGACGAAGAAATCGCCCCGGTGGAAGGCATCCAGCGTGGTCTCGCCGGTATTTGCGGTCATTTCCGGTAGACTTCGCCACCGATCCCGGCGTCGGCGAGCAGAGCCTTGGCCTCGTCGAGATCGTCGCTCGCCACCAGTACGCGGCGCGGCAGCACGCCGAGCGAGCCTTCGAGCACGCTCATGTTCTGGTCGGCGACCAGAAATTCCAGCCCGGCGTCGCGCAGCAGGGCTTCGATGTATGAGATCAGTACGGCATCGTTGGTGCGAACGAGTTCGATCATGTCGCAGAACGTTGCAGCTTCAGGCACGGATGTAAACGCGCCGGCGCTTTCCGCCGCCCGCGCCAATTCGCCCCTCGCCGTGGGCGACGGAAAGCCTTAGATTCACCGCAGTTTCTGCTGGGCGCGGAAGGGAGCACAATTTGGGCGTCGTAGTTTCCTTGGGTGACGGCAAGCGCGGGCAGGCGTCGATCGCGCCGCTCGTTGAGCTCACACGCGCCGATATGGGCCGCGTCAACGAGCTGATCCTGTCGAAGGCCGGTTCCGACGTCGAGATGATCCCCGAGGTGGCCAACCACCTGATCTCTTCCGGCGGCAAGCGCCTGCGGCCGATGCTGACCATCGCCGCCGCCCAGATCTTTGGCTATCGCGGCGACCTGCATGTCAAGCTCGCTGCCAGCGTCGAGTTCATGCACACCGCCACCCTCTTGCACGACGACGTGGTCGACGAGAGCGACCTGCGCCGCGGCAAGCGCACCGCGCGTATGATCTGGGGCAACCAGGCCAGCGTGCTGGTCGGCGACTTCCTGCTCGGCCAGGCCTTCCGCATGATGGTCGAGGTCGGCTCGCTTGAGGCGCTCGACATCCTGTCGGCGGCCGCAACCGTCATCGCCGAGGGCGAGGTCATGCAGCTCGATGTGGCGAAGAATCTCGAAACCACCGAGGACGAATATCTTCAGGTGATTCGCGCCAAGACTGCCGCGCTGTTCTCGGCGGCGTGCGAGGTTGGCCCGGTGATCGCCAGCGACAATCGCTCCGACCGCGCCGCGCTGCGTTCCTACGGCACCAATCTGGGGCTCGCGTTCCAGCTTGTCGACGACGCGCTCGACTACGGCGGCAAGGCCGAGACTCTGGGCAAGAACGTCGGCGACGACTTCCGCGAGGGCAAGGTCACGCTGCCGGTGATCCTCTCCTATCGTCGCGGCAGTGACGAGGACCGCGCCTTCTGGAAGCGGGCCATCGAGGGCGGCGAGAACGGCGATGCCGAGTTGCAGCACGCGCTTGGGCTCATCACCAGGACCGGCGCCATCGGCGACACCGTGGCGCGTGCCCGCCATTTCGGCGGCATCGCCCGCGACGCTCTCGCGCCCATGCCGAAGTCGCGGCACAAGACGGCGCTGCTGGAAGTCATCGACTTCTGCATCGACCGCGTGAACTGACCGCGAGGCATTGTGAACGGCCGCCAGGTTGATGCGGCACCGCAAAAAGGCCATGCTTGCGCGCTCTTGAGGCAGGCGCTGGGCAGCGGCGCGGCCCCCGACGGGGCCTCATGGAAGGAACCAGAATGCGGCTGAAATTCCTGCTTTCCGCGGCGGCGCTGGCGTTGCTGGCGACGTCCTCCGCGCCTTATGCTGCAACGGGCAAGTCCGAGCCGGCCTTCCGCGCCAGCTCCCTGTCCGGCGCCTATCTCGCCGCGCGCATCGCCGAGACCGACAACGACCTGCCGGCGGCTATCGCCTATTACGAGCGCGCCCTGTCGTTCGATCCGCTCGACGTGTCGCTGAAGCAGAGCCTGCTCGTGGCGCTGATTGCCAACGGCGACTTCGATCGTGCGCTGCCCTATGCCGACCAGCTGAAGACGGTGGCCGACATCGAACGCTTCAGCCGTGTCGCACTCGCCATCGACGCCTTCCGCAAGAAGGATTTCGCGTCCGCGGAGAACCTGCTCAAGCTCGCGCTGGAAACCGACCTCGACCGCCTCGTCACCGGGTTGATGACCGCCTGGGCCAAGGTCGGCGCGGGCGACGCCAAGGCCGGCCTCGCGCACGCCGAGACGCTGAAAGGGCCCGTCTGGTTCGACCTGTTCCTCGCCTACCACAAGGCGCTGATTGCCGAGAAGGCCGGCGACGAGAAGCAGGCGCTGGCGGCTTTCGACCGCGTGCTGAACAATCCCGCTGCCGCCGCTTCGGCGCCGGAGGCCTTCCTGCGCTCAGCCGAGGCCCACGCCGGCTATCTCGCCCGGCTCGGCCGCAAGGACGAGGCGCTGAAGGTGCTCGACCGCGCCACCGAGCTCTATGCCGGACGTATCCAGATCGATGCGCTGCGCAAGCGCATCGAGGCCGGGCAGGAGGTGCGCCCGCTGGTGCCTGCCGCTGCCGATGGCGCGTCCGAGGTGCTGCTCAACCTCGGCTCGGCGCTCAACCGCGGCGGCGGCGAGAGCTTTGTCCGCCTTTACCTCCAGCTTGCGCTGGCGCTGCGTCCATCGAGCGACTCCGCACTTGTGCAGCTTGCCGGGGTCGCCGAGCAGATGAACGATTCGCTCCAGGCCATCGCGCTCTACGAGCGGGTGAAGAAGGATTCGCCGGTCTACCGCGTCGCACAGATGCAGATGGGCCTGAACCTCGCCGACCTCGACCGCAACGACGAGGCAATCGTTCACCTGAAGAACGTGCTGGCGGCCGACCCGACTGATATGCGGGGCTATCTGGCGATGGGCGGCGTCTATTCGTCCGAGAAGAAGTTCCGCGAGGCGGCCGATATCTACGACCGCGCCGCCGCCATCATCGGGCAGGGCACGCAGGCCGACTGGAACATCTTCTACCAGCGCGGCATCGCCTATGAGCGGCTGAAGGAATGGCCGAAGGCGGAGCCGAATTTCCTGCGCGCTCTGGAGCTCTATCCCGACCATCCGCAGGTGCTGAACTATCTCGGCTACTCATGGGTCGACATGAACCTGAAGCTGGAAGAGGGACTCGACCTCATCCAGAAGGCGGTCGATCTGCGCCCGAGCGACGGCTACATCGTCGATTCGCTGGGCTGGGCCTTCTACAAGCTCGGCCGCAACGACGACGCGGTGCGCGAGCTTGAGCGCGCCGTCGGCCTGATGCCGGGCGACCCGATCCTCAACGACCATCTCGGCGATGCCTACTGGAAGGTCGGCCGCAAGCTGGAAGCCCGCTTCCAGTGGACCCACGCCCGCGACCTGAAGCCGGAGCCGGACGTGCTGGCGCAGGTTCTGGACAAGTTGGTCAACGGCCTGCCGGACGACAAGCATCCGACCGTCGCCGAGGAGCCGAAGCCGAGCCAGCAGGACATGACCGTGCCGCTGCCGAATGGCGGCCAGCGTTCCGACGCGGCCCCGCAGGAGCCCGCGCGTGTGACGGCCGACGCCGCAACGCACATCGTGCTGCCCGGCCAGTCGCTGTGGTCGATCGCCGCCGAGAAGCTTGGCGACGGCAAGCGTTTCCGCGAATTGCTCGATCTCAATCCTGAACTGCGCGGCGACCCCGGCCGCATCGTCCCCGGCCAGTCGTTGAAGCTGCCGGGGCCGGCGAACTGAGCTGGATCCTCCCCCGCGAAGCGGGGGAGGGGGACCGCCGAAGGCGGTGGAGGGGGCGGCGCCCCACCGCCCATCCTTGACGCTCCCGCCTTGCCCCTCTAGGACCGGCCGTCTTCCCGAAAGGCCGCCTCCATGTTCGCTGCCGCGTCGAACCCGATGCACCCCTCGCGCTCCTTCCAGGGGCTGATCCTGACGCTGCACGCCTATTGGGCCGAGCGAGGTTGCGTCATCCTGCAGCCCTACGACATGGAAGTCGGCGCTGGCACCTTCCACCCGGCGACCACATTGCGATCTCTCGGCCCGAAGCCGTGGAACGCCGCCTACGTCCAGCCGTCGCGCCGCCCCAAGGACGGCCGCTATGGGGAAAACCCCAACCGGCTCCAGCATTATTACCAGTACCAGGTCATCCTGAAGCCGAACCCTGCGAATCTGCAGGAGCTTTATCTCGGCTCGCTGGCGGCGATCGGCATCGACCCGCTGCTTCACGACATCCGCTTCGTCGAGGACGACTGGGAGAGCCCGACGCTGGGCGCATGGGGGCTCGGCTGGGAGTGCTGGTGCGACGGCATGGAGGTGTCGCAGTTCACCTATTTCCAGCAGGTCTGCGGCATCGAATGCTCGCCCGTCTCCGGCGAACTGACCTACGGGCTGGAGCGGCTGGCCATGTATGTCCAGAACGTCGACAACGTCTACGACCTGAACTTCAATGGGCTCGAAGGCGACGAGAAGGTCACCTATGGCGAGGTGTTCCTGCAGGCCGAGCAGGAATATTCGCGGCACAATTTCGAGCATGCGGACACGGAAATCCTGCACCGGCACTTCATCGACGCCGAGAAGGAATGCCAGGCCTTGCTTGCCGCCGGCGCGCCGCGCCCTGGCGGCAATTCCGGCCTGCACCGCATGGTCCTGCCGGCCTACGACCAGTGCATCAAGGCGAGCCACGTATTCAACCTGCTCGACGCCCGCGGCGTCATCTCCGTCACCGAGCGGCAGAGCTACATCCTGCGCGTGCGCAATCTGGCCAAGGCTTGCGGCGAGGCCTTCATGCTGACCGAGGCGGGCGGCGCAACGTTCAAGGCGGAGGCCGCGTGATGGCGAAGACGCTCCTCCAGATGGCCGGCGCGGACCTCACGCCGCCGAAGCTCGCCGACACCGCGCTGGTCGTCATCGACGCGCAACGCGAATATGTCGACGGCGCACTGCCGCTGCCCGGCGTCGCCGCCGCGCTCGATCATATCGAGGGCCTGCTCGCGGCCGCGCGCAAGGCCGGCGCTCCGGTGATCCATGTCCGCCACAAGGGCCGCCCCGGCGGACTGTTCGACTTCGAGAAGCCGGCCTACCAGCCGGCGCCGCAGGCGGCCGAGATTGCCGGCGAGGTCGTGGTCGACAAGGCGTTGCCCAACGGTTTCGCCGGCACGAACCTCAAGGACGTGCTGGACGCGACGGGCAAGAAGCGGCTCGTGATCGCCGGCTTTATGACGCACATGTGCGTCTCGTCCACCGCACGCGCCGCGATTGACCTCGGCTATTCGACGGTCGTGGTGGCCGACGCCAGCGCCACCCGCGACCTGCCGCGCCCGTCCGGCGGCGTCCTCGCCGCCGCCGACCTCCACGATGCCGAACTGGCCGCGCTCGCCGACCGCTTCGCCATCGTCTGCAACACCGCCGATCTGGTGTCCTGATGCCTGACCTACTTCTCGAACTCCGCTCCGAGGAAATCCCGGCGCGCATGCAGCGAAAGGCTGCCGGCGACCTGAAGAAGATGGTCACCGACGGTCTCGTCGAGGCCGGTCTGACCTATGAGGCGGCGACCGAATACTGGACGCCGCGCCGCCTCGCTCTTGACATTCGCGGACTGACCGCGCGCTCGCGCGACGTGCACGAGGAGATCAAGGGCCCGTCGACCAAGGCGCCGCCGCAGGCGGTGGAAGGCTTTCTGCGGAAGGCCGGCCTGACCGACGTGTCGCAGGCGCATGTCCATTCCGACCCGAAGAAGGGCGACTTCTACGTCGCCCATGTGTCGAAGCCCGGCCGCGACGCGGAGGAGATCATCGCCGCGCTCGTGCCGGCCGTGATCCGCGCCTTCCCGTGGCCGAAGTCGATGCGCTGGGGCAAGGCCTCGGCGAAACCCGGCTCGCTGCGCTGGGTGCGCCCGCTGCAATCCATCGTTTGCACCTTCGGTCCGGAGACCTCCGAGCCGGTGGTGGTCGACTTCGAGGTCGACGGCATCCGCGCCGGCAACGTCACTTACGGCCACCGCTTCCACGCGCCCGAGGAGATCACCGTCAAGCGTTTCGACGACTACGTGTCGAAACTGATGAACGCCAAGGTCGTGCTCGACGCCGAGCGCCGCAAGCGCATCATCCTCGACGACGCCCGCAACCTCGCCTTCGCGCAAGGGCTGGAGCTGGTCGAGGACGAGGGGCTGCTGGAAGAGGTTTCGGGGCTGGTCGAATGGCCCGTCGTGCTGATGGGCGAGTTCGAGGAGCGTTTCCTCGACATCCCCGCCGAGATCATCCGCCTCACCATCCGAGCCAACCAGAAGTGTTTTGTCGCACGACCCTCTAGCGAAGCCGAAAAGCTCGCCAACCGCTTCATCCTCACCTCCAACATCGAGGCGAAGGACGGCGGCGCCGAGATCGCGCGCGGCAACGGCAAGGTCGTGCGCGCGCGCCTGTCCGACGCCGTGCACTTCTGGAAGACGGACCAGTCCGACCTGCCCGACCTCGCAAACCTCAAGGCTTCCGCCGACAAGTTCGACCTAAAGCTGAACAAGCCGCTGGACCAGCGCATGGCCCGCCTCGACCATCTGGGCGTCACCTTCCATGCCAAGCTGGGCACGCAGGGCGAGCGCGTCGAGCGCATCGCCCGGCTGGCCGAGGAACTGGCGCCCGTCGTCGGCGCCGACCCCAAGCTGGCGCGCCGCGCGGCTGTGCTGGCCAAGGCCGACCTCCAGACCGAGGTGGTCGGCGAATTCCCCGAACTCCAGGGCGCCATGGGCCGCAAATACGCGCTGCTTCAGGGCGAGGACCCGAAGGTCGCGACGGCCATCGAGGAACACTACAAGCCGCAGGGCCCGAGCGACGTCGTCCCGGTCGACCCCGTCGCCATCGCGGTTGCGCTCGCGGACAAGCTCGACACGCTCGTCGGCTTCTGGGCCATCGACGAGAAGCCCACGGGCAGCAAGGACCCCTATGCTCTGCGCCGGGCGGCGCTGGGGGTTATCAGGATCGTGGTCGAGAACGGGGTGGGCCTCGACCTTTCGAAGCGCTTTCGCGGCCCGTTCGCCTACGATCTCGCGGATGAGATCGCCGCCGACCTCCTCTCCTTCTTCCACGACCGCCTGAAGGTTTACCTCCGCGACAAGGGCGCGCGTCACGACCTGATCGACGCGGTGATCTCGCCCGAGGCCGACGACCTCCTCCTCGTCGTGTCCCGCGTGGCCGCGCTCGGCATTTTCCTCGACTCCGAGGACGGCAAGAACCTGCTGGCCGGCACCAAGCGCGCGGCCAACATCCTCGCCGCCGAGGAGAAGAAGGGCACGCAGATCGCCGAGGCGGTCGACCCGAAGCTCTTCTCCGAACCGACCGAGCAGGCGCTGTTCTCCGCCATCAACCACGCCGAGTCCGAAGCCGCGCAAGCCATCGCGCTGCAGGACTTCGCCGGCGCGATGAAGGCGCTGGCGACCTTGCGTGCGCCGGTCGACGCCTTCTTCGAGGCGGTGCTGGTCAACGCCGACGACCCGGCCGTGCGGGCCAACCGCCTGGCGCTGCTGGCGCGCATAAGGGCGGCGACGGGGCAGGTGGCGGATTTCTCGAAGATCGCGGGGTGAGGAGCGGTTCGCGCAGCGAATGAAAAGGTCCAGCGGACCTTTTCAAGCGACGAACGCCCGGAGCCATAGCGGAGGGCAGGCCCCCCCCCCTTCACCACGCTTCGCGTGGTCCCCTTCCCCCGTAAACGGGGGAAGAACCGGCGTCGCGGCCGGCCTCGACCTGGATCCTCCCCCGTTTACGGGGGAGGGGGACCGCCGAAGGCGGTGGAGGGGGTTTGCGCCCCTCAATACCCCAGAATGTCGACCCGCACGCTGTTGCGGTAGACCTGCACCTCGATCACCGGCTCGCCGCCGAGGATGGCGCGGCGGGTGGCCTGGTCGATGGCGCCCGATTTGTTGAGCAGGCTCTCGTAGCGGGCGCGCGCGTCGGCCGAGCCGAACCACGGATCGTCCTCGTCCTCCGCGTCGCCGCGGTTGAAGCGGTGCCAGTTGGCGCGGTCCTGCCGCACCACCTGCGCGGCGGTGTCGAGCTTGTAGCCGTCGCTGGCATAGTGGTCGTTGTCCGACAGCCGGGCAATGTAGGAGCCGAGCAGCGTGTCGGCCGATGCCGGTATAGCGGCGGCGAGCAGGGCGGCGAGCGCGGTGCCGCCGATGAGCGTTCTGGTCATGTGTTGCCTCTTCGATGGCGGCAATGCCGCAACGGCAGTGCTGGGCTCAGCAAGCGGCGAATCTGTGTCAGGCCGATGTCGCCAGCGCAAGGCCCGCGAAACCGCGAGGACCGGCCTATTCGGGCAGGCGGGTGGGCGCGGCTGGTGCCTGCGGCTGGGGCGGCGGGGGCGCCTTGGGCTGCTCCGGCTGGCGCTGCTGGCCGGGCGCGGGTGCATTGCCCTGTCCCGGCGCCGCCGCCACCGCCGAAGCGGTCGCGGCCGGCACAGCGGCCAACCCGTTGCCACGCACGAAGGCGTCGCCGGAGAGGCCGCCGCGGATCACCATCGGCGGCAGATGCGGGTTGCGCGGCCGCTTTTCGTCCTGCGCGATCGAGGCGACGATGGTCGGCTCCACCGCAGGTTCGCCCATGGCGATGATCGACGCGGACACACGCTGATATACCTGCGCCTGCGGCAGGGTCGCAAAGGACGGAGCGGCCGCGGGATAGACCAGCGGTGTGGCGCCGGGCACGTCGGCCGCGCTCGCCGTGGGCCTGGTCTCTGCGGGCTCGACAAACATGATGATCGACGGCGAAGGCTGCGTTCGCGCCTTTTGGAGCAGCACGAAGGACGAGGCCGCGGCGGGTGCCGCGGCTGCCATCGCCGCCAGTAAGGTCGCAAGCAGTAGCTTCATGTTCGCCGGCTGCCGACCTTTCACACATGTGGCGCAGCATTGCGGCCGTAGCGCAAGACGGCCGTTGAACCCGCAAAATTACGCAGGGATGATTAACAAAGAGGTGACGCGCGGGAATCGCGGCGGCGGCTGGACCTTGCCCCGCCGCCAGCCGCCGTCTAGTCAGGCGCCATGTCCGCAACCGCCGAGATCGTTCCCGAAGCGCTGGCGCTGGAGCCGGCGCTGGCCCGGTTGGCGGCCGGCGACCCGGTGGCGATCCCAACCGAGACCGTCTACGGCCTGGCCGCCGACGCCACCAGCGGCGAGGCGGTCGCGCGCATCTTCGAAGCCAAGCGCCGGCCGCGCTTCAACCCGCTGATCGCGCATGTGTCGGACATCGCCATGGGCCGGCAGCACGCGGAGTTCGACGCCCTGTCGCTGCGTCTGGCCGAAGCCTTCTGGCCGGGCCCGCTGACGCTTGTGCTGCCGCGCCGCTCGCAAAGCGCGGTGCACGCGCTCGTTACCGCCGGCCTGCCGACCATCGCGCTGCGCAGCCCGCGCGGCTTCGCCAGCCACCTGATCGCGGCCTTCGGAAAGCCGCTCGCCGCGCCCAGCGCCAATTCGTCCGGTCGCATCTCGGCGACCAGTGCCGCGCAGGTCGCGGCCGATCTCGGCAGCCGCATCCGTCTCGTGGTCGACGGCGGCCAGACCCCGGTTGGCGTCGAATCCACCATCGTCAAGGTGGCCGACGGCCGGCTTGAGCTGCTGCGGCCCGGCGGGCTGGCGGCGGAAGAGATCGAGCGCGTCGCCGGCATCGAACTGTCCCGCCCGAAGGGGCAGGGCATACAGGCGCCGGGCATGATGGCGTCGCATTACGCGCCGCGTGCAGCGATGCGGCTCGGCGTATCGGAGGTCCGCCCCGGCGAGGCGCTGCTGGCCTTCGGCCCGAAGCGCGTGGCGGGGACGGCCGCGGCGGTGGAAAACCTGTCGCCGTCGGGTGACCTGCGCGAGGCGGCGACAAACCTCTTTGCCATGCTCGACCGTCTGGATCGTTCCGGCGCGGAGATCATCGCCGTCGAGCCGGTGCCGAACCGCGGCCTCGGCGAGGCGATCAACGACCGGCTGGCGCGCGCCGCCGCACCCAGGGACCATCTCCATGGATGACGCGCTGAAGCAACGCTTCACGGAGATCGTCGGCACGGCCAACGCGCTTGTCACCGATGCCGACCGCGCGCCGTTCGAGCGAGAGCAGCGCGGTCTTTACGGCGGAACGTCGTCGCTGGTGCTGCGCCCCGGCTCCACAGCCGAGGTGTCGGCCATCCTGAAGCTGGCTGAGGAGACCCGCACCCCGATCGTCCCGCAGGGCGGCAATACCGGGCTCGTCGGCGGCCAGATGCCTTACGGCGGCGAGGTCATCGTCTCGCTCGGCCGTATGAACCGGATCCGCGACCTCGACCTCGCGTCCAACACAGTGACGGCCGAGGCCGGCGTCATCCTGCACGCGCTGCGCGAGGCGGCGGACGCCGCCGACCGGCTGTTTCCGCTGTCGCTCGCTTCGCAGGGCACCTGCCAGATTGGCGGCAACCTGTCCTCCAATGCCGGCGGCACTGGCGCGCTGGCTTACGGCACGGCGCGCGACCTTTGCCTCGGCATCGAGGTCGCGCTGCCCGGCGGCGCCGTGCTGGACGACCTGCGCAAGCTGAAGAAGGACAACACCGGTTACGATCTGAAGGACCTCTTCGTCGGCGCCGAAGGCACGCTCGGCATCGTGACCGCCGCCGTGCTGAAGCTGTTCCCGAAGCCGAAGGGCCGCGAGGTCGCGTGGGCAGGTCTCGCCTCTCCGCAAGCCGCGCTCGATCTCTTCCACCGCGCCAACGATCTCGCCGGCAGTGGGCTCACCGCCTTCGAACTCGCGATCGACACGGCAATCGACTTTTCCGTGCGTCACATCCCCGGCAACGCCGCGCCGCTCGCAGGCGCGGACCCCTGGTACGTGCTGGTGGAGATATCGTCAGGACGCTCGGCCGACGACGCCCGTACGATGATGGAAACGCTGCTTTCCGCCGCGCTTGAAGATGGACTGGTCGCCGACGCGGCCATCGCCGGCAGCCTGTCCCAGGCCGACGCCTTCTGGCGGCTGCGTGAATCCATGTCCGACGCTCAGAAGCCGGAAGGCGCGTCCATCAAGCACGACATATCCGTGCCAGTGGCGGCGATCCCCGATTTCATCGAGAAGGCCGGCGCCGAGGTGCAGCGCGTCGCGCCCGCTGCGCGGCTGGTCTGCTTCGGCCACATGGGCGATGGCAATTTGCACTTCAACGTCTCGCAGCCCGCGGCCGGGCAGGCGGCGGATTTCCTGAAGCTCTATCGCGCCGTGAACGACGCCGTGCACGCGGTGGTGCGCGGCTTCAACGGGTCGATCAGCGCCGAGCACGGCATTGGCAAGATGAAGCGCGATGAACTCCTGGCGACCGAGCCGCCGGTCGCGATCGCATTGATGCGAAGGATCAAATCGGCGTTCGACCCGGCCGGCGTGATGAACCCGCGCAAGCTTCTGTAAACCCTGCGAAATCGCGGATTTCTAACCATCCGCGAGATCGGACAATTTTAACCGAAAATCTAAGCCCGCCAGTAAGGCGCGGCGCCTACTGTCCTACGCAACGAGGCGGGAAAACCCGTCCGGGGTGACCGGCAGAAGCCGGCTCTCAGGGTTAGACAGGAAGGCAAAAACATGAGCTCCGGACTGATGCCAGTCTGGGCGGGCTGCAACATGCGGCTCGACCCCCTGCGCCTGCCGCAGACGGTGAGTTACGCCACGCGCGACGCCTTTGGCGACGTCAGTTTCGAGGTCGACCACCGCGGCGCGCGCGTCGTGCGCATTCTGGAGAAGTCGCGCCTTCCGGTGGAGGTGGCGCTGCCGGCCTGCGCCTTCCGCGGCGTGGCTGCCCGCGCCATGGAGGACGACGCCGGCGAGGTGACCGTCACGCTGGAGCTGTTGCACAACGATCCCATGCTGTCCGTGCCGCTGCTGGTGGCCGACAATCTCGACGACGTCGCCGCCGACTGGCGTGCCTGGGCCGATGCCTATCGCCTGCCGATGCTGCTGGTCGAGGCCGACGGGGTTGCCCGCACACTGGAGGAGACGATCGGCCAGGTCCGCGCCGGCCCGGTGCATGAGCGCCGCAAGGGCAAGGTGTCGAACCAGCGCCGCCCGCGCTTCCTCGCCCGCCGCCGCACCGGCGACCTCGGCCTGCGCCTTGTCGTCGGCGGCCAGGAGATCATCTCTCGCGACTGAGGCTCAGAAGTTCGGGCTGATCGAGGCCCAGACGCCGCCGCCGAGCAGGCCGAGGAAGATCAGCCAGCCGACCACCGAGTTGGACTTGAACAGCCGCAGGCACTGGTCGGGATTGTCGATATCGAGCACGCTCACCTGCCGCCACAGATGCGCGCCCGCCGCCAGCAGGCCGGCCAGCGCCGGCATCGGCACGGCGGCGTTGGCGAAGGCCACCGCCATGAACAGCAGCGCGCCGCAGTAGAGCACGATCAGTGCTTCTTTCGTGCGCGCCCCGAACAGCCGCGCGGTCGAGCGCACGCCGACCAGCGCGTCGTCTTCCTTGTCCTGATGTGCGTAGATCGTGTCGTAGCCGATCACCCACAGGATCGAGCCGAAAAAGAGCAGCACCGGCGCCAGTTCGAGGCTGCCGAAATGCGCCGCCCAGCCCATCAGCGCGCCCCATGAGAAGGCGAGCCCGAGAAAGGCCTGCGGCCAGTCGGTGACGCGTTTCATGAACGGGTAGATCGCCACGATCGCCAGCGAGCCGACGCCGACCGTGACCGCGAACCAGTTGAACTGCAGCAGCACCGCCAGCCCGACCAGCGCCTGCGCGACAAGGAAGGCCCATGCCTGTTTTCGCGTGACCTTGCCGGCCGGCAAAGGGCGAGAGCGCGTGCGCGCCACCTGCGCGTCGAAATCCTCGTCGGCGAGATCGTTGTAGGTGCACCCGGCCCCGCGCATGGCAACAGCGCCGATCAGGAAAAGGGCCAGCGTCCACGGCGAAGGCAGCACCGAAAGCAGCGAGGCTCCCGGCTTTGCGTGCGCGCTGGCCGCCATCGCCGCCGACCACCAGCAGGGCCACAGCAGCAGAATCCAGCCGATCGGGCGGTCCCAGCGCGCGAGCTGGGCGTAGGGCCACGCCGCGCGGGGCAGGGCGCGATACACCCAGTGGCCGGACGGCGCGTCCGCAACCCGGCCCTGCGTCTCGCGGGATTGGATGGGTTCCATGCGGTGGCAGTGGCAGGGAGGGAGAGGGGCGTCAAGGCTTACGCGAAAGTGTGTCGGGCTTGATCTAAAGTCTGTACAGATTTATGTATGTCCATCGGAGGACGATATGACGACACACGTCACCCTCACCGAACTTCGCGCCAACATGGCGAAATATTTCGATGAACTGGAAGCTGACCGCACGGAGCTCGTAGTAACGAGGCAGGGCCGTGAGCCGATGGTCGTACTGCCGCTCTCTGACTGGGAGGGCATGCAGGAAACCGCATATCTGCTAAGCAATCCAGCCAATGCCAAGCACCTGCTTGAATCGATTGCGGAACTGGATGCGGGCAAAGGGATCGAGCGCGACCTGATCGAGCCATGAAGCTCATCTTCTCCGGCCGGTCATGGGACGATTACCAGCATTGGCTGGCGTCCGATCGCGACATGGTGGATCGCATAAATCTCTTGATAAAAGAGACCAGGCGGCAGCCATTCGTCGGCCTTGGCAAGCCGGAACCGCTGCGTAATGAGATGTCCGGGTTTTCGTCCCGGCGTATCGACCGTGAACACCGCTTCATCTATCGCGTGACCGGCAAAGGCGATCAGCAGGCGCTGGAAATCGCGGGCTGTCGGTTCCACTACGGCCGCTGACGGAGCTGGTAGTCGCCAAGCAAAATTAGTGTGGTGGCCTGCGGCGCGGAGCAGCCTCGGCATTTGGATCGGAGCCGCCCAGCCGTGCGAGTCGCCTCGCGGTTTCGCGTTGGACCAGTGCCTTGAGCACCGCGCGCAGCAGTGCAGTCCGATTGGTATTGCCCGTCAGTTCCTCGGCATCACGAAGAAGAGTATCGTCGAGTGTAGCGGTGACACGCATTGCCAAAACCTCCGATATCAAGGCTATCGCGACCTCATTCGCCTTTCAATCGAGGCTAGGGTCAGCGGAGCATCCCCTATCCCCCAAGCGCCCTTGACCACGCACGCCTTCCCCCATAGGCGGGGCGCGAACGGGGACGCGCGCACATGAACATCCTCATCATCGGTTCGGGCGGGCGCGAGCACGCGCTGGCGTGGAAGATCGCGCGCTCGCCGCTGGTCGCGAAGCTGTGGTGTGCGCCCGGCAATCCCGGCATCGCGCAGGATGCCCAGTGCGTGGCGCTGGATGTCGATGACCACGCGGCGATCGTCGCCTTTTCACGGGCCAACGAAGTCGATTTCGTCGTCATCGGGCCGGAGGCGCCGCTTGTGGCCGGGCTCGCCGACGCGCTCTCGGCAGCGGGCATCGCGGTGTTCGGACCGTCCGCCGCCGCGGCGCGGCTCGAGGGCTCTAAGGGTTTCACCAAGGATCTGTGCGCCCGCATGGATATCCCCACCGGCGCCTACGAGCGCTTCAACAACGCGCCGAAGGCCAAGGCCTACGCGCGCCGCATGGGCGCTCCGATCGTGGTCAAGGCGGACGGGCTTGCGGCCGGTAAGGGTGTCACCGTGGCGATGACGCTGGACGAAGCGTTCGACGCCATCGACGCCTGCTTTGAAGGGGCTTTCGGCGGTGCGGGCGCAGAGGTCGTTGTCGAGGAGTTCCTCGAAGGCGAGGAGACCAGCTTCTTCTGCCTGTGCGACGGGGGCACCGCCCTGCCGTTCGGCTCCGCCCAGGACCACAAGCGCGTCGGCGATGGCGACACCGGGCCGAACACCGGCGGCATGGGCGCCTATTCGCCGGCCCCGGCTTTCACCCCCGGGATCGAGGCGCAGGTCATGCGAGAGATCGTGGCGCCGACGCTGCGCGGCATGGCCGAACTGGGCGCGCCGTTCAAGGGCGTGCTGTTCGCCGGGCTGATGCTGACCAAGGACGGCCCGAAGCTGATCGAATACAACACCCGCTTCGGCGATCCCGAATGCCAGGTGCTGATGACGCGCCTCGACGGCGACCTCGTGCCGCTGCTGCTCGCCTCGGCGCAGGGCCGGCTTTCCGAAGCGTTGGCCCGCTGGAAAGGCGAAACCGCGCTGACCGTGGTGATGGCCGCCGAAGGCTATCCGGCCACGCCGCGCAAGGGCACCGTCATCGCCGGCATCGACAGGGCCGAGGCGACCGGCGCGAAGGTCTTCCACGCCGGGACGGCGCTGAAGGATGGGGTACTCGTCGCCAATGGCGGTCGCGTGCTCAACGTTACCGCGACGGGCAAGACCGTCTCGCAGGCGCAGGCGGCCGCCTACCGCGCGGTGGACGCGATCGACTGGCCCGGCGGCTTCTGCCGCCGCGACATCGGCTGGCGCGCGGTCGAGCGCGAAAAATATGGTGCGGCTTCTTGAAAGATTGCACACCTGCAACCACGTCTCACACAGTCCCCATCTGGGGGGATAGAAAGGAGGCTTTCCTTGTTGGAAGCCTTTTTGAAGTCCCCAATCTCGAGGCGTTGCGCGTAGCGGTGCTTTGAGGCGTCTCCAAAACTGGGGAAACGGGTTAAGGCCGAATTGTCCCGGAGGCTCGCTACAGCCGACGGTCTGCGATAGCGGTAGGAAGTCACAAACCAGTGACCAATCCTTGGGGTAAGCCCCCGCAGATAAGGTCGATGATGGGGCGTGGAGAAGCCTTGCGGAAGGCAGTAGAACCTGGCGCGGATGCGCTGGCTAATTCGCTACCGACTGCACCGGAGAGAACGGCCCATCTAACCTACTCTTGCTCTTAGCGCTCCAGCGGGTTCTTCGCCGGCTGCTTGGGCAGCGTACCCTCGGCCGCGCGCTTCCTGTAGTGCGCCAGCGAGCATGTGGGCGAGCACAGCAGCCCACGGTCGGACCAGTAGGCCGGGCCGTTCTCGATCCGGCCGTAGTGCAGATCGAAGCCCTCCGCCGCATAGGGCAGGCCGCATTCTATGCATTTGTATTTCTCGCCGCGCGCGAGCATCCGCAACCTCGTCCGGCCGCCTGCTGCGGCACCGCGCGACCTAGACCCATGCGGACGCCTCTGGCAAGCTTTCACCGGAACAATTGACGTTTACGTAAAAAGCCAATAGCAGATCGAGACGGCCGAAATAGGCCGGCATCAAGCCTGCGGGGAGGGGCCATGTATCGCGCGCCGGTGGACGAAATCGCCTTCACGCTGAAGCATGTCGCGGGTCTGACGGCGGCTATCGATGCCGGCCGGTTCGGCGACCTCTCGGAAGATCTCGCCGACGCCGTGCTCTCCGAAGCGGGACGCTTCGCCAGCGAGGAGATCGCCCCGGCCTACAAGGCGGGCGACGAGACGGGCGCGGTGTGGAAGGACGGCAAGGTCACCACCCCTCCGGGCTGGAAGGAGCTCTACGCCCGCTGGCGTGAAGGCGGCTGGAATGCGCTGGCCGGACCGGTCGAGCATGGCGGGCAGGGCCTGCCGACGATGCTGTCGGTCGCTGCACTTGAGATGTGGAACTCCGGCTCGATGGCTTTTGCCATCGGCCCGACGCTGACCATGGGCGCGGTCGAGGCGCTGGAGAAGCACGCTTCCGGCGACCTCAAGGCCACCTATCTCGACAGGCTCGTGTCCGGCGAATGGATGGGCACGATGAACCTGACCGAGCCGCAGGCCGGTTCGGACCTTGCCGCGCTGCGCACCCGCGCCGAGCGGGCCGGTGACGGCACCTACCGCATCTTCGGCCAGAAGATATTCATCACCTATGGCGAGCACGACTACACCGACAACATCGTGCACACGGTGCTCGCGCGCCTGCCCGACGCGCCGGCCGGCACGCGCGGCATTTCGCTGTTCCTCGTGCCGAAATTCCTCGTCAACGAGGACGGTTCGCTCGGCCGCCGCAACGATGTCTTCTGCGCCTCCATCGAGCACAAGCTCGGCATCCACGGCTCGCCCACCTGCACCATGATCTACGGCGACGGCTCCGTGCCCGGCGAGGAGAAGGGTGCGGTCGGCTGGCTGATCGGCGAGGAGAATCGCGGGCTGGCCTGCATGTTCACCATGATGAACAACGCCCGCCTCGCCGTCGGCATGCAGGGCGTTGCGGTCGCCGAGGCCGCGACGCAGAAGGCGGTTCGCTACGCGCAGGAGCGGCGGCAGGGCCGCGCCGAGGGCGACACTGGACAGGGCATGAGCCCGATCGTCCTGCACCCGGACGTGCGCCGCATGCTCTCCACCATGCAGGCGCTCACCTGGACCGCGCGCGCCATCTCCTACTCCTGCGCCCACGCGCTCGACATGGCCAAGGCCACGGCCGGCGACGAAGCGAAGCACTGGAACGAGCGCGCCGGCCTGCTCACGCCGCTCGCCAAGGCTTTCTCGACCGATGTCGGCGTCGATGTCGCCTCGCTCGGCGTGCAGGTGCATGGCGGCATGGGCTTCATCGAGGAAACGGGAGCGGCCGCACTGCTGCGCGATGCCCGCATCGCGCCGATCTATGAAGGCACCAACGGCATTCAGGCGATCGACCTCGTGCAGCGCAAGCTGCCGCTGTCCGGCGGCGACCAAATCAAGTCCTATCTGGCCGAACTGCGTGCCGACGTGGACGCGTTGCGCAAGTCGAACCTGCCCGGTCTCGGCAAATCCGCCGACCGGCTGTCGTCCGCGCTGGACGATGTCGAGGCGACCACCGCATGGCTGATGACGGCGCTGGCCGAGGGGCGCACGAAGGACGCGCTGTCCGGCGCGACGCCGTACCTGCGTCAGATCTCGTTGGCCGCCGGAGGCGCCTATCTGGCCCGCGCGGCCGTGGCGGCCAAGGGCGGCAGGCACGCCGCGCTCTGCCGCTTCTTCGCCGAAAATCTCGTTTCCGAAACCGCTTCGCTGAAGGACCGCGTCACCGAAGGCGCGGACAGCCTGGCTGCAATCGAGTTCGCGTGATTGCGGATCCTCCCCCGTTTACGGGGGAGGGGGACCGCCGTAGGCGGTGGAGGGGGCGGCACAGATGCGGTCGTTTCCGCAGCAAAGGGAAGAGTAAACGAATGTCCGACCACATCCTCGTCGAGCGCCGCGGCGCGATCAACGTGATCCGCATGAACCGCCCGGACAAGAAGAACGCCATCACCCGCGCCATGTATGCGGCGATGGCGGCCGGGCTGACTGCCGGCGACGCGGACGCAGGCGTGCGCTGCCATGTCATCCTCGGCGTGCCCGGCGCGTTTTCGTCCGGCAACGACCTCATGGACTTTCTTGCCGTCGCGCAGGGCGGCGAAGGCGGTACGGAGGTCTGGGATTTCCTGATCGCGCTCGCCGGCGCGAAGAAGCCGATCGTGTCCGGCGCCGACGGCATCGCGGTCGGCATCGGCACGACCATCCATTTCCACTGCGACATGACCTTCGCCACGCCGCGCACGGAGTTCCGCACGCCCTTCGTCGATCTGGCGCTGGTGCCCGAGGCGGGCTCCAGCCTGCTCGCACCTGCTCTTCTTGGCCGGCAGCAGGCCTTTGCCTTGCTGGCGCTCGGCGAAGGCTTCTCGGCCGAGCGCGCGCTGGCGGCCGGCCTGATCTACAAGGTTGTACCTGAATCCGACCTCGAAGCTGAAGTCTTCGCCGGCGCCGAGCGCATCGCCGCCAAGCCGCCCGAGGCGCTGCGCATCGCCCGCGACCTGATGGTCGGCGACCGCTCCGCCGTCATCGCCCGCATCAAGGAGGAGGGCGCGGCCTTCCGCCAGCGGCTCAAGTCAGATGAAGCGCGCCAGGCCTTCATGGCGTTTATGGCGCGGAAGAAGGGCTGAAGGCCGGCCCCTGCCGGGCGAAGGCCCACTCTACTGCGGCGGCGTCACGCCGCTGGCGTTGCGCTCGGTGACACTCTGATCCGCCATGTAGCAGTTCCAGTCGGCGAACGTCGTCTTGTAGCAATAGCCGGTCGCTTTCGGCTGGTTGCACGTGGCGCAGTTCGCCCCCGGCGTGTGACCTCTGAGCAGGCTGCCGCATTGATATTCCAGATAGCTCCCGCGGATCGGGTAAAGCGGAACGTTGACGTCGATCGCGCTGAAAGAGCCCAGGTTCGGCGTGTAGGGAACACCGCCGCCGACCTGCACCTTGACCTGTTCGACCAGATAGAGTTCGGCGCCCGACTGACCTTCCGCCTGGCATTCGAAATAGGTCTTGGCCAGGTCTGCGGTTATCGCTCCGCTCGCAGGGGCGCTGGTGTCGGCGCAAGTGCGCGGTTCGCGCGAACCGTACTCCTCGCCGAGGCTCGCGGAGGAAGCGGTCTCAGCCGAAATCGAAGCCAGCAGGGCAAGTGCGGCTGACGAGAGTCTGCGGCCAACCATGTTTCGCTCCCTTTCTCGCGACGTTGGACATTAGCGTATTGCGTCAGTGAGCGAAAGCGCGCTCCGTGGAACGTTCCGGGCCTCGGCCGCAATCGCCCGCATCGAGGAGAAGGGCGCGACCTTCCGCCAGCACCTCAAGTCTGACGAGACGCGTCAGGCATTCATGGTGTTTATGGCGCGTAAGAAAGGGTAGGTTTCCGCGGTGTTCGTAACGGCACGGGTTTGATCGAGGATGTCTCAGCACTACAAACAGATGCAGGGTCACAACGAGGCGCGGAGCGAACTGCATAAGCGCCTCGCCCGCGAGGAAATGGGTGACGAAGCCTACGATCGCATGATTTCAAGCGGTCACGATCCCGCCTTCAGCATGTCTCATGTTGTCGTCTTCATGCTTGTCGCCGCAGCGCTTTTTGCTGCGGTTTGGCTGGGTTATTGAAACGCGCCTCAGGGAGAGGGCCATGTCTGCCGGATGGATCAATCTCATCGCGCTCGCGGGCATGCTCTTCATCGCAGCAAGCGCCATATTCGTCGTCCGGTATGCCGCCACTCGGCCGCGCGGAGAAAAGAAGCCGGGAATGGCGAAGCCAGGCAAAGAGCACTATCGTCAGGTAAATCCCAAGACGGGCACTCTTTTCCCGTGAGGCTTGCGACGGCGCCTAAGGAAATGGTCGCGGCGCAGCGTCGAACATCCGCAGGCCGGCTTACGGATACAGCCTCACCTTCCCCCAGCCTTCCCCCTCCCTCGTAAACACCACCCGGTCGTGCAGCCTGAACGGCCGGTCGTGCCAGAACTCTATGCTTTGCGGCACCAGCCTGAACCCCGACCAGTAGTCCGGCCTCGGGATCGCGCCGATGCCGAACTTCAGCGTGTACTCCGCCACCGCCTTCTCCAGCGCGAACCGGCTTTCCAGCGGCCGCGACTGCTTCGACGCCCACGCCCCGATGCGGCTGCCGCGGGCACGGCTGGCGTAATATTCGTCGGCCTCGGCGTCGCTCACCGTCTCTACCGCGCCGCGGATGCGCACCTGCCGGCGCAGGCTCTTCCAGTGGAAACACATCGCCGCCTTGCCGGCTGAAAGCAGCTCGCGGCCCTTGGCGCTTTCGTAGTTGGTGTAGAAGACGAAACCCCGGTCGTCGTAGTCCTTCATCAGCACCATGCGCACGTTCGGCAGCCCGTCCGGGTCGACGGTCGCCACGGCAACCGCGTTCGGGTCGTTCGGCTCGGATTTCTGCGCGTCGGCGAACCACTCGGCAAACAGCGCGTAGGGTTCGGCGCGGTCGGCGAAATCGGGCGCCTGCGGGGTCTGCTCATAGCTCATCGGGGACGTCCTTCCGTTACCCCGGCAATGGCCGATGCCGCCGTGGCAGGCAAGGCTCAGTGCGGCAAGAAAGCAGCGCCAGCCTCTGGAATTTCTTCCTATCGAAACCGATATGGAAAGGGACCATATTCAACAGGGCCGATTCCGTGACGAATCTGGCCCGCAACCCATTGGGCGAGACGTCTGACGAACCATGCGTGATCCATACGACGTGCTTGGCGTTGCGAAGAGCGCTCCGCAGAAGGACATCAAGGCCGCCTTCCGCAAGCTCGCCAAGAAATACCATCCGGACCGCAATCCGGACGACCCGAAGGCCAAGGAGCGCTTCAACGAGGCGAACCAGGCCTATGAGGTGGTCGGCGAGGAGGCCAGGCGCAAGCAGTTCGACCGGGGCGAGATCGGCCCGGACGGCAAGCCGCGCTTTCAGGAATTTGCAGGCGGCCAGGGGGGACCCGGCGGAGCGGACCCGTTCGCTGCCTTCCGCCAGCGCGGCGGCGCAAATCCGTTCGGCAATCAGGGTGCTGGAGGACAGGGGCGCCGCTTCGAGTTCCGCTCCGAAGGCATGGACGCGGCCGACATCTTCTCCGAGATTTTCGGGCAGCAGGGCGGTCCCGCCGCCGGGCGCCGCGCCGGGCCTGGCATGGGCGGCGTGCCGCAGCCGCCGGACCTCGAGGCGTCCATGACCGTTTCCCTGGAAGACGTCGTGACGGCCGCCAAGGTCACCGCGCAGTTCCCCGACGGCCGCAAGCTGGCGGTCAAGCTGCCGGCCTATGTCGAGGACGGGCAGGTTATCCGCCTGAAGGGGCAGGGCGAGCAGTCGCCGTTCTCCGGCGAGCGCGGCGATGCGCTGGTGACCATCCGCTTCGCTTCGCATCCGCTCTACCGGGTCGAGGGCCGCGACCTGCTGATCGACGTGCCCGTCCCGCTGGAGGACGCGGTGCTCGGCGGCAAGGTCGCGGTGGAAACGCCGATTGGCAAGGTCTCGGTCACCCTGCCGGCCTGGTCGAACTCTGGCCGCGCGCTGAAGCTCAAGGGCCGTGGCCTGCCGCTCAAGACCGGTGGCCACGGCGACCTCTACGCCAGGGTGCAGATCGCGTTGCCGCAGGGTGACAGGGAGCTGGAAGCGCTGATGCAGAAGCGCCGCGGATAGCCGCGGGCGCCTGCCGGGACATTTCGCGCAATTCTTCGCTGCTTTCCTTCCCTTGTCGCGAAAAAACGCCTGTGCGATAGGCAGGCGTCTTTTTGCCTTCGGAGAAGCGATATGGCCCAGACTGGGGCGAACGGTGGCCTGATGGCCGGCAAGCGCGGCCTCATCATGGGTGTGGCCAACAACCGGTCCATCGCGTGGGGCATCGCCAAGGCGCTGGCCGACCAGGGCGCGGAGATCGCGCTGACCTACCAGGGCGACGCCTTCAGGAAGCGCGTCGAGCCGCTTGCCGCCGAACTCGGTGCCTTCCTCGTCGGCCATTGCGACGTGACCGACATGGCCACCGTCGACCAGTGCTTCGACAACCTCAAGGCGAAGTGGGGCAAGATCGACTTCCTCGTCCACGCCATCGCCTTCTCCGACAAGGACGAGTTGGTCGGCCGTTACGTTGAGACCACGCGCGACAACTTCCTGCGCACCATGGACGTCTCGGTCTATTCCTTCACTGCCGTTGCCAAGCGCGCCGAGCCGCTGATGGCCGACGGCGGCTCGATCCTGACGTTGACCTACTACGGCGCCGAGAAGGTGATGCCGCACTACAACGTCATGGGCGTGGCCAAGGCCGCACTTGAGGCCAGCGTGCGCTACCTCGCGGTCGACCTCGGCGGCTCCAACATCCGCGTCAACGCTCTGTCGGCAGGGCCGATCAAGACGCTTGCCGCCTCGGGCATCGGCGACTTCCGCTACATTCTCAAGTGGAACGAGTACAACGCGCCGCTGAAGCGCTCGGTCACCATCGAGGAGGTCGGCGACACCGCGCTTTACCTGCTGTCGCCGCTGTCGCGCGGCGTCACCGGCGAGGTGCTCCACGTCGATTCGGGCTATCATGTCGTCGGCATGAAGGCGATCGACGCGCCCGACATCTCCGTCGTCCAGCACGACTGACGGTTCCGCTCACCGCGTATTTCAAGGGACGGCGCCATGCCGCTCGTCTATTTCTGCCGTCATGGCCAGACAGACTGGAACGCCGAGGCTCGGCTGCAGGGCCAGGCCGACACCGACCTGAACGCCACCGGCCGCGCGCAGGCCCGGCGCAATGGCGAGCGCCTGAAAGGCCTGATCGCCGATCCTTCATCGTTCGACTTCGTCGCCAGCCCGCTGAAACGCACGCGCCAGACGATGGAAATCATCCGCGCCGCGATGGGTCTTGAGCCGGCCGCCTACCGGGCCGAGCCGAAGCTGATGGAGCTGCATTTCGGCGACTGGCAGGGCTTTACCTTCGCCGAGCTCGAGGCGGCGTCGCCGGGCTCGACCTCCGGGCGCGACCGCGACAAATGGAACTTCCTGCCGCCGGGAAAAGGCGCGGAGAGCTACGCCGCGCTGGCGCGCCGCATATCGCCGTGGCTGGAGCAGATCGACCGCCCGACCGTCTGCGTCACGCATGGCGGCATCGTGCGGTCGCTATTCCAAATGGTCGGCGGGCTGAGCGAAACCCAGGCGGCAGCCATGTCGGTGCCGCAGGATCTGGTTCTGAAGATGGAAGACGGCCGGCTGCTCTGGCTTTGAGCAGAAACCGGACTTACTGGATCAGCATGTCCGTGATCTGGTTGACCCCGTCCTTGGGATCGTAGGCGATGATCACCTCGGCTCCCTCGACCACGACGCTCATGTCCATCTCGGCCGGCAGCTGGTAGGTCTTCCCGTCGTCCAGCACGATGGTCATCTTCTCGGCGTCTACCGCCTTGATCTTGCCGTCCGCGTCGGCGGCATAGGCCGCGAACGTCACGTTGGTGAGCGCGATCACGCAGGCGATGAGTTTGCGCATTCTTCCGATTTCCTCTGATTGCGCCCCGGCCCGCGGTACGCTGTCCCCAATTTCAGCACGCATGTAGCGATGCGATTGTGTCATTTCTTCACGCCTTGCTCAAATACGTTGCGGCAGATTGTCCCCGTTTTTGGGCCACTCATTTGACCGGCTCCGATTTGACCGGCCCCGATTTGACCGACACCGCTTTCGCCCATAGAAGCGCAGCCATTCGGCGGGGCGCGGCATGTCGCACAACACTTTCGGCCATCTGTTCAGGGTGACGACCTGGGGCGAGAGCCACGGGGCCGCACTCGGCTGCGTGGTCGACGGCTGTCCGCCCGGAATCCGCTTCACGCGCGACGACATCCAGGCCGATCTCGACCGCCGCCGGCCGGGTCAGTCTCGCTTCGTCACCCAGCGCCGCGAGCCGGACGAGGTGAAGATCCTGTCCGGCGTGCTCGAGGATGGCGACGCTCTGGTGACGACCGGCACGCCGATCTCGATGCTGATCGAAAACGTCGATCAGCGGTCGAAGGACTATGGCGAGATTGCCAGGCAGTACCGGCCCGCGCACGCCGACTACACCTACGACGCCAAGTACGGCGTGCGCGACTATCGCGGCGGCGGCCGCTCCTCGGCGCGCGAGACCGCGGCGCGCGTGGCTGCGGGTGCCTTGGCGCGCAAGGTCGTGCCGGGCGTAACGATTCGCGGTGCCTTGGTGTCCATGGGCGCGAAGGACATCGACCGCGCCAACTGGGACTGGGATTTCGTCGGCGACGAGCACAACCCGTTCTCCACCCTGACCGCGCCTCGGTGCCGGTCTTCGAGGAATATCTCGACGGCATCCGCAAGGCAGGATCGTCCGTCGGTGCTGTTCTTGAAGTGGTTGCCGGGCGTTCCGCCCAGCCTGGGTGCGCCGCTCTACGGCTTAAGCTCGACCAGGACATCGCCGCCAACTTGATGTCGCTCAATGCCGTAGAAAGGTGTCGGAATCGGTGACGGATTTGCCTCCGCGCGTCTGACCGGCAGGAGAAAGCGACTGAGACCATGGGCAATGACAGTTGAGCCGCCGTTTCTCTCAATCGCCGGCGGCATCACTCGCCGGCGCTATATATCGGAGCGGCCATCGTGGTGCGCTTCGCGGTCAATAACCTCGTCAGTCACGACCACGCTGCCGATCGGCAACCAGCAACAAGCATCGAGATCAGGACCAAAGGCGGCGACCGTGCGTCGTCGTGTGCCGTGCCGATCGGGCGCGGCAGCTCGGTTGCCTGTATTGATACTATCCACCGCGGGCATCGCAGCCAGACCAGCCGTATCTAGGGACGGTATCATGGCATACGATCAGAGACGAGTCGTCGAGAAGCCCTGCGCGCTTTCCGAACCGCCAGAGTGAATCGTCGCGTCGTCATGGACGACGACGGCCAGGGCTGGGCAGGCGCGATCATCGCAACGTGCATTGCACGCCGGAGAAGATGGCCTTCATCGTGCGCCACACGTCGGGCGTCGTCTGACGCGCCGATGCCGCGCAAGGACGCGGCGGCTCAACCTGGCGCCGATGGTCGCCGACAACGACGCGCCGCACTCGGCCGCTTTCCGCATTTCGGGTGACTTCCGTCAGCACCACCACCGGCACATCTCGGCCGACGATCGCACGCTGACGGTGCGCAACCTCGCCCAACAGCAATGTCGGCGCGCGCGACTTCGTGCGCCCGGGTCGTATCTTCCCGCTGGTGGCGCGCGAGGCGGCGTCGCTCCGTACTCCGGCACACAAGAAGCCGCCGTCGATCTCTAAGCTCGCCAACCTTCCTCCCGTTGAAAAGTCATCTGCGAACTGGTCAACGACGATGGCACCGTGATGCGCGGACCGCAGGTGGTCCGCGTTCGCCGAACCACTGGCTGGAGCAGGTCTCTGTCGCCGACCTGATCGCCTATCGGCGGCGGCAGATCGCTGGTCGAGCGTGTTGCCTGCTTCGATATCCAGACGCCCGGCGGCGCGGCCAAGGCTATGCTGCGCCCTGGGACCCCATGCAGCATCTCGCCGTTGTCTTCGGCGACATCCGCGACAGCGTCAATGTCCCCGTCAGCTTCACCCGGAAGGCGTACGGTCGACGTCTTCGGCGCAGCCAGCGCCGGCTCGACAAGATGATGCAGCGCATGGGCGGGAGCGCGGCGTCATCGTCTACCTGCGCGAAGGCTCAGTCGGCGTCGGTCGATGCCGCAGCGCACCCGTGGCGCCGACGGCGGGGACCAGCGGGCGAGCGCGCTGTCCGCGCAAAATGGCGTGAGTCGGCCTCGGCGCTGGTCTGCGCTGACCTCGGCATTCGTCGATCGGCTGATCTCCTCGCGCGAGCGCCACTATGTCGGCCTCGGCTTTGGCATCAGATCGTCCACCGACATCAGCTTAGAAACGCAACAGTGCGACACGCCTTAGTAGCGTCACGATCAGGAATATCGTGACCAGCTGAGGATGGTTCACGGATGTGGAAGTTCCTCGATAGGCAGGACACTGGGTGTGATGGCCGCGACATGACGTTCATCGTCTGGCTCGTGGTCTACTTTCTCATCATGGGATCATGGTCACGCGACGGGCGCCAGGCGCCGGCAGTCGGCTGGGGTTACGGGCGTCTTCGGCGACGCCCGGCGGGCCCACCGCTGCCGTTCTGGGGCGGCGTCGGCGGCTTCGGCCTGTCGCTGGTCGTCATGTACTGGATTCGTGAGTATCTGCTCTGGCTGCTGGCCAGAAGCACATCGCCGTCATGGTGCCATACTCGACGGAAAGCCCGATGCCGACGGCCAGGGCCAGATCGCCTACACCACTCCAGGCGGGGTGAGCGCGCTCCTCGAGGCAATGTGCTCCATGATCCGGCTCATCCGGGCGTCATCGGCGTCTCCACCAAACTCGCTCGGCAAACATCATATATCATCCGATTCCCGGCCTCGACGCGGGCTGGTGCGGTTCGTCAACACGATCATCCGGCTGGCGCTGACCTATATCGACGAGATTGTGCTTGCCTACAACATCCGGCTCGGCGGCGCGACCCGTTCAGCGCCGCCAGGACGGCGTGATCCTGTGTGCAGAGCAGCGACCATGCTGAAGGGCGCCATCTGGCTGGCGGTCATCAGCTGGGGACTGACGCTCGACCGCTGTTCCTGCTCCTGCTGGCGCCGGCCGCTGCCTTCGTCGCCTTCATGCCGGACGAGCCGCCGGCGAGCGTGGTGGTGACCGTCGTCTTCGCTTGGGCGCTGCGTGCCGCCATGCGACGCCGCTTCAATGTCGCGGCGCTGATGCAGGTCTGTTTCAAGGTGATCGAGGGTCAGCAGCCAGACGCGGTGGGATCGTCGCCTACGGACGCGTCGCGCCATTTCGTCAGGTTGAGAAAAGCCGTCCGCCTTCGGCGCGTTTGCGCCGCGCCTCCGCAGGGCGGCCAGCCTGCCGGCAGTCCGCGGCTGGCTGATCAGCCGCAGGCGCTGCCACCGCCATGGCCATCACACCGAGCAGGAAGCCTATACCAGTCTCATGTACCATTTCTATTCGACGATCTTCCTCAGAACATCTGACCCTTAACCCGGTCATCCGGAGCGCCCGATCTGCCTGCGCCATCGAGCGCATGCTCGGGCGAGCGTTTCGCGCCGGGCTCGACCGGCAGGCCGCCCCAGGGCGACGAAGCCACCATCATCTACGCCCATCCGCAATCGCATCTCCCCGACAAGATCAAGGCGACAGCGGTTTCCCGCCGAGCGGGAATAACGCACGTGAGCGGCGACGCCGATCGGGGCGAAGAGCTTCGAAGCGGCACTGCACGCCATCGGGCGAAAGCCGCGCGGCGGTGGACGATGTGTTTCAGGCGCGGCCGACAACGTGCCTTCGTCGCCGCCGTCCGCCGGGCCACCACGCGAGAAGGTCACGGCGATGGGCTTCTGCCTGTTCAACAACGCCACGTCGCCGCCCAAATCGCCGCAGAAGGGCGCTCGGCGCGTCACCGCAATCGGTGGACATTCACACCACCGGCAACACGCCGGACATATTCTGCGACCCGACGGTACTGTACGCCTCCGCACCAGATGCCGCTTTTATCCGGGCACCAGCGCAAAAGGAACTGAACGCGGCACCGGCGGCACCCGTCTTCAACGCTCCCTTGCGCCGCGCACCAGCTCCCGACCTGTTCCGCGAGGCGTTCCGCTCGGCCGGTGATCCCGGCGCTGGATGCGTTTCCGTCCGGAACTGGTGATCGTTCCGCCACCGGCGACGCCCATCCACCGCGGCCGCTGGCCCGAAGTCAACCTTGCCGGGACCAGATTTCGACTGGGCGACGGGCGACTGGTCGGGCGCAGGTCGCCATTCTAAAGGCCGGCTCAATGAGCCTGCTCAGAAGGCGGCTGGGCCTGCAGAGGCTTTCTTTTTCCGTCGCCGCCCATATTGGCTGATGGGGGTTGGTATGGCTGAAGCGGCGAACGACGACGTCAAGGCGATGAGCTTCGAGAAGGCGCTGGAGGCGCTGGAAAAATCGTCGACCAGCTCCGAACGCAGTGACGTGCCGCTGGAGAAGGAATCGATCCGCATTTACGAGCGCATTGAGGCGCTGAAAGGCGCATTGCGGGCCACAACAAGGTACGCCGAGGCGAAGGTCGAGAAGATCCGCCTCTCTTGCTGCGCGACAACCGGCCGGTGGCTTTGAAACCGCTCGACGCAAGGTAGGCTGTTGGGACAGACTGTTCACGGCTGTTGCCGCCAGCATCGTTCGGATGTCGGCTAATCTTCGTCGATGAGCTTCTTCCCCGGCAAAGGATCCCGTTCCCGGCAGGAAGCGCGCTCTCCACCGACGCCGTCAGACCTTGATCATCCCGCGTTCGCACGATGTCGGCGGCTTCGCGTTGCGGCGCGCGCTGCCGTCGAGGCCGGCGCCGGCTGGTGGTGATTCACGCATTCTTCGATCGCATGGGCCCGGCCATCTCAGGCCGGCGGGCGTCGGGCGTGCGCCACGTCCGCATATCGGGCTGGCGACGGTGACCTACTGTTCGATGGCCGGATCGGAAGCGCGGTCGCTCGGCACCGAGATGGTCATCGAAACCGGGCGACGTGAATCTGATGAGCCCGGCCCGACACGCAGCGTCGTTCATTCAACTCGCCGGAGAACTGCGCGGCCAGCGCATATCGATCTCCGGCCTGCAGACCTGGCTGGCGCTGCCCGAGCCGGCGGAACGGAGGCGCGGCGTTCAGGCACCGCGAGGCGCCCTGCCGGCTTTTGCGCGGACAGCGGCCGTCGTCATCGGCGAGTTGAGGGCCTCGCGCGCCGGTTGCGCACCTGACCGGATTGCTCTGGATGCGGATCGCGCCGCACGCCGCGTGCGCCATCCCCGCCCGCGCCGAGGCCGCGCCATCTCTGCTTTCCGGCGAGGTTGAGGCATCGCGGGCGACAGCTTCGCGCGGACCAGCTTCTGGTGTTCCGCTCGGGCGACAGAGATCGTGTTTCGGTGGCTGTGCGCATCGACCTTTCGTTCGGCGGCGCCGGCTCGGCTCACTGCGCTATATCTGGTGTTAAATTTCGTCTCGTCATCCCGCGAGCGCATCGAGCAGGCCAAGGAGTGGCGAGCCGGCCGTTTCGACATCGTGCCGGGCGATGAGAAAGGGAGTTCATCCCGCTGCCCGAGCGCTGAGCCGGCGCGCACTGCGTCCTTCGCGGCGTTTTACTTCAGCGGCCGCCCTGTTTCCGTTGGGAACATGTCGAGTTCCACCAGCATGCAGCCAGTGCAATGCCGCCGAGACGCCTGCTTGACCGCATCAAGGTGCGCGGATCTGCGCGCGTTGCCCCTGGATCGATCTGCGGCTCGCTTCGCAGGGTTGCGTTCCGAACGATCAGCCGTCTCTCCGAGACCGGCGGCCATCATCTGCAGCGCGGGACTGGGCGTGGTCGAACTGACGGTGGCGCTGCACTACGTGTTCGACACACGCCGGACGACCGCATCGTCTGGGACGTCGGCCACCAGGCCTATCCGCACAAAAGGTCCTCACCGGCCGGCACGCGACCGCATCACGCATGCGGCAGGCGACCTGTCGGCTTCACCCGCCGCGCCGAGCAGAGTACGATCCTTTCGGCGCCGCGCATTCCTCCACGATCTCCGCCGCACTCGGTATGGCGGTTGCCCGCAAACCTCTCGAGCTGTGGCTTCAACGCATCATCGCCGTCATCGGCGACGGCATATGTCGGCCGGCGCTGGCCTACGAGACGATGAACAATGCCGGCGCTGAGCGCGCGGCTGATCGATGCTCCACCTCGGCACGACAACGACATGTGGTCGCGCGCCCACCGGGCGCGATGAGTTCCCTATCTGTAAGCTCAGCACTCCGGCAGCACCCTATCAGGGCATCCGCGAGTTCGGAAGGAAGCTCACTTCCTATCCAGAGCAGAGCGCAGTGACCGCGCCGTCACCGCGCTGTCGAACGCGCGGATACGTCCGCCGGCGGCACGCTGTTCGAGGATGGGCTTCTTCCACATCCGGCCATCGACGGCCACAATCTCGACCATCTGGTCCCTGTGCTGCGCAACGTGCGCGACAGCCCGACGGCGGTGTTGATCCATGTCGTGACGCAGAAGGGCAAGACTACGAGCCGGCCGAGAAGGCATCGGACCGTATCACGGCGTCAACAAGTTCGACGTCATCACCGGTGCTCAGGCCAAGGCGCCCGCCAATGCGCCGAGCTACACGCGCGTCTTCGCCGACAGCCTGATCCAGAAGCCCGCGACGACGACAAGATCATTGGCGATCACCGCCGCCAGCCGCCCGTCGTTTTCCGGGCTCGACCTGTTCGGCGAGCGTTCCCGAAGCGCATCTTAACGTCGGCATCGCCGAGCAGCACGCAGTGACCTTCGCGAGCTGGCCTCGCCGCCGGGGGCTATCATTTGCCCGTCGCCATCATTCACACCCACAACTTCCTGCGGACCTACGACCAGGTGGTCCCGACGTGGCCGCCAGAAGCTGCCAGTGCGCTTTCCGATCGACGTGCCAGCTTCGTCGGCGCCGGCGACCACCCATTGCGGCGCGTTCGACACCGCCTACCTGTCCAACCTTCGGTTTCGTGGTGATGGCGGCGGCCGACGAGGCGGAACTGCGCCACATGGTGCGCCACGGCGGCGGTCTATGACGAAGGCCCGATCGCCACCGCCCTGCGCGGCGGCGGCGTCGGCGTCGACATGCCCGAGCGTGGCAAGGCGCTGGAGATCGGCCGCGGCCGCATCCTGCGCGAGGGCACCAAGGTTGCGCTGCTGTCCGCAGCACGCAGCTGAAGGACTGCCTGCTCGCCGCCGGAACTTGACGCGGCCCGGACTCTCCTACGGTTGCCGAGCACCCGCTTCGCCCGCCCGCTCGACACGGCGCTGGTCGAGCGGCTGGCCCACGGCATGAGGGTTCTGATCACGGTCGAGGAAGGCGCGGTTGGCGGTTTTGCCAGCCAGGTGCTCAGCACCTTGCCGTCAACGGCCTGCTGGACAACGGCCTGCGCGTAAGGCCGCTGGTGTTGCCGGACGCCTTCGTCGAGCACGCCAAGCGAAAAAGATGTATGTCGCTGATGCTGGGCTGGATACCGCGCCAGGATCGTGCGCCGTCTTCGCCGCGCTCGGCTCCGGCATTCGCGCCGCGCGGGCCTGAATGGTTTCTGAACGGCTTTGATCCGGGCTTGCCGCATTGCTGCGCAAGCTTTTGTTCACGCTGGTTCTTTGCCCATAACCTGCCGCTTGACCCTTTCTTGAGTCGATGCCGCTAGAACGGCGTCAGGACAGGAAGCAAAAACAATGATCCGTTTCGCAGTCGCGGGCCTCGCGCTCGCCACCGCTCGGCCGTCGCCGAGGCGGCCCGACTATGACGCCAGCATCGACGCGCCGCCGCCGCGAGATCGTCGCGGCCAGGATCGGAGAGCTGCGCGGCGGCTTCGCGTTGGCATTGGCGCCGAAAGTAGCGCAGGTCAAACGTCGCCGCGACCGGTTCGGTCGAAGCTTCGCGACGGCCTCAGGCCCGCCGTCGAAGTCCGGTTCGCCGTTCGCCGATACGCTGACTTCGCTTGCCAGTTGTCGCCTTCCGACGCATGGAAGCGCATGCCGCCGCACAGCAGCCAGCCCGCAACGCCGACAGGGTCGTCTCGACGAACTGCTCGTCGAGCGCGGCCGCACACCTGTTTTGTGTCCCGCTCGCGCGCACGTGACGCGATCCTGCGCGGCACGGTAGTCGGCGGCGCTGTGGCGGACAAGCCCGGTGCATCGACCCCCGCCGACGCCGCCATCGCGGTTTCTCCCGATCCAGCCAGCGCTACGTATCGCGCGCCGCCCTCAAGCTCATCGCCAGCCTCCGACGCCTTCGGTTTCGATCCGGCCGGCCGTAACGCGCTCGATCTCGGCGCACCTCGACTGGCAGCGGCTTCACGCAGGTGCTGCTGGAGCGGCGCCGCCATGTGGTCGCCATCGACGTCGGCCACGGCCAGATGGCGCCGCAGCACGCGCGCCGATCCGCGCGTCGTTGCTCGAAGGAGTGAACGCTGCGTGACCTCGATGTCACCGCCCTGGCGGTGGCCTGTCGGGCGATCGTCTGCGACGTCAGCTTCATCTCGCTGAAACTGGCGCTGCCGCCAGCTCGCCATTGCGATGCGAGGTGCCTTCGCCGTCGTGCTGGTGAGAAGCCGCAGTTCGAGGCCGGGCGCGGGCGGTCGGCGGGCGGGCTTGTCGATCCGGCTGTGGCCGAGCGTGTCGCCAGGCGAGTTGCACGGTTGGCTCGACGAGCGGCCCGGCTGGCGATCATGGCATGGTCGCATCACCGATCGAGGAGCGGCGACGGCAATCGCGAATTCCTGCTCGTGCGGTGAAGGATCGTGGCTGAAAGCGTCGTCACCATCGACCGCCTTGGCGCGCAGGGCGACGGCGTCACGCCGACTACGCCATCCGAGGCCGCTTTTTCGTGCCCTTTGCGCTGCCAGGCGAGCGCGTGAACGTCGCGCGGAAGAGGGCGCGGCGAAATCGTCCTTTGCTGGAAAGTTCCCCGCAGCGCATCGACCGCATGCCGGCATTTCACGGCGACTGCGGCGGCTGCTCGCTCAGCATCTGGAAGACGCGGCCACCGAGACTGGAAGCGCGGCAAGGTGGTCAGGCGCTGCGTGCTCGCGGCATCAGCGCGCCGGTCATCGATCTGGTGCCCTGTGCGCCGGGTTCGCGCCGCCGCGTCACCTATTCCGCCCGCAGGACCCAGGCCGGGATGCTGGCAGCTACCGCAGCCGCGTGGTACATCGTCGACATCGCGGAAGACCTATCACCGTGCCTGCCATCGTCGAGCGCCTGGACGACCTGCTTCGGCTTGCAGCCGCGCGCTGGCGAAAAACGCCGACCGTTCCGGCTGGCGGTCACCATACGCAGAGCGGTCTGCGACATCAGGCGACCGGCTTGCCGAAGCTGACCCAGCCGGTGCGGCTGGCGGCGGCCGATCTCGCCGCCCGCGCCGGCTTCGCGCGCAATCGCTGGAAGAGGCGACATACTGGTCGAACCGCGCAAGCCGCGCGTGACAGTTTCGGTTCGGTGACATCGAGCCGGCGCCCGGCGCCTTCCTGCAGGCAACGGCACGGGCCGAAGCAGTGGCCGACCTCGTACAAAGCCATCTCGGCAGGGTGAAACGTTACGTCCTGTTCTCCAGCTGCGCACCATTCGCCCTGCAGCTGGCGGCGGCCGCCGAGGTCCACGCCGCCGAATCGGATGCCGCCGCGTTGGCCGCGCCGACCACGGCTTTCGCTCCGCAGGAGGTGCCCTGCGCCGCGTGACGACCGAGAAGCGCGACCTGTTCCGCCGGCCGCTGGCGCAGCCCGGCTCGACCGCTTCGACGGCGTCGTCTTCCGATCCGCCCCGCGCCGGCGCGAAGACCGGTCGAAGCAGATCGCAAAATCACAGTGCCGCTCGTCGCCGCCGTCTCCTGCAATCCCAGCACGCTCGCGCGCGACCTTGCGATCCTCACCGCCGGCGACCGCCTCACGCAGGTTCCGATCGACCAGTTCCTCTGGTCGCCGCACGTCGAGGCCGTGGCGCTGCTGGAAAGCCGCGCAAGCGTCGATAGACGCGACCCCTGCCGCCAGCGATGCTGACAGGAGGCGAGCCGCCGCGCGCATTGTGCGCGGTTCGCCATCTGCTTCCCGCGTCAACACGAGGGAGCACCATGAAGCCCAGGAACTCTATCGCGGCCGGCTGATCGACCACATCCAGCTCGTCGTGCGCGACTTCAAGGCGAGCAAGCGCTACCGAGGCGCTGATGAAGGTACTCGGCATTCCCGTGGTCGCCATGGGCGACTTCACTATTCGCCCGACGAACTGGGCATTTCCACCGCCGGCAGCGAAGCCGCGGCCGACAAGCTCACCGGCCGCCACCACCTCGCCTTCAGGCCAGGGATCGCGCAATGGTCGACGCCTTCTGAGGCCGGGCTGAAAGCCGGCAGCAAGGACAACGGCAAACCCGGCAGGCGATCTACCATCAGCCTACGCCTGCTTCCTGCTCGACCCCGACGGAAACAACATCGAGGCCGTCTTCCACGGCCCGGCGAAACGCCAGGGCGATCAAGATCACGTGGTGATGTGCGGGCGGGCTTAAGCCCGCGTGCCGCCCACCGTCATCCTGTCCATGCGCAGGTGCGGCTGGCCGACGCCGACCGGCACGCCCTGTCCGGCCTTGCCGCACATGCCGATGCCGGTGTCGAGCTTCATGTCGTTGCCGACCATCGACACGCGGTGCATCGCGTCCGGCCCGTTGCCGATCAGCATGGCGCCCTTGATCGGCTGGGTCACCTTGCCGTTCTCGATCATGTAGGCCTCGGTGCAGCCGAACACGAATTTTCCCGACGTGATGTCGACCTGCCCGCCGCCGAACGAGACCGCATAGATGCCGTGCTTCACCGAAGCGATGATCTCCTCCGGCGTCTTGTCGCCCGAGGTCATGTAGGTGTTGGTCATGCGCGGCATCGGCTCGTGCGCGTAGCTCTCGCGCCGCCCGTTGCCGGTGGCGTCCATGCCCATCAGCCGCGCGTTCTGCCGGTCCTGCATGTAGGCGACCAGCTTGCCGTCGTCGATCAGCACGGTGCGGTTGGTCGGCGTGCCTTCGTCGTCGATGGTCAGCGAGCCGCGCCGTTCGGCGATCGTGCCGTCGTCCACCACGGTGACGCCCTTCGACGCCACCTGCTGGCCGAGCAACCCGGCGAAAGCGGAGGTCTTCTTGCGGTTGAAGTCGCCCTCCAGCCCGTGCCCCACCGCCTCGTGCAGCATCACGCCCGGCCAGCCGGAGGAAAGCACGATGTCGAACGTGCCGGCCGGGGCGGGAATCGCGTCGAGGTTGACCAGCGCCTGCCGCAGCGCCTCGTCGGCGGCGAACTGCCACGAATCCTGCGACAGGAATTCGCCGAACGCCTTGCGCCCGCCCATTCCGTAGGAGCCGGTCTCCTGCCGGTCGCCGTCGCCGACGACGACCGCGACGTTGACGCGCACCAGCGGGCGGATATCGGCGGCGATGGAGCCGTCGGCGCGCACGATTTCCACCTGCTGCCACGAGGCGGCGAGCGACGCCGTCACCTGCCGAACGCGCGGGTCGGCGTTGCGCAGGTACGAATCGATCTTCTCCAGCAGCCGAGCCTTGGCGTCGAATGACGGCTCGGAAATCGGGTTCATCTCGCCGTAGAGGTGCCGGTTCGTGCCGCGCGGTCCTGCCGCCAGCGTGCCCGAATGGCCGGCCTTCACCGCCGAAACGGCGTCTTTGGCACGCAGCAGCGCGGATTCCGAAAGTTCGCTGGCGTGAGCGTAGCCCGTCGCCTCGCCGGCCACCGCGCGCAGGCCAAATCCCTGGTCGGTGGTGAAGTTTGCCGTCTTCAGCCGGCCGTTGTCGAACATCAGCGATTCGCCCTCGCGATATTCGAGGAACAGTTCGCCGTCGTCGGCCCCGGCGATCGTGTCGCGCACGATGCGCTTCACCGCTTCTTCCGAAACGTCGAACCGGTCGAGAAGTCTGTCGCTCACTTGGAAAACTCCCGTGGCATTCGCTATCGCGGCTATATAGGCGCGTGCGGAAACTCTTGCACCCGGCGCGACGAAGAAAGAAAACGCCGCCATGCGGCTCTTCGCGAAATGGATGGCGGCGGGAATTGCGGCGGGCGTGCTGTCGGGCGCGCTGTTCGGCTGGCCCTATGCCGCGGCCGGCGCCGGCATCGGCGCGGCCGCGGGGCTTGGAATTGCCTTAGGCCTGAGGCGTAGGCGCTAGTGGCTGAGCTATTTCAACGTTGCGAGGAAACGCACGTTGATCCCGACACCCGGCTCGCTTGGAGGGGCTGGCGGGTTCCAAAAACTAAAAAAACAACGTCCTCGGATCAGCCAATATTCCCGGCCCCGATCCTCTTGAATCGATATTTCTTGATGAAGAAAGATATTGTCCTGCCAATTTGTGGGTTCATCTCCACCGATACTTTCCATAGATGCAATATAATTCCAGTACTCCATCCTTCCCCACGGGACTCTTATCTTAATCGGATCGCACCATTCACGAAATTTTCCTGGTACAATAAGAGCTGTAACCTCAGAATGAGGCAAGTCGGAAGAAGTGCCGAAAGCGTCGCTGCGCTTCAGGCCTGCGGTTGATTTATCATACTCAAGCATGGAATCCTCCACCTAAGCATCGCCGCATCTGCTTCTTATTAGCGGATTCAATGGAAAGGTGAAAGATCGCGTTCTAGATAAGCAAAATTCTACTTATCAGGCGACCGGACCGGGCGCCAAGCGATGTTGTTACATGCAACTGCAGGACAAACTTTACGATCGAACGCTCAATTAAGGCAGGGCCGCGAAACCGGCGGAAAATCCGGTCAAATCCACCGGGATGCCGATGCCTTCCTCGGGCGTCTGGAACACGATGAAGGTGGCCGCCGCGCCCTTTGACAGCGTGTCGAGCAGCTGCTTCTCGAGAATCACCTCGGCGTAGCAGCCGTCCTGGAAGCAGCGCACGAAATAGGCGCGGCCGATGTCCTTGCCGTCGACGTTGAGCCCGAGGCCGTTGGGCAGCAGCACGCCGAGCGGTGCGAGCACGCGCAGGATCTCTGCCTTGTTGTCGGCGGTGCGCAGAACCACCACCGACAGCCCCACCTCGGGCCGGTCCTCGGCGATCACGTTCTGCATCATCGCGCACTGTTCGGACGAAGCACCGGGCGGTGTATCGCAGATGATCGACCAGGCGCCATGAGTCGACTTAACGGTGCCTGACTGCTGCGCCGCGGCGGCGAAGGGCGCCAGCGCCATCGCGGCGGTCGCCGCGGCTCCGATCAGGAAGCTTCTCAAGGCGCGTTTCTCCATCCCTGAATTCCGTCGATTCGCGGCAATCTAGCCTTCCCGCGCAGCAAGCGGAAGCGCTGCAAGGCGCAGGTTTCATATCCCATTTCCCGTGATTGGGCCGGAATTTGGCCGGAAATGCGACCCCCACGCCGGCGAGGCATCGCTATCGCGTCCGCACGCTGCGGGCTCACGTCGTTTTCCGGTGCGGCGCATCGCGCGCAAAAATGCCGCATCCGGCCGCGCATGCCTTCCTTGCGGTGGATTTGAGAGTATGGTTTGAACGCGCCGATCAGAGCCGGGATTCCGGCCGGGCAATGCGTCCATTCGCGGCCGGTCGGGAACGGGAAATCCGGGAAACCGGGGAAGTCCGGGGAGACGAAGAGGGTGATGAGGAAAATTCTGGCGACCATGCTCGTCCTGCCGCTGGCGCTTGCCGCCGGTGCGGCCTTCGCCGACCAGCCGCATCCCTGGCAGTTCACCTTCCAGGATCCTGCCACGGACATCATGGACAGTATCACCTGGTTCGAGCGCTACACGCTCTGGTTCATCGTGCCGATCACGCTGTTCGTGCTTGCCCTGCTCGGCTGGGCGCTCGTCAAGTTCCGCGCCAGCGTGAACCCCAACCCCTCGCGCACCAGCCACAACACGCTGATCGAGGTGATCTGGACGGTCGGTCCGGTCATCATCCTGCTGTTCCTGGCGGTGCCGTCGTTCCAGCTGCTGACGGCGCAGTACACGCCCGAGGAAGAGCCCGGCATCACCATCAAGGCCTCCGGCGTTCAGTGGAACTGGGAATACGAATACCAGGGCGAGACGCCGCTCTCCTTTGCTGCCTTCATGATGAAGGAGAACGAGCGCGAGCAGTTCGGCAAGCAGGACGTGGCGAAGTATCCGCGCCTTCTGGCTGTCGACAACGAGGTCGTCGTTCCGGTCAACACCATGGTTCGCGTGCTGGTCACCGCCAACGACGTGATCCACGCCTTCGCCATGCCCGCCTTCGGCATCAAGACCGACGCCGTGCCGGGACGCATCAACGAAGTGTGGTTCAAGGCGCAGCGCGAGGGGCTCTACTACGGCCAGTGCTCCGAGCTGTGCGGCAAGGACCACGCCTTCATGCCGATCGCCATCCGCGTCGTGAACCAGCAGCAGTACGACACCTGGTTCGCCGCCGCGCAGGCCGATCTGCCCGGCGCCAACAAGGCGCTCATCGCCTCCATCGAGGCCGGCACCAAACTCGCCGCCGCGGGCAACTGAGCCCGATACGGCAGGCAACACAGACGGAGCGGAAGATGGCAGGCGCTACCCACCACGACGATCACGCCACGCACACGCATGCGGCGCATGACGATCACTCCCACGGTGCCGTCACGCACGGCCACGATGCCCACCACGACCACAAGCCGAAAGGCTGGGTCCGCTGGGTCTACTCGACCAACCACAAAGACATCGGCACGCTCTATCTGATCTTCGCGATCATCGCGGGCATCATCGGCGGGTTCCTGTCCGTGATGATGCGCTGGGAGCTGCAGGAGCCGGGCATCCAGATTTTCCACGGCCTCGCGGCCATGGTCTACGGCGTCGAGGGCGACGCCGCGCTTGATGCCGGCAAGCACATGTACAACGTGTTCACGACGGCGCACGGCCTCATCATGATCTTCTTCATGGTCATGCCGGCGCTGATCGGCGGCTTCGCCAACTGGATGGTGCCGATCATGATCGGCGCGCCGGACATGGCGTTCCCGCGCATGAACAACATTTCGTTCTGGCTGCTGCCGCCGGCCTTCACGCTGCTGCTGCTGTCGATGTTCTTCCAGGGGCCGGCGGGCGCTTACGGCGTCGGCGGCGGCTGGACGATCTATCCGCCGCTGTCGAGTACGGTCGGCCACCCCGGGCCGGCGATGGACTTCGCCATCCTGGCGCTCCACATCGCCGGCGCCTCGTCGATCCTCGGCGCCATCAACTTCATCACCACCATCTTCAACATGCGCGCCCCGGGCATGACGCTGCACAAGATGCCGCTGTTCGCCTGGTCGGTGCTCATCACCGCCTTCCTGCTGCTGCTGTCGCTGCCGGTTCTGGCCGGCGCCATCACCATGCTGCTGACCGACCGCAACTTCGGCACGACCTTCTTCGATCCGGCCGGCGGCGGCGACCCGATCCTGTTCCAGCACCTGTTCTGGTTCTTCGGTCACCCCGAAGTCTACATCCTGATCCTGCCGGGCTTCGGCATCGTCAGCCACATCGTGTCGACCTTCTCGAAGAAGCCGGTGTTCGGCTATCTCGGCATGGCCTACGCCATGGTGGCCATCGGCGCCGTCGGCTTCGTCGTGTGGGCGCACCACATGTACACCACCGGCCTGTCGCTCGACACGCAGCGCTACTTCGTGTTCGCCACGATGGTCATCGCGGTGCCCACCGGCGTGAAGATCTTCTCGTGGATCGCGACGATGTGGGGCGGCTCGATCTCGCTGCGCACGCCGATGCTGTGGGCGATCGCTTTCATCTTCCTGTTCACGCTCGGCGGCGTGACCGGCGTGCAGCTCGCCAACGCTGGCCTCGACCGCGCCATGCACGACACCTACTACGTTGTCGCGCACTTCCACTACGTGCTGTCGATGGGCGCCGTGTTCGCCATCTTCGCGGCCTGGTACTACTGGTTCCCGAAGATGACCGGCTACATGTACAGCCCGATCATCGCACGCCTGCATTTCTGGGCGACCTTCATCGGCGTCAACCTCGTCTTCTTCCCGCAGCACTTCCTCGGTCTGGCCGGCATGCCGCGCCGCTACATCGACTATCCGGATGCGTTTGCCGGCTGGAACGCGGTGTCGTCCTACGGCTCCTACCTGTCGGCCATCGGCGTGCTGATCTTCCTCTACGGCGTGTTCGAGGCCTTCGCCAAGAAGCGCGAGGCGGGCGCCAATCCGTGGGGCGAGGGTGCGACGACGCTGGAGTGGCAGCTGCCTTCGCCGCCGCCCTACCACCAGTGGGAACAGCTCCCGAAGATCCGCTAGCGGAATGATGCGGGAACCGCCGGTTGTCCGGCGGTTCCGGTCTTGAGGCCAAGAACGGACCGATGGCTTTTATCGACAAGGACATGATCGCGGCCGAACCGCGCATCTCGGAGGCGATGCCGGGCGACTTCCTCGCCCTGCTGAAGCCGAGCGTGATGTCGCTCGTGGTCTTCACCGCCTTCGTCGGCATGGCGATCGCGCCGGTGACGCCCAACATGTTCGTGGCGCTCGTTTCGATCGTGGCGATTGCGGTCGGGGCAGGGGCCTCGGGCGCGCTCAACATGTGGTACGACGCCGACATCGACGCCGTCATGGGCCGCACCGCCAAGCGCCCGATCCCGTCCGGCCGTGTCACGCGCGAGCAGGCGCTGGCCTTCGGCCTCATCCTGTCGGCCTTCTCGGTGATGACGTTGGGGCTGGCGGCAAACTGGCTGGCCGCCGCGATGCTCGCCTTCACCATCTTCTTCTACGCCGTCGTCTACACGATGTGGCTGAAGCGCTGGACGCCGCAGAACATCGTCATCGGCGGTGCCGCCGGCGCCTTCCCGCCGATGATCGGCTGGACCGCCGCGACCGGCCAGATCGGCATCGAGAGTGTCGTGCTCTTCGCCATCATCTTCCTGTGGACGCCGCCGCATTTCTGGGCACTGGCCTTGTTCAAGTCCGGCGACTACGCGCGCGCAGGCATCCCGATGATGCCCAACGTCGCGGGCGAGGCTTCCACGCGCCGGCAGATTTTCGCCTATTCGGTGCTGGTCGCGATCTCGGGTGTCCTGCCGGCATTCATGGGCTTTGCGTCCTGGGGCTACGGCGCGGTCGCCGCGGCGCTCGGCGCGGGCTTCGTCTGGTACGCGCTCGGCGTGCTGCGCATGGACGACGCCGACCGTGCCATGAAGCCGGCCAAGGCGCTGTTCGGCTATTCGCTGCTCTACCTCTTCTCGATCTTCGCGCTGCTGCTCGTCGACCGTGTCGTGGTGCAGGTGATCGGATGAGCGCGATGGCGGACAACAAACCCGAACTCGTCGAACTGACCGACACGCAGCGCAAGGCTCAGCGCCGCCGCTCGATCGCCATCGCGCTGGCGCTGGTCGCCTTCATCGTGGTCATCTACGTGCTGACCATCGTGCGCATGGGGCCCGCCATCCTGGAGCGCGCGCTGTGAGCGACATGCGTCCGCAGGATCGCAGGCTGGAGAGCCGCAACCGCACCGTCGCGGTGGCGCTCGGCGCCTTCTTCTTCTGCATGATCGGGGCAGCCTACGCTGCCGTGCCGCTCTATCAGCTGTTCTGCCAGGTCACCGGCTATGGCGGCACGACGCAGCGCGTGACCCAGTATTCCGATCGCGTGCTCGACCGCGAGATCACCGTGCACTTCGACGCAAACACGTCGTCCGGCCTGCCCTGGGCGTTCCGCCCGGTGCAGCGCGAGGTGACGATGAAGATCGGCGAGACGACGCAGATCGCCTACGAGGCCGAGAACCTGGCGCGCACGCCGTCTTCCGGCCGGGCCACCTTCAACGTGACGCCGCAGATCGCCGGCTCCTATTTTATGAAGGTCGAGTGCTTCTGCTTCACCGACACGACGCTGAAGCCGGGCGAGAAGATGGAGATGCCGGTCGTCTTCTACGTCGATCCCGAGATCGTCGATGCGCCGGAACTGAAGAACATTCACACAATCACGCTTTCCTACACCTTCTACCCCGGCGACGCTGCCGAGCCGGTTGCGGCCGCCAGCCGAACCGGTGCAGAAGGTGACGCGCCCGCGGGCGCAAAGATCGGGGGATGACCATGGCCGACAGCCACGCCAAGCAGCACGACTACCATATCATCGACCCGAGCCCGTGGCCGGCGCTCGGCTCGCTCGGCGCGCTCATCATGGCGGTCGGCGGCATCGCCTGGATGCAGAGCATCAAGGGCAACGAGTTCCACTTCGTCGGGCTCAACATCGCCGGGCCGTGGATCTTCTTCATCGGCCTCGCCGTCGTCCTCTACGTGATGTTCGCCTGGTGGTCGGACACGATCAAGGAAGCCCACGAGGGTCATCATACCCGCGTGGTGTCGCTGCACCTGCGCTACGGCATGATCATGTTCATCGCCTCCGAGGTGATGTTCTTCGTCGCCTGGTTCTGGGCCTTCTTCGACGCCAGCCTGTTCCCCGGCGAGGCGGCGCAGGTCACCCGCAGCGAGTTCCTCGGCGGGCAGTGGCCGCCGGTCGGCATCGAGGTGCTCGACCCCTGGCACCTGCCGCTCTACAACACCATCATCCTGCTGCTGTCGGGCACCACGGTCACCTGGGCGCACCACGCGCTGCTCCACGACGACCGCAAGGGTCTGGTCTGGGGGCTTGCCGTCACCGTCGCCCTCGGCGTGCTGTTCTCCTGCGTGCAGGTTTACGAGTACGTGCACGCGCCGTTCGCGTTCAAGAGCTCGATCTATGGCGCGACCTTCTTCATGGCGACCGGCTTCCACGGCTTCCACGTCTTCATCGGCACGGTCTTCCTGACGGTCTGCCTGTTCCGCGCGATAGCGGGGCACTTCACGCCCAAGCAGCATTTCGGCTTCGAGGCGGCCGCCTGGTACTGGCACTTCGTCGACGTGGTGTGGCTCTTCCTGTTCGCCTGCATCTACGTCTGGGGTTCGTTCGGCGCCGTCATCGCCGAGGGCCACTGAGCTTACGCAACTCTGATTTCGAGGCGGCCGCGTCGACGCGGCCGCTTTTTCTTTTGCCAGCGGGGCCTATGCTGGGCAGATGACCGAGCCGCACCAATATGCCGACAGCGCCCACTGGCCGCCCGTGGACCCGATCAAGGCGGGCCTTTCCGGGCGCTGCCCGCGCTGCGGCGAGGGCAGGCTCTTCAAGGGGTTCCTCGCGGTCGGCGCAGGCTGCGGCGTGTGCGGCCTCGACTATTCCTACGCGGATGCGGGCGACGGCCCTGCCGTCTTTGTCATCCTCATCATCGGCTTCGTCGTGGTCGGGCTGGCGCTGTGGATGGAGGTGTCGCTCAATCCGCCGCTCTGGGTCCATTTCTTGCTGTGGATACCCCTGACGCTGGTGCTCAGCCTCACTGCGCTCAGGCTCATCAAGGGCGTGCTTCTGACGCTCCAGTATCGCAACAAGGCGGCCGAGGGTCGCCTCGACACGGATTCGCGATGAGCACCAATCCCCGTGGCCTGCCGCTCCGGCTCCTGCTGGGGCTGGTTGGCGTTGCGATCGCGTTCGTGATCCTGGTTGGCCTCGGCACCTGGCAGGTCCAGCGTCTCGCATGGAAGGAAGCGCTGCTCGCCACCATACGCGAGCGCACCGCCGCCGAACCGATTGGCATCAAGGACGCTCTCGACCGCTTTGAGGACGTCGAATATGTGCCTGTCGCGCTCTCGGGCCGCTTCGAGCACGCCTATGAGCGGCATGTCTTCACCACCCATGACGGGCAGTCGGGCTACAACGTCTACACGCCGCTGGTCATGGCCAATGGCGAGGCGGTGTTCGTCAATCGCGGCTTCGTGCCCTACGACCGCAAGGATCCCGCCACCCGCGCCGAAGGCCAGGTCGAGGGCATCGTCGAGGTGACCGGCCTTGCCCGCGCCGGGCTTTCCGAAAAGCCGTCATGGATCGTCCCGGACAACGATCCCGCGAAGAATGTCTTCCATTGGAAGGACATCCGCACGATGCGCGAGACGTCCGGTCTGCCCAACGATGTGCCTGTGCTGGCAGTCTTCGTCGATGCCAACGACGCGCCCAACCCCGGCGGCTTGCCGCTTGGCGGCGTCACCCTGATCGACCTGCCGAACAACCACCTGCAATACGCGCTGACCTGGTACGGGCTCGCGGCGGTGCTGCTGGTGGTGACGGCGGCATTCCTGTGGCGGCGCAGGCGTTTGGGCGCGTCTGGCGTCGACGGCTGACGGAAGCCCCTCCACTTCGTCATCCCGGAAGATGCGTGTGAGCGCAGCGAACAGGCATCTATCCGGGATCCATGCCGTGACATCGCAGTGGCCACGAGGGGGAAATTCCTGACGCCTCATCGGCATGGATCCCGGATAGCCGTCCCTTGCTGCGCAAGGTCGGTCTTCCGGGATGACGACGTGGAAATGTCGCCCCTCTATCCCGCAAATCCCGCCCCTCTATCCCCGTCCTTTGCGTGTCGCCTATTCTTCCCCCGCCTTCGCACGGGAGACGGTCGCGCAGCCGAACGATCGGGCGAAGGACGGTGCCGGATCGGTCGCCTTCGGAAAGCGGCTGGGTGATGAGCCCCCACGATCGGGTCCCATGGCAGCAGAAACCGCGACGACGCGGGGGACAGCTGCGGGACAAGAGAGCCGGCGGGGTGCGGGAGACTGCGCCACGAAAATACATAAAGCAGGTGCGGTCTCTGCGCCCCGCTTCCTACCCGAAATCGCGCAGCGGTTTTCGGGGCCGCGCCCGGTGAAGTCGCGAAGCGATCTTCACGTCATGGGGCGCTCAACCGCCAGACCGGAAACGGGGCGTGGCAACGGCGGAGCCTGCGCACATGGCGTTGATCGATCTCGCGACGGAACCCGCCACCTTGACAGGGCAGGGGGTGGGCAGCCATCTGCGCGGCATGGTTTCGAGTGATCCCCACCGCCGCAAGCCGCCGCTGACGATCCGCCTGTGCGGACCGCGCGGTTTCTGCGCCGGCGTCGACCGCGCCATCCAGATCGTCGTGCTGGCGCTGAAGAAATACGGCCCGCCGGTCTATGTCCGCCACGAGATCGTGCACAACCGCTACGTGGTCGAGGGCCTGCAGGCCAAGGGCGCGGTGTTCATCGAGGAACTCGACGAGATTCCGGCCGACCATCGCGACGCGCCTGTCGTCTTCTCCGCCCACGGCGTGCCGAAATCGGTGCCGGCCGACGCGCAGGCGAAGAACCTCTTCTATCTCGACGCCACCTGTCCGCTGGTGTCCAAGGTGCACAAGCAGGCCATGCGCCACGCGCGGCTCGGTCGCCACGTGCTGCTGGTTGGTCATGCCGGCCATCCGGAGGTGATCGGCACCATGGGCCAGTTGCCCGATGGCGCGGTGACGCTTGTCGAGACCGAGGAAGACGCGGCCCGGCTGCCGCTTCCGCTCGACGCCGAACTTGGCTTCGTCACCCAGACGACGCTGTCGGTAGCCGACACGGCGGGCATAATCCGCGCCCTGGAGGGTCGCTTCCCGGCGCTGCATGCGCCTGCGGCGGAATCCATCTGCTATGCCACCACCAACCGGCAGGAGGCGGTGGAGCACGCAGCGCCCGGCACGGATCTGTTCCTTGTCGTCGGCGCGCCGAATTCCTCCAATTCCAAGCGGCTGGTCGAAGTGGCGGAGCGGGCGGGCGCGACGCGAGGCCTGCTGGTGCAGCGCGCCTCCGAGATTCCGTGGGACGAGGTCGGCGCGATCAGCACGCTCGGCCTGTCGGCGGGCGCCTCGGCCCCCGAAATCATCGTCGACGAGATCATCGCCGGCTTCCGCGAGCGCTTCGACGTGTCGATCGAACTGGCGGAGACCGCAATCGAAACGGAGAACTTCCCGGTGAATCGCGAGCTGCGCGACACGCCGCTGACCGCCGTCGACATGGCCTTTGTGAACGGTATCGCCTGACCATGGCCGTCTATACCGACATTGCCGAGACCGATCTCGCCGCCTTCCTGAAGCAGTACGACATCGGCGAATTGACCTCCTACAAGGGCATCGCCGAGGGCGTCGAGAACTCGAACTTCCTGATCCACACCACGACCGGCGCCTACTTCCTCACGCTCTACGAAAAGCGCGTGAACCCGGCCGACCTGCCTTTCTTCCTCGGGCTGAAGCGCCATCTCGCCGACCGCGGCGTGCGCTGCCCGGTGCCGATCGAACGCCGTGACGGCAGGCCGACGGGCGAGCTTGCCGGCCGCCCCGCGGCGATCGTCTCCTTCATCGAAGGCATGTGGCCACGGCGACCCACGGCCGACCACTGCGCGGCGGTGGGGGCGGCGCTCGCGCGCATGCACATTGCCGGAGAAGGTTTCGCGTTGCGGCGCGAGAACGCGCTTTCGCTCGCCGGCTGGCAGGCGCTGTGGCCGAAATGCCGGGCCGACGCCGACGGCGTCGAATCCGGGCTCGCGGCGGAAACCGATGCCGACCTCGCGTTCCTGTCGTCCAACTGGCCGGCTGGTCTGCCGGAAGGCGTCATCCATGCCGACCTGTTCCCCGACAATGTGCTCTTTCTGGGCCGTGAGCCGGGTCTGATCGACTTCTATTTCGCCTGCAACGACTTCCTCGCCTACGACGTTGCGGTCTGCCTGAACGCCTGGTGTTTCGAGCGCGACTTTTCGTTCAATCTGACCAAGGGTACCGCGCTTCTGCGCGGCTACGTGTCGGTCCGGCCGCTCTCGGCGGCAGAGGCGGAGGCGCTGCCGGTGCTGGCGCGCGGCGCGGCGCTGCGCTTCATGCTGACGCGCCTGTACGACTGGATCAACACGCCGGCCGGCAGCCTCGTGGTGAAGAAGGACCCGCTGGAATATCTGCGCCGCCTGCGCTTCCATCGGCAGGTGCGCTCGCCTGCGGAATACGGGCTTGAGACGGCGGCGGCATGAAGCCAGCAATGAAAACGGTCGAAATCTTCACCGACGGCGCCTGTTCGGGCAATCCGGGCCCCGGCGGCTGGGGCGCGCTGATGCGCTACAACGGCAAGGTCAAGGAACTGTCCGGCGGGGAAGCGCACACAACCAACAACCGGATGGAACTGATGGCGGCGATCAGCGCGCTGAACGCTCTGAAGGAGCCTGTTCGCGCCGAACTGCACACCGACAGCAACTATGTCCGCGACGGCATCATGGGCTGGATCGAAGGCTGGAAGCGCAATGGCTGGAAGACCGCCGACAAGAAGCCGGTGAAGAACGCCGAGCTGTGGCAGGCGCTTGACGAGGCGCGTAAGCGCCATGACGTGCACTGGCACTGGGTGAAGGGCCATGCCGGACATCCGGAGAACGAGCGGGCCGATGAACTCGCCCGCGCCGGTATGGCGCCGTTCAAGCCGAAGAAGGCGCCGGCCGCGACCGGCGCCTCCGAAGCAGGACTGCCTAGAGCAGCTCCAGGATCCGCGCCGCGCCGCTCTCCTCGGCCTGGCCGGGCTTCGTCTCGAGATTGAGGCTGGTCACGACGCCGTCCTTGACGATCATGGAGAAGCGCTTCGAGCGCACCCCGAGCCCGCCGCCGGTCATGTCGCTTTCCAGCCCCATCGCCTTGGTCAGAACCGCGCTGCCGTCGGCGATGAAGTCGATCTTGCCCTCGCCTCCGGTGAAGCGGGCCCAGGCGTTCATCACATGGTGGTCGTTGACCGCGACAACGGCGATCTGGTCGACGCCCTTGCCGAGGATGGCGTCGCGGTTTTCCAGGAAGCCCGGCAAATGGTTGTTGCTGCAGGTCGGCGTGAAGGCCCCCGGCACGCCGAACAGCACCACGGTGCGGCCGGCGAAATAGTCCTTGAGCGGCGTGTCCTTGGCGCCCTCGGGCGTCGCCCGCTTCAGCGTCACGTCCGGAATTCTGTCGCCGACTGCGATGGTCATGCTCTCTCCTGCCTGGGATCGGGTTGCGTCGATGCGGATATAGGCGCAACGCGGCGGCGTGCAACCCGTTTCCGCGGGCTACGGATGGCCGCTGATGGCGACTGTGCCTGCCACCGCCTCGCCGTCGGCAATCAGCGTGTAGCGCGCGGCTTCCGTGGCCACCACCGGTTCCGATGGCCGGTCGAGCAGAGGAACGCGGAAACTCCTGCCGTCGGCCGAAGCCTTCGGCTCGCCGAAGACGAAGCTCGGCGTCGAGGCGACGAACAGCTCGACGTTTGCCGCACCGTCGGGAGCGGCCGTGGTCACGATCAGCTCATCGCCTTCCACCCACGCGCTGGCGATGCCGAAATCGGGCCGTGCAGGGCCGGGCAGCGCGGCAAATGCTGCATCCACAGCCGCTTCATCCTCCGGCGTCCCGGTGGCCAGGTCGACCGCGAGCGTCGCCTGCACCGGAATGCAGATCGTCTCGCAGATGCCGACAAAAACGGAGAAGTCGACAACACTGGACTTCGGCTCGACCGGCGGCCGGAAAGTGAGCGCAAGCGACACCGGCGCGGCATAGCCGGCGAAGGACGAATAGCCGTCGTCGAAGCGCTGCGGCGCCGGAAGATCCACCGCCACGGCCACCGGCTGCCCGTCCACGGTCAGCTCTATGGTCGGCGGAACGCCGGAGCTGCCGGGGTCCAGCCAGTAGGTCTTCCAGCCGGGCTTGAGGTCGATCTCGAGCGCCGCCCGCAGCGTGCCGTCCGGCTGCGCCTGACTGGCGGCGACAATGCGCACGCCACCGCCCTGCGCCTGCTCCCAAGCGCTCGAACCGGCTTCCGCCGCAGCCGGCGCCAGCGCGACGAGCCCCAGGGCAAGGGCTGCTGCGGCGTGTTTCATCGGCGGGCGCTTCGTGGCATGGCCATCGGCTGTAGGCGCACGCGCAAGACCCGGCAATGCGCAAGCCCGCGAGGTGGCATCATATTCGTGTGACGCCCTATGCGCGTGTGGCGACTTGTGACGCCGGGTCGCGCCTTTGCGATTTGACGCGCCGCCAAAACGGACTACCGTGACCCCATGGAGCTTTTGCGCCGCAAGAGAGGGGAAGCCGCGAGCGGCTACCTGAACGATCACTTCCTCGTCGCCATGCCGGGCATGAAGGACGACCGCTTCGCGCGCTCCGTGATCTACATGTGCGCCCATTCCGAAGAAGGCGCGATGGGGCTGATCATCAACCAGACGCAGGATTTGCGCTTCCCCGACCTGCTCGTGCAACTGGGCATCATCGACCAGCAGGCGGCGATCAAGCTGCCCGTGCCGGCGCGCGAGTTCATCGTTCGGCACGGCGGACCCGTCGACCGCAGCCGCGGGTTCGTTCTGCACTCGGACGACTACAGGGTTGATTCTTCCATGCCGGTGTCGCCCGAAGTCTGCCTCACCGCCACCATCGACATCCTGCGCGCCATTTCCTCCGGTCGGGGTCCGCGCCAGGCGCTGATGGCGCTGGGTTACGCGGGTTGGGGCGCCGGCCAGCTCGAAACCGAGATCGCCGAGAATGGCTGGCTGACCCTTCCCGCGAGCGCGGAGCTGCTGTTCGACACGGATATCGACCGCAAATATGACCGGGTGCTCGCCGCGCTCGGCATCAACCTGGCGCATTTCAGCCAGGTCGCGGGGCACGCCTAGCCTCCGCTAAGCCGTCAGCGGATACTGTTCCTTGAGCAGCCGCAGGGTCGCATCAGCCGGCAGCGGCGGGCCGAACGTGTAGCTCTGCACATACTCGCAGCCCATCTGGCGCAGCTGCAGCGCGTCGCTCTCGTCGGTGACGCCCTCCGCGACCACGGACAGGCCGAGGTCGTGCGCCATGTTGACCATGGACTTGAGCAGCACGTCGCGTTTGGGGCTGTTGTCGTCGATGAACGACCGGTCGATCTTGATCGTGTCGAAGGGAAACCGCGTAAGGTAGCTCAGCGAGGAGAAACCGGTGCCGAAATCGTCGAGCGACAGGCCGATGCCGAGTCCGGCGAGGCGTTGCAGCACATGGGCAGACTGCTCGGGATTGTCCATGACGAGCGATTCCGTCAGCTCCAGCCGGAAGCAGCGCGGCTTGATGTTGGCGCGGGCGACGACCGACGCGACGTCATTGACCAGATCGCGGCGAAGCAGCTGGCGGCTGGAGAGGTTGACGGAGACCGACAGCGGCACGTCGCCGATCTGCTTTTGCCAGGCGTGCAGGTCCTCCGCCGCGCGCTGCATCGCGAACAGGCCGAGCTGGACGATCAGGCCGCAGGACTCCGCGACCGGCACGAAATCCGCCGGCGGGATGCCGCCGCGGCGGGGATGCTCCCAGCGCATCAGCGCCTCGAAGCCGGCAATCGTCTGGTCCTCCAGCCGCACGATGGGCTGGTAGGCGAGCGAGATCTCGTTGCGCTCCAGCGCCCGGCGCAGGTCCGACTCGATCTGCAGCCGGTCGGTGCCGACCGAGCGGAAGGCCGGCCGGAACGGCTCGATGCGGTCGCCGCCGAAGCGCTTGGCCTGGTGCATGGCGAGCTCTGCGTCCTTGAGCATCTCGTCGGCCGTCGCCTGCGCGTTGGTCCACGAGATCAGGCCGATCGACGCGGTCAGCACGATCTCGCGCTTGGCAAACGTGATCGGCGCGCGGATCGCCTGCTTGATGGCATCGGCCACCGCGGCGATGCGGGCCGGCTGTTGTTCAGACAGGAGCAGCAGGGCGAACTGGTCGCCAGAGAAGCGCGACAGCGCGTCCTGCGGCTTGACGAGCCTTTGCAGGCGCCGCGCGATGGTGAGCAGGATCGTGTCGCCGGCAGAAATGCCGAGGCTGTCGTTGACGTTCTTGAAGCGGTCTATGTCGATGACGAAGACGGTGGGCCGGATGGTTTCCTCGCCGCGGGCCAGCGTGTTCATCGCCTCCAGGCGGTTAAGGAACAGCTCGCGGTTGGGCAGGCCGGTCAGATTGTCGTGCACGGCGTCGTGCAGCAGCCGCTCCTCCGACTTCTTCTGCTCGGTGACGTCGTTGAGGGTGCCGACGCAGCGCAGGATCTCGCCGTCCGAGCCGATCACCGGCCGTGCCCGCAGCAGGAACCAGTGGTAGTGGCCGTCGGCGCCGCGCAGGCGAAACGATTGCTGGATCTTGCCGCGACGGTGCTCGAGGATGACGTCGAGCGTGGTGCGGAAGCGGTCGCGGTCGTCCGCGTGAAGCGCCGGCAGCCAGTTGCGCGCCGGCCCATGCAGGCTCCCGGCAGGCAGGCCGAGCTGGCGCGACACGTCTGGCCGAGTCACCACGCGGTCGCGCAGCACGTCCCAGTCCCACACGCTGTCGCCCGAGCCGGTGACGGCCAGCGCCTGCCGCTCCATGTCGGAGAACAGGCCCTGATGAAGCGCCCCGCCGGCAAACGCATGCTGCATGACCGTGAAGCCGATCATCAGGATGATGAGGATCAGGCCGCCGCCAAGGGCCGGTTGCACGATGTCGTTGTCGAGCATGCCGCTGACGGTCATCCACGACCCGACCAGCCAGGCGATCACCATCAGCCAACTCGGGATCAGCATGATGGCGCGGTCGTATCCGCGCAGGCTGAGCACGACGATGAGCACGATGCCGGCCGCCGCCGTCAGCGCGAAGGAAAAGCGCGCTATGCCTGCCGCCACCGGCGGGTCGAACACGGCCACCACCGCCAGCAGCACGAGGCTGAGCAGCCAGGCCAGCACGCCGTAGCTGAAATTGCCGTGCCAGCGGTTGAGGTTGAGATAGGTGAACAGGAACAGCACGAACGTCGCCGCCAGAGCCACCTCGGTGCCGGCGCGCCACACCTGCTCGCTGCCGGGCGATATCTCGATGATGCGGCTCAAGAAGCCGAAGTCGATTGAGATGTAGGCGAGCACGGCCCAGGCGAGCGCCGCGGTGGCCGGGAACATCGACGTACCGCGCACCACGAACAGAATGGTCAGGAACAGCGCCAGCAGGCCGGCGATGCCGATGACGATGCCGCGATAGAGCGTGTAGGAGTTCACCGTGTCCTTGTAGGCTTCCGGATCCCACAGATAGACCTGCGGGAGCTTCTCGGAACGAAGCTCGGCCACGAATGTGATGACGGAGCCCGGGTCGAGCGTGACGAGGAAGATGTCCGCGTCGGAGGCGACCTGGCGTTCGAGCGCAAAGCCTTCCGACGGCGTGATGGCGGCGATCCGGTCGGAGCCGAGGTCCGGCCAGATCAGCTCCGAACCGGCCAGCCGGAAATGCGGCGCCACGATCAGCCGGTCGAGCTGCTGGTCGCTGTTGTTGGCGAGCGCGAAGACAGCCCAGTCGCCGGTCGAGCGCTCATCCAGAGCCTCCACCTCGATGCGCCGCACGATGCCGTCGACGCCCGGCGCGGTGGATACCTGGAACATCTCGCCCTGGTTGCGGTAGATCTCGACGGCGCGCGACAGGTCCAGCGCCACGTCCTCGCGCGAGATCTTGATCGGTTCGACGGCGAGCGCGGCCGACAGCGTCAGGATCGCGAGCAAGCCGCCGATGAAGGCGACGAGCGCGGCGCGGATCGGGCGGAAGCCTGTTGGCAAGTCTCGTGGGCCTTCAGCGTTGGGCCGCCGCTTCCTCGGCGACCAGAGCATACAGGAAATGATCCTGCCAGCGACCGTTGATCTTCAGATATGCGTGCAGCAGTCCTTCGCGCCGGAATCCGGCTTTTTCGAGCACGCGGATGGAGCGCTCGTTCTGCGGAATACAGGCTGCTTCCAGCCGGTGCAACCGCAGCGTTCCGAAGCAGTGGCGCATGACCAGTTGCAAGGCCTCGTGCATCAGGCCGCGGCCGGCGAAACTCTCGCCCATCCAGTAGCCGATGCTGCCGCACTGCGACACGCCGTGGCGGATGTTGGTGACGTTGATTCCGCCCGCCAGTCGCCCCGATGCGTTGTCGAAGATGAAGAAGGCGAGGCCGCCGCCCTGCGCATAGTCGGCGCGGTAGCGCCGCAGCCGCTGTTTCCAGGCGGCTGCCGAAAGCTCGTCCGCCGCCCAGCGCGGCTCCCAGGGTTCGAGGAACGCCCGGCTTTCGCTGCGCAGCGCCGCCCATTGTGCGTGATCGCGCGGTCGCGGCATGCGCAGCAGGACATTGCGCCCGACGATGACCGGCCCGGAATTGCCGAACGGTACAAGGCCCAGCATGGTCGCCGGCGCTATACCGCGAGTTTCTGCCGCACAGGCACGCCGCGCCCCAGTCCGCTCTGGAGCGTCTCGTATTGCGCCAGCTTGCCGACAGGCCCGATCGCGGTGAGCGTAGGCTTGGTCGAGAAAAGCCGGCCGGCGAGGTCGGTCAGGCGTTCAACGGTGAGCTTGGACAGGCGATCGACCAGTTCCTCCATCGGGATCGGGCGGCCGAACAGCAGCAATTGCCTGGCAACCTGCGAGGCGCGACTTGCCGCGCTTTCGCCCGACATGATCAGCCCGGCGCGATACTGCGCCCGCGCCCGGTCCAGTTCCTGCTGGGAAATGCGCTCGGACGCCTTTTCCAGTTCCGAGAGTATGACCGGCACCAGTTCCTCGATGTCGTCGGCGCCCGTCGCGGCGTGTACGCCGAAAAGGCCGGTGTCGGAGAAGCCCCAGTGGAAGGCGTAGACCGAATAGCACAGGCCGCGCTTCTCGCGGACCTCCTGGAACAGCCGCGAGGACATGCCGCCGCCGAGGATCATCGACAGCACCTGCGAGGCGTAGAAATCGCGCACATGGTAGGCGCGGCCTTCGAATCCGAGCAGGATCTGCGCGTCCATCAGGTCGCGATGCTCGCGGAAATCGCCGCCGACATAGGTCGCAAGCTGCGGTGTCACGCCTTCCGATTTGGCGCGGAACGAGCCGAGGCGCTTCTCCACCTCCCGGACGAAGGTGTCATGGTCGACGGCGCCCGCCGCCACGACAACCATGCGGTCGGCGCCGTACTGCCGGTCCATGAAGCCGCGGATGTTCGCGGAAGTGAAGGATTTCACGGTCTCCGGCGTGCCGAGGATGGAACGGCCGATGGTCTGGTGTCGGAACGCCGTTTCCGTGAAACGGTCGAAGACGATGTCGTCCGGCGTGTCGTGGGCCGCGCCGATCTCCTGCAGGATGACATGCTGTTCGCGCTCCAGTTCGTCGGCATCGAACGAGCTGTCGGTGAGGATGTCGGCGAGGATGTCGATCGCCAGCGCCACGTCGTCCTTCAACACCCGGGCATAGAAGGAGGTCGTCTCGACGCTGGTGGCGGCGTTTATCTCGCCGCCGACATTCTCGATCTGCGAGGCGATATCCCAGGCGCTGCGCGAGCTGGTGCCCTTGAAGGCCATGTGCTCGAGGAGATGAGCGATGCCGTGCTCGTCGTCCTGTTCGTTTCGGGCTCCGGACTTGACCCAGATGCCGAGGGCGACGGTTTCGATATGCGGAAGCGATTCGGTGGCGACTGTCATGCCGTTCGACAGACGGCTTACCTCGACTCCCATCAGGCATGCACTCCCAATTCCAAAAAAACGGACCTACACGCGCGTGCCCGCACGGGTGCGTGCACGGACATGATCTTCCACCATTTCCAGGCTGGATGGAAGCACGGTGAACTTTTCCGGCCTCTGCATGAGGTCGCCCAGCCAGACGGGCAGCGCCGGGTTGACGCCGCTGGCGGCGGCCACTGCATCGGGGAATTTCGCCGGATGCGCGGTCGACAGCACCACCATGGGGGCGGCCGACGGCGCCTGCTCCCGGGCCACGTGCACCGCCGTGGCGGTGTGCGGGTCGAGCAGGTAGCCGCTGGACTTAAGCACGGAGCGGATCGTCGATGTCGTCTCGGGCTCGCCGGCGCGGCCGGCCGCGAACTGCGAGCGGATGGCCTCAAGCGGCTTCGCCTCAATGGTGAAGGAGCCGGACTGCTTCAGCCCGCCCATCCAGCGGTTGACGGCCGTTGCGTCGCGCCCGGACGCCTCGAACAGTAGCCGCTCGAAATTGGACGACACCTGGATGTCCATTGACGGCGAGGAGGTGGCGACGACACCACGCGTCTCGTAGCGGCCGCTGACAAACGTGCGGGCCAGAATGTCGTTGGCGTTTGTGGCGATGACCAGCCGCTCCACCGGCAGGCCCATGCGCCTGGCCGCGTAACCCGCGAAGATGTCGCCGAAATTGCCGGTCGGCACGGTGAAGGAGACCGGCCGGTCGGGCGCGCCGAGCGAGAGCGCCGAGGAGAAGTAGTACACGATCTGGGCCATGATGCGCGCCCAATTGATCGAGTTGACACCCGATAGCGCCACGCCGTCGCGGAACTTCGCGTCGGCGAACATGTCCTTCACCAGCGCCTGACAATCGTCGAAATTGCCCTCGATGGCGAGCGCATGGACGTTTTTCGCAGCCGAGGTCGTCATTTGCCGCTGCTGGACCGGGGAAACGCGATTGTGCGGGAAGAGGATGAAGACGTCGGTGCGGTCGCGCCCGCCGAACGCCTCGATGGCCGCGCCGCCGGTGTCGCCCGAGGTGGCGCCGACAATGGTCGCGCGGGCGTCGCGCTGCGCAAGGACGTGATCCATCAGCCGCGCCAGCAGCTGCATGGCGACATCCTTGAAGGCGAGGGTGGGGCCGTGGAAGAGCTCCAGCACGAACTCGTTCGCGCCGGTCTGCACGATCGGGCACACCGCGTCGTGGCGGAAGGTGGCGTAGGCCTCGTCGACGATGCGCGAGAAATCCGCAGGCGCGATCTCGCCGCCGAGGAAGGGCGTCAGCAGGCGCTTGGCCAGTTCGGGATAGCTCAGGCCGCGCAGGGCGCGGATATCCCCCGCCGACAGCGTCGGCCACTGTTCGGGCACGTAAAGCCCGCCGTCGCGGGCGAGTCCCGCCAGCAGCGCGTCCGAAAAACCGAGCGAGGGCGCGCTGCCCCGCGTGCTCACATACCGCATCGCCACCTGTCCGCACCGGCTGCTACGCCGCCGGCCCGGCCTTTCAAAAACCGCAATCCTTCGGTCGCTTTCCGCGCGCGCGGTTGATATAGAACAGCTCCTTTGTGTGAGGGAAGTGCGTTTGATGGGTCTTGGGGGCGTAAGCGGACGCGGGGCAGGTTTGGCGGCCCTTATGGCCGGCGCGATGGCGCTGGTGGGATGTCAGTCGGACAACGCCGCCGACGCGCTCAATATCACTCCGCCGGCCTCCGGCCAGCCCGAGGTGCGCCAGAGCGACCTGAGGGCCTTCTGCCCGCAGATTACCCTCCAGGAGGGTACTTCGCGCTACGAGACCTTCGAACGCGGCGCGAAGGAAGATCCCAGCCGCCTCGTCTATCAGGCGTCGATCGGCGACGTGACCCGCTCCTGCACGCACGATGGCGGTATCACCACCGTCACGGTCGCTGTCGCAGGCCGCATCGTGCCCGGCCCCAAGGGCAAGGTCGGCACGGTCAACCTGCCGATCCGCATCGTCATGTTGACCAACGGTGCGGTCGACCCCGCCAACACGGCGACGCACCAGCATCCCGTGCAGATCGCCGACACGGTCGGCGCCACCCAGTTCGTCTTCACCAAGACAGGCTTCTCGTTCCCGTCCGGGCCCGCGAGCATCCAGCTCATCGCCGGCTATGACGAAGGCCCGGCGCCGCGCCGGCGGTAGTCGCCCGCGCTAGCCGGCGTCCTCCGACCACATGGCCAGCGCCGCCAGCACGCCGGGCAGGTCCGCCCAGCGGCGGATGACCGTCTCCGCGCCCGCCTCGGTCAGCGCGTCGGCATGGCCCGGCCACGAATGCGCGCCGCCGGTGAAGCCGATCACGCGCATGCCGGCCGCCTTGGCGCCCGTGATACCGTGCACGGAGTCCTCGACCACGAAGCAGTTCGCCGGGTTGGCCCCCATGCGCTCCGCGCCATAGAGGAACACGTCCGGCGCCGGCTTCGGCTTGCCGGACGGCGTGGCCCGCGCCGAGAAGATATTGCCGGAAAACAGCGGCAGCAGGCCGGTGCGTCCGAGCATCGCCTCCAGCCGTTCCGACGGCGAGTTCGAGCACACGCACTTCGGACCCGCCACCGACATCACCGCTGCCCGTGCGCCGTCGACAGCTTTCACGTCGCGCCCGAGCCGCTCGTCTAACAGCTTCTTGGACCGGTCGATGATCGAAGCCTGCAGGGGCACGCCGTATTCCTTCTCGACGCGCAGCGCGATCTCCTTGAAGGTCAGACCGGCGTAGCGGCTGATGAAGTCCTCCATCTCGATTTCGACGCCGGCTTCGGCCAGAAGCTCGGTGTCGATACGCGCCGCGATGATCTCTGAATCGACCAGCACGCCGTCGCAGTCGAAGATCACGAGTTCGGGCTGGGGCATGGCAAAAAGTCCGGCTTTCGAGGAAGCGGGCGGCATACACCGTGCCACCGGGCCGGGCAACCGCGGGCAGGTTTACGCGCGCGCACCGTTCCACGGCGTCAGCCGCGGTATCCAGGCCGGGACCGCGGCGCGATAGGCTTCATAGCTCGCACCGTACGTCTCCAGCAGCGTCGGCTCCTCGTAGAAACGCACGAAGGCGACCACTGCGGCGAAGGGTATTGCCGCGTAGACGAACAGGACCGGTTGCCACAAAAACAGGGCCTGGCCCAGGATGATCGCCTCCACTGCGAGGTACATCGGGTTGCGCACGTAGCGATAGGCGCCCCCGACAACGAGCCGCTGCGTCGGCGCGACCGGCGCCGGCGTGCCGCCCCCCTCCAGCGCGAAGCGGGCGAAGGTGTGCAGCAGGAAGGCCAGCCCCGCGATTATGAGGACGGCCCCGACCAGCCGCACGACGAGCCAGGCGGGCGCCATCTCCCAGCCGGTCAGCCACCACGGGATGAGCCCGGCAACGACGCCGGGCGCCGCAATGAGGAACGCCACGCTGCCGGCTATCGCTTTCGCTCGCGTCATGGCCTTTTCCCAGCCTCCGCTTCACCGGAAATTAACGCCGAAAGGTAACCATAACAGGCAGTAAAGGCGTAACCCAGTATTTGAGTGATCCATGTCCGCAGTACGTCTCCTCGACGAGCTTCCGCTCGCCTCTCAGTCTGCCGACTGGCTCGACACCATTCTCAAGGGTGACTGCGTGGCGGCGCTGAACCGCCTGCCGGAGAAGTCGGTCGACGCCATCTTCGCCGATCCGCCCTACAACCTCCAGCTCAACGGAGACCTGCACCGCCCCGACCAGTCGAAGGTCGATGCCGTGGACGACCATTGGGACCAGTTCGAGGATTTCGCCGCCTACGACGCCTTCACCCGCGCCTGGCTGCTCGCCTGCCGTCGCGTGCTGAAGCCGAACGGCACGATCTGGGTGATCGGCTCCTACCACAACATCTTCCGCGTCGGCGCAGCGATGCAGGACCTCGGCTTCTGGCTGCTCAACGACGTGGTGTGGCGCAAGACCAACCCGATGCCCAACTTCCGTGGCCGCCGTTTCCAGAACGCGCATGAGACCATGATCTGGGCCTCGCGCGACGCTTCGGCCAAGGGCTACACCTTCAACTACGACGCCATGAAGGCGGCCAACGACGACACGCAGATGCGCTCCGACTGGCTGTTTCCGATCTGCACCGGGGCGGAGCGTCTCAAGGACGACAATGGCGACAAGGTGCACCCGACGCAGAAGCCGGAAGCGCTGCTCGCCCGCGTGATCCTGTCGTCGACCAAGCCCGGCGACGTGGTGCTCGATCCGTTCTTCGGTACCGGCACCACCGGGGCGGTGGCGAAGCGGCTCGGTCGCCGTTTCGTCGGCATCGAGCGCGAGCAATCCTATATCGATGCCGCCCGCGAGCGCATTGCCGCCGTCCGCCCGATGGCGGAGCCGAATCTTGCCATGATGGGCGGCAAGCGCGCCGAACCGCGCGTCGCCTTCGTCAGCCTGATCGACGCCGGGCTGATCGCGCCGGGCGCGCTGCTGCACGACGCGCGCAAGCGCTGGACGGCGCGCGTGCGCGCCGACGGCACGCTGGACGTGGGCGGCGAGGCCGGCTCGATCCACCGCATGGGGGCGGCGGTGCAGGGGCTCGACGCCTGCAATGGCTGGACCTTCTGGCACTACGAGCGCGTCGGCGGGCTCACGGCAATCGACGAGCTGCGCAAGATCGCGCGGCTGGGCATGCTGCGGGCCGGAGCTTAGGAATCGGCGTAAACGCTCTTTGCAATCAGTGCTTTATGACCGGTTGCGGACTCTCCCCCGCAACCGGTTGATTCATTTTGCCAGCAAGCTGAATCAGTTTGTGAGCGAGATGCCGTAACGTGAGAGATCGCGCCGCAGGGTCGGCGCGTCGATGAAGAGTACCGCCTGCCAGCCTGCAGCCTTCGCGCCCTCGACATTCTTGGCGCTGTCGTCGATGAACAGGCTTGCCCTAGGTTCCAACCCGAAATCCGCGACGTGCCTGTCGTAGATGCCTCGGTCCGGCTTGATCAGGCCGATCTCGCCCGAGACCGTCACGCCACGCGGCTCGTTGAGGAACGGGAAAAGCTTTCGCGCGTCGACGAAGGTCTCGGCCGAGAAGTTGGTGAGCATCGTCACGTCGCGGCCCTGAGCCATCAGGTCGCGCATGATGGCGACACTGTCGTCGTAGGAATGCGACACCATCTCGTGCCAGTGTTTCCGGAAGGCGCGGATGTTGTCGGCCTCGTGCGGGAACTGCGCGATCAACAGCGCCTCGGCGTCGGCGAAGGTCCGTCCGCGGTCCTGCTCCAGGTTCCATTCGTGCGTGCACACATTGGCGAAGAACCATGCCCGCCGCTCGGCATCCGGGATGATGCGCTTGTAGGGCAGGTCGGGATCGTAGTGGATCAGCACCTTGCCGATGTCGAAGACGATGTGGCGAATCTCGGTCATTCTGGCTTTCGTGGCCTCTTCTGCGTCGCGCCGGGTATAGCCGCCTCGATCGCCTTTTTCATCACCGTCGGCAGGGCCTCGCCGGGCAATTCGTCCGGTCCAGACCACCAGTGGCCGGCGGGGGCCGGCATGTCGCCCGTATCCGCCCGCCAGACCGACAACTCCAGCGCGAAATGCGTGAAGACATGGGAGGCGTCGCCCCCCCGCCGCCACGCGGCCGGGAAAGGTGCCGCTTCGGCGCCGGTCGCGCCGTCCCTGCGCGCGGTCCAGTCCGTGCCGGGCACTTCGGCCATGCCACCCAGCAGCCCGCGCTCCGGCCGCTTGCGCAGCAGCACCGCGCCATCGCTGCGCACCGCGACGAAAGCCGCGCCGCGCCGCATCGGCCGCTCGGCCTTCTCCGCTTTCACCGGAAAGCGCGCGGGATCGCCGGTTGCCAGCGCCACGCAGTCGTCGCGGACCGGGCACAGCATGCAGTTCGGCCGGCGCGGCGTGCAGATCGTCGCGCCGAGGTCCATCATCGCCTGCGCGAAGTCGCCCGGCCGCTCGGCAGGCACCCATTGCGCCACGGCATCGCGCACCAGCGGCTTGGCGTCGGGCAGCGGCTTGCCGATGGCGAGCAGCCGCGTCGTCACGCGCTCGACATTGCCATCCACCACCGGTTCCCGCAGGCCGAAGGCGATCGCGGCGATGGCCGCGGACGTGTAGGCGCCGACGCCGGGCAGGGCGCGCAGGTCTTCCGCCGTGTCAGGAAAGGCGGCGCCCGTGCGGGCCGCGACCGCTTTCGCCGCCAGATGCAGGTTGCGCGCCCGCGAATAATAGCCGAGGCCGGCCCATGCCTTCATCACATCGTCAACCGGCGCGGCCGCGAGATCCCGAACCGTCGGCCATTTTGCGAGGAAAGCGCGGAAAAACGGCTTCACCGCCTCCACGGTGGTCTGCTGCAGCATGATTTCCGACAGCCAGACGTGATAGGGATCGGGGACGACGCCGTTGCGGCGCTCCGCCGGGGGTACACGCCACGGCAGTTCGCGGTGGTGGCGGTCGTACCAGGCGAGCAGCTTTCCGGCGATTTCGACGGCTTGCTTCGGGGTTGCGGCTGGCGGCATCGCGCCGTTGTGGCTGAGCGCCGGGCAAAGGCAAGGGAATAGAAGCGCAGCATGGCCGGGCCGAAGAGCTTTCCACAGCCGGTGGCGGACCTCGCGACCGAAATTCTCGACCCGCTGCTGCGCCGCCGGGCCGGCATGTCGGTGGCGCTGGTCCAGTCCTGGGACGAGATCGCCGGGCCGCGGCTTTCAGGCATCACCCGGCCGGAGCGCGTCGTGTGGCCGCGCCGTCACGGCGAGGACGACCTGCATGAACCGGCGACGCTGGTCATCGCCTGCTCGGGCGCGGCCGCACTTCGGGTACAGCACGAGACGGGCGAGATCGTCGGGCGCGTCAATGCCTTCCTCGGTTACGGTGCCATCGGGCGGGTGAAGATCGTGCAGAAGCCCGTCGAGCCGGGAAAGCCGGCGCTCCGCGAGCCGCGCCGACTGACGCCGGCGGAGACGGAGCGGATTGCTAATGTCACCGCCGGCGTGGAGGACGATGGGCTCAAGGAGGCTCTGGCGCGGCTGGGCGCCGGCATCGCGCGCAAGACACGCAAGCTGTGAGAAAACGCGGCCGGCGGCTAACGGCATCGTGAATTATGCCGCATCGGCGGGCAGTTGGATTGGTCGACGCGATGCCGTAATTCGGCGCGAACTCTCGCCTTCCGCTGCCATCCGGTAGCACACTCCGCTCCGTCATCAGGTGATTCGCATGCAGATATCGCTTCCCCGCCGCCAACTGGTCCTGTCGCTGCTCGCGGTCTCGGCTGGCGGCGCACTGCTTTCGGCCTGCGGCGATGACCAGGGCGGCAACACGCCACCAGCCACGCCGCCGCAGGGTGGGGTTCAGGTGCCGCCTTCGCAGGGCAAGGTCGACATGGCCGCCCTGATGGCCGAGGGCTCGCTGCCGGAGAAGATGCTGGGCAATGCCGACGCGCCGGTCACGATCGTCGAATACGCCTCGATGACCTGCCCGCACTGCGCATCGTTCCACGCGACGACCCTGCCGGCGATCAAGGAGAAGTACATCGACACCGGCAAGGCGCGGCTCGTCTTCCGCGAATTCCCGTTCGACCCGCGCGCGGAAGCGGGCTTCATGCTCGCCCGCTGCTCCAACGACAAGTATTTCGCGATGGTCGACGTGCTGTTCCAGCAGCAGCGCAACTGGGCTTCGGTGGAAAACGCCAAGGACGCCCTGCTGCAGATCGCCCGTCTGGCCGGTTTTTCACAGGAGTCGTTCGAGGCCTGCTTGACCGACCAGAAGCTTCTGGACGACATCAGGGCTGTACGCCAGCGCGGGGCGAACGATTTCAAGGTCGAGGCGACGCCGACCTTCTTCATCAACGGCGACAAATATTCGGGGGCGCTCCCGGTTGACGAGATGTCGGCCATCATCGACAGCAAGCTCTGATCGCGGCCTGCCTGACCTGAGTGCAGGCGCGACCGCGTCCGCACGCCTGCCCGCCGGTGCCCGGGCATGAAGTTCAACCGGCTGCGCCTGCTGGGCTTCAAGTCCTTCGTCGATCCCGCCGAATTCGTCATCGAGCCCGGGCTGACGGGCGTCGTCGGCCCGAATGGCTGCGGCAAGTCGAACCTTGTCGAGGCGCTGCGCTGGGTGATGGGCGAGAGCTCGTACAAGAACATGCGCGCGTCCGGCATGGACGACGTCATCTTCTCCGGCTCCGCCACCCGACCCTCGCGCAACACCGCCGAGGTGACGCTTTTCCTCGACAATGCCGACCGCACCGCGCCCGCCGCCTTCAACGAGGCGGAGGAACTGCAGGTGTCGCGCCGCATCGAGCGCGAGGCGGGTTCGATCTACCGCATCAACGGCCGCGAGGCGCGCGCCAAGGACGTGCAACTGCTGTTTGCCGACCAGTCGACCGGCGCGCGCTCGCCCTCGATGGTCGGGCAGGGCCGCATCGGCGAGCTGATCCAGGCCAAGCCACAGGCGCGCCGCGCCTTGCTCGAAGAGGCGGCCGGCATTTCTGGCCTGCATTCGCGCCGCCACGAGGCGGAACTGCGCTTGCGCGGCGCCGAGCAGAATCTCGAGCGGCTGGACGACGTGGTCGGCGAGCTGCAGGGTCAGATCGAGAGCCTGAAGCGGCAGGCCCGACAGGCGACGCGGTTCCGCAATCTGTCGGCCGAGATCCGCCAGGCCGAGGCGACGCTGCTGCACATTCGGTGGATGCAGGCGAAGGAGGCCGAGGGCGAAGGCAAGTCCGCCCTTTCCGCCGCCACCGCCGGTGTCGGCGCGCAGGCTTCCGCGCAGATGGAGGCAGCCAAGGACCAGGCGGTCGGGGCCTCGAAGCTGCCGGCGCTGCGCGAGGCGGAAGCCGCCGCCGCCGCCGCGCTGCAGCGCCTGACGATCGCGCGCGGCCAGATCGACGAGGAGGCAACGCGCGTGCGCGGCAGATTGGCCGAGCTGGAGAAGCGCGTCGCCCAGCTTGACGCCGACATGGAGCGCGAGCGCCGGATGCTCGCCGACAACGACGCTATCCTGACGCGCCTCTCGGACGAGGAGCGCGACCTGCAGGCGGCGAATGCCGGGTCGGTCGAGGCGGAAGTCAAGGCGAAGGCCGCGCTGACGGATGCCGAGGGTGTGCTTGCCTTGTCGGAGGCCGGGCTGTCACAGGCCACCGCCGCCCGTGCCGAAGCCGCCGCCGCGCGCGGCCAGGCGGAGCGCAACGTGCGCGAGACGGGCGACCGTCTGGCGCGAACCGAGCAGCAGCTGGCCGCCGCCGCGCGCGAGCTTTCAGAGATCGCCGCACGCATCGCCGCGCTGGCCGACCCGGCCGAGAAGCGCACGCTGGCCGAGGCGGCGGAGCGTCGGCAGACGGACGCCGAGCAGGCCGCGCTCGCCGCCGAGCGCGCCGTCGCGGCGGCACGGACGGCGGAAGCGGCGCAGCGCCCCGCCGTGCAGGAGGCGCGTTCGGTGCTCCAGCGCGTCGAGACAGAGGCGCGCACGCTGGCCAAGCTGCTGCAATCGGTGTCCGGCGGGCTGTTCCCGTCAGTGCTGGAGAAGATCCATGTCGAGCGCGGCTACGAGACGGCCCTGGGCGCCGCACTCGGCGAAGACCTCGACGCGCCGCTGGACCGCAAGGCGCCGGCCCACTGGGCGGGCGCCACGGCCGCGGCCGAGGACCCGGCGTTGCCGGCGGGTGCCCGCCCGCTCGCCGGGCTGGTCGATGCGCCGGCGCAGCTATCGCGCCGGCTGGCGCAGGTGGGCGTGGTCGAGGCGGCCGACGGCGCGCGCCTTCAGCCGCTGCTGAAGCCCGGCCAGCGGCTGGTCAGTCGTGACGGCGCCCTGTGGCGCTGGGACGGCTTCGTCGCCAGCGCCGAGGCCCCGACGGCAGCAGCACTTCGGCTGGCGCAGAAGAACCGGCTGGCGGAGCTGGAGGCGGAGGCGACCGACGCGACCCGCGCGCTGCGTTCGGCGGAAGCCGATTTCGCGGCCGCCGAGGCCGCTACTCGCGCTGCGGCGGACACCGAGCGCGCGGCCCGCGACGCGTGGCGGACCGCGCAGCGGGAGCTCGGCGTTGCCCGCGACGAGCTGGCCAGGGCGGAGCGTGCCGCTGGCGAGTTCACCGCGCGCCGCGCGGCACTTGAGGAATCGCGCGCCCGCCTGACCGAAAGCCGCGACGAGGCCGCGAAGGCGCGCGACGCAGCCGCTGCTGCTCTCGCTGCCGCCCCCGATATCGCCGAACTCGGCCGCGCGGTCGACCGTGTCGCCGCCGAGGTTTCGCGCGACCGCGCTGCGCTCGCCGACGCGCGCGCCGCGCATCAGGGCCTCGCCCGCGAGGCGGATATCCGCACGCGCCGGCTGGCCGCCATCGTCACCGAGCGCGAAGGCTGGATCGCCCGCGCCGGCAGCGCCGACCGCCAGCTCGCGGCCCTTTCGGAGCGTCGCGGCGAGATGCTGGCCGAGCAGCAGTCGCTGGTCGAGATGCCTGACGAGATCGACCGCCGCCGCCGCACGCTGCTGTCGGAACTCGCGAGGGCGGAAGAGGCGCGCAAGCAGGCGGCCGACACGCTGCAGGCGGCCGAGAACCGCCAGGCCGAGCTCGACCGTGCCGCTACCGCCGCGATCCAGGCGCTGTCGCAGTCCCGCGAGGCGCGCGCGCGGGCCGAGGAACGGCTGAACGCGGCGGAAGAGCGCCGCAAGGATGCCGAGCACCGCATTCGCGAGCTTCTCGACGTCGAGCCGCATCTGGCGATCCGCCACACCGGGCTGGCGGCCGATGCGCGCTTGCCCGATCCCGCCGATGTCGAGCGCCAGCTCGACCGGCTGCGCGTCGAGCGCGAACGGCTGGGGGCGGTGAACCTGCGTGCCGAAGCCGAGCAGCAGGAGCTTTCCGAACGGCTGGAGACCATCGTCTCCGAGCGCGAGGACGTGATCGAGGCGATCCGCAAGCTCAGACAGGCGATCCAGAGCCTGAACCGCGAAGGCCGCGAGCGGTTGCTCACCGCTTTCGGCGTGGTCAATGCCCAGTTCCAGCGTCTGTTCACACATCTCTTCGGCGGCGGCACGGCGGAGCTTCAGCTGATCGAATCGGAAGATCCGCTCGAGGCAGGCCTCGAAATTCTCGCTCGTCCGCCGGGCAAGAAGCCGCAGACCATGACGCTGCTGTCCGGTGGCGAGCAGGCGCTGACCGCCATGGCGCTGATCTTTGCGGTGTTCCTCACAAATCCCGCGCCGATCTGCGTGCTCGACGAGGTCGACGCGCCGCTCGACGACCACAATGTCGAGCGCTTCTGCAATTTGATGGACGAGATGGCCGCGTCCACCGACACGCGCTTCGTCGTCATCACCCACAACCCGATCACCATGGCGCGCATGAACCGGCTGTTCGGCGTCACCATGGCCGAGCAGGGCGTCAGCCAGCTTGTCTCTGTCGACCTGCAGACCGCAGAGAGCCTGCGCGAGGCGAGCTAGAAGCTCCTTCCGTCGACCGGTTTCCGCTCGACCTTGTCGAGATCGAACCCTTCGAGGCATCGGAGATTGATCGCCGCCATCCTGTTGCCCGCCGGGTCGGTGCCGAGCCCGAATGGCGCGCAGCCGCAGGTCGGGCAGAAATGATGGTCGATGACGTGCCGGTTGAATTTATAGGTCGACATCGCCTCGGTTGGCGTGGTGATCGTCAGCCCGTCGCGCGGGATGAATGCGAGCAGATAGCCTTTTCGGCTGCAATGCGAGCAATTGCACTCCAGCGCGGTCGAGAAATCGCCTTCCGCCTCGAATGCTATCCCGCCGCAATGGCAGCTTCCTTTCCGTATCATCGCGCTCACTCCGCCCACACCGCCAGCTCGTTGCCGGCCGGGTCGAGGAAATGGAACCGTCGGCCACCGGGGAACGGGTAGATCGGCTTCACGACCCTGCCGCCGGCATCTTCCACCGCCTTCTGGCTGCCCTCGAGGTCGGTCGAGAACAGGATCGGCAGCGGTTTGGCGGCGCTTTCGGTATGGAAACCTCCGTCGAGCCCTTCGGCGAAGCTCGAATAGGTCGGCCCGTAGTCGGTGAAGGTCCAGCCGAACGCCGCGCTGTAGAAGGCCTTGACGCTGTCCAGCGTGCCGCCCGCCGCCTGCATCTCGATATAGTCGAGCTTGCCGTTCTTGCGCATTGCCACACTCCCTGCTTGACATCGTTCATGTTATGTTCCAGTTTTCTGCCGCAAGTCAAGGCTCATCGCGTCACATCATTCGCCGACGGAAGGAGCGGAGGTCGTGCCTCGGGCAATGCAGGGCATCGCCGGACTGGCAACTGAAGGCCTCGATGCAGCCGGCATCGGGGGGCTGCATCGGCTGTTCGCCGTCCTGCTTGGCGTGTTCTTTTCCTGGGTGGCGGTTTGTCGCGTCCCGGCTCAATCGATTGATCTGCGGGATCGCGTCGGCGTCCGCTTGCGTTCTGTGCCGCCGCGGCCTATCGCGCGGCCAGCGGCAGCATTGACGGGAAGAAGACACATGGCCAAGTGGGTCTACTGCTTCGGCGGCGGCGCGGCCGAGGGAAGCGCAGGCGATCGCAACCTGCTCGGTGGCAAGGGGGCCAACCTTGCAGAGATGTGCGGCATGGGCCTGCCTGTTCCGCCCGGCTTCACCATTACCACCGAGCTGTGCCGGGCTTATTATGCCGGCGACCGCAGCTTTCCGGCGGGGCTGAAGGCCGAGGTGGAGGAAGCGCTGGCGCGCACCGGCACGATCGCCGCCGGGCGTTTCGGCGATCCCGAGCGGCTGATGCTGGTCTCCGTGCGCTCGGGCGCGCGCGCCTCCATGCCGGGCATGATGGACACGGTGCTCAATCTCGGCCTCAACGACGAGACGGTGCTGGCGCTGGCCGCTTCCTCCGGCGACGAGCGCTTCGCCTTCGACAGCTACCGCCGCTTCATCCAGATGTACTGCGACGTCGTGATGGGCGTCGACCATGAGGTCTTCGAGGAATTGCTGGAAGACGCCAAGGCTGAGCTTGGGCGTGAGCTCGACACCGAACTGACGGCGGCGGAATGGCGCATGGTCATCGGCCGCTACAAGGCCCGGGTCGAGGACGAGCTCGGCCGACCTTTCCCGCAGGACCCCGCCGAACAGCTGTGGGGCGCGATCGGCGCCGTATTTGCCAGCTGGATGAACCCACGGGCGGTGACCTATCGCAGGTTGCACGGCATTCCCGAGAGCTGGGGCACCGCGGTCAACGTGCAGGCCATGGTGTTCGGCAACCTCGGCGACAGCTCCGCCACCGGCGTCGCCTTCACGCGCAATCCGTCGACCGGTGAGAACGCGCTCTACGGCGAATTCCTGGTCAATGCGCAGGGCGAGGATGTCGTCGCCGGCATCCGCACGCCGCAGAACATCACCGAGGTTGCGCGCATCGCCGCGGGCTCCGAACGGCCGTCGCTGGAGAAGCTGATGCCGCAGGCTTACTCCGAGCTGGTCGCGGTGGCCGAGCGGCTCGAACGCCACTACCGCGACATGCAGGACCTCGAATTCACCATCGAGCGCGGCAAGCTATGGATGCTGCAGACACGCTCCGGCAAGCGCACGGCGAAGTCGGCGCTGAAGATCGCGGCGGAGATGGCGGGCGAGGGGCTGATTTCGCGCGCGGAAGCCGTCGCGCGCATCGATCCGGCCTCGCTCGACCAGCTGCTGCACCCGACGATCGACCCGAAGGCCGAGCGCCGCGTCATCGTCACCGGCCTGCCGGCCTCGCCGGGCGCCGCGACCGGCGAGATCGTGTTTTCGTCCGAAGATGCCGAGGATGCGCGCGGCCACGGCCGCAAGGTCATCCTCGTCCGCGTCGAGACCAGCCCGGAAGACATACATGGCATGCATGCGGCCGAGGGCATCGTCACCAGCCGCGGCGGCATGACCAGCCACGCCGCCGTGGTGGCGCGCGGCATGGGCAAGCCCTGCGTGTCGGGCGCGGGCGGCCTGCGCATCGACCTCGCGGCCGGCACGATGAGCGCGGCGGGCCGCACCTTCCGCAAGGGCGATGTCGTGACCATCGACGGCGGCACGGGCCAGGTGCTCGAAGGCCGCGTGCCGATGCTGCAGCCGGAGCTGTCGGGCGATTTCGCCTCGGTGATGGGCTGGGCTGACCGGGTTCGGCGCATGCGTGTGCGCGCCAACGCCGAGACCCCGGCCGACGCGCGCACCGCGCGCGCCTTCGGAGCGGAAGGCATCGGGCTTTGCCGCACCGAACACATGTTCTTCGAGGACGAGCGCATCGTCGCCATGCGCGAGATGATCTTGGCCGACACGGAGGCGGGCCGGCGCAGCGCGCTCGCCAAACTCCTGCCGATGCAGCGCTCTGACTTTGCCGAACTGTTCGAGATCATGGCCGGCCTTCCCGTCACGATCCGTCTGCTCGATCCGCCGCTGCACGAATTCCTGCCGCATGGCGAGGCGGAAATCGCCGAGGTGGCCGAGGCGCTTGGCGTGCCGGCCGACAAGCTGCGCCAGCGCACCGAAATCCTGCACGAATTCAACCCCATGCTCGGTCACCGTGGCTGCCGGCTGGCGGTTTCTTATCCGGAGATCGCCGAGATGCAGGCGCGGGCGATCTTCGAGGCCGCGCTGGAAGCGGGCGCACGCACCGGCCGGCCGGTGGTGCCGGAAGTCATGGTGCCGCTGGTCGGCCTCAGGGAAGAACTCGATTTCGTCAAGGCGCGGGTGGATGCGGTCGCCGCCGCCGTGATGAAGGAAAAGGGCGCTTCGATCGACTATCTCGTCGGCACCATGATCGAGCTGCCGCGCGCGGCGCTTCGCGCCGACAGCATCGCCGAAACGGCCGAGTTCTTCTCGTTCGGCACCAACGACCTGACGCAGACCACCTTCGGCATCTCGCGCGACGACGCGGCGACCTTCCTGGAGACCTATCGCCAGAAGGGGTTGATCGAGCGCGACCCCTTCGTCTCGATCGACGTGGACGGCGTCGGCGCGCTGATGGAGATCGGCGTCGGCAAGGGCAAGGCCGCACGGCCCGACATCAAGCTCGGCATCTGCGGCGAGCATGGCGGCGACCCGGCGTCTATCGCCTTCTGCGAGAAGGTCGGACTGGATTATGTGTCGTGCTCGCCCTTTCGGGTGCCGATCGCGCGGCTTGCCGCCGCGCAGGCGGCGCTGGCGGCCGGGCAAGCCCTGCACCGCGATTGACTTTCCCGTTCCGTTCCGACATCACCGCCGCAGGTTTGCGGCGGGGGCGCCGCTCTGCCGAAAGCGGACATGCCGGATACCAGGGAAAAAGGCTGGTCGCGCGTCTACGTGCCCGAAATCCATGACATTCACCCGGGCATGCGGCGCGAGCTCGACGCCATGATCGACGTGCTGCCGCAGGCCGCGCTGCCCGCCGCCGCGCTGCTTGTCGTGCCCGACTGGATGGGCAGGTCGCCGATCGCGGCCGACCGCGCGTTTTGCGCTGCCGTTTCGACCTTGCCCGGCGAGAAGGTGCTGCACGGCTTCACCCACTCGCTCGGTCCTGATTTCTGGAACTGGCTGTTCTACGGGCACGACAACCGCTCGGAGTTCGCCCGGCTGGGACGCGACGAAGCCGCCGGCCGCCTGGCAACCGGGCTGCGCGCATTCCTCGAAGCCTTTGGCATCGCGCCGCGCTGGTTTTGTGCGCCGCGCTGGCAGCAGAGCGCCGCGGCGACGGAAGCGCTGAAGGAGGCCGGCATCGGCGCCTGGATGACGACCGGCGCGCTGGTGTCCGCGGGGGGTCGCAGGGCAGCCCTGCCGGCGCTCAATTTCGACGAGGGCGAGCGCAAGCTGCGCAACGCGATCTTGCACCGCCTGCGCGAAGGTCGCATCGCGCGCCTGCTGTCGGCCGGCCGGCCGTTCCGCGTCGCGCTGCATCCGGCCGATGTCGGCGATCCGGTGGCGTGGGGACAGGTGAAGCGGCTGTTCGCGCGGCTTGCCGCCGAGGGCTGGCGACCGGTTGGCGCCGATGCCGCGCTGGAGGCGCTGGGCAGCGGGCAGGTGGCGGCATGAAGGACCTGCTCTTCCTGTCCAACGGCCACGGCGAGGACATGATCGCCGGGCGCATCCTTGACGCGGTGCGCGAAATCGCCCCGGCGCTCGAAATCGACGCCTGGCCGATGGTCGGCCGCGGTGATGCCTACCTTTCGCGCGGCGTGCCCATCAGCGGCACGCAGAACCTTCTGCCGTCGGCCGGGTTCGCCACGCTGGAATGGAAGCTGATGGGCGCCGACCTGCGCGCCGGCTGGATCCGGACCCACTGGAACCAGTTCAGGGATTCGCGCAGTCTCGGCGGCCGTTACCGGCTGCTGGTCGCGGTGGGCGACATCATCCCGCTGCTCGCTTCCGTCTTCGCGCGCACGCCCTTCGTCTTCGTCGGCTGCGCCAAATCCTACTATTACGATGCGAAGCACGGCTACACCGGGCTGGAGAAACGCCTGCTGCGCCGCCATGCCATGGCCGTCTACCCGCGCGACGCCCTGACCGCGCGCACGCTGGCAGACGCCGGCATTCCCGTGCGCGACCTCGGGAACCCGATGATGGACGGGCTGGAAGGCAGCGGCGACCGGTTCGGCGTGCCGCAGGGGTCGACCGTGGTCGGCATGTTTCCCGGCACGCGCGAGGACGCGGAGGTCAATTTCCTCGACCTGCTCGCCTCCGCGCTGGCTATGGCGCGCCGAAGCGCCGATCCGGCACGTCTGCGTTTCCTGTTTCCGGTGCGCGGAGCATTCGATGCGGCCGCGATGGCGTCGGCGATATCGGGCGAACCCATCCTGGCCGGTGTTTCGGTGGCCGTGACCGGTGCGGGCGAGGGCGTCGTGCTGCGCGCACAACTGCCCGGCGGCGCCGAGGCGATCGTCGCCAAGAACCGCTTTGCCGACGCGCTGCGGCTGTCGGACATAGTCGTCGGCATGGCCGGCACGGCCAACGAGCAGGCGATCGGCCTGGGTATCCCGCTGGTCACTGCGCCTTCGCGCGGCGTGCAGGGCGAGCGTTTCGTGCGCATGAAGATGCAGTTTTTCGGCGACTCTGCGGTTGCCGTTGCGCGCGACCCTGACGCAATTGCTGCCGAAACGCTGGCGATCCTCGCCGATCCCGAGCGCGGCCGCCGCATGGGCGTGGCCGGCCGCGAGCGCATGGGCGCGCCGGGCGCCAGCCGTGCGATAGCAGGCGAAATCGTCGCCGCCCTGCAGAGCTTGCGCCAGGAGCGCGCGGCATGAGCGACCGTCCGTCGATCAGCGTCGTTATCACCGCGCACAACGCCGCCGCGACCATCGGCGACTGCCTGCGCAGCATTGCGGCGCAGCCCGAGGCTGCGCAGGGGCGTCTGGAGATCGTTCTTGTCGATGACCGCAGCACCGACGGAACCGCTGAAGCAGCCGTGGCGACAGGCGTGCCCGGGCTGAACCTGATCCGCATCGACCGTCCGGCGGGCAACCGCCTGACAACCCGCCAGCATGCGCTGGCCATTGGGTTCGCCGCGGCTCGGGGCGATTTTGTGCTGACCGCCGATGCCGATGGTCATGCTGCGCCTGATTGGGCGGCGGCGATGACCGCGCCGATCGCCTCGCGCGAGGCCGACGCGGTGGCCGGGCCGGTGTTCTTTCGCGCCGCGTCGGGCTGGCTCGGCGTGTGGCAGACGGTCGACGTTTCGTATTATCTGCTGGTGTGCAAGCTGTTGAACCGGCTCGGCTTCGCCGCCGGGGTGCTGTTTGGCAACTTCGCCTTCCGCCGCGAATGGTTCGGGCGTGTCGGCGGCTTCGAGCGCATCGGCATGACGCTGACCGAGGATCTGGCCTTCGCGCGCGCGCTGCATGGCGCGGGGGCGCGGCTTGCCTATCGCGGCCGCGGCGCAGTCGAAGTCGAGGCCTGCGCGAGCTGGAGCGTCCTCATCGAGCGGGCCAAGCGCGTCAGCGCGGGCGGCACGTCTGCGCTGGCCTTCGCGCTGGGCGGCTGGATGCTGTCTTTCGTGGCCCTGCTGGCCGCGGCGCTCGTGCTGGGTGGAGGGTTCGCGACGGCCTTCGGCATCCGCTATGCGCTGGGAGCTGCGTTCACCGCCGTGGCCCTGCTGCGCGTGCGGCGATGGAACCTGCTGCCGCTTGCGCTGCTCTACGAACCCCTCGCCATTGTGATCGGGGTGCTGGTGATGCTGCGCATCGCGCGCGACGGCAAGGTGGAGTGGGGAGGAGTGCGTTATGAACGCTGACACAGGCCGCCCCACGCCCGAGCGCCGCGCCCGCACGCCACGCGCCGAAGCGATCGTGCGCCCGTACGAGCCGCGCGACCGGGAAGCCGTGCGCGAGATCTGCCGCCGCACGGCCTATCGCAACAAGGGCTCGGCCGCCGTGTTCGAGGACGGCGAGCTCTTCGCCGACTACTGGACCAGCTACTATACGGACTATGAGCCGCAATCGACCTGGGTCCTGGAACTCGAAGGCAAGGTGATCGGCTACCTGTCCGGCTGCGTGAACACGGCGGACCACAAGCGCATCATGGCGCGCCGCATCGTGCCGGCCGTGATCGGCAAGGCTGTCTGGAGGCTGGCTACCGGTCAGTTCAGGCAGCGTTCGACCCGGCGCATGCTGTGGTGGATGGTGTCGCGCGGCTTCCGCGAGGAACCGCGCTTCCCGATCGACCGGTATCCCGCCCATTTCCACATCAACCTGCTGCGCCAGGGCTATGGGCGTGGCAACTTCCATCGCATGGTGTCGGCGTTCCTCGACAGGCTGGAGGAACTGGGCGTGGAGCGCATCCACGCCCAGGCCGAGGAGCCTGCGGAAGGAGGAGCCTGGCGGCAGACCGCCACGGGCGTTGGCGCGCACCTTAACGTCGACCAGGCGTTCGAGTTCTTCGCGGAGAAACCGTCGACCTTCCAGCAATATGTGCTGGGCGTCGACAAGCCGATGATGAACCGGGTATGGGGCGCCACCTTGCCGGCCTATCGCCAGTGGATTGCATTCACTGCCGGCCGCTACCAGATGTGACCGGTACCGGGTGTGATATGCCACTGCCTGTTGTAAACCACGGACGGAGACTGGACGGCTTCCTTGGGTGACCAGGCGGACACGTATCAGATCGTGATCACGGTCAACGGACCGGGCGAGGTGGCAAGCTGGCTGACGCCGCTCGCCACCGAGATCAAGCGCGCGCGTCCCGACGTGCGCATCTGCGCCGCCGTCGTGCCCTGCGTCTTTTCGTCCGGCTCCGAAACCGCCGTCGTCCGCGCGCTGCCGTTCATCGACGCCGCCTGCTCGATCGACGAGACGATGGCCTTCATCTTCCGCAACCGGCTGCCCGAAGGCTTCCGGCGCGGTGGCGAGGGTATGATCATGCATCTCGGCGGCGATTCGATCTTCACCGTGCTGCTGTCCAAGCGGCTGGGGCTTCCGTGCCTTGCCTATGTCGAGCGGCCGATCGCCTTCCAGGGCTTCTATGACCGCGTCTTCTATTCCGGCTTCGAGAAGGTGGAGCGCCCGCGCGGCAAGGTGGTGGGGGAGATGATCGTCGACGCCGCCCACGCCCGCACGCCGGCGCGCCGGCCGGGCGCCAACGGGCGCGTGACGGTCGGCCTGTTCCCCGGCAGCCGCGAGTTCATGGTCAAGCACATGCTGCCATTCTACGCCATCGTGGTGGAGGCCATGGCAGCGGCGCGTCCGGACCTCGACTTCGTCGTGGCGCGCTCGGATTTCATGCCGCTCGACTATTTCGCGCGCATTCCCGATGTCGCCGACGGCCGTGAGATCGAAGGCGTCAACGTGCGCATGGAACGCGATGGCGAGGACGCCTTCATGGTTACGCCGGCCGGCGTTCGGATGCGGCTTGCCGGGCCGGGCGAGGTCGCGGCGCTGTCCAGCGTCGTTCTGACGCTGCCCGGCACGAACACCGCCGAACTCGGTGCGCTCGGGGTTCCCATGGTCATGCTGCTGCCGACCTGGTCGGCGGAATTGGCTCCGCTGCCGGGCATCGCCGGCCATATCGGGCGCCTGCCGGTGATCGGCCGCAAGATCAAGCGGCTCGCCGCCGAGGCGACCGCGCGCAGCATGAAGCATTTCTCGCATCCTAACCGCCGCGCCGCGCGCATGGTGATACCGGAGCTCGTCGGCCACATCACGGCGGCGCAGGTCGCCGAGGCCGCATTGGGCGTTCTTGCATCCGACACGGCGCCGCTGGAGAAGGAACTGCGCGCCATCATGGGCGCACCGGGGGCCGCGCGCCGGCTCGCGGGTGAATTGATCGATTATCTCGAACGGACCGAAACCGTCCATGACGCTGCACCGGCACGGTAGGTGGCTCTGGCGCGAACTGTGGTCGCGCCGCGCCAATTTCCTCCTCGCGCTCGCGTGCACGCTGGCGTCGACGGGGCTCTACGTGCTGATGCCGGCATGGGCCTCCAGCCTCGTCGGCGATGTGCTGAAGACCGGCGGCGTGGCCGACCTGGCGCTGCACCTGCTCTACGGTCTCGGCCTGTTCTTCGCCGCCTCGCTTCTCGGCTACGGCCGCACCTATCTTATGACGCGGCTTTCCTTCCTCATCACCGCCGATGTCCGCAGCCGGCTGTTTTCGCGCATCCTTCAGGCCTCGCCGCGCCGTTTGGCCAGCATGGGCGGCGGCCAGCTGCTGTCCAGCTTCTCGAACGACCTCGGCACCTTCCAGGAAGCGCTGGTGCGGGTGGTCGCGGTCTTCGCTCCCTCGGTGCTGATGTTCGTCGCCTTTGCCGGAGCCATGGCGTGGTACAGCTGGGTGCTGTTCCTGTGCACCGTGGTGCTGGTCAGCCCGCTGGCCCTGATCACCTCCTATTTCGGCCGCAAGCTGCACGGTGCGGCGCATGTGACGCAGGATTCGCTGGCGGGCCTGACGGGCAATTTCGAAGAGATGCTGGCCGGCGTGAAGGAGATCAAGGCTTTCAATCGCGAGCAGGAATTCGTTGGCCGCTTCGACGCCCTGAACGAACGCACGCTGGCAAGCCAGCTGCGCCGCGAAGGCTTCGACGCGTTCCACCCGGTGGCCGTTTCCATTGCCGCGGGGCTCGGGCTGGGCGGCATGACCTTGCTCTCCGCGTTCCTTCTCGATCGCGGTCTGATCGACGCCGGAACCCTGACCGCGTTCCTCGTCTGCGTCGGCCTCGCCTATTCGCCTCTGCAGGAAGCCAGCCATACGGCGGGGCGCCTGATCCAGCTCGGCGCCTTGCTCGACCGCTTCGAGCGCATCCTTGAGTTGCCGGCCGAAAGCGGCGGCACGCGGGCGCTCGCCGGCCGCCCCGTGGAAGGCGCGCTGAGCTTCGAGGACGTGTCCTTCGCCTACGAGGCCGGATCGTTCAGGCTCGACAATTTCAGCCTCGACATACCCGCCGGGCACAAGGTCGCGCTGGTCGGGCCGAGCGGCGGTGGCAAGTCGACGATCATCGATCTTGTGCCGCGCTTCCTCTCGCCGGACGGCGGTCGCATCCTGCTCGACGGCACCGACATCGCCGAACTGCCGCTCGATGAGCTGCGCAAGCAGATCGGTGTCGTCTTCCAGCAGCCGGTGCTGTTCGAGGGCAGCGTGCTCGACAATATCCGCTTCGGCGCGCCCGATGCGCCGATGGAGGACGTGCTGCGCGCGGCAGAGGCCGCTCACGTGGACGATTTCGTGCAGCGGCTGCCCGGCGGATACGAGGCGCGACTCGATCCTGCCGGCCGCAACCTGTCGGTCGGCCAGCGCCAGCGCATCGCGATTGCTCGCGTGTTCCTGCGCAATCCCCGCATTCTGCTGCTTGACGAGCCGACCTCGGCGCTCGACGCCGAGTCGGAGGGGTTGGTGCGCGACGCGCTGGAGCGCGCCGCGGAGGGGCGCACGGCCATTATCGTGGCGCACCGGCTGAGCACGATCCGCGCGGCCGACTCGATCGTGGTGGTCGAGGGCGGGCGCATCGTCGAGATGGGCAGCCACGGCCAGCTCCTTCGGCGCAAGGGTCTCTATCACCGGCTTTCCGCCGAGCAGTTCCAACAGGTTCCGGCCGAATGAGCGAACTCGACGCTTCCTTCATCATCCCCACGCGCAATCGCGGCGCCATCCTGCGGTTGTGCCTGCCGCGGCTCTACGACCAGACCGTGCCTGCGGACCGCTATGAGGTCGTCGTCGTCGACGACGCCTCGGAAGACGATACGCAGGCCGTGCTCAGGGAATTCGCCGCGCCGAACCTTCGGCACGCCCGCAACGAGAAGCGCCGCGCCGCCGGACTGACCCGCAACACGGCGATCGACATGGCGCGCGGAAAGCTGCTCGTCTTCGTCGACGACGACGCCCTGGTGCGCCCGGATTTTCTCGAGGAGCACCTGAAGTCGCATGTGGAGCACCAGCGCGCGATTGTCGCCGGGCCCATCATCGACTGCACCGAGCCGCCCGCGGAGCGTTCGCCCGAGACCGGCCGCCGGCTCGGCTGGCACACCAACCCGTTCGCAACCTGCAATGCCTCGGTGGCACGCCAGCATCTGATCGATGCCGGCGGCTTCGATGAGGATTTCCGCGTCTACGGCTGGGAAGATTCGGAGATGTACCAGCGGCTGCGCATGCTTGGCCTGACGCGCGCCTACAACTGGCGTGCGCCGATCTGGCACTACAAGCCGCCGGCGGTGCGGCGCGACTTCTTCGCCCGGCTGAGGCTGGAAGAGGATCGCGGCGCGATGGGCGCGATCTACTACGCCAAGCACCGCAACTTCAACGTCGCCCTCGAGACCAAGCGGCTCGGCCTGTTCGATGCGCTCGACCGGGCGGTTAACGCGGTGATCGACCTCGACGGCCGCATCGAAGCGGCGAAGGCATCCGGCGTCGAACCGGCCTCCGACTTCCTGAAGTTGCTGATGATCAACCACACCGAGATCGTCGCCGGCCGCCGCGAATGGCAGGCGCTCGGCGCGGAGCGCCGCGGCGCGCTGCAGCGCGAGGCCCGCGCCAAGGTGAAAGGCCCGGGCGCCTGAGCGCCGTTACGGCCTGATCCCGATCGAGGCGAGCTGCGCGCCGATGTCCGGGGCATGCACCGGCAGCCCGAAGGTTGCCGGGCTCGTTGGGTCGCGGTGCGACATGTCCCGATGCTCCATGCAGTAGCGGTCCCATGCCGACAGCTGGATACGGAAGGTGCGGATGAAGAACTCCGCCAGGCCGTCGCGCAGCTTCAGCCGGGGCAGGAAGCGGTAGCCGAAGTACGAACGCAGTCCGGCGATCAACTGGTCGATCGTAACGGCCGGATTGCCAAGTACGATCCGGTTGCCCCGTCCAGCGTCTGCGGTCTCGCTGTCCAGCAGGTGGCGCGCTGCGGCCGCGATGTCGCGCGCGTGGACATGGTGCAGCTTGCCTTCAGCGCTAAGCGAACACACGAGCCGGAAATAGGGCTTCACCTGATACATCAGGTTGGCGAAATGTGACCTGGGCATGCCGTCCGCGCCGCCCCCGACGACGATCGTCGGGAAGAGTCCCACGACCTCGATCGCGCCTGCCCGCTTCTCGATCTCTTCGACCAGGCGGTACTTCGATCGCACATAAGGCGAGCCGAGATCAAAGGCCGCTTTCAGCAATTGATGCTCGTGATCGAGCACGCTCCCGGTGGCAAAATAATAGACGCGACGACCGCCATTGGCGGCAAGATGGTCCGTCAGCGCCAGATTGGCCGTGAGGTTTACCGGGTCCGTTTCCGGGCCGCCCCATGCTGCCGCGACCAGGAATGCGCTGTCGACCGGCCCAAGGCGGTCCTTGTAGTCGGCGACGTCGGCGACATCCGCCTGCACGACGCTGACGCGTCCGCGCGCTGCGCCGAGATCCGGCAGGCGCGACGGATCCCGCACGACAAGCACGAGTTCGTGCGCGGTCTGCCTGAGCAACTCGTCGACAAGGTAGCGTCCGACGCAGCCTGTTGCCCCCGTGACGAGTACCCGCTTCGGTTCTGCTGCCTGCATGTACGCCCGGTTGCTGCCGGCGCGACCCGTGTCGCGCCCCCACCCCTCCGGTTGCACCTGCAACCGGCAGTTATTTGCTCACTAGTGCAGGGACTTGGCCGTGTCGACCCGTGGCGGTGGCTTTTGCACCCGGTGTTGCCGCGATGCCATTCGCGTCATTCCAGACGGAGCCTTTCCCGATCCACCCAGGCTTCGGTGCGGTCCAGCGCCCGCTCCAGGCAGTCGAACATCGCGTCCAGCTCAGCCTCGGAAATGATCATCGGCGGGCACAGCGCGATGGTGTCGCCGAGCGCCCTTAGAATGGCGCCTTCGGCTTCGACGAACTTCGCAGTCGTGGGCCCGACGGCCTTCTTCGCGTCGAACGGACGCTTAGACGCCTTGTCGGCGACCAGTTCCACGCCCCCGACCAGCCCGACATGACGTGCCTCGCCGACCAGCGGGTGTTCGGCGATCCGGGCCATTCGCCTGGCGAAGGTTGGGGACACCCTGCGCACGTGGCCGACGATGTCGCGCTTCTGGTAGATCTCGATCGCCTTCACGCCCAGCGCGCAGCCCAGCGGATGCCCGCCATAGGTGAAGCCGTGGCCGAATGTGCCGATCTTGGCGGAATGGTCGAGATAGGACTGGTAGATGTCTTCGGGAACCATGACGGCGCCGAGGGGCGCGTAGGCCGCCGTCAGCTGCTTGGCCGCAGAGATGGTCGTTGGGGTCATGCCCATCGTCTGGCAGCCCCACCAGTTGCCGGTGCGGCCGAAGCCGTTGATGACTTCGTCGTCGATCATGATGATATCGTGCTGGGCAAGCAGCGCGCCGATGGCCTCGTAATAGCCCTTCGGCGGAATGATGACGCCGCCGGCACCCATCACGGGCTCGGCGATCATGGCCGCGATCGTGTCCGGTCCCTCGCGCTCGATCAGATCGGCCAGCGACCTGACGACGCGTGCGGTGAATTCAGCTTCGCTCTCGCCGTCCTTGCCGAAACGGTAGAAATGCGGACAGTCCGTGTGCAGCACGCGGTCGACCGGCAAATCCCAACCCGTGTGGTTGCCGGGAAGCCCGGTCAGCGACGCCGACATGACGGTGACGCCGTGATAGGCCTTCATGCGGCTGATGATCTTCTTCTTGTTCGGCTTGCCGCGGGCGTTGTTCATATACCAGGCGAACTTCACCTGCGTGTCATTGGCCTCCGAGCCCGACGAGGTGAAGAACACCTTGGAGATCGGAATCGGGGCCATCTCCTTGAGCTTCTCGGCAAGCTCTATTGCCGGCTCCAGGCTTTTGGCGCCGAACAGATGGTAATAGGGCAGGGTACGCAGCTGTTCGGTCGCCGCCTCGATCATCTCCTCGTCACCGAAGCCGAGCCCCGCGCACCACAGGCCGGACATGCCCTCGATGTAGCGGCGCCCCTGGGTGTCGACGACATAAACGCCTTCGCCGCGCTCGACGACCATGGTGCCGGTTTCGCGCAGGCGATGGATCGGCGTGTAGGGGTGAAGCAGCGATTCGACGTCGCGGACCTGAAGGTTCGACAGCGGCGCGGACTGGTTCATGGCGGTCTCCGTGGCAGGAGCCCGATTGTAGGCGCATGAAAGCCGGGGCGGTAGCCGTCGACGGACGACGGCGCGGCTTGCTCGCTGGCAGGGTTCAGGCGGGAAGCGGCCAGCGCTCCATCACGGCCGCGAAGGAAGGCGCCAGTCGGGCGAGCGGGCTCTTCGAGGTCTCGGCAGTCTCGACCGACACGGCTCCTTCGGCCGGACGCGTCACGATAAGGAACTGCCGGTCCGCGCCGTCTCCGACCACGACGGCCGCAACATAGGGCTGTGCGGTTCCCGTGGCGGGATGGACACCGAACAGCAACCGGGCGCCGGCGCCGTGCAGCGCCTTGTCGAACTCCTCGGCTTCCGCCGCCTGCAGGGCGAGTTCGAGTTCAACCGCTTCCAGTGAAAGCGGAATATCCGGCACGGCGTCGATGTCTTTGGTCGCAGGCACGGTCATGGTGCACCTCACGCTGATGCCGCCCCGTCCCCGGATTTGACGATTCGCGGCCACCATGGCCGAATTGCGGCAAGTGCTCGATTGCCGCGGCGACATGTGCCGGCTACTGGACAGGCGCGTGGCGCAGGCAGGATATTGCCCGCGCGAACAGGGAGGAACCTCGCATGCTCGGTCTCATGCAGCAGTGGCCGCTGCTCTGCCACAAGATCATCGACCACGCCGCCGCTCAGCATTCCCGGCGCGAGATCGTCAGCCGCTCGATCGAAGGGCCGATCGTGCGCACCACCTATGAGCAAGTGCGTGAGCGCTCCCTGCGCGTGGCCGCGCGCCTCGCCGCGGAAGGCTTCGAGCGTGGCGACCGCATCGCCACGCTCGCCTGGAACGGCGCCCGCCACATCGAGGCATGGTACGGGATCATGGGCATGGGCGGCGTCTACCACACGCTCAACCCGCGCCTGTTCCCCGACCAGATCGCGTGGATTATGAACCACGCCGAGGACAAGGCGCTGTTCGTCGATCTCACCTTCCTGCCGATCGTTGCGAAGATTGCCCCTTTGGTGAAGTCCCTGAAGAAGATCGTCGTGCTCACCGATGCCGCGCACATGCCGGCTGGGGCGCCGGCGGGCGCCGTACCCTACGAGGAGTGGCTGGCGGAGGCCGCAACCGGGTTCGAATGGCTTGCCATGGACGAAAACGAAGCCTGCGGCATGTGCTACACCTCGGGCACCACGGGCGATCCCAAGGGCGTCGTCTACTCGCACCGCTCCAACGTGCTTCATGCCATGATGGCCGCGCTGCCGGACGCCATGGGCGTCTCGTCGCGGGACGTCATCCTGCCTGTCGTGCCGATGTTCCACGCCAACGCCTGGGGACTGGCGCAGAGCGCGCCGATGGTCGGCGCCAAGCTCGTGATGCCGGGCGGCAAGATGGACGGCGCCTCGATCTATGAGCTGCTGGATACCGAGAAGGTGACCTTCACCGCAGCGGTGCCCACGGTGTGGCTCATGCTGCTCCAGTATCTTGAGGAGACCGGCAAGAAGCTGCCCTACCTGAAGAAGGTCGTCATCGGCGGCTCGGCCTGCCCGCGCGCCATGACCAAGAAATTCCAGGAGAACTACGACGTGGAGGTCATCCACGCCTGGGGCATGACCGAGATGAGCCCGCTCGGCTCGCTTGGCACCCAGAAGCCGGAAACCATGCACCTGACCGGCGAAGCGAAGCTGGACATGCAGGAAAAGCAGGGCTTTGCGCCGTTCGGCGTCGAGATGAAGGTGACAGACGACGACAACCGCGAGCTGCCGCATGACGGCAAGACGTTCGGGCGGCTCAAGGTTCGCGGACCGGCGGTGGCAGCCTCCTATTACGGCGGCGCCGGGCAGGAGCAGTTCGATGCCGAGGGCTGGTTCGACACCGGCGACGTGGCCCATATCGACGAGAACGGCAACATGCAGATCACCGACCGCGCCAAGGACGTCATCAAGTCCGGCGGGGAGTGGATATCCACCATCACGCTGGAGAACCTGGCGGTCGGCCACCCCGACATCGCCGAGGCCGCGGCGATCGGCATCCGCCACCCGAAATGGGACGAGCGGCCGCTGATCGTGGCGGTGGCCAAGCCGGGCAAGTCGCCGACCAGGGAAAGCCTCATTGCCTTCATGGACGGCAAGATCGCCAAGTGGTGGATGCCCGACGACGTCGTGTTCGTCTCGGAAATTCCGCATACCGCGACCGGCAAGATCCAGAAGACGACCTTGCGCGAGCAGTTCAAGGATTACCGGCTGCCGACGGAGTGATGTGTCCGCCCAAAGGCCTGCGACGCCATACGAAGCGTCGCGGGTCGCGGACTTCAATCCGCCCGCGAAACCGACTAGACCTGCCGTTCGGTAACTGACGCGGCGGCGGCGATGGAATTTCATTTCGAACGGAGAGCTTCCGCCTCCGCGCTCTGGGCGCGGCGCATCGCCGTGTTTTCGGGCGTCCTGCTCATCACCGCCGGTGCCGGCCATCGCTACGGCGCGGTCGACACCATCCCCTTCTTCTGGCTGCTCGGCCTTGTCGGCGGCCTGGCGCTGCTGGCGATCGTCCTGGCCGGCGTGGGCTTCTTCCGCCTGTGGACCAATGGCGACCGTGGCGGACGTGCCGCGACGCGCGCGGTGCTCGTTGCTGTCGTCGTGCTGATTCCGTTCGGCATCGGAGGCTGGCGCGCGTACAGCTTGCCGCGGCTGACCGATATATCGAGCGACATCGCCAGTCCGCCGCCCTTTCCGACCGCGCAGCGTCGCCGCCCCGCCGACGCCAATCCGATCCGCCCGGCAACGGCCGAGGAGGCGGAGGCGCAGCTTCTGGCCTATCCCGCCGTCACCGGCCGCCGCTATTCGCAGCCTGTCGATCGTCTCAACGAGATCATCGAGGTGGTGTTGACGCAACTGGGCTGGAAGGCCGCCCATCACACCGACCCGCAGATGCAGACGGCCGAGAGCCTGATCGAGATCGTGGCGCGTTCGCTGGTGTTCGGTTTCGTTTCCGACGTGGTGGTCCGCGTCGTCGACGAAGGCGAAAGCACCTATGTCGACGTGCGCTCGAACTCGCGCTACGGCATCCACGATCTGGGCGACAATGCCGAGAAGATCCAGCGCTTTCTCGCCGCCCTCGACGCCGAGGTGGCGGCGCGCAACATGCCGATCAATGTCGAGGAGAACTAGGCCGACAGTCTAGGAAGGCCGGTAGACGCCATCGATTGCGACCTCGCCGTCGGCCGCGACGACGGCGCGGGCGACGAGATCCTCCAGATGCGCAAGTACCGACAGGCCGGCCGCGGCATGGAGACGCGGATCCGTGTCGCGGTAGATGGCGCGCACGATCTCCGCGATCGTACGATCGCCGGCCCTCAGCCGCTCCACGATCGCCCGCTCGCGCATCTTGCGGTGCGTCCTCAGGCCGCGCATGAAGGCGGCGGGGTCCTCAACCGGCCCGCCATGGCCCGGCAGCAGGCGGCGGTCGCCGCGCTCGATAAGCTTGTCCAGCGACGCCATGTAGTCGCTCATCGCCCCACCGGGCGGCGCGACGATGCTGGTCGACCAGGCCATGACATGATCGCCCGAAAACGCGACGCCGGTGCCGTCGAGCGCAAAGACGGCGTGGTTGGCGGCATGGCCCGGCGTGTGCACGGCCGAAAGCCGCCAGCCGTCGCCGTCGATCGCCTCGCCGTCGGCCAGCCTTATGTCCGGCATGAAGGCCGTGTCGTTGGCCGCGTCGAGCGCCGGCGCCTCGCCGATGCGCAGAGGCCGTGCGTCGCGGTGCGGCCCTTCTGCCACGGTCGGCGCGCCGGTCGCTGCTTTCAGGCGCTCGGCCAGGGGCGAATGATCCCGATGCGTGTGCGTGACGAAGATGTAGCTGACGGGCCGTCCGTCGATCGCGGCGATCAGCGCCGCCAGATGCGCGTCGTCCTCGGGGCCGGGATCGATTACGGCCAGTGTGTCGGTGCCGACGATGTAGCTGTTGGTCCCGTGGAAGGTGAACGGACTGGCGTTTGCGCAGGTCACGCGCGCGATGCCGGGCGCGACCTCGACGGCGACGCCGTGGGATGGAACGAAATTCATGTCGAAGGTGAGGGTCATCGCGGCGGCGGGAGGGAAGGGGCGTTGCCGCTTATCACGGAACGACCTATACGGAAACCGAAACGCGGGCACATTGCCCGCGGCCGCTTGGGCACGTCGAGAGGGATCCATGGCCGCAGCCGCAACCTATCCGTTCATTTCGCTGGCGCTTCCGCAGAATCGCACCGCGCGCCTGATGACGCAGCTGGCGCTCGTCGTCGGCGGCACGCTGCTGCTGACGCTTTCGGCCAAGACCCGCGTCGTGCTCGGGCCGGTCGACATGTCGCTGCAGACGCTGGCCGTGATGCTGATCGCGGCGACGTTCGGCTTGCGGCTGGGTTTGGCGACGCTGCTGCTCTATCTCGCCGAGGGCGCTTCTGGCCTGCCCGTGTTCCAGGGCACCCCGGAGCGTGGCATCGGTCTTGTCTACATGCTGGGCACGACGGGCGGCTACCTGGCCGGTTTCGTGGCCATGGCCGCTATCGTCGGCTGGGCGGCTGATCGCGGGCTCGACCGCTCATTTTTCCGCTTCCTCGGCGTTCTGCTGGTGGCCGAGGTGGCGATGCTGGCTCTGGGCTACGCCTGGCTCGCCACGATCATCGGCCCGCAGGCGGCCTGGACCGGCGGCGTGGTGCCGTTCATCGTGCCGGATCTCGTCAAGGTCGGCCTCGCCGCGGCGATCATGCCGGCAGCCTGGTCGCTGCGCCGCAAGGCCTGACAGACCCGCGTCCCAGACAGAAGGCCGCGCCGAAAGCGCGGCCTTTTTCGTTTGCCGGAATGACTTTGCGCCTAACCGGGCGTTGCCGCAAAGCCCTACCTCGCGCCCGCAAGCCTTTGGCACCGCACGCCTTCGCCCGGCGCGCCGCGATTGTTATCCACAGCGCATGGCTCCGACTTCCGCGAACAGGCGCGGCGGTCGCCCCGCGTATTCGGATCAGTCTTTCGCATGACGGCGCCGCTTTCCCATCTCGACAGGCTCGAAGCCGAGTCGATCCACATCTTCCGGGAAGTGGCGGCGACCTTCTCCAATCCGGTCTTCCTCTATTCGGTCGGCAAGGATTCGGCGGTGCTGATGCACCTGGCCATCAAGGCGTTCCACCCGGCGCGCCCGCCTTTCCCGTTCCTGCACGTCGACACGACGTGGAAGTTCCGCGAGATGATCGCGTTTCGCGACCGCATGGCGGCGGAACTCGGCTTCCAACTGATCGTCCACACCAACGAGGACGGCGTACGCGACGGGATAAACCCCTTCGACCACGGCTCGAACGTGCACACCCACGTGATGAAGACGGTGGCCCTGCGTCAGGCGCTGGACAAGTACCGCTTCGACGCGGCCTTCGGCGGCGCGCGTCGCGACGAGGAGAAGAGCCGCGCCAAGGAGCGTATCTTCTCCTTCCGCGACGCCGCCCACGGATGGGATCCCAAGAACCAGCGGCCGGAGATGTGGCGCACCTACAATACGCGCGTGTCGCCGGGCGAATCGATCCGCGTCTTCCCGCTGTCCAACTGGACCGAGCTCGATATCTGGCAGTACATCCGCCGCGAGCAGATCCCGATCGTGCCGCTTTATTTCGCCGCACGCCGCCCGGTGGTCGAACGCGACGGCATGCTGGTCATGGTCGACGACGACCGCATGAAGCTGCTGCCGGGCGAGGTCGTCCGCGACAGGCTGGTGCGTTTCCGCACGCTCGGCTGCTACCCGCTGACCGGCGCCATCGAATCGGAAGCCGACACGCTCGACGGCATCGTCGAGGAGATGCTGACCGCCCGCACGTCGGAGCGGCAGGGTCGCCTGATCGACCGCGACGAGGCTGGCTCGATGGAGAAGAAGAAGCGCGAGGGCTATTTCTGATGGCGCTTCCCGCTGAACGCATGACCGATCAGGATGCGCCGCGCCTCGACGTGGGCGCCGTGCTCGACGCGCATGACCGCCGCTCGTTCATGCGCTTCCTCACCTGCGGTTCGGTGGACGACGGCAAGTCAACGCTGATCGGACGCCTGCTCTACGACACCAAGCTTATCTTCGAGGACCAGCTCGCCGCGCTGGAACGCGATTCGAAGAAGCATGGCACCAATGGCGAGGAGATCGACTTCGCGCTGCTGGTCGACGGGCTGGAGGCCGAGCGCGAGCAGGGCATCACCATCGACGTGGCCTACCGCTTCTTCTCGACGCCGAAGCGCAAGTTCATCGTCGCCGACACGCCCGGCCACGAGCAGTACACGCGCAACATGGCGACCGGCGCCTCGACGGCCGACCTCGCCATCGTGCTGGTCGACGCCCGCCACGGCATCATGCGCCAGACGCGCCGGCACGCCTTCATCGCCTCGCTGCTCGGCATCCGCCACCTCGTGCTGGCGGTGAACAAGATCGACCTGGTCGGCTGGTCGCAGCAGCGCTTCAGGCAGATAGAGGAAGAGTTCCGCGCCATCGCAGCGGGCTTGGGCTTCCGCAGCTACATGGCGATCCCGCTCTCCGCCCGCTTCGGCGACAACGTCACCACGCGCTCGGCCAATATGGGCTGGTACAATGGCCCCACGCTGCTCGCGCATCTGGAGACGGTGGAGGTCGGCAACGAGGCGCTGGACCTGCCGTTCCGCTTCCCCGTGCAATACGTCAACCGGCCGAATCTCGACTTCCGCGGCTTCGCCGGCACCATCGCGTCCGGCCGCGTCGCGGTGGGCGATCCGCTGGTCGTGGCCAAGTCCGGCCAGCCCGCGGCGGTTGCCCGCATCATCGGGCCCGACGGCGAGCGCAGGGCGGCGCGGGAGGGCGAAGCGGTGACGATCGTGCTCGACCGCGAGGTCGAGCTGGCGCGCGGCAACATGCTGGCGGCGCCCACCGCGCGCCCGAAGGTGGCGGACCGGCTGTCGGCGCGGCTCGTCTGGTTCGACGACCAGCCAATGTCGGTCGGCCGGGCGTATGTGCTGAGGACCGAAACGGACCAGTGCGGCGCAACGGTCACGGCGCTTCATCACCGCGTCGACGTCAACGACTATTCCGAACAGCCCGCCGAGAGGCTGGCCATGAACGAGATCGGCCTCGCCGAGCTCTCGACGCAGTTTCCGGTCGCGTTCGATGCCTTCGCGGACAACCGCGCCACCGGTACATTCATCCTGATCGACCGCCTGACCAATCGTACGGTAGCCGCGGGCATGCTGGTCGATGCGGCGCGCGGAGCGGACAACATTCACTGGCAGGCGCTGGAGGTCGACAAGGCCGCACGCGCCGAGCTCAAGGGGCAACGCCCGGCGGTCTACTGGTTCACCGGCCTGTCGGGTTCCGGCAAGTCGACCATCGCCAATCTGCTGGAGAAACGGCTGCATGCCGCCGGCCGGCACACCTACCTGCTCGACGGCGACAATGTCCGCCACGGCCTCAACCGCGACCTCGGCTTCTCCGAAACCGACCGGGCGGAAAACATCCGCCGCGTCGGCGAGGTGTCGAAGCTCATGGCCGATGCCGGGCTGATCGTGCTGGTGTCGTTCATCTCGCCCTATCGGGCCGAACGCGATGCCGTGCGCGCGTCGCTCGCCGAGGGTGAGTTCGTGGAAGTGTTCGTGGACACACCGGTCGAGGAGTGCGCCCGCCGCGACCCCAAGGGGCTCTATGCGAAGGTGCGCGCCGGCGAGTTGAAGGATTTCACCGGCATCGACGCGCCCTACGAGGCGCCGCTGAAGCCCGACATCCATCTACGCACGGTCGGCCGCACACCGGAGGAGATCGTTGAGGCGCTGATGGAGCGCATTGCCGGCTCTCCCGTCGCCGACAGCTTCGGCGACGGCGGCGGCATCTGACGCGACCTGTCGCCGCCTTGCGTTGCCGCCGCCGGCCATTATGGTCGCGCGACGTGAAATATTCACATGCTGATGTCGCCCCGCTCCCACATCTCGCCCTCAAGGCCGATCACAGATGACCGCCCCGCGTGACGAGAGCCTTCTAGCAGCGATGGAGGAAATCGCTCGCGAGGCGGCAGGAGCGGTCCTGCGCGCCTTCCGCGAAGGCTGCGCGGTCGGGGCCAAGGCAGACGCTTCGCCGGTGACCGAGGCGGACATCGAGGCGGAGCGCATTATCCTCGCCGGCTTGCGTCGCGTCGCCCCGGATATTCCCGTCATTGCCGAGGAAGAGGTCGCCGCCGGTCGCGACGTGAGCGATCCCGGCGATACATTTTTTCTCGTCGATCCGCTCGACGGCACGCGCGAGTTCGTTTCGGGCCGCGGCGAATTCACAGTGAACATCGCGCTCGTGCGCGGCGGCCTGCCCGTGCTTGGTGTGGTGCTGGCGCCGGTTTCGGCGGCACTCTTCTCGGGAAGGCCGGGAATGGCCGATAAGGCGGAATTGAATGCGACCATGGACGTCGCCTCACGCCGGCGCATTTTCGTCCGCCAGTGCGGGCCGGTGCCGACCATCGTCGCCAGCCGGTCGCATGGCACGTCGGAGACCGACCGCTACCTGGCGCAGATCAGGCAGGCAGAGATCGTCTACGTCGGCTCGTCGCTGAAGTTTTGCATGATCGCGGCTGGCGAGGCGGACATTTATCCGCGCTTCGGCCGCACCATGCAGTGGGACACTGCGGCTGGCGATGCGGTGCTGCGCGCCGCGGGCGGGGCGGTTCGGACGCTGGACGGCACCGATCTCGGCTACGGGCCGCGCGGCATCGGGTCCGAGCGCTACGCCAACACGAATTTCATCGCAATTGGAGCAGGCGTCGAACTGCCTGTTTTCAAGAACTGAGTTCGGCTTTCCACGGCGGATTGGCGCCGGCCCGTGACACTGTTACGGCGGCGGCAGCCGCGGCAAGCGAAAGCGCCGCTTCGACCTGGCCGCGTGACAAAGACGCGACCGCGTCCTTGGTGAGCAGGCTAGCGTCATGCAGCGCGGCCAGGATACCCGCGTTGAATGTATCGCCGGCGCCGACCGTGTCGACCACGGTGACCTTCCGGGACGGTACGGAAACCTTGCCGGCCTTCGTCCAGCCAGACGCGCCCTTCGCGCCGGCAGTGATGACGACCAGCTTCGGTCCCATACCCAGCCAGCGGGCCGCGATCTCGTCATGCGTGCCGCTCTCGCCGAACCAGGCAAGGTCCTCGTCCGAAAGCTTCACGATGTCCGCCATTGCGATCATGCGCCGCATGCGGGCGAGGTGCCTTTCCTTGTCCGGCACGAAGGCGGCGCGGATATTGGGGTCGAGCATGATGACGCGGCGGTCCTTCTCGCGCCGCATCAGCGCCTCGTAAGTGGAACCGCAAGGCTCGGGAATCAGGCTGATGCAGGAGAAATGCAGCGCCAGGGTTTCGGCGCCGAGCGCCGGCAGGTCGGCCTCCGTCAGCATGCGGCCGGCGGAGTTCTCGTCGAAGAACGCATAGCTGGCGTGACCGTCCACGAGCTTGACGAAGGCGAGCGTTGTCGGCCGTGTGGAAAAGTGCACGTGCGACAGCTCGACCTTGCTCGCCAGCAACGCGGCCTTTAGCTGCGCGCCGAAGAAATCGGTGGAGAGACCGGTGAAGAATACCGTCGGCACACCGAGTCGCCCGAGTGCGATCGCCGTGTTGAAGACCGCGCCGCCGGAGGCCGGCATGTAGACGGCCTCGCCGCTCGCACTCTCGCGCGGCAGCATGTCGATCAGCGCCTCGCCGCAGCACAGGATCATGTGGCCGTCCTCCTCGCCGCACCGACTAGCCGCCGCGCCTTCATGCTTCAAGCCATCGATTGGCTCCGAAACCGATTTGGCATTGCGCCGCCCGCAGGCCCGGCTATGCTGCGTCGCAACACCGGGTGAGGCTGGAGTTAAATCGGTTTAGCTGTCAAGGTGGATGGTGAGGATTCGGCCGGGGGAGGGCGGCCTCAACCATGGGGATGCGACTGTGCCGATGCAGGTGAATGACAACGCCGCCCGCAAGGCCGACGAGGTGATGGGCGCGTCGGCCGATCCCGCGGTGGTCGCGCTGGCCAATGATATTCTGCGCAGCCTGACCTACCGTGTCGGCAAGAACGCCTCGGTCGCAACCCGGTATGACTGGTTGGCGGCCACGATCAAGGTGATTCGCGACAGATTGGTCGACAAGTGGATCGCCTCGACCAAGAAGGCGTACGGGCAGGAGAGCAAGCGGGTCTACTACCTGTCGCTGGAGTTCCTGATCGGCCGGCTGATGCGCGACGCCATCAGCAATCTCGGCATGATGGAGGATGTGCGCGCAGCCCTCGCTACGCTCGGCGTCGACATCGACCTCATCGCCTCGCTCGAGCCCGATGCCGCGCTCGGCAATGGCGGCCTCGGGCGGCTGGCCGCCTGTTTCATGGAGTCGATGGCCACCGTCGACATCCCCGCCCACGGCTACGGCATCCGCTACAAGAACGGCATGTTCCGGCAGGAGATTTCCGACGGCTGGCAGGTCGAGCTGCCGGAGAACTGGCTGGACCACGGCAATCCCTGGGAGTTCGAGCGCCGGGAGCGCTCCATCGAGGTCGGCTTCGGCGGCAATGTCGAGATGGTCCAGGACAACATGGACGCCGAGCCGCGCTATGTGTGGAAGCCGAAGGAGCGGGTGCTGGCCGTCGCCTACGACACGCCGGTGGCCGGCTGGCGCGGCAAGCGGGTGAACACGCTCCGCCTGTGGTCCGCCATGTCGGTCGACCCGATCCTGCTCGCCGCCTTCAACGCCGGCGACCATGTTGGCGCGCTGGCCGAGAGCAACAAGGCGGAAGCGCTCGCGCGCGTGCTCTACCCCGCCGACACGACGCCGGCCGGGCAGGAACTGCGGCTGCGGCAGGAATATTTCTTCTCCGCCGCCTCGCTGCAGGACATCGTCCACCGCCACCTGCACCAGTATGGCGAGCTGAAGTCGTTGCCGGACAAGGCCTCCATCCAGCTCAACGACACGCACCCGGCCGTCTCGGTGACGGAACTGATGCGCATCCTGATCGACCTGCACGGCTTCGATTTCGAGACCGCGTGGGACATGTGCACGCGCACTTTTTCCTACACCAACCACACGCTGCTTCCGGAGGCGCTGGAAAGCTGGCCAGTGCCGCTGTTCGAGAGCCTGCTGCCGCGCCACATGCAGCTCGTCTACGCCATCAACGCCAGACTGCTTCTCGGCGCGCGCAGGAACCACGGCTTCAGCGACGACCAGATCAGGGCGATCTCGCTGATCGACGAGGGCGGCGAGCGGCGCGTGCGCATGGGCAACCTCGCCTTCGCCGGCTCGCATTCGGTCAACGGCGTGTCGGCGCTGCACACGGAGCTGATGAAGGAGACGGTTTTCGCCGACCTTCACAAGCTGTTCCCCGAGCGCATCAACAACAAGACCAACGGTATTACGCCGCGGCGCTGGCTGGTGCAGTGCAATCCGGAGCTGACGAAGGTCATCACCTCGGCCATCGGAGAGCGTTTCCTCGACGACACCGAGGCGCTGCGCGGGCTGGACGCGCATGCCGAGGATCGCGCCTTCCAGGAGAAGTTCGCCGCCGCCAAGCGCAGGAACAAGGAGCGGCTGGCCAAGCTGGTGGCGGAGCGACTGTCGATCCGCGTCGACCCTGCCGCGATCTTCGACATCCAGATCAAGCGCATCCACGAATACAAGCGCCAGCTCCTGAACATCGTGGAAGCCGTGTCGCTGTATGACCAGATGCGTACGCACCCGCACAAGGACTGGGTGCCGCGCGTAAAATTCTTCGGCGGCAAGGCGGCGCCCACCTACCACAACGCCAAGCTCATCATAAAGCTCGCCAACGACGTCGGCCGCATCATCAATTCCGACCCCGCGGTGCGCGGCCTGCTCAAGGTCGTGTTCATGCCGAACTACAATGTCAGCCTGGCCGAGATCATGGTGCCGGCGGCGGACCTGTCGGAGCAGATTTCGACGGCCGGCATGGAGGCCTCCGGCACCGGCAACATGAAGTTCGCGCTGAACGGGGCCATCACCATTGGCACGCTCGACGGCGCCAATGTCGAGATCCGCGAGAATGTCGGCGCGGACAACATCGTGATCTTCGGTCTGACCGCTGAGGAGGTGCTGAAGCGGCGCGCCAACGGCTACAACCCGCGCGAGATCATCGAGAAATCGCCGGAACTGGCGCAAGCGCTCTCAGCCATTGCGTCCGGGGTATTCTCGCCCGACGACCGCGATCGCTACAAGGGCCTCGTAGGCGGGATCTACGACCACGACTGGTTCATGGTCGCCTCGGACTTCGATGCATACGCGGCCGCCCAGCGCCGCGTCGACGGAATCTGGCGCGATCAGGCGGCCTGGAACACCATGGCGATCAGGAATACTGCGAGGATGGGCTGGTTCTCATCCGACCGCACCATACGTGAGTATGCGCGCGACATCTGGAACGTACCCGCCTGAAGGTGCTTGATGTCCTGCGTAGGGAGGCCAGGGAGAGGAAACGCGGGAGCGCATGGGTGAAGGCCGCAGCGTAGCGAAAGGGCCGGCGTCGGCGCAGGGCGCGGCTTCGGCCTCGGACATTGAGGCGATTGTCGCAGGGCGGCACGGGGACGCCTTTCGCGTGCTCGGCCTTCAGGAGGTCGGCAAGGGTTTTTTCGCGCGCTGCTTCATCCCGCATGCGGAAACCGTGACGGCCGAGACGCTGGGCGGCGCGTTCGTCGGCGCGCTTGAACGCCGCCGCGCCGAAGGCTTCTTCGAAGGCAAGGTTTCCCTCCGCAAGCGCCAGCCGCTCCGTTATGTCGCGAAGAACGCCGGCGGCGAATGGCAAGTCACCGATCCATACTCCTTCGGGCCGGTGCTCGGTCCGATGGACGACTATTTCATCGGCGAGGGCTCGCATCTGCGGCTGTTCGACAAGCTCGGCGCGCATCTGATCGAGCACGAGGGCGCGTCGGGCGTGCATTTCGCCGTGTGGGCGCCGAATGCCCGGCGCGTGTCGGTGGTGGGCGACTTCAACGAATGGGACGGTCGCCGCCACGCGATGCGCGCCCGGCGCGACACCGGCGTGTGGGAGATCTTCATCCCCGACATCGGCGAGGGCCGCACCTACAAATACGAGATCGTCGGCGCGCACGGCGCGCTGCTGCCGCTCAAGGCCGATCCGTTCGCCTTCCGCTCGGAGATGCGGCCGGCAACGGCTTCGGTAACGGCGAGGCTCGGCGAGCATGAATGGGGCGACGCTTCGCATCGTGACTTCTGGTCGAAGGCCGACGCGCGCCGCCAGCCCATCTCGATCTACGAGGTCCACGCAGGATCGTGGCAGCGCCGCGACGACGGCACCTTCCTGTCATGGGATGAGCTTGCCAACCGGCTGATCCCTTATGTGACCGACATGGGCTTCACCCACATCGAGTTCCTGCCGGTTTCGGAGCACCCATACGACCCGTCATGGGGCTACCAGACCACCGGTCTCTACGCGCCGACCGCGCGTTTCGGCGAGCCGGACGGCTTCGCCCGCTTCGTCGACGGCGCGCACCGCGCCGGCATCGGTGTCATCCTCGACTGGGTGCCGGCGCATTTCCCGACCGACGCGCACGGCCTGTCGCATTTCGACGGCACCGCGCTCTACGAGCATGCCGACCCGCGCAAGGGGTTTCATCCCGACTGGAACACGGCGATCTACAATTTCGGCCGCCGCGAGGTCTCGTCCTTCCTCGTCAACAACGCCCTGTTCTGGGCGGAAAAATACCATGTGGACGGGCTGCGCGTGGATGCGGTGGCCTCGATGCTCTACCTCGACTATTCCCGCAAGGCCGGTGAGTGGATCCCGAACAAGGACGGCGGCCGCGAGAATCTGGAGGCGGTCGATTTCCTGCGCGCGATGAACAAGGCGGTCTACGGCACGCATCCGGGCATTGTCACAATCGCCGAGGAATCGACCTCGTGGCCGAAGGTTTCCTACCCCGCCTATGAGGGCGGGCTGGGCTTCGGCTTCAAGTGGAACATGGGCTTCATGCACGACACGCTCGCCTATCTGGCGCGCGAGCCGGTGCACAGGAAGCATCACCACGACGAGATCACCTTCGGCCTGATGTACGCCTTCGCGGAGAATTTCGTCCTGCCGCTCAGCCATGACGAGGTGGTGCACGGCAAGGGTTCGCTGCTCAACAAGATGGCCGGCGACGACTGGCAGAAGTTTGCGACGCTGCGCGCCTACTACGCCTTCATGTGGGCCTATCCCGGCAAGAAGCTGCTGTTCATGGGGCAGGAATTCGCCCAGCGACGCGAGTGGAGCGAGGCGCGGGCGCTCGACTGGGAACTGCTCAAGGCCCCGGCCCATGAAGGCGTGCGCAGCCTGCTGCGCGATTTGAACCGCGCCTATCGCGACAAGCCCGCCTTGCACGCGCGCGACTGCGAGGGCGAGGGGTTCCGCTGGCTGGTCGTCGACGATCGCGCCAACTCGGTCTTCGCCTGGGTGCGGCAGGCGCCGGGCGCCGAGCCGATGGTGGCGGTATCCAACTTCACGCCGGTGCCGCGCGCCGGCTACCGCCTGCCGATGCCGGCGGACGGCGAATGGCGCGAGATCGTCAACACCGACGCGGCCGCCTATGGCGGCAGCGGCAAGGGCAATTCCGGCGCGGTGCGCGCGCAAGGTGGGTTCGCGCAGGTGACGCTGCCGCCGCTTTCGACCATTCTGTTGGAGCATGTCCCGCAATGAGGCCGGGGAACGCGGCATTGGCGGGAAGGGAGGGGTGACATGGAAACGAAGCGCACGCAGCCGCTTGCCCGTGACGCGATGGCCTATGTGCTGGCGGGAGGCCGCGGCAGCCGGCTGGCCGAATTGACGGACAGCCGCGCCAAGCCGGCGGTCTATTTCGGCGGCAAGACGCGCATCATCGACTTCGCGCTGTCCAATGCGCTGAACTCGGGCATCCGGCGCATCGGCGTGGCCACCCAGTACAAAGCGCACTCGCTGATCCGCCATCTGCAGCGCGGATGGAACTTCTTCCGGCCGGAGCGCAACGAGAGCTTCGACATTCTCCCGGCCAGCCAGCGTGTGTCGGAGACGCAGTGGTACGAGGGCACCGCCGACGCCGTCTACCAGAACGCCGACATCATCGAGGCCTACGGCCCTGAATACATGATCATCCTGGCCGGCGACCACATCTACAAGATGGACTACGAGCTGATGCTGCGCGAGCACGTCGACAGCGGCGCCAACGTGACCATCGGCTGCCTCGAGGTGCCGCGCATGGAGGCGACCGGCTTCGGCGTCATGCATGTCGACGAGACCAACCGCATCACCGCCTTCGTCGAGAAACCCAAGGACCCTCCGGCGATTCCCGGCAGGCCGGACACGGCGCTCGCCTCTATGGGAATCTACGTGTTCCGGACCAAGTTCCTGATGGAGCAGCTGCGCCGCGACGCCGCGACCAAGGGCTCCAACCGCGATTTCGGCAAGGACATCATCCCCTACATCGTCAAGAACGGCAAAGCGCAGGCGCATTACTTCTCGCGCTCCTGCGTGCGCTCCAGCCAGGAGGGCGACGCCTACTGGCGCGATGTCGGCACGGTCGACGCCTACTGGGAGGCCAACATCGACTTGACCGACGTGACGCCCGAACTCGACATCTACGACCGCGAATGGCCGATCTGGACCTATGCCGAGATCAAGCCGCCCGCGAAGTTCGTGCACGATCAGGAGGGTCGGCGCGGATCGGCGGTGTCCTCGTTGGTGTCGGGCGACTGCATCATCTCCGGTGCGTCCCTGAGGAAGAGCCTGCTTTTTACCGGTGTGCGCGTGAATTCTTTCTCGTCGTTGGAGGAGGCGGTGGTGCTGCCCGACTGCCACATCGGCCGCAACGCGACCTTGCGCAAGGTGGTGCTCGACCGCGGCGTGAAGATACCTGAAGGGTTGTCGGTTGGGTTCGACGCGGAGGCCGACGCCCGCAGATTCCGGGTGAGCGAGGGCGGGGTTTGCCTGATTACGCAGGCGATGATCGACCGGCTGAGCAATTGATCCGGGTGGGCGATCCATGAAAGTCCTCTCCGTCGCCTCGGAAGCCGTGCCGCTGGCCAAGACCGGCGGGCTGGCGGACGTGGTCGGCGCGTTGCCCGCGGCGCTGAAACCGCTCGGCGTGGCGATGAGAGTGCTGCTGCCGGGCTACCCGGCGGTGATCGGCGCGGCCAGAAAGGCGAAGAAGCTGCGCCAGTATGCCGAGCTGTTCGGCGGGCCGGCCTCGATCGTCGGCTTCGAGGCGGCGGGGCTCGATCTGCTCGTGCTCGACGCGCCGCATCTCTACGACCGTCCCGGCGGTCCATACGGCCCGGCCGGCGGCGGCGACTGGCCGGACAACTGGCGCCGCTATGCCGCGCTGGGCAACGCGGCTGCGGATATCGCTGCCGGCGCGCTTGGCGTATGGCGACCGGACGTGCTGCACGCGCATGACTGGCAGGCGGCGATGGCCCCGGCCTATCTGCGTTACGGTCCGGCCGAGGGGCGCGTTCCGAGCGTGATGACCGTGCACAACCTCGCCTTTCAGGGCCAGTTCGCGGCATCGATCTTTCCCGAGCTCGGCCTGCCGGCCGAGGCGATGGCGCTCGACGGGGTAGAGTATTACGGCGGCGTGGGTTTCCTGAAGGCCGGACTGCAATCTGCGAGCGCCATCACCACGGTCAGCCCTACCTATGCGCAGGAGATCAGGACGCCGGCCTTCGGCATGGGGCTGGACGGACTGCTCAATCTGCGCGCGGCCGATGTCTTCGGCGTCACCAACGGCATCGACGTCGAGGTCTGGAACCCCGCAGCGGATACCGCGCTGGCCTCGACCTTCACGCCGGCAACGCTGAGGAAGCGCGAGACCAACCGCCGGGCGGTCGAGGAGCGTTTCGGGATAAGCGAGACGGACGGCCCGCTCGCCTGCGTGATCAGCCGCCTGACCTGGCAGAAGGGTATGGATTTGCTCTCGGCCGAGTTCGACCGGCTGATTGGCGCCGGGCTGCGGCTTGCGATCCTCGGTTCGGGCGATACGGCCCTGCAGGGTGCCTTGCTGGCCGCCGCGGCGCGCCACCGCGGCCGAGCCGGCGTGGTCATCGGCTATGACGAAGGCCTCTCGCACCTGATGCAGGGCGGCTGCGACGCCATCCTCGTCCCGTCGCGCTTCGAGCCCTGCGGACTGACCCAGCTCTACGGCCTGCGCTATGGCTGCGTGCCGGTCGTGGCGCGCACCGGAGGGCTCGCCGACACGGTGATCGACGCCAACGAGGCGGCACTGTCGCTGGGCGTCGCCACCGGCATCGTGTTTGCACCCGACAGCGGCGAGGCGCTGGTCGACGCGGCGCGCCGCACCGCGATCCTATTTGCCGACCGCAAGGCATGGACCGCCATGCAGAAACAGGGCATGCGCTGCGACGTTTCCTGGGAGCGCAGCGCCGCGAAATATGCCAACCTCTACAATGCGCTGGTGACGAAAGGGACCTGACGGCCATGCTGAAGACGGTCGCGACGAAACCCTTTTCCGACCAGAAGCCCGGCACCTCCGGGCTACGCAAGAAGGTGCCGGTCTTCCAGCAGCCGAACTACGCGGAGAACTTCATCCAGTCGGTTTTCGATTCGCTCGAAGGCTTCGCCGGCAAGGCGCTGGTGATCGGCGGCGACGGCCGCTTCTACAACCGCGAGGTGATCCAGACCGCGATCCGCATGGCCGCCGCCAACGGTTTCGGCCGCGCAATCGTGGGGCAGGGCGGCATCCTGTCAACGCCGGCGGCCTCGCACGTGATCCGCAAATTCAAGGCGTTCGGCGGCCTGATCCTGTCGGCAAGCCACAATCCCGGCGGTCCGCATGAGGATTTCGGCATAAAATACAACATCGGCAATGGCGGCCCGGCGCCGGAGAAGGTGACCGAGGCGGTGTTCGCGCGGTCGAAGGTCATAGATCGCTACCTGACGCTCGACACGCCCGATGTCGCACTGGACATCATCGGTACGCAGACCGTCGGAGGCATGACGGTCGAGGTGATCGACCCGGTGAGCGACTATGCCGCGCTGATGGAGAGCCTGTTTGACTTTCCGGCGATCCGGGCGATGTTCAAGGACGGCTTCCGCATGGTGTTCGACGCCATGCACGCGGTCACCGGCCCCTATGCGAAAGAAATACTGGAGAACCGCCTCGGCGCGCCGGCTGGCACCGCCCGCAACGCGACGCCGCTGCCGGACTTTGGCGGCCATCACCCCGACCCTAACCTCGTCCACGCGAAGGAGCTCTACGACCTGATGATGAGCGCGGATGCGCCGGATTTCGGCGCAGCCTCGGACGGTGACGGCGACCGCAACCTCATCATCGGCAAGGGCATTTTCGTTACGCCGTCGGACTCGCTGGCGCTGCTCGCTGCGAACGCTCATCTGGCGCCCGGCTACAAGGCTGGGTTGAAGGGCATCGCCCGCTCGATGCCGACAAGTGCTGCCGCGGACCGCGTGGCCGAAAAGCTCGGCGTTGGCATGTACGAGACGCCCACCGGCTGGAAATTCTTCGGCAATCTCCTCGACGCCGGCATGGCGACGATCTGTGGTGAGGAGAGTGCCGGCACCGGCTCCGACCATGTGCGCGAGAAGGACGGGCTGTGGGCCGTGCTCTTGTGGCTCAACGTGCTCGCCGCGCGCCGACAGCCTGTGAAGGACATCGTTGTGGCGCACTGGCGCGAGTTCGGCCGCAATTACTACACCCGCCACGACTACGAGGAGGTCGAGAGCGAGGCGGCCAACGGCCTGATGGCCGACCTGCGCGGCAAGCTGGGCGTGCTACCGGGCCTGAAATTCGCCGGGCTGGTGGTCGAGACGGCGGACGATTTCGCCTATCACGACCCGGTCGACGGCTCGGTGTCGAGGAACCAGGGTATCCGCGTGCTTTTCCAGGGCGGTTCGCGTGTCGTGTTCCGCCTGTCGGGCACCGGCACGTCGGGCGCCACGCTGCGGGTCTACATCGAGCGCTACGAGCCGGACGCAGCACAGCACGGCATCGAAACACAGGAAGCGGTTGCCGATCTTATCAGGGCCGCGGACGAGATCGCAGGCATCGCGCAGCGCACCGGCCGCGACCGGCCGAGCGTCATCACCTGATGTCCGACGGCAATGGAGACAGGGAGGCTCACCCGCTCGGCGCGCACGCGGTCGCCGGCGGCGTGCTGTTCGGCGTCTGGTCGGCCGCCGCCGAAGCGGTATGGGTGTCGGTCTTCGACGAGGACGGGCAGGAGGAGGCCGGCCGCTTCCGCCTGACGCGCGGCGAAGGCGACGTGCATTCCGGCTTCGTCGCCGGGCTGGAGCCCGGCGCGCGCTACGGCCTGCGCGCAGACGGTGAAAATGATCCGGATCGCGGCCTGTGGTTCGATCCCGCGAAGTTGCTGATGGATCCTTACGCGGTCGCCATCGACCGGCCGTATGTCTACGATTCCAGGCTGGGCAACCCGCGCGAGGACGGCTTTGACACTGCGCCGCTGATGCCAAAGGCGGTGGTTTCGCAGAAGCTGGAGCCGTTGCCCGCGCGACCTGCGCTGTGGCGACCGGGAGGTTTCGTTTATGAGCTTTCCGTGCGGTCGTTCACCAAGCTGCATCCCGAGGTCGAGCCGGAGAAGCGTGGCACCATCGGTGCGCTGGGGCATCCGGCGGTGCTGGAACACCTCAAGAAACTCGGAGTCGATGCGGTCGAACTGATGCCGGTGACGGCGTGGATGGACGAGCGGCATCTGCCGCCACTGGGACTGACCAACGCCTGGGGCTACAACCCCGTTTCCTTCATGGCGCTGGATCCACGGCTGGCGCCGGGCGGACTGGCCGAGCTGCGCGAAACGGTTGCCGCGCTGCACGAGGCGGGCATCGGCGTCGTCCTCGACCTCGTCTTCAACCACACCGCCGAGAGCGACCGCTACGGCCCGACGCTGTCGTTGCGTGGGCTGGATAATGGCGCCTATTACCGTCACGCGGCGGATGGTGGGCTGGCCAACGACACTGGTACCGGCAACACCATCGACTGCGCGCAGCCGGCTGTGCAGCGGCTGGTGCTGGATTCGCTGAGGCATTTCGTACGCCACGCCGGCGTCGACGGGTTCCGTTTCGATCTTGCTCCGGTGCTGGGACGCACAGGGCGAGGCTTTGAGGCCGACCGCGGGCTGATCGGCGCGATGGCCACCGACCCGCTGCTTGCAGACCGCGTGCTGATCGCCGAGCCTTGGGATATCGGGCCGGGCGGCTATCAGCTCGGCCAGTTTCCGCCGCCCTTCCTCGAATGGAACGACCGTTTTCGCGACGACATCAGGCGCTTCTGGCGCGGCGATACGGGCACCGTCGGCGCGCTGGCGACGCGGCTCGCCGGTTCCTCCGACGTGTTCCCGAACGGCACGACGCGCAGCGTCAATTTCGTCGCCGCGCATGACGGCATGACGCTGCGCGACATGGTCAGCTACGGTCGCAAGCACAATCTCGCCAACGGGGAGGACAATCGCGACGGCCATGACGAGAACCTGTCGTGGAACAACGGCGACGAGGGCGACAGCGGCGACGCCGCCGTGCGCGCGGCGCGTGGCCGCGACATGCGCGCCCTGCTCGCCACGCTGTTTTCCTCGCGTGGCGCCGTCATGCTGACGGCCGGAGACGAGTTCGGCCGGACCCAGCTTGGCAACAACAACGCCTATGCGCAGGACAACGAGATCACCTGGCTGGACTGGGAAGGCCGGGACCGCGAGCTCGAGGCGTTCGTGGGCGGCCTCGCCGCGTTGCGACGGCAATATCCGGTGCTGACCGATACCCGGCTGCTCGCCGACGGAGACGTGGCCTGGCTGCGCCCGGACGGGCGGTCGATGGAGGTCGCCGACTGGGAGGCGTCCGATAGTCGCGCATTGGCGATGGTTCTGGCGGGCGAGGGAACGCTTGCCGTGCTGGTCAACGGCGGCGCGGATGAGCTGGTCTTCATGCTGCCGGGCGAAAGCTGGGAGCTGAAGGCCGCGAGCGCGACCGCGCGCCCGCTCGACGGCGGACCGATCGCGGTGGCTGGGCGAAGCGTGACGATCCTCGGCAGGAGCGGGGCCTGACATGGCGAAGACGACGCGGGCGAAGCGGAAGGCGGCCGGCGGCCGTGAGTGGTGGCGCGGCGCGACGATCTACCAGATCTATCCGCGCTCCTATCAGGACACGACCGGCGACGGCTCCGGCGACCTCGCCGGCATCACCCGGCGGCTCAAGCACGTTGCCGAGCTCGGCGCCGATGCGATCTGGATTTCGCCCTTCTTCAGGTCGCCAATGGCCGATATGGGCTACGACGTGTCAGACTATTGCGACGTCGATCCGATGTTCGGCTCGCTGGCCGATTTCGACGCGCTGGTGACCGAGGCGCACCGGCTTGGCCTGAAGGTCATCATCGACCAGGTTCTGTCGCACTCCTCCGACCAGCACCCGTGGTTCAAGGAAAGCCGTGCCAGCCGCAGGAACTCCAAAGCCGACTGGTACGTCTGGGCCGACCCGCGCCCCGACGGCTCGCCGCCCAACAACTGGATCTCTATCTTCGGCGGTCCCGCGTGGGAATGGGACAGCGTGCGACGGCAATATTACCTGCACAATTTCCTCGCCTCGCAGCCTGACCTGAATTTCCACAATCTGCAGGTGCAGAAGGCGCTGCTGGAGAGCGTGCGTTTCTGGCTGGAGCGCGGCGTCGACGGCTTCCGCCTCGACACGGTGAACTTCTATTTCCATGACCAGAAGCTGCGCTCGAACCCGCCGCTGAACCGCGACATGAGTGAGTTCACCAACGCCAATCCCTATGAGTACCAGTACCACAAGTGGGACAAGTCGCAGCCCGAGAACATTGGCTTCCTGAAGAAGCTGCGGGCGCTGCTCGACAGCTACGGCGACCGCGCCACCGTCGGCGAGGTGGGCGACGGTTCGCGCTCGCTGAAGATCGTCGCCGACTATACGTCGGGCGGCGACAAGCTCGACATGTGCTACACGTTCGACCTGCTCGGGCCGCAGTTTTCGCCGAAACATTTCGCGCGGTGCATCGAGGAGTTCGAGGCGGCCGTCGCCGACGGCTGGATTTGCTGGGCCTTCTCCAACCACGACGTGATCCGTCATGTCACCCGCTGGACGCCGCCGGGCGCCGAACCGGCGCGGGTGGCGAAGCTGGCGGCGGCGCTGATCGTGTCGCTGCGCGGCTCGATCTGCATCTACCAGGGCGAAGAGCTCGGACTGCTGGAAGCCGACATCGCCTACGAGGATTTGCAGGATCCCTACGGCATCCGCTTCTGGCCCGGCTTCAAGGGGCGCGACGGCTGCCGCACGCCAATGCCGTGGGACGCCGGGCGGAAGAACGCAGGGTTTTCCAAGGCGGGGAAGACGTGGCTGCCGGTGCCGGCCGCGCATGCCGAGGCGGCCGTGTCGGTGCAGCGCCGCGATCCGAACTCGGTGATGACCGCCTATCGGGCCATGCTCGCCTTCCGCAGAGCGCTGTCGCCGCTGATTGAAGGTTCGGTCGAGGTGCTGGAGGCGGGTGAGGCGGTGCTAGTGCTGGCGCGGCGCAGCGGCTCTGACACGGTGCTGTGCGTCTTCAACCTCGCGACGAAACCGGCGCGGTGGACTGCGCCGCGCGAACTGGGCGACGTGGTCGTGCTGGAGGCGATCGACCTGGGCGCGTCGCTGCGGGGGAGAACCGTCAGCCTGCCGCCGCTGTCGGCGGCCTTCCTGTCGGCGGGCTGAGCGCTACTGGACCAGAACCGAGCGTCCGCAGGTGGCGCCGTGCACGCGCACGTCGGCCTCGCCGAGCGTGACGCCGAGCGTCGAGAGCACGGTCACGAGCAAGCCGTCCACCGCCGGCGTCGCCGCCGAGAGCAGCCCGGACACCGTGCCGCCGAGCACCGATGGCAAGCCGATGCCGAGACCGGCGATGTCGACGTTGAGGCTGAGGTTCGACAGCAGCGAGGACGTCAGCGAGCCGGTGATGCTGGTGGTCGAGACGCGCTTGACCGCAAGCGCCTGAATATCTGCCCGTGAGAAGTGCAGCGCAGTCCAGTTGGGGTTCGAGATGCTGACATGCGCGGCGCCGGTCACCTTCACCAGTGGCGCAGTCACGATCTTCGCCGGGGCCAGTGCAGGAGCGCGCGAGAAATCGGTCAGCGCGCCGGCATCGGGGTCGGCGATGCGCAGTGCGGCGATGCCCGGCCGTGCCGAGACGGTGACCTTGAGGCTGTCCGGGCCGCCGGTCGGGCACGACACACGGTCGAGCCTGGCCTCCGCCATCGCCAGTTCCAGATAGAGCGGCAGGCGGACCTTGGTGCCGAGCAGCCCGCCCGGCCCGCCGATCTCGACCTCGACCAGCAGGCGCGTCTGCGCGGTGCGCACGAACGCGCCTTCGGGCTCCAGCACGAACCATGGCGATCCCTGCGGCGGCTCGCCGATGGCGAGTTTCACCCGGGCCGACAGCAGCCCCGGCACCGCCGCGCCGATGTCGGCCGCGACCTGATGCTTACCGTTCGCAGCAGCGAGATAGGCCATCGCCGAAACCAGCTCCAGCGCGCCGATCTTCGGATCGCCGGGTAGCGGGGTGGCCGGCGCCAGCCGGCCGGACGGTCCGAGCGAAAGCAGTTCGCGCAGCGGGACCTTGCGGCTCGAGCCGGCGCCGCTGAGCTTGCCGAGCGCCGCCTTGGCCGATGCGCTGAGACCACCGACCGACAGAAGCGTCGTCGAGACGTCGCCGACCGTTAGGGGAGTGTCCAGCACCTCGTTATAGGTCGCAGCCGTGAGCGACAGCTTCGTCCTGGCCGCATCCAGGAAGGAGAGCAGGCTCACATCGGCGGCGGCGAGCGCATCGTAGTCCATCAGCGTCAGCGACAGCGAACTGCCGGTGAGGCCGCTGAGCAGGGCGTTGAGCACGCCGCCATCGAGCCGCGCCAGCCGCGAGCCGACCGAGAAGGCGGCTTCCGCCTGAGAGCTTGCCGTCGATGCCGCGGAAATCCAGGGTTCAGCCGTGAACGCATAGCCGAAATGCCGCGTGCCGCGTTTGACGATGCGCACCCGCACTGCATTGGCCGGAAGTGCGCCGACGACGAAGCGCTGCCCGGCCGGGACCGAAGCATCGGCCACGTAGGCGCCGGTCTTGACGTCGATCAGCGGGTGCCTGGACCCGTCGGGATTCGCGGCGGGGACACCGCTGCCGCCCGATGCGGCCGCGATGTCGCCGAAGCCGTTGTCGGAGAGGACGGCGAGCGCCGCCTGCAAGGCGCGCTGCGGATTGCTGGCGGCGGCGATGGCGGCCAGGTCTGCCACATGTTGGGTCTCGCGACGCTCCAGATAGAGCGAGCCGGCATCGACAGCGAAAGCGGCGAACATGAGGGCGACGGGCGCCGACAGCGCCGTCAGCGTCGCCATGTTGCCGCGGCGGTCGGCCGCGAGTGCGCGCAAGGGTCTCATCAGATGCCTCCGATGCGGATGGTCGAGCGGCGGGCGATGGTCATTTCCGGCAGCGGCAGCCCCTCGAACAGGTTCCAGATGGGCAGGCCGCGCGCGTCGTAAGTGAGCCCGATGACGAACTGGTTCGGATCCACCGGACTGTCGGCAACCTCGACGGCGATGCGGCGTCCGTCGACGAAGGCGTAGGTGGATGCGTTGCGCGCGACATAGTCGGTCGCGAGGGTCTGCCGTTCCTGCGAAGACAGGCCGGCGACCGCCACCCGTGCCGCGTCGGCGGCGAGCTGCTGCACCGAGTGACCGGCGCCGAAATAGATGCCGTACGCGGCCATGCCGAACATCAGCAGGAAGTAGAGAGGGGACAGCAGGGCGAACTCGACCGCAGACGTGGCGGCGGTGGATCTGGCAAAGCGGCGGAGAATGGGCAGGGATCGGCGGTTCATGCCTAAAGCAATGCCGCGAACGGTTTCAGGAACGCTCCGGCAAAGATGCAACCAATAGGCGAGAATGAGTTGTACCCGGTTGCAGCGTGCGATGCGCTCTACCGCGCCCACGGCGAATCAACTTATGGAAACCGGGCCGATCATGGCGTCGATGGCGACGCCGGCCGGCCAGCACGGGCAGAGCGGATGATCATCGAAGTCGCGACCATCAAAGTCAAAGCCGGCGCGGAAGCGGAGTTCGAGGCGGCGGTGCGCAAAGCGGCCGACGTGTTCCGGCGCGCCAAAGGCTGCCTGGGCTTCGCGCTGACGCGCTGCGTCGAGGACCAGCAGCATTTCGACGTGGTGATCCGCTGGGCGACGCTTGAGGACCACACGGTCGGTTTCCGCAACTCGCCTCTCTTCGCGGAGTGGCGGGCGCTGGTGTCGCCGCACTTCGCCGAGCCGCCCTCGGTGAAGCACTACGCCAACCTGTTCGATCCCATCACCTTCTGACCTCGGCCCGGAACGGCATTCCTCGTTCTCGTGAAGGCGCGTACCGGCCCGATGCCCTTCGGGCGGGCGCAAATTGCGTTGAAACGCCGGCTGCCGCTGACCTCGCGGGAAGGCGTATGGTCAACAAAGGGCAAAGAGGTTTCACCGCGTTAAGGTAATATTAGAAACCTCGCGGTAACCTTGATCCAAGGCTTGTGCTGAGACCGTAATCAACCCGGCATTTCCGGGCGGTTCTCGAAGCCGTCCTGCCTCCGGCGGGACGATCGCATGCGCAGGCGTTGGAGCAGGGCCTCGGCCCTGCACGCATGATGCGACTCCGACGCTCGGGCTCCTGCAAGGGCGCCATACCCACCTCCGCTTATCATTCGCGTCCGTCCGGACGCCCGAATGATGGATCTCCCGGTCCATTCAAACGGTTGACGCCGTCAGCAGGCGCAGAGATGCGCCTGAGCTTCGCGGTAGGGCCTTCCCGGCCCGGCCGCGCGGCCGGTGGCAGGAAGTGACGTCTGTATCCCGTTAACGCTGAAGGCGCCTGTCATGACCTCGATTGTTTCCTCCCTGTCCGTCAACCAGATCCGGTCGATGTCGACCGCCACGATTGCCGCCCTCAACGCCGAAGACGTGGAGGCGATGACCACCGCCCAGGTCGGGGCCCTGAGCGCGAACCAGATCGCCGCTCTCGACACCGAGGATTTCGAGGCGATGAGCGACGACCAGCTCGGCGCCCTGTCCAGCAACGCGATGAAGGGTCTTACGGTCGATCAGCTGGCTGCGCTCGATGCGTCCAAGATGGAAGCCTTCAGCAAGGCGCAGATTGCCGCGCTCAGCGCGTCACAGACGGATGCCCTCTCCACCGACCAGATCGAGGCGCTGGATGCGGACCATATCAGCGGCATGAGCGCGGCGCAGCTGGGCACCATCGACGCAGATGAGATCGCGACCTTCACGGCCGAGGAAGTCGGGGCGATCAACGCCAAGGCGTTCGCCGCCCTGTCCACCGACGCGATCGCCGCGCTGAGCACCGACCAGCTCGCCGAAGTGACGACCGCCCAGGTCGCCGCGATGACCACGGATCAGGTCGCCGCGCTGACGACCGACCAGATCGCCGAACTTTCGACCGACCAGGTTTCTGCCATGACCGCCAAGCAGGTCGCGGCGCTGACCGAGGACCAGATCGGCGCGCTCACGACCGACCAGATCGGCGCGCTGAGCGCCAAGACCGTGGCCGGGCTGACCGCCGACCAGGTCGGTGCTCTGTCCGCCGAGCAGCTCGGCGCGCTGAGCCCGAGCCAGATTGCCGGCATGAGCGCAACGCAGATGGCCGCGATCAGCGCCGACAACGTGGCAGAACTCTCCGAGGATCAGGTTGCCGCGATCAGCACCAAGGCGATTGGCGGCCTGACCACCGACGCCGTCGCGGCGCTGACGACCGACCAGATCGGCGCGCTCACCGCCGGCCAGGTCACGGCCCTGAAGGCGACGCAGGTCGCGGCGCTGACCGAGGACCAGATCGGCGCGCTGACCACCGCGCAGGTCGGCGGACTGGGCGCCGCGCAGGTGGCCGCGATGTCCACCGATCAGGTTGCCGCGCTGACCGAGGACCAGGTCGGCGCCCTCAGCACCAAGGCCGTTGCCGGCCTGACCGCCGGCCAGATCGGCGCCATGTCGACCGATCAGGTCGCAGCCTTCACCACCACGCAGGTCGCCGCGCTCAGCGCAACGCAACTCGGCGCACTCACCGAGGATCATGTCGCGGCGCTGACCGAGGACCAGATTGGCGCGCTCAGCACCAAGGCGATCGGTGGTCTGACGACCGACCAGATCGGCGCGCTCACCACCGACCAGATCGGTGCGCTGAGCAACGCGCAGGTCGGTGCCCTCAAGGCCACGCAGGTCGCGGCGCTGTCCGAAGACCAGATCGGCGCACTGACCACCGGCCAGGTCGGTGCAATGTCTTCCGCGCAGGTTTCGGCGCTCACGGCTGACCAGGTCGGTGCGCTGACCGAGGATCAGGTCGGCGCCTTCAGCACTAAGGCGGTTGCCGGTCTCGGCGCCACCCAGATCGGCGCGCTGAGCGAAGATCAGGTCGCAGCTCTCACCACCACTCAGGTCGGCGCCTTGAGCTCCGCGCAGGTCGCCCTGCTGTCCGAAGACCAGGTCGGCGCGCTCGGCGAGGACCAGGTCGCCGCCATCAGCACCAAGGCGATCGCCGGACTCACGACGGCTCAGATCGGCGCGCTTTCCGAAGATCAGGTCGGCGCCATGACCAACGCCCAGATCGGCGCGATGAGCGCGACCCAGCTCGGCGCCATCAGCGCTGATGCTGTCGCCGGCTTCTCCACCGCCACGATCGCGGCGATCAACAGCAAGTCGATCTCCGGCCTGTCGACCGACGTCATCGCGGCTCTGACCGAAGACCAGGTCGGCGCTCTGACGGTCGGACAGATGGCTGCCTTGACCACTGACCAGATCGGCGCCTTCACAGAGGACCAGATCGGTGCGCTGTCGAACGCGCAGGTCGGCGCCCTGCGCACCAACCAGATCGCCGCGCTCACGACCGACCAGATCGGTGCTATGACCACCGGACAGATCGGTGCGCTGGCGGCCAAGACCATCGCCGGCATGACCACCACCCAGATCGGTGCGCTGACGACCGACCACATCGGCGCGCTCAGCAATTCGCAGGTCGCTGCCCTGACGGCGGCGCATATCGGCGCGCTCAGCGAGGACCAGCTCGGAGCCCTGACAACCGGCCAGGTCGGCGCGATGAGCGCTACGCAGATCGGTGCGCTTGACGCCGACGCGGTGGCAGCCCTGGCTGATGGCGCTATCGGAGCAATCAACGCCAAGGCGATCGGCTCGCTGTCGACCACCGCCTTCGCCGCGCTTACAACCGACCAGATAGGCGAACTGACGACGGCCCAGGTGGCTGGCCTGAAGACGACCCAGATCGCTGTGATGACCGAGGATCAGATCGGTGCGCTGACGACCGATCAGGTCGGCGCGATGAGCGGCGCGCAGGTGGCCGCCTTCACCACCGATCAGGTTGAGGCGCTGACTGCCGACCACATCGGTGCACTGAGCAGCAAGGGCGTGTCCGGCCTGACTGCGGCCCAGATCGACGCGATGAGCGCCGATCAGATCGAAGCTTTCACCGAGACGCAGATGGCCGCGATGAGCGCGACGCAGGTCGGTGCGCTCGATGCGACCGACATCGAGTCCTTCACCGAGGCCGAGATAGCCGCGATCGCCACCAAGACGATCTCGGCGCTGTCAACCGATACGATCGCGGCGCTGAGCACCGACCAGGTCGGCGCGCTGACGACCGGCCAGATCGCGGCGCTCACGCTGACGCAGGTCGCGGCGCTGACCGAAGACCAGATCGGCGCCCTGTCTGAAGACCAGATGGGCGCGCTGACCTCGAAGCAGATCGCTGCCTTCACGACGGACCAGATCGGGGCTCTGACCGAGGATCAGGTTGGCGCGCTGACTGCCTCGCAGGTCACCGGTCTGACCGCAACGCAGATCGGCGCCATGAGCGAGGACCAGATCGGCGCGCTGACGGCGACGCAGATCGGCGCGATGAGCGCCACGCAGATGGGTGCGTTCGACGCTGATGCGGTCGCCGGCTTCACCGAGGATGCGATCGCAGCGATCGCCACCAAGGCGATCTCCGGCCTGTCCACCGATGCCATCGCCGGTCTCTCCGAGGATCAGCTCGGCGCGCTGACCACCGGCCAGATCGCGGCATTGAGCAACACGCAGATTGCCGCCTTTACCACGGACCAGGTCGCGGCGCTGACCGAGGACCAGATCGGTGCGATCACGTCCAAGCAGATCGCGGCGCTCACCACCGACCAGATCGGCGCCCTGACTGAGGATCAGGTGAGCGCGCTGAGTGCGTCGCAGGTCACCGGCCTCACCGCGACCCAGATCGGCGCGATGACCGAGGACCAGATCGGCGCGCTGACCGAGACGCAGGTTGGCGCGCTGAGCGCGGTGCAGATTGGCGCGATCGACGCTGATGCCATAGCCGGCTTCTCCGAGGATCTTATCGCCGCGATCAGCACCAAGGCCATCAGCGGTCTCGCTGACCAGACGGTTCGCGACCTGAGCGAAGATCAGGTCGGCGCCCTCACGACGGGTCAGATCGCGGCCATGAAGGTGTCGCAGGTGGCGCAGTTCACCGCCGCGCAGATCGGGGCGCTGAGCACCGATCAGGTAGCGGCGCTGAGCAACACGCAGGTCGCCGGCATGGGTGGCGATCAGATTGCATCGTTCAGCGAGGACCAGATCGCGGCACTGACGGTCAAGGCGGTTACCGGGCTAACGACGCACCACATCGAGAGCATGTCGACCGACCAGATCGGTGCGCTGACGACCACGCAGGTGGCCGCGTTGAGCACGGCTCAGGTTGGGGCGATCGACGCTGACCTCGTCGCCGGCTTCACCGAGGACCAGATTGCCGCGCTGAGCAGCAAGGGTATTGCGGGTCTTTCGACCGACAGCATCGCCGCCCTGAGCACCGACCAGCTTGGCGCGCTGACCACCGGCCAGATCGCGGCGCTCACCGTGACCCAGGTGGCGGCCTTTACCGAAGACCAGATCGGTGGCCTGACCGAGGGTCAGTTCGGCGCGCTGACGACGAAGCAGGTCGCCGGCCTGACGTCGGACCAGATCGCGGCGGTCACGCTCGACCAGATCGGTGCCATGTCGAACGCTCAGGTCGGCGCGCTGACGGCTGACCAGATCGATGCGATGAGCGCCGACCAGATCGAGGCCTTCAGCGATACCCAGACGGCGGCGCTGAGCTCGGCCCAGATTGCCGCCATGACGATGGAAGACCTCGAGGCGTTCTCCGAAGAGGACATCGCCGCGATCAACACCAAGGCCATATCCGGCCTGTCCGCCGATGACATTGCGGGCCTGAGCGGCGACCAGGTGCAGGCCTTCACCACCACGCAGATTCAGGCGATGAGCGACACCCAGGTCGCCGCGATCATCGCCGCCTACCAGGCGGTGTGACGATAGAAGGCGCGGCAGCGGCCGCGCCACGAACCGAAACGGCGGGCGCCCGGCTGGGCGCCCGCCGTTTCCGTTTTGGATCCGTGCAGCCCGCCGCTGCGGCTATTGGATCAGCCCCGCCTGCCGCGGCAGCCAAAGCGTCAGTTCGGGGATGAAGGTGACCGCCGCAAGCGCCAGCAGCAGCGGTACCAGCCAGGGCAGGATGGCCACGGTGGTTCGTTCAACCGACAGCCCGGATATTCGCGCCAGCACGAACAGCACCATGCCGAGCGGCGGGTGCAGCAGCCCGACCATCAGGTTGAGGGTCATCAGCACTCCGAAATGCACCGGATCGATGCCCACCTTGGCGAGGATGGGCATGAGAACGGGGACGAGGATGCTGATCGAGGCGACCGGCTCCAGAAAACACCCGATTACGAGCAGCAGCAGGTTGATGAGGATCAGGATGATCCACGGGTTCGTGGTGATCGACAGCAGGCCTTCCGCGGCCGCTTCGGTGAGCCGCGTGGTTGTCAGCACCCAGCCGAACAGCGACGCGGCGGCCACGATGAGCAGCACCGCCGCAGTCGTCTCGATGGTGTCGAGCGTGACCTTGTAGAGGCGTTTCCACGACAGCGAGCGGTAGAGAAGCAGGCCGAGCATGAGCGCCCAGGCGCAGGCCGCGACCGCGGCTTCCGTCGGCGTGAACCAGCCAAAGGTCATGCCGCCGATGATGATGATGGGCGTCATCAGTGCCGGCAATGCGGCGACCAGCGTCTGGCCGAGCACGCGCAGCCTGAACACCTGGTCGCGGCCCAGCCCGTGCCGGCGCGCATACCACCAGACGTAGAACATCATCAGCACCGTCATCACGATGCCGGGCAAGACGCCGCCGAGAAACAGCGCGCCGATCGAAACGTTTGCCATCATGCCGTAGATCACGAAGGGCAGGGACGGCGGAAATATCGGCCCGAGCGTCGAGGAGGCGGCGGTGACGCCGACGGCGAATTCGGTCGAGTAGCCATGGTCGCGCATCGCCTTGATCTCGATGGTGCCCAGCCCCGCGGCGTCGGCGATGGCCGTGCCGGACATGCCGGCGAAGATGACCGAGCCGACGATGTTGACCTGCCCAAGGCCGCCGCGCATCCAGCCGACCACCGCGACCGCGAAGTCGTAGATGCGGTTGGTGATGCCGGCGGAGTTCATCAGGTTGCCGGCGAAGATGAAGAAGGGGACAGCCAGCAGCGGGAACGAGTCGATGCCGCCCGCCATGCGGTGCAGCACCACGAAGTCGGGTATGTGGGCGATGAAGTGCGTGTAGACCAGCGCCGACCCGGCCAGCGCGATGAAGACAGGGATGCCGGCGAGCAGCACGATGATGAAGATGAACAGCACTATGACCATGGCGGGGTCCTCACTCGGCCGGGGCCTGCGGGCGGCGGAAGCCCGTGCGGGCGGCGCGCCAGAAGACCTGCGCCTGCCGGATGGTCATCAGGAAACAGCCGATGGCGATGCCGCCGTAGACGAGCGACATCGGCCAGTCGACCACGGTCATGTAGAGCTTGTGCATACGCTCAGTGATGAGCACCGAGAACCAGGCGAGCAGCGCGATGAACAGCAGCTTGGCCGCTTCGGCAAGGCCTACGACGATGCGCCGTGCCGGCCCGTCCCGCATCATGTTGGCGACGAGTTCGACCGAGATGTTGGTGTTGCGGCGCACCACCATCGCACCGCCGACGAAGACCAGCACCATCAGCAGGTAGCGCGCGATCTCTTCGGTCCAGGCGAGGCTGTCGTTCAGCACGTAGCGGGTGAAGAACTGCAGGAAGACGATCCCCGCGAGCCCCCAGAAGACGGCGATGGACAGCCAGTCTTCGATGTGGCGCTCGACGGTCACGTCCTCGTCGGTGGCCACGATCAGATGCACGTCGTCGGGCGGCTGCTGGCGCTCGGTGGCCTCGGGCATCGCTTGTTCTCCTGCGGAATCAGTACTGGCGCCTGAACGCGGCGGATGCCGCATTCGCGCGGCATCCGCGGCACTTCAGGCCGGACGGGAGGGGTCAGCTCGCCGGGGCGAGCGCCTGGAGCGCGTCGTATTCGGCCCGCGACCAGCCGGCGCCCGACTCCGGATCGTTGTGCAGCGGCAACGCCGCGGCGCGGAACGCCTCGCGGTCGGGTTCCACAACGGTCTTGCCGAGCTTGCGGAACTCGTCGGCGAGCACCTGCTCCTTGTCGCGGATGGCGGTCGACGCGCGCACCGACGCCTCCCACAGGACTTCCGAGAACGTCTTCTTCTCGGCGTCGTCGAGCCCGCTCCACACGTGGCCGCCGACGATGGACAGCAGCGACTCCGTGATGTGGCCGGTCAGGCAGATGTGACTCTGCACCTCGTAGAATTTCTTGGCCATGATCGTCGGCAGCGGGTTTTCCTGCCCGTCCACCGTGCCCTGCTGGAGCGCCAGGTAGACCTCGGCGAAGGCGATCGGCGTGGCGTTGGCGCCGACCGATTTGGTGAACATCAGGAACAGCGGCGCCGGCGGTACGCGCAGCTTCATGCCGCGCATGTCCTCGGGCTTGTTGATGGCCCGGTTGGCGGTCACGTGGCGCGATCCGTAATAGGTGAGCGCGTTGACCTTGTGGCTGGTCGCGGACTCGTAGCCGGCCGCGATCTGCGGGAACAGCGGCGAGTCGCGATAGGCCTGCCAGTGCTCATAGTTCTTCAGCACGTAGGGCGCGTTGGTGATGGCGATCGGCTTGTGGGTCGCGCCGGCGAAGGCGACACCGGTGTAGATGAGATCCACGGTGCCGAGCGCCAGGCCTTCGTTGATCTGGTTCTCGTTGCCGAGCTGCGAGGCCGGGAACACGTCGATCTCGTATTTCCCGCCGGTGCGCTTGGCGATCTCGCCCGCGGCCCAGACGGCCTCGGTGTGGTAGGGCTCGGCGGTCTCGTAGACATGCGCCCATTTGAGCTTCCGGGCCTGCGCCCTCAGCGGCGTGGCGGCGAAGGCGGCAAGGCCCGCGCCGGCGATCAGCACATTGCGTCGATTGATTGTCATGGCGTTTCCTCCCTTGGAACACGACAAATCCGGACGGTGAAGCCGTCCCTTCCCGCCGCGCCCCTCCTGAGCGCCGCGGAATTCCTCACCTGCGCGCGTCGACGCGCGAAAGATCCTCCTCGAAGAAATCGGGGCTGAAGCGGGCGACGTCGTCCATGCCGAAGCGCAGCCCGTCTATATGCAGGCCCATCGCCTGCGCGGCCGCGTCGGCGTCGCGCCTTCGCACGGCTTCCAGGACAGCCGTATGTTCAGCCACCACCCGCGCCATCCGTCCCTCCAGCGGCAAGGTCAGTCGGCGGAAGCGGTCGACCTGAAGCTTCACCTGCTTGACCACCGTCCAGACGCCGGGGAAGCGCCCGGCGGCGGCGACGGCCTCGTGAAACGCTTCGTCGGCGCGGTGGAAGCGCTCGCGGTCGCCGCCGTCGGCGAACTCGCCCATCCGCGCGATGATCGCGTCGAGCTCGATGATCTGGCTTTTCGACGCATGCTGAACCGCCGCCCGCACCGCCATCTGCTCCAGCGCGCAGCGAATGGCGATCGCCTCGGGCAGGGCGGCGAGCGGGATGCGCGACACGTAGGTGCCCGACTTTGAAACGACATCGACCAGCCCCTCATCGGCCAGGCGCAGGATCGCCTCGCGCACCGGCGTCCTGCTGACGCCGTTCTGCGCCGCCAGTTCCTTCTCGTTGAGCTGTGAGCCCGGCTCGCGCCGCAGCGACAGGATCTCGTCGCGCAGGATCGAATGAACCAGCGTCGCCGCCGTGAGCGTTCGCGATCGTTCCTTTGCGGTGTCCGGAAGGGTGGTCATGCCCATCTCATATGAGTCATATACCTAATATATATGATGCGTGCGACTGTCCAGCGTGCCGCGAACGGGACGAAAGTCGCCGCACACGACGCGGCGCGTTTGACACCCTCGGATCCACGTCGCGTATGTTGGCGTTGTTGCAGCGGATGGAGCCGGCGTGGATTGCGACCGGGATGGCGCGGCGCAAAGCAACTATCTGCGCTTCTTTCGCGAAACGGTGCGGGAGCTATTTCGGGGAAACCGCGAAGGGCCGGGAACCCTTGGAAAGACTGGTCGGAGTGGCAGGATTTGAACCTGCGACCCCATCGTCCCGAACGATGTGCGCTACCAGGCTGCGCTACACTCCGATACCAGACAGGCGGCGCTTATAGCGTCGGCTTGTGGCAGCCGCAAGCGTCCATCGACGCCAAAATGGTAAGCCGCGACAAAGCGTTCAAGACCGGCTCAATAGGGACTCTGCACGCTGCCGGTCTCGACGTACACCGATTTCACCTGACTGTAGTGGCGCAGGGCGTCGAGTGCGTTCTCGCGGCCTATGCCCGAGGCCTTGAAGCCGCCGAAAGGCAGCTCGACCGGCGTGAGATTGTATGTGTTGATCCAGCATGTGCCGGCCTTGATCGCGCCGATAACGCGGTGAGCGCGCGCGATGTCCTTCGTGAACACGCCGGCCGACAGGCCGAACTCAGTGTCGTTGGCGCGCGCGACCACCTCGTCCTCGCCGTCGAAGGACAGCACGCTCATCACCGGGCCGAATATCTCCTCGCGCGCGATGGTCATGGCGTCGGTGACGTCGGAAAAGACCGTCGGTTCCACGAAGAACCCGCTTTCCAGCCCTTGCAGGCGCGGCACACCGCCGCCGGCGAGCAGCGTCGCGCCTTCCTTGCGGCCGGTTTCGATATAGCCGAGCACCGTGTCGTGCTGCGCCCTGGAGATCAACGGCCCCATCTGGGCGTCGTCGTCCAGCGGGTCGCCGAGGCGGATCTTCTTGGTGCGCTCGACAAGACGGTCGAGGAAGCGGTCGCGGATGCCTTTCTGGATGAAGACTCGGGTGCCGTTGGAGCAGACCTGCCCGGCCGAGTAGAAATTGCCGAGCATGGCGCCGGAAACGGCGTCCTCGACGTCGGCATCGTCGAACACGATCAGCGGCGACTTGCCGCCAAGCTCCATTGTGGCGTGCTTCATCAGCGAGCCGGCCAGCCCCATGACCTTCCTGCCGGTCGGCACCGAGCCGGTGAGCGACACCTTGGCCACGTCCGGATGCGAAACCAGCGCCGCGCCCGCCTCGCGCGTGCCCTGCACGACGTTGAACAGCCCGGCCGGCAGCCCGGCCTCGGCATAGATCTCGGCCAGCGCCAGCGCCGACAGCGGCGTGTTTTCCGATGGCTTGAAGATGAAGGCATTGCCCATGGCGAGCGCCGGTGCCGACTTCCAGCCGGCGACCTGGATCGGGTAGTTCCACGCGCCGATGCCGACGCACACGCCGAGCGCCTCGCGCCGCGTGTAACCGAACGAGCCGCCGCCGAGCTCGACATGCTCGCCGTTGAAGGCGGCGACTGCGCCGGCGAAATATTCGAGGCAGTCGGCGGCCGACGCCGCATCGGCGACGCGCGTCTCCTGGATCGGCTTGCCGGTGTCCAGCGTCTCCAGCCGCGACAGCTCCTCGTTGCGGGCGCGCAGAAGGTCGGACGCCTTGCGCAGGATACGCCCGCGCTCGACCGGCTTCAGCCGCGCCCAGCCCGGCTGCGCATCGCGCGCTGCCTCCACCGCCTGCGCCACTATCGCCGGCGTCGCCGCGTGCACGCGGGCGATGAGCTCGCCGGTGGCGGGATAGATCACGTCGATCGGCTCGCCGGCATCGTCCTCGACGAAGCGGCCGGCGATGAAGTGCGAGGCTTTGGGCTGGGCTTTCATGCGCTCACTTTCGCCTAGCGGTCGCTCTCGCGCCAGCGCGGGTTGATCCAGGGTTCAAGATTGGACGGCGGCAGAGGCGCCTTGCCCAGGATATGGTCCGATGCCTTCTCGCCGACCATGATCGACGGCGCGTTGAGGTTGCCGTTGGTCACGCGCGGGAAAATGGAGGAATCGGCGACCCGCAGCCGCTCGACGCCGACGACGCGCAACTCCGGATCGACCACGGCTCCCGTGTCCTCCGCCCGGCCCATCCGGCAGGTGCCGCAGGGGTGATACGCGCTCTCGACATGCTGCCTGAGATAGTCGTCCATTTCCGTATCGGACTGCACCGATGCGCCGGGCGCGATCTCGGGGCCACGGAAGTCGGCGAAAGCCTGCTGGCCGAAGATTTCCCGTGTCAGGCGCACGGCGTGCCGGAAGTCGCGCCAGTCGTCTGCGTGCGACATGTAGTTGAAGCGGATCACCGGCCGGTCGGCAGGGTCGGGCGAGCGCAGGGTGACCGAGCCGCGCGACTTCGACCGCATCGGGCCGACATGCGCCTGGAAGCCGTGGCCCTTGTGGGCGACCTTGCCGTCGTAGCGGATGGCGGCCGGCAGGAAATGGTACTGGATGTCGGGATATTCGACGCCGGGTGCGGAGCGGACGAAGGCGGCCGCCTCGAAGTGGTTCGTCGCGCCGAGCCCGGTGCCGAGGAACAGCCAGCGCGCGCCGATCGTGGCCTTGGAGAGCACGCCAAGCCGCGAGTTGAGCGTGATCGGCTTGGTCGCCTGCTGCTGGACGTAGAGTTCGAGATGGTCCTGCAGGTTCTGCCCGACGCCGGGCCGGTCGGCGACCACGTCGATGCCGTTGTCGCGCAAATGCTGCGCAGGCCCAATGCCCGACAGCATCAGCAGGCGCGGAGAGTTGATCGAGGAGGCGGCGAGAACGATCTCGCGCCGGGCCGAAACGACGGTGACGCCGGCTGCGGTCTCGATCTCGACGCCGGTGGCGCGGCCTTCCTCGATGACGACCTTGCGGGCCAGCGCCCGCACGAGCTGGACGTTCCTGCGCCTCAGCGCCGGCCGCAGATAGGCATTGGCGGCGGACCAGCGGCGACCCCGGTGGATCGTCTGCTCCATGTCGCCAAAACCTTCCTGCTTGGCGCCGTTGTAGTCGGGCGTCGTCTCGAAGCCGGCCTGCCGACCCGCCTCGATGAAGGCGCGATAGAGCGGGTTGACGCGCCGGCCGCGCTGGACGTGCAGCGGCCCGTCGGTGCCTCGCCAGCCCGCCTCGCCGCCGTGCGAGGTCTCCATACGCTTGAAGTAGGGCAGCACGTCCGCGAACGACCAGCCGGCCGCGCCGGCTTCGGCCCAGTGGTCGAAGTCGCGGGCGTGGCCGCGCACATAGACCATGCCGTTGATGGAGGACGAGCCGCCGATCACTTTTCCGCGTGGCGTGGCGAGCACGCGTCCGCCAAGGTGGGGCTCGGGCTCGGACGCAAACCCCCAATCGTAGCGCGCCATGTTCATCGGGATCGAGAGCGCCGACGGCATCTGGATCAGCGGGCCGAAATCAGAGCCCCCGTACTCGATCACCACGACATGGTTGCGCGGGTCTTCGGAAAGCCGGTAGGCCAGCGCGCAACCCGCCGAGCCGGCGCCGACGATGACGAAGTCGGCCTCCATCGCCGCGGGCGGCGTGCGCTGGAAGCGGGCGATCAACGCGCCCTCATGCTGTCATATTCGACCATTGCATGCTGGCGATAGGCCGGACGTTCTGTCAGCCGGTCGTAGTAGGCGCGCAGGTGCGGCGTCTCGGCGCGCTCGAAGCCGTCCAGCGTGAAATAGCGGAACAGCACAGTGCCGAAGATGCAGTCGCCGAACGAGAGTTCGTTGCCGCCCACGTAGGGCAGTTCGGCGAGATGTGCGTCGATCATGCCGGCGAGCGGCTTGACCTTTGCGGCAGCGGCGGCGATCGCCGCCGGATCGCGCTTGGCTTCGGGTGTGAACACCAGCGGTCCGAACACGCCGCTGATGAACGTCGGCTGGAAGGTGGTCTTGGTCCATTCGGCCCACTGGTCGGCGCGCGCGCGCGCAGCCGGCGCTTTCGGCCAGAATGTGTCGCTACCGTAGGTAGCCGCGAGATAGCGCACGATCGCGGCGCTTTCCCAAAGCACCAGCTCGCCGTCCTTCATGGTTGGGACGAGCCGGTTGGGATTCATCGTCGCATATTGCGGCGTGTCGGTGCCGCCGAACTTTCCGCCGACGTCGAGCCGCTCATGCTTCAGGCCAAGCTCGCCGATCGCCCACATGGCGATCTGCACGTTTCCCGAGGTCGCGCGTCCGTAAATCGTGATCAAGCCTGGCCTCCCTGGCTTCCAAGTCGAAGATCGAGATAGCTGCGCACCAGCGCGACCGCCGAGACGGGGTCCGGCTCGCCCTCCTTGAGAGCGCGGCGGATGTAGAGCCCGTCGATGAGCGCGGCCGTCGCCTCGGCCACTTCGGCGGCCTGCGCGCGTGGCAGGAGCGGTGTCAGGCCGGCCATCAGATTGGCGTGCAGCCGGCGCGCATAGATGCGCAACAGCCGCCGCATTGGCGCGGCCTGCTGGGCGGCAACGTAAAATGCGAGCCATGCGCCGACGATCTCGGCGCGGAATTGCGCCGGCGAGAAACTGACCGCGACCACCGCATCTAAGCGCTCGCGCGGCGAGGCGGCCTCGCGCAGCGCCGGCACCGCTTCGCGATGCAGTTCGGCGAGCAGGTGGCGCATGGTGGCGAAAAGCAGGTCGTCCTTGGCGCCGAAATAATGGTGCGCCAGCGCCGATGAGACGCCGGCCCGCGCGGCGATTTCCGACATGGTGACATCGAGCGAACCGCGTTCACCGACGGCGTTCAGCGTCGCGTCAATCAGCGCGCGGCGGCGTAGCGGTTCCATTCCGAGACGAGGCATGTGCTGAGCCTAATTTTGATTGACTCATCAATCAAGAAAAATGAGGGCAGCGGCGGATTTACAACCATCAGAATTGTTCATATCTGAACAATATCTCGGATCGCTGGAGACGCGACATGACCGCATGCGTTGTTGGCTGGGCTCACTCGAAATTCGGCAAGCAGGACGCGCTGACGCTCGAGGATCTGATAACCGGCGTGGCGCGCGAGGCGCTGGACCATGCCGGCATCGGCCCGGACGATGTCGACGAGATCGTGCTCGGCCATTTCAACGCGGGTTTCTCTGCTCAGGACTTCACGGCGAGCCTCGTTCTGCAGGCCGACGACCGGCTGCGCTTCAAGCCGGCGACGCGGGTGGAGAACGCCTGCGCCACCGGCTCGGCCGCCGTGCGGCAGGGCATCCGCGCCATCGACGCGAAGGCGGCGCGGATCGTGCTCGTCGTCGGCGCCGAGCAGATGACGACGACACCGGGACCGGAGGTTGGCCGCAATCTGCTGCGCGCCTCCTATCTTCCCGAAGACGGTGACACGCCGGCAGGCTTCGCCGGAGTCTTCGGCAAGATCGCCGCCGCCTATTTCCAGCGCCACGGCGACCAGTCCGACGCGCTGGCGCGCATCGCGGCGAAGAACCACCGGAACGGCGTGGAGAACCCCTATGCACAGATGCGCAAGGATCTTGGCTACGAGTTCTGCCGCACCGAAAGCGACAAGAACCCCTTCGTCGCCGGGCCGCTGAAGCGCACCGACTGCTCGCTGGTATCGGATGGCGCTGCAGCAATCGTGCTGGCCGACACCGCCACCGCGCTGAAGATGCGCCGCGCCGTGGCCTTCCGCGCCAACGAGCACGTGCAGGATTTCCTGCCGATGTCGAAGCGCGACATCCTGCTCTTCGAAGGCGGCGAGGCAGCATGGAGCCGCGCCTTCGAGTCGGCAGGAATTGCGCTGGACGACCTCTCCTTCGTCGAGACGCACGACTGCTTCACCATCGCCGAGCTGATCGAATACGAGGCGATGGGGCTGGCGAAGCGGGGGCAGGGGGCGAGCGTCGCGCTGGAGGGCCAGACCGAGAAGGGCGGCCGCCTGCCGGTCAATCCCTCCGGCGGACTGAAGGCCAAGGGCCACCCAATTGGCGCGACGGGCGTGTCCATGCATGTGCTGACGTCGATGCAACTGACAGGCGAGGCGGGCGGCATCCAGGTGCCGGGCGCCACGCTCGGCGGCATCTTCAACATGGGCGGCGCGGCGGTGGCCAACTACGTGTCCATCATGGAGCGCATCAAGTAGGCTGCCGACAGGCCGCCGTCAGCAGCTTGCGCCCTCATCGGAACGCCGCTCTGGCGCTCCCGTTGATCACCTCGTACGCAAGTCGTGCGAGGTGACGATGGCCAAGACCGTCCTGTTCTGGCGGCGCATCGATGTCGAAGGCTTCGAGCGGCTGGAGATCGAAACGGGTCCCGACGCCGTATCGGTTGCCGGAACCGTGTTGTGCGTCGATGCCGGTGGCTTCCGCCTGGATCATCGCTGGACGCTGTCGCCCGACTGGCGCGCGCTGGCGGTCGAGTTCGAGCAGTGGAGCCACGCCGGCCACCGTTCCGTGAGGCTGGAGCGTAGCCGGACCGGATGGAAGGTCGACGGGAGTGTGCGCCCCGACCTCGACGGCGCCGACGAGCCTGATCTGTCGGTGACGCCCTTCTGCAACACGCTGCCGATCCGCCGGGTGCCGCAGGCGCCGGGCGCAAGCCTTTCGCTGGATACCGCCTACATCGACGGCGCGGCTTTGACCGTGGTGCGATCGAGGCAACGCTACGACCGGCAGGGACCGCGACGGCTGCGCTATGTCGATCTCGGCACGGCAGAGGGTTTCGAAGCCGATCTGATGGTCGACGAAAGTGGGCTTGTGGTCAGCTATCAGCACCTGTTCGAGCGTGTGGCGACCGGCTAGTGCCGGCCCGCCTGCAACAGCGATCCTCCGACGCTGCACCTAGCCGCGTCCGCCTGTTTGCCCCAAGGGACGGGCAGCAACAATCGCGAGCCGGGCCATGTTCGAGGGACTCTCCGCCTTTCCGCTGACGCCGACGGACGCCAACGGCGTCGTCATAGGCCCCGACCTTCAGCGCCTTTTCGGGCGGCTCGTCGAAGCCCGGGTCGACTCGATCGGCCTGCTCGGCAGCACCGGCGGCTACGCCTATCTCACGCGCGAGCAGCGCCGCCGCGCGGTGGAGATGGCGGTAGGCGAGGCCGGCGGCCGCGTGCCGCTGATGGTCGGCGTCGGCGCCATGCGCACCGACGAGGCCGAGGGCCTTGCGCGCGACGCCGCCGCCATTGGGGCCGACGCGCTGCTGCTGGCCCCGGTGTCCTACACGCCGCTCACGCAGGACGAGGTCTACTGGCATTTCCGCGCCGTCGCGGCCGCGACCGACCTGCCGCTCTGCATCTACAACAACCCGACCACGACGCATTTCAGCTTCGGCGATGCGCTGCTGGCGCGGCTGGCCGAAATCGACAACATCCGCGCCGTGAAGATGCCCTTGCCGCAGGACGGCGACTTCCGCGCCGAACTCGCGCGCCTGCGGGCCAAATCGGGCGGGAAGCTGACGGTGGGCTACAGCGGCGACTGGGGTGCGGCCGACGCGCTGCTGTCCGGCGCGTCGGCCTGGTACAGTGTCGTCGGCGGCTTGTTTCCGCGGCCGTCCCGGCGGCTGGCGCATGCGGCGCAGGGCGGGGACGCGGGGGAGGCGCGGCGCATAGACGCCGCCTTCGCGCCGCTGTGGGCACTGTTCAAGGAGTTCGGCAGCATCCGCGTCGTATACGCCGCGGCGCGCCTTCTCGGCCTGATCAGCGCTTTGCCGCCGCGGCCGCTGCTTGCTCTTGACGACGGGCACGCGCCGCGAATTCGGGCCGCGATCGACACGTTGAATTCCCTTGAAACTTCGGCGGCCTGAGTCTCGGCGCAGCCAGCAGAGGCCGTCCATCTTGACATGTGAGTGATTACTCACTTACAGTATCGCACCCTACAGCGGAGGCTTCCATGCACGCACTCGTCGCGAGTTTGCGCACCTCGCCCTTTTTTCGGGCGGCGGTCGCGGCACCCATCGTCATCATGTTCGTCTTTTCGTTCTTCACGCTGACCGCGGCGCCCGATCCGGCGCGCATCGCCAAGGCGATCACGCTTGGCATCGTCAACCTCGACGAAGGCGCGCCGATGCTGCCGATCAAGGTCGGCGACCAGCTTGTCTCCGGTCTCTCCGCCAACGCGCCATTCGCCACGCGGGCGCTCGACACCGAAGAAGCCGGCAAGTCGGCGCTCGATGCCGGTGAGGTCTCTGCGCTGCTGATCCTGCCGGCGGGCTTCACCAAGGCGGTGGCCGAGCGCGGCGCGGTCCCGGTGCCGATCACCATCGTCACCAGCCAGCACCTCTCCGCGATGGAGTCGCAAATGGGCGCCGCGATACCGGGGCAGCTTCAGCTCGGCATCAACACGGCGCTGGCGACCATGGCGAAGATGTTCGGAATCCAGGGCGCGCCGACCGTGCAGGCGACGGTTGAGACGCTGCACACCTCGCCGAACGGCGCGGCTTCCATCGCGCCGGTGACGGCCACGCAGGCGATCTGGCTCGCCGGCTTCGTCGGCTCGCTCATGCTGTTCCTGGCGACCCGCGGCGCCTCGGCGCCCGCTTCGGCGGTGGCGACGCTGCGCTCGATCCTGCCGCTCGCCTCGACGCTTGTCGCGACGCTGGTGCTCGCTTTGACCGTGTCGTCCGTCACCGGCGACTGGGGCGTGTTCCTGCCGCTGTGGGGCGTGGCTTGGCTCGGCGCGTATGCCGTCACGCTGCTCGCGATGGGCACCTTCGCCCTAATCGGCTTCTGGGCGATCCTCGTGATCCTGCCGCTTGCCTTCTGGCAGCCGGTGCTTTCGGGCGCCCAGATGCCACTGGCCGGTGCTGCTGACTGGCTGCAATGGATCGGCGGTCTGGCGCCCTTTGACGCGCTGCCGGCGGCGTTCCGCGCCGTGCTGATCGGCGGCGGCGACCACGGGTTCCTCGCAGCCGCCGCATGGGCCGTGGTGGCCGGACTGGCGCTGATCTGGCTCGGCACCTACGCTTGGGCCATGATTCGGCCGATCCGTTCGCCTCTCGCCCATGCCTGAGCCGCAACCGGCAGTGGACGAGGCCATCGCGGCCATCGTCCAGGCCATATCCGACATCGAAGGCCCGCTTCCGCCCAAGAAGCGGGCCATAGTCGAACAGGCGGTGCTGACCTTTGCCGAAAAGGGCTTCGACGCTGCCTCGACCAAGGAGATCGCGCAGCGCGCCGGAGTGGCCGAGGCGACGATCTTCCGCCACTTCGCCACCAAGGAGGACCTGCTGCTGCGGCTGGTGCAACCGGTGGTGTCGCGCGTGGTCGTGCCGGCCGCGACCGAGCAGTTCGAGCGCGTGATGGCGGCGGAAAAAGGCCGGGTCGAGGATGTGCTGCGCGTGGTGCTCAAGGAGCGGCTGGGCGTGATCCGCCGGTTCGCGCCGCTTATCCGTATCCTGATCCAGGAGATCCCGTTTCGCCCGGAGCTCCAGAAGGTGCTGTTCTCGCAGATACCCGCCGGTCTCGGTGGCGCCCTGGCGATGATGCAGCGCGAGATGGACAGCGGGCGCATGCGCCGCGAGCCGCCGACCCGTATTGCGCGCTGGATCGCATCGCTCTTCGGCGGCTACTTCATCGCCTCGACGATCTTTGCGCCGGGGCCGGGCTGGGACGACGACGCCGAGGTTGATGCCCTGGTAGGGGTTCTGGCCCACGGCATTCTGAAGGTTAGCGACGGCGATGGACCGCAGGCGTAGCGGCATCGGTCGAATTGCCCAAACCGCGGCAAGGGATTACTTCCAGGCGGCATAGCATCCGTTCCGGAGACACCATGGCAAATCCCGTGCTTGTCGAGGTCACGCGTGGCGATATCGTCGAGAGCCGGCATCGCGGCGCGGTAGCCGTGGTCGATGGCGACGGCGCCACGGTGCTCGCCATCGGCGACGTGAAGCAGCCGGTCTTCCCGCGCTCGGCCGTCAAGGCGATCCAGGCGCTGCCGCTGGTCGAGAGCGGCGCGGCCGACCGCTACTGCTTTTCGGACGCCGACATCGCGCTTGCCTGCGCGTCGCATGCGGGCGAGCCGGAGCAGGTTTCGCGCGCGGCGGCCATGCTCGCCAGGGCCGGGCTGGACGAGACTTCGCTGGAATGCGGGTCGCACTGGCCGAGCGCCGAGGAAGCGTCGCGGGTGCTCGCCCGCGACGGCCGGCAGCCGGACCAGCTCCACAACAATTGCTCCGGCAAGCACTCCGGCTTTCTCTGCACCTGCGTGCACGAGGGCGTGGCACATGGCGGCTATGTCGAGCGCAGCCATCGCGTCCAGCAATGGGTGGCCGAGGCCATGGAAGCGGTGACCGGCGCGGAGCATGGCGAGGGGAATGCCGCCATCGATGGCTGCTCGATCCCGACCTACGCCGTGCCGATCAGCAGCCTGGCGCTCGGCTTCGCCCGCATGGCGACGGGACGGAACCTGCCGCCGCAGCGTGCGGCCGCGGCACGGCGCATCCTCGCGGCCTGCATGGCTGAGCCGTTCGAGGTGTCGGGCACCGGCCGGGCGGACACGCGCTACATGGAGCAGGGCGGCGGCCGCGTGTTCGTTAAGACAGGCGCCGAAGGCGTCTACTGCGCCGCCCTGCCGGAACTGGCACTCGGCATCGCCCTGAAATGCGACGACGGCAACTCGCGGGCCTCCGAGGCGATGGTGGCGGCGATCATCGCGCGGCTGCTCGACAAGGACGAGCTGGGTGAACGCTTCGCCGCGTTCGCGCGCACGCCCGTGCTGACCCGCAAGGGTGCGGTCGTGGGTGAGATCAGGCCGGCGGGCGAACTCGCCTAGCTGGCAAGATTTCCGCTGATCGAAAGATGCTTGAACCGCGCGGCTCCGGCCGCCGCGAGGTCGCCGCTGGCTGCTTCCTTCCAGCGATGGCCGACGATCGCGCCGCGTTGCGCCCCGGAGATGATGTTGTCGGAGATGACGGCAGAGCCGGCACCTTCGACCACCGTCACTGCGATGCCTTCGGCTGAGTTGCGGATCATGTTGCCGGTAGCCACTACATTGCGCAGGTACGGCCCCCATCCGAGATGCATGCCATAAAGCGGTGCGTTCTCGACGACGTTGCCGGAGGCCACGGTGTCCGCCTCGACCGTGATGCCGACGCCGAAGCCGGGTGCGTCGGCGGGGTAGGGGCCGGTGGTCGAGAGGTTGCGGACCAGATTGCCCGAGATGACGGCGAGCCGGCCGCCCTCGTTGAAGTTGACGGCGGAAATGCCGTTGGCCGCGCCGTCGACGACGTTGTTGGCGATGAGCGCGCCTTCGAAGATGAATTCCGAATACAGCCCCGTCTCGCCCGAGCGCAGGCACTGGTTGCCTGATATCTGCACGTTCGAGCCTCCATTCGAGCGGATCGCCGAGAACGCGCAGTCACTGATGATGTTGCCCGAGACAACAACGCCGCCGGCGCGGAACACGTTGATGCCGTTGCCCCACTGGCCGGTGCCGCCATTGTCGGCGCGGATGCGCTCGATGCGATTGCCTGACACCAGCGTGCGGTCCTCGCCGGGCTGGCGGCGATGGACGAGGATGCCGCCATTGCCGCAGTCGGCCACGGCATTGCCGGCGATGGCAAGGCCGCGCGAGTCCACCGCGTAGATGGCTGTGTCCGCCGCGCCGGAAATGGCGCAGCGCTCGATCCGGCCGCTGACGGTGTCCAGTGCAATGGCGATGCCGCCGCTGTTTTCGAAGCGGCAGTCGACGACATCGAGTTCGCTGACGCCTGCAATGTCGAGCAGGGCCCGCCGCCCGCCGCCCAGGGGACGGCCGACGCCGTCGAGCACCAGCCCGCGCAATTCGACCCGCTCGGCGCCGCGAGCGGAGAACAGGGAGCCGCCGGTCATCAGGATGCGGGTTGCGCCGGCAACGCCGCTGAGCCGCGTGCGCGCCGGCAGTTCGATGTCGGCGAAGAAATAGGCGCCGGGGCCGAGCAGGATCGGGTGGTTGCCGTCGCTCGCCTTGGCGAGCAGTCGCCTGAACGCGCCGCTCTGATCGCCAGAGGCGTCCGGCCGCACGCCTTCGGCCGCGGCGTCGAGGCCGCCGCGCAACTCGCCGAACGACACTCCCTGTGCGGCGACCGGGCCGGCAACGACCGCGCCGGTCGCGGCCAGTCCGGCGGTCGCGAAGCCGCGCCTGCTGAGAACTGTCATCACCGCCTCCGCATGCAAAAGGTTGAGCCGCCCGGTACAAAAACCTATCTGGAAAGGATGAGCAGAGCGTTCACCAGCGAGGAACAGAACGAGGCAGCCCTGTCGGACGTCGGCGAGCGGCCGGTAAGCTCGCACCGCAATCTCGTGACCCCGCAGGGTCTGGCGGCGATCGAGGCCGAGATCGCGCGGCTGCGCGAGGATCTGGCCGAGGGCGAGCGGCTCGCCGACCGCGCCAGGATCGCGGCGGCCTCTCGCGACCTGCGCTACTGGATTGCCCGCCGCGAAACAGCCGAGGTGTCGGTCCCGGGGCCCAAAGAGGACGTCGTGCGCTTCGGCATGATCGTCACCGTCGAGGATGACGACGGGACGCGGCGCACATGGCGCATCGTCGGCGAGGACGAGGCGGACGCGGCGCAGGGTTCCGTTTCGCACGTCTCGCCGATGGCCCGCGCCCTGTTCGGCAAGCGGGTCGGCGAGGCCGGCACGGTCAACGGCCGCGACTGGACGATCGTGGCGCTTTCGGCCTAGGCGGCCTCGGCCGTCGAGAATTCCTCCCAGCGCACGGGATCGAGTCGCTGGCAGAAGGCGGCGGCATCGCCGCTTTCTTCGCGGCGGCCGCGGTGCAGCGGCGGCGCATGCGGCGCCCGGCCGAGTTCGGCGAGGCGGGCGTCGCGCGTGGCAAGGATGCGCTTTTGCAGCCTGCCGTCCTGAAGGCTGCGCAGGATGCCACCCTCCGCGTCGATGCGGCGCATTTCCTGCCATCCGGCCTCGGCGAGTTGCGCAGCGCGCTCGGCAAACGCAACGTCACTCGGGGTAAGTCCGGCATGCGCGCCGCCCTCGCGGCCAAGTACGGCGAGCGCCGAGCGCACGCGCCGGCGCGCCACGTCATCGGGAAGACGCAAGGCGACGTCGTGCGGCAGCGCGGTGACCGTCGTGGCGCCGGCCTCGATGGCGCCCTGCGCCGCCAGCACGGCGCGCACGACATTGGTCTCGGGCTCCGCAGCCGTCATCATGCGGTATGAGCTCTCGGCATGCACGGCGACGGGCAGCGGCGGCACGCCGTAGCTGGCGAGCATGCGCTCCCAGAGCTGATGCAGCGCCGCGAGCTTCGCGGCGGTTGCCAGCCGGTCCTGCTCGACACTGACGGCGAAGCCGACATGGGCGGCAGCGTATATCGCCGGCTGACGGGCCTCCTCGAACATGCGCAGGTAGCCGACCGTGGAGGCGAGCATGATGCCGAGTTCCTGCGCGTCCGAGGCGCCGGCATTGTGGAACACACGGCCGTCCGCTTCCAGCAGCACGCCGGGCACGCCGAGCACGAAATAATGGGCGAGCGATTGCGGCATCGAGGCCGCCAGTGCCTCTATGGACATTCGCAGCACGCCGGTACCCGCGAAGATCGCCGCGGGGTCGATGCCGAACGAGATGTCCAGCCGCTCCGGCGCAATCTTTCGGGTTGCGAGCAGGCGCACGAGCCAGTCCACCGAAGCGCGGCTCTGCGGATGGACGTCAATGCGCAGATGGGTGCGGCCGAGTGGCACGTCGCGCAGTGCCGCGGCCAACGCTTCCTGCGTCGCAGGCAGGCCGTGGCCGAAGGCGTTGGGTGCGCCCTGGAAGATGACGGAGAAGCCGTCGATGCCGGCGGCAAGATCCTCGGCCGCCTGCCGCGCGGCGCGTTCCGGCGACCGGTCGTCAAGGCGCTGCAGAAGCTTGGGCGATGTTGCGCGCGCAACGCGTGGCGCGCCGGATGCGTCCCCGTCCCCGGTGCGGTCCCCTGCCGCGACGCGTGCCGGGAGTTGTGTGCCCATGGGGTCACGCGCAAGTACCGCCGCGCCCTGCGCGGGGCGGGGGGAACCTGCCGTGGATAGTGTCGAGGTGCTCATCCGGCCTCCTGACTCGACGCGGCTCCGCATGCCACAAGGCACCGGCCCCCCGACCAGGCAACACTTGAATTGGCCGTCTCCGCGCGCCGCTCCCCGCACGGATACGGAGTACCGCTACTCCGATTGCAGAGTGTAAGGTAGCGTTACCGGAACAGCAACGCGCGTTCATCGCTGCGGGGGACGTTTTGGCTGCAACCGTGTGTTTGCTGCCACACCCGTTGTTGCCTCCCGCGGCGGCGACTATACGGTCTGTGAGGATCGGCCCTTGCGGGCAAAGCGGAGCAGGACATGGCAGACAGCCCCAGCATCTTCGTCGGCGGCAGCCGCAAGCCCGACGACAGCTATCAGAAGGCGGAGGAGCTGCTGCTCAAATACGCCAACCGTCACGGCATCGTGACCGGGGCGACCGGCACCGGCAAGACGGTGACCCTGCAGATCCTCGCCGAGGGTTTTTCGAACGCCGGCGTGCCGGTCTTCGCCGCCGACATCAAGGGCGACCTCTCCGGCATCGCGCTCGCCGGCGAACCGAAGGATTTCCTCGCCGCGAGAGCAAAGACCATCCACCTCGATCCCTATGAGTTCAGCGACTTCCCGGTGATCTTCTGGGACCTGTTCGGCGAGAAGGGCCACCCGATCCGCGCCACGGTGTCCGACATGGGACCGCTGCTTTTGTCGCGGTTGATGAACCTTACCGAAGCGCAGGAAGGCGTTATCAACATCGCTTTCCGCATCGCCGACGAGGAAGGCCTGCTGCTGCTCGACATGAAAGATCTGCAGGCGCTGCTGGCCAATCTGGCCGAGCGGGCAGACGAGGTCGGCCGCCGCTACGGCAACGTGTCGAAGACGTCCGTCGGCGCCATCCAGCGCTCGCTGCTGATCCTCGAACAGCAGGGCGGCAACTACTTCTTCGGCGAGCCCTCGCTCAGGATCCCGGACCTGATGCGCACGACGCCGGACGGGCGCGGCGCCATCAGCATCCTCGCAGCCGACAAGCTGATGATGAACCCGCGCCTCTACGCAACCTTCCTGCTGTGGCTGCTGTCGGAGCTGTTCGAGCAACTTCCCGAGGTCGGCGACCCGGACAAGCCGAAGCTGGTCTTCTTCTTCGACGAGGCGCACCTCCTGTTTGACGAGGCGCCGAAGGCGCTGGTCGACCGCGTCGAGCAGGTGACGCGGCTGATCCGCTCCAAGGGCGTCGGCGTCTACTTCGTCACGCAGAACCCGCTCGACGTTCCCGAGACGGTGCTCGGCCAGATGGGCAACCGCATCCAGCACGCCTTGCGCGCCTACACGCCGCGCGAGCAGAAGGCGGTGCGCACCGCCGCCGACACGTTCCGGCCGAATCCGGATTTCAAGACCGACCAAGCCATCACGCAGCTCGGCACTGGCGAGGCGCTGGTGTCGCTGCTGGAAGCCAAGGGCGCGCCGTCGATCGTGCAGCGCACGCTGATCCGCCCCCCGTCCTCGCGCATGGGACCGATCACCGACGAGGAACGCCGCAAGATCATGGCGGTGAGCCCGGTGGCCGCGCAGTACGACCAGGCAGTGGACAGGGAGTCCGCTTTCGAGGTGCTGAAGAAGCGCGCCGGGGAAGCAGTGCGGGCGGAGTCCGACCAGCAGGCCCGCGAGGAGGCCGGCAGCGCGCAACGCCGCTCGCCCTGGACCTTGCCGGACTTCGACGGCGACCCGCGCCAGCCGGCGCCACGCTCCGACGACGGCTACCGCCGCGATGACGATTTCGAAGACGATTACCGCCGTCGCAGGCAGACCACGGCGCCGCGCCAGCCGCGCCCGTCCAACCGGCAGAGCGTCGGCGAGGCTGCGGTGAAGTCGGTGGTGCGCTCGATGGGTTCGTCGCTCGGCCGCGCCATCATCCGCGGCATACTTGGCAGCATCAGGCGGGGCTTCTGAGATCCCGCCCGAGGGTCGTTCACGCGACCACGACGGTCGTGCCGGAAGGCACGCGGTCGTACAGGTCGATGATGTCCTGGTTCATCAGGCGCACGCAGCCAGAAGACACTGACTGCCCGATCGACCACCACTCGGGAGAGCCGTGCAGTCGGTAGAGCGTGTCCTCGTTGTTCTGGAAGAGGTACAGCGCACGTGCGCCCAGCGGGTTGTCGAGGCCGCCGGGCATGCCGCCGTTCTCGGCGCTGTATTTCGCCAGTTCCGGCCGTCGCTGGATCATCTCCGCAGGAGGCGTCCACTTCGGCCATGCCTGCTTCCACTGAACGACCGCGCGGCCCGACCATTCGAAGCCCTGCTTGCCGAGGCCGACGCCGTAGCGCATGGCGTCGCCGCCAGGCAGCGTCCAGTAGAGATAGTGGTTCTTGGTATCGACCACGACCGTGCCCGGCTTCTCGCCGGTGGGGTCGCGCACGATCTGGCGGAACAGCCGCGGCTGCACCTTCTCGATGGGAATCGCGGGGATGGTGAAACCGCCGTCGACCTTCACGCCGTACATGTCCTTGAGTGCGACTTTCGGCGCGATCGGATCTGGATCGCGCCGTGGCGTGGTCGTGCAGGCCGACGCCATGGCGGCCGCGGCGCCCAGCGCGGCGGTGTTGAGGAACATGCGGCGCGAAATCGGCGCGCCGTCGAATATCGTTGCGTTCATGTCTGTCCGCCGGTTACGCCGCACATCCCACGCGGCAGTCAAAGCCAATCAGGGCGACATCCCACACCCTGCGAGCATGGAGTCCACCTTGCCGCCGGCATGGTGAACGAATTGCTAAGCCCGACGATGTCGCGGCGGTGGCGCTTCTGTTTCAATTCGCCGTGAGAAGCTGCGTGAGATTGGGCAGCACCGCCTTAGGTGCGTGGTCGCGATACTCGTCGGGCTGACCGGAGCGGTTGATCCACACGGCATGGAAGCCGTAACGCGACGCGCCCGCGACGTCCCAGCGGTTGGACGACTGGAAGGATATCTTCTCGGGATACATGCGCCAGCTATTGGTCACCATCTCGTAGACGGACGGATCGGTCTTGAAGCGGCGAACTTCGTCGACCGAGAAAATGGCGTCGAGAAGCGGCTCGATCGCGGCCGAGCGCGCCGCGGACGCCAGCATCTCGGGCGAGCCGTTGGAAAGGATAGCGATCTTTACGCCCTCGGCCTTGAGCGCCTTCAAGACGGAAGGCACCTCCGGATAGCAGTCGAGGCTCCAATAGGCGTCCAGAAGGCGCTTGCGAACCGCCGGCGCCACCTGCGGGAAACGCGCAAGCGCAAAATCCAGCGCCTGCTCGGTGAGCTGCCAGAAATCCTGATAGGCGCCCATCAGCGTGCGCACCCAGGAATATTCGAGCTGTTTGGCGCGCCAGAGTTCCGAGAGCGCCTGTCCCTGCGGACCGATCGCGTCGGCATGCCGGCGCACGGCGGCATGCACGTCGAACAGCGTCCCGTAGGCATCGAACACGTAGGCCGGATGGAGCATTGTGAAGACCTTTCGGCCGCTTCTAGCGCAGGCGCGCCGAACGGTGAAGGTTGGAAGCCGGCTGGCCGAAACGATTGGCGTCCGCAGCGCGGTTGACCCGCGAGAGCAAAATCCCTTCGATGGCGTGACATCGAAGGGAGTATGCAATGAGCCTGGCGACGCCTGCACCAAGCCTGACCTGGACCTACATCGACGGAGACTGGCACGAGGGAAATCCGGCGATCGTCGGTCCGCGCAGTCACGTCATGTGGCTAGGGTCGTCGGTCTTCGACGGCGCGCGCTGGTTCGAAGGCGTGGCGCCGGATCTCGACAAGCATTGCGAGCGCGTGAACGCGTCGGCCAAGGCGTTGCTGCTCAAGCCGACCATGGACCCGAAGGATATCGAGGCCCTGACCTGGGACGGCCTCGGCAGGTTCGACGGTAAGACTGCTGTCTACATCCGGCCGATGTACTGGGCAGAGCACGGGGGTCCGATGAGCGTACCGGCCGATCCGGAGAGCACGCGATTCTGCCTTTGCCTGTACGAAGCGCCGATGGCTGCGCCGACCGGTTTCTCCATCACGGTGTCGCCGTTTCGCCGCCCGTCGCTCGAGACGATGCCGACCAACGCCAAGGCCGGTTGCCTCTATCCTAACAATGGCCGCGCGATGCTCGAAGCTAGGCGGCGCGGCTTCGACAATGCGCTGGTCCTCGACATGCTGGGCAATGTCGCCGAGACGGGCTCCTCCAACATCTTCATGGCCAGGGACGGTTCCGTGTTCACGCCCGCACCGAACGGGACGTTCCTCTCCGGAATCACGCGCGCTCGGTCCATTGCGCTCCTGAAGGGAGCCGGCATCGAGGTTGCCGAAACGTCGCTGACGGTCGCCGACTTCATGGATGCCGACGAGATATTCTCGACCGGAAATCAGGCCAAGGTTATCCCGGTTACCCGCATAGAGAACCGCGACATGCAGCCGGGACCGATCGGGAAAAAACTGCGAAAGCTCTACTGGGATTGGGCGCATTCGACACCGGCGCGCTGAAACAGGCGTTGAGCGCGGCCGCCGGCACCCTATATCAGCTTTGTGCGTTGACCCACGGACGGCCTGGGACTAGGGCTGCCGCCGGCCATATTTGATGCCATTTTCGAGGGAGATCGTCCGATGGCTTTTGAACTTCCCGCGCTGCCCTACGACTACGACGCGCTGGCTCCTTACATGTCCAAGGAGACGCTTGAGTATCACCACGACAAGCACCACAAGGCCTACGTCGACAACGGCAACAAGCTTGCCGCCGAAGCCGGCATGGACAAGCTGTCGCTCGAAGAGATCGTCAAGCAGAGCTATGGCAAGAACGCCGGCCTCTTCAACAATGCCGGCCAGCATTACAACCATATTCACTTCTGGAAGTGGATGAAGAAGGGCGGCGGCGGCAACAAGCTGCCGGGCAAGCTGCAGAAGGCGGTCGACAGCGACCTCGGCGGCTACGACAAGTTCAAGGCCGACTTCATCGCGGCCGGCACCACCCAGTTCGGCTCGGGCTGGGCCTGGCTTTCGGTGAAGGACGGCAAGCTCGCCATCAGCAAGACGCCGAACGGCGAGAACCCGCTGGTTCACGGCGCCAAGCCGATCCTCGGCGTCGACGTGTGGGAGCACTCATACTACATCGACTATCGCAACGCGCGGCCGAAATACCTCGAGGCCTTCGTCGACAGCCTCATAAACTGGGACTACGTGCTGGAAATGTACGAAAAGGCCTGAGCCCTTTACGGACCATCTGTCAAAGGCCCCGTCCCGCGCGGGGCCTTTTCCGTTGGCGCGACGATCTCTCTGTCGCGCAAACAAGACAATAGTAATCAGGATTATAACTGAAGCGTGAAGCCTCCCGTAGCGGAAGTGACTTCCCCGTATGAGTGTTTCGGACATGATCGGACAGCCGCCAACCGGCGGTTCGCCTGTCCGGAGACCAGCCATGAGAATGCTCGCCATTGCCGCTAGCGCCGCAATGATCGCCACGTCTTTCGCATCGATCGCGGGCGCCGACCCGATAGCCGACCGCAAGCAGAACATGCGCGACCGCGCCGCGCAGATGCGCGTGCTCGGACCTATCGCGCAGGGCCAGCAGCCCTTCGATGCGACGGCGGTGCACGCCGCGCTCGATGCCCTCAACGCCGCGGCCAAGGCGACCGACGTTGCCGCGCTGTGGCCGGCTGGCTCGGAAACCGGCGACACCAAGTCGTCGCCGAAGATCTGGGAAGACATGGCCGGCTTCACTGCAGCCATGGACAAGTTCAAGGCAGACGCTGCGGCCGCCGCCGCTGCGAAGCCGGCCGACCTCGCCGCCTTCCAGGCGGTCTTCGGTCCGGTCGCCGGCAATTGCGGGGCCTGCCACCAGGCCTACCGACTCTAGCAGGCCCTCCGGGGAGGGCTTCGCATGAGCGTCCTTCGGCGCCTGATCATCGCGCTCGCCTTGCTGGGCGTGATCGGCGCCGTTGCCGCGTGGTTCCTGAGCGCGCCGCGCCCGCTGGATGCCGCGACGCTGGCGGGAGTTCCCGCCGGCGACGTCTCGCGGGGCGAGCGGGTCTTCAATGCCGGCGGCTGCTCGTCCTGTCACGCGCGGCCGGGCTCGCCCGATGAGGCGCGGCTCGAACTTGCCGGAGGGCTGGAACTGAACACGCCGTTCGGCGTGTTCGTGGCGCCCAATATCTCGTCTCATCCGCAGGACGGCATCGGCGGCTGGTCTTTCGCCGACCTCGCCAGTGCCATGAAGCGCGGCGTGTCGCCGGACGGCAGCCACTACTATCCAGCGTTCCCCTATACTTCCTATGCCCGCATGGATCTGGCGGACATTGCCGATCTCCACGCCTACATGCAGACACTGCCGGCCGTGGCCGGCGCTGCTCCGGCTCACCGGCTCGGATTTCCTTTCAACATCCGCCGAGCCATGGGCCTTTGGAAGCTGTTGTTCCTCAGCGAGCAGCCTGTCGCCGTCATCGCGAGTGCCACCGATCAGGTGGCGCGGGGCCGTTACCTGGTCGAGGGGCCGGGCCATTGCGGCGAGTGCCACACGCCGCGGAATCCGATCGGCGGGGCCGACAAGGGCCGCTGGCTGGGTGGCGCGCCCGCGGCCGAGGGCAGCGGCAAAGTGCCCAACATCTCACCCGCGCACGATTTCGCGGCGTGGAGCGAGGCCGATATCGCCAACCTGCTGGAAAGCGGATTCACTCCCGAGTTCGACTCGGTCGGCGGCCAGATGGCTCTGGTGGTGAAGAACATGGCGCGGCTGCCCGCCGAGGACCGTGCCGCCATCGCGGCCTATCTCAAGGCCATACCGCCGGTCGAATAGGGCAACGCGGCCGATAAGGCCTACCGCTCGCCCAGCATCTCGAATCCGGCGTCCCCGAAGAAGTGGTTGTAGTCGCAGGTCAGTTCCTCGCGCGCCGCGATGTCGCGCAGTGCATAGACCGCCTTCTCGTCGGCGATGTCGCAGTTCGGCGAGTCGGCGTGGTTCATGTAGCGCGCGTCGTCCGCCTCGAAGACGATATGGCCGGGGTTCTGGCGGCTCGGATAGGAGTAGCGGTCGAGATAGTCCTTCACCGGTCCCGTCGTGCTCTCCCAAACCTCGTTCGGGATCAGGCGGTCGAAGCGTCCGTCGAACTGCCAGACCAGCGTGCCCTTGGCGATGGCATGCTTGGCGAACACCCCGATACCCTCGAGCGGGGATCGGTCTAGATAGACGTTCACCAGAAACATTGCGGACACCGAAAGGGGAGGGGACGACACGCCCTGATTACACACATGCGCTTGAAATGGCAGCGCCGGTGGCGAGGGATCGGGCGCAATCCCCCGGAAACCACGAGGCAAGCTGAACGCTCGCTGAAAGGCACGGTCAGCCGGGATTCAAGCAAGACGTGCTATCGCTCGCCACGCTTGGTGCAGAGGAGACGACGATGCGGATACTCTTGACGACCCTGTTGCCTGTAGCGGCTATGGCTGCGGTGGCCGGCTATGCCGGCAGCGCCCGCGCGACGACGTTCGCGGCGTGGGAGGTCGCCAACGTAGCGTTCGGCGATACCCTCAACGTTCGGAAATATCCCTCAAGCAACTCTCAGAAGCAGGCGTCGTATCCGAACGGCACCGTGTTGCAGATGACAGGCCGCTGCACGGGCGGCGTGAACCTGCTCGATATTGCGTATCTGCCGGACTGGAAGCAGGCTGAAGCCATTCGCTACCGGTGGTGTGAAGTCTGGCACGATCCTGCGCGCAATGGAAAGTTCGTCACGGGCTGGGCCTACGGACGTTATCTTCGGCCCGCATAATAAATCGGTTCATACAGGCAGATACCAAAGCATCTGCTCATTTTACCTTTGATTAACGCCGAAACGTTCTGCGTCTGCAATTGTTCACGACACACACTCGAAAATTATGCGTCAACATTTGACTTTCATCTTGGTTCATCACATTACGGGTGGTGGCCACGAAATCGCTTCGGGACCACGACAAAAGAAATGAGGCGGCGTGATCGCGACGTACTCATCGAAATTGCAAACCTGGTTTAATTGGGGCCTGAAGATGGACGAAGCATTGCCTGGTGCGCAGCGCGACGATTCGCTGATCGAACTGACCGCGGACGTGGTTGCGGCTTATGTGAGCAACAACCCCGTGCAGGTTGGCGACTTGCCTGCGCTTATCGCGGACGTGCATGCCGCGCTGGCGCGCGTGGGCGGCTCGACCGAGCCGGCGCCCGCTGAAAAGCCGAAGCCTGCGGTCAATCCGAAGAAATCCGTGTTCGACGACTACATCATCTGTCTCGAGGACGGGAAGAAGTTCAAGTCGCTCAAGCGTCACCTGATGACGCACTACGGGCTGACTCCGGACGAATACCGCGAAAAGTGGGGCCTGGACGCCAGCTATCCCATGGTCGCGCCGAACTACGCCAAGGCGCGTTCGCAGTTGGCCAAGACGATGGGCCTGGGCCGCAAGCCCAAGGCGAAGTCGCGCTGAATCACGGCATTGCCGGGCAGCAAGGCGGCTTGATGCCGCCTTCCCTGCCGACGGGCTGCGCCCGTGCGCGCAGGCGGTCTGCCGCGCGCTTCAGGGCGATGTGCCGGTTAAGATCGTAGCTCCAGTGCCGCGCGAGGCCCTTGAGCCTCTCGCGCTCTATACGGCGGTCGAGCGCCGAAGCGAGCCGTTGCCGCTCGGCGGGCGAGGCGGCCAGCGCCGCGTCGAGGTCGATGCCGCAGCCGAGCTGCAGCGCCACTCGCATGCGCGCATTCTCTGCTCGTGCAGCGCGCTCGCTGCGGAAAGCTGATATTTCAAGGTCGATAGCGTTCATCGCGTGCTCCGAAAACTCGCAGCGAGTATTCGGTGTCGGGTAGAAGCGGGGGATAGAATCCGAAGGCTTTCGCCCTCGCCCCATGTCCTGAATCCTTTTTCCACAAGCACTTAGCGGGACTGGCGCGATCGCGTAGTTCTATTTTTGTTCACAGTTCTGCGCGCTCCCGATATAAGAAGAAATTCCTATGTCGGAGGCGCGCGCATGGCGGTAACCGCAAGCTGTTTCGAAACATCCGGGCCCGAAGACGGTGGCTCCGGCCCGCGCGGCCGGGTCCGGCTGACACCCGTCGATGAAGGCTTCATAGCGCGCCATGTGGCGCGGCGCGCGGAGCGCGTCTATACAGCCTGCGACTGCGTGCTCGACATCACGGCGGCATTCTTCAACGTGCCTTCGCGCGAACTGCGTCGTCCCGGCCGCTGCGCCGATGACATCTCGCGGGTCCGCCAGATCGCCATGTATGCGGCCCATGTCGTGCTGCGCTTCAGCATGGCTGAGGTCGGCAAGGGGTTCGGCCGCGACCGCACCACAGTCATGCATGCCTGCCACACCGTCGAGGACATGCGCGACGACGCGGAGTTCGACGCCATGCTGATGCGTATCGAGCGCGTGATCGCCGCCGCCTTCAAGGGCCGCGACGGCTTTCCCGCCGAGGACTAGCGCCAGCAATGACCGACAAGGACTTTGTTCGCGCGCTGAAATTCCTCGGCGCCGGGGCTGCGGACGCTTCGCCAACCGCCGACGGTTCCAGGCTGCTGCTCGACGGTGGCGAGCGGGGTGGCATCGCCGTCACGGCGGATGCCGTGCGGAAACTGCTCGTCGAGGGGTTGGCGTCGCGCCGCGGCACCGTCCTTGAACTCACGGCGGAGGGACGTTCGCGCCGCCGTCGCGACGACGCGACTCGCGACCCTTTTCAGTCGCAGCACCGGACGATGGACGAAAGGCAGATCGAACTGGCGGACGCTCGCGCGGTCGCTGCGGTGAACCTCGACGAGTCGCCGCTGACGGCATTGGCGCGCCGGCATGACCGCCGCGGTAAGGCGCTGCTCGGCGAAGCCGAAGTTGCCGCGGGCGAACGCCTGCGCACAGACTACACGCGTGGACAGATCATGCCGCGGATGGGCGCGAACTGGCAGGCCGCGGTGGCGTCCGGCCGCCGCGATGGCGGGCGCGGCGGCATGGCCGACCTGACGGATGCGGCACTTGCCGCGCGCATGCGGGTGGAGAAGGCGCTGGACGCAGTCGGCCCGGAACTGGCGGGCGTGCTGGTCGACGTATGCTGCTTCCTCAAGGGGCTCGAGACAGTCGAGCGCGAGCGCGGTTGGCCGGTGCGTTCGGCCAAGGTGCTGTTGCGTACCGCGCTCAGCGCGCTGGCCCGACACTACTGTCCGCCGCCACCGCAGCGGCGGCCGCATTCGATCCTGCACTGGGGCGGCGAGGGCTATCGGCCCACAATGGCTGGCGGCGATGCGGCGGGGTGAGATTCAGGCGGTGGCGAGTGCTGCTTCGGCCGACTGGCGTATGCGCTTGACCATCGAGCGCAGGCCGTTGGCGCGTTGCGGGGTCAGGTGCTCGTCGAGGCCGAGGCTGCGGAACTCGGCCTCGGCGTCAGTTGCAAGAATGGCGCTGGCCGGACGATCTGAATAGAGCGCGAGCACGATGGCAACGAGGCCGCGCACGATATGCGCATCCGAATCGCCCTTGAAGGTCAGCACCGGGTCGCGGCCGCCGTCGCTGGCCCGGGCGTCGCTGACCACGTCCAGCCACACCTGGCTGACACAGCCCGGCACCTTGTGCGCGTCGTCGCGCACGGCGTCAGGATAGGGCGGCAGCGCCGCGCCGAGGTCTATGATGTAGCGGTAGCGCTCTTCCCACTCGTCGAGGAAGGCAAAATCCTGCCGGATCGCTTCGAGCCTGTCGTCCATGACCACGCATATAGGCGCATGGCGCGCCGGCGTCACCTGCGGACGGCGGGCGTGGGCACGATGTCGACGCTGCCTGCCTCGACGCTTCCGGTGACGATGGCCTCGGCCTGCGACCGGGCGATCATGTCGCCAATCTGGTCAGCCGTTTCATCCGGCGAGCCGGCATCGTCGCCGTCGGCATCGAACGCCTGGTAGGCAATGCGGGCTCCTTCGCGGGCCCGAACGCTGATGGTGTGGACCGCGGCGCGGCCGACCGCGCAGACGTCGGGCTTGCGCTCGCACATGCCGGCGATGTCCTCGATCGCGCCCTTGGCGGCGAACATGGCCTGCAGCGGATTGACCATCTGTCCGTCCTGGCTGCTGCCGAACGGTATCAGCAGCAGCACCAGCGACAGCCAGAACGCGGAGCGGATGATGAAACCCATGACGTCCCTCGTGGCACCCTTGGCGGGCGTTCCCTCTACCCGCGGGGACAATAGCCGGCGCCGCCGAAGACCGGCTTGCGCGCAACGCCGGCAATTGAACCGGATTCGATTCGAATTTTAGCGATTGTCGAACCCGGGAATGCGATTCAAAGGCGATTCATGTGCGCAACCCGCGCGTAACCAACCAAGAGGTTGAAATTAAAAGCCTTTCATTGCCGAGCGACGACCATCGACAGTTGCTCGGGTCGCCATCGGTCGGCAACCCCCTGTTTACCATGGCGGGAAATGCCGCTTCGATGCCATCGCCATGCCGCGGAAATGCCGCGTCCGGCCGGCCGCCGGGGCCTTCATTTATTCTTTCCTTAAACGCTGGATGCGAGGGTCGCTCGAAACCAGTCCCGAGCCCGTCGGGCCGAGCATGAGTGCGTCGAGTTGAGTGCAGCGAGCGCCCGTTTGAGCGAAGTCCCCGCCGGCATGCTGGCCGGTTGCGACCGTCTCGTGCACCCGGCGGTCGACGCGGCTGAAAGGACGAGCCAGCGCCGCCTTATCGGCGTGCTGCTCGTCGCCCCGTTCATTGTCGGCCCGACGCTCGCGGTGTCGTTCGCCGCGGCCGGCGCGGCCGTCTCGCTGTCGCTGCTGTGCACCGGCTTCGTGGCCTTCTGGGCGCTGGCGCTGACCGTAGCCATGACCGGCGAGCGCGTGTTCGCCGAGCGGGCCGCGCTTGGCGTGGGCGCTCTCGCGGTGGCCTTCGCCGCTGCAGGCGGTGGTGCGGCGGGCCTGCTCATAGGCGCCGCACTCGCCTTCGAGGCGTGGTGGGTGTCGCGCACGCGCGCAGGCACCGTTGCGGGCATTGCCGCCGCTGTGGTCGTTTTCCCCCTCTCGGCGCTGATCGCCGCCTTTCTGCCGGCCGCATGGATACCGGCCACGCCGTCCCTCTGGCTGTGGCTGGCGCCGGTCGCGCTGGCCGTCGCCACCCTCGCGCGGCTATCGCGCGGGCCGGAGGATGACGCCACCGTCAGCGCGCCGGACGGATTCGACCCGCAGATCGAGCAGCTCGGCCTTGCCGTGATGAAGCTGACGCCGGCGGGCGAGATCGCGGCCTGCTCGCCGGCCGCTGCGGCCGCACTCGGATTGTCGCGCGACGCGCTGCTCGGGCGTCCGCTTCTCGACCGCGTACATCTGGCCGATCGCGTCGCCTTCCTGTCGGAGCTCGCGGGCAAGGCAGGCGACCGGAGTCATCTGAATCTGCGGCTGCGCGTCGCCATGGCCGGCCGCCCGGGGGATCGCTTTCATCCCTTCGCGGCGGAACTCGGCGTCGGTGGCGACGGCGTGCTGCTTTCGCTGCGCGAGGACGGCGAGGCCGAACTGCGCGAACGCACGGAAGCGGCCGAGGCTCGCGCCGAGAGCCTCGAGATTGCTCGCGGACGCTTCCTCGCCGCGGTGAGCCATGAACTTCGCACGCCGCTGAACTCGATCATCGGCTTCTCCGACATGCTGCTGCATGGCATGGCCGGAAAGCTCGGCGACGCGCGGCAGGAAGAATATGTCGGCCTCATCCGCCAGTCCGGCGGGCATCTGCTGTCCGTGGTCAACGCCATCCTCGACGTGTCGAAGATCGAATCGGGAGCCTACGGCATCCAGCCCGAGCCGTTTGCCGTGCGCGAGGCGGTCGACCTGTGCCACGCCATGCTGACGCCGCAGGCGGAGGCGAAGGGCATCAATTTCCTGGTGCGGACGCGGCCCGACGCCGGCGAGATCGTCGCCGACCGCCGCGCGGTGCAGCAGATCATCATCAATCTCGCCGCCAACGCCATCAAGTTCACGGAAGCCGGCGGCAAGGTTTCTGTCGAGGCGATCCGTGCCGGTGGTTGGCTGCGGCTGGTGATTTCCGACACCGGCATAGGCATGTCGGAGGACGAGCTCGGCCGGGTCGGCCAGCCGTTCGTGCAGGTAAGCAACGACATGGCGCGCCGCTACGAGGGTACCGGGCTGGGTCTTTCGCTGGTCAAGGGGCTCGTGCGGCTGCATGGCGGCGAGATGTCGATCGAGAGCGCACCGGGCGAGGGCACGCTGGTGATGGTGGCTTTGCCGGTCGCTGGGCCTGTCGCCGGGTTGCGGGGCGAGCGCCTGATGGCCGCAGAGAACGCGCACGGAGGCACGCATGAAGCGTTCCGCAAGATCGCGTAAGGCGGCGCGTGCCGGCTTCGGCGGGCTGCTGCGCGACGGGCTGGCGCTCGGCGCGGGCGCTGCCCTGCGCAACCCCGCCGCGGTGGGGGGGGCGACCGCCTTTGCCGTGACACTGGCCTATGTCGCGGCCAACGCGCTCTACTACCAGCCGCATGCGCATACCGGTGCCTATTTCTCGACCCGGGTGACGATCGCGCCACAGCCGGCGAGCGAGCGCTTCTCGCCGCAGCCGGCCGAAACAGAGCAGCCGCGCGCCGTGCCCCCTGCGCGAAGCGAAGACGACGACGTTTCGTCGATCATCGGCAACGACACGACCGCGGCGGCACCGCGCGGCGATCCGAAGGTGCGCCTCGTGCAGGAGGTGCTGAAGACGCTCGACCTCTATGCGGGCACGGTGGATGGGCTGACGGGACCGCAGACCAGCAAGGCAGTGGAGCGCTACCAGAAGATCGTCGGGCTGGCGCCTACGGGCATGATCGATGCGGCGCTGCTGTCGCAACTCGGTGCCGGCGACACGACCGCGGCTCTCCCTGCGCGCGACGAGGGTCAGCTGCCGGCGGCCGCTCCGGTGCCGAAGCCCAAGGCAGGCACGACAGGTGCGGTGGTTATTCCAGCCAGCGCGCCGGTGCAGGCCGTGCATGCCGCGCAGCCGGCCGACCCGATGGTGGTGCGCATCCAGGCCGGTCTGAAGGCTTTCGGCCATGACGCGATCGAACTCGACGGTATCGTCGGCGCCCGAACGCGGGCGGCGATCCTGGAGTTCCAGTCGCTCTTCGGCCTGCCCGAGACCGGCCAGCCGGACTCGGCCCTGCTGACGAAGATGCGCGAGGTCGGCCTCACCGAGTGAGGCTGGCGCCGGCGGCGCTGCGGCGCTAGGAACGCGGCTGTTTCAAAGACCGGGCCGCGATGCGAGTCACAACCGATCTCTGGGTTTCCGCGCTCGTGCGTCGTGCGTTTTCGGCCGGCGGTTTTGCCGCCGTGCTGCAAAAGGGTGCGGCGGAGGCCGGAGCGATCTTTCTCGTGACGCGCGGCCGGATGGGCGAAGTCTCCCTGTTCGGGCCGGCCGCGCAGTCGAGCTATGACGAGCGCAAGCCGTCCGAACGGCTGTTCAGGCGGATCGAGGAGGTCGACAACGCGGATGCGCTGGACCGGCGCATGGCGCGCGAGAGCCGGTTCGACCCCGATCTGTGGCTGGTCGAGATCGAGGCTGGCGACGATTTCGTCGCCGAGGCGATCCCGCTTACGAAGGGCGAAGGCTAGGCGGTAAGCCGCGCCTGCCGAACCTCGGCAGCGCTTTCGCCGGCGAGATTCGCCACTTCGGGCCAGGCGGTGGAGGCGGCGTCGCGGCGCGGCGCGCGCCGCTGCCAGCCGGCCACCTCATGGCGGGCCTTTTCCACCTCTATCCCGGCATAGGTCTCGATGAAGGCCCGGATCGCGGCCGTGGTCGCAAAGCGCGGTGGAAAGGCGAGCACGGCGATGAGGAAAGCCTCGGCAACCGGCAGGTCTGCCGACTTGAGCGCCGTGGTGAGCTTGCGCTGGTCGCCGGCCTCGGCGATTGCTGCTGCGGCGGCGAAGGCGAGGGCGAACGCGTCGGCCAGAGCCGTGTGGAACAGCGCCGCCTTGCCGCTCAAACCGGTGGGAACGAGGGCGGTGGCCGCGCGGCGCACGGCGTCCCAGTCGAGCGCCGGCAGAACCGGAGCCTGGTTGGGATGGGCGCGCGAGGGTGCGCGGGCGCCGGCCGGGCGCATCATCTCGCGCAATCTGTCTCGCGCGGCTTCCTCTGCGGCGCCCGGTTCGGCGCGCACATAGTCGTCGAAGGCCGCCGCCACGGGCTCGACGCCCGCGTCGCGAAGAGCGGTCGTCGACTGCATGTTGGCGTATTGAGGTTGCGACGATGCGGCCTGACTGGCCATGGCGACGGCGCGGGCCTTGCGCACCGCCTCGGCCGTCACCGCCATAAGCGGCGCACTGCGAACGGGCGCGATGGCAACCGGCTCCACCGTCTGCGGGGCCGGCATCTCTGCCCGCATCTCCGGTTCCGCCGAAACGGTTTCGCCGGCGACACCCAGTGCCCGGATGAGCGAGGCGATGTTGGGATTGAGCTTCGCTCTCCGGCCGATCGCGCCGGCGTGGGCGAGGCCGTGACGGCCGATCAGGCCGATCAGGTCGATGTCGGACAGAACCGGCGAGCCGACCAGGACCGGCGCCGAGATCGCGATATCCTCTTCCGCGATGCGGCGGATAAGCCCCTGCGGCCCCGGAAACGCATGCGACAGGGCGGCGGCCGCGTACCGGCGGCTTTCGTCGGAGACGAGCGGCAGCAGCGGCAGAGTGAGCTGATCGAGGCGGGTAGCGTCGAGCCGTGTCGGCGATGTGAGCGAACAGAAGCCGGAAATCGCCGCCCGGAACAGCCGGTCCGACTTTGCAAGCCTGTCCTCGGCCTCGAACCGGCCGGCAACGCCACCACGCACGACTGACACGCGACTACCCCCGAAACGCCCCGGGCAACGAACAAGAGGCCCGGTGGAACCACTATTGCCACGGATGGGTTTGCGAACTGTTAACCCTATGCTGGCTCTATCGGCGCATGTTGTGTCGTCGGTTTGCGTGAATCGCGTTCTCCAACGAGTGGCGCATGGTCATGGACAACATCATCGAATTTTCGCAACGGCGACGCGACAAGGCCGTGCAACCGGCGCGCGAAGGGCCGGCCACAATCATCATCTTTCCGGGCATACGCTACGAGCGTTGCGACGACGGGCCGGCTGCCCCGCAAACGGGCGCAGCCGCGCGCAAGCCGGCAACCGACCGGCGCAGGCGCTGACGCGTCAGAGCGAGGTGCAGCTGACGCCGCCCAGGAACGTCTCGATGGCGGGTCGCCATGTCTGGTCGGGCACGAAGGCGCGAACCAGCACGATGCCGTCATCGATATCGGCTTCGACGAAGACGGCGTTGACGAAGCGCTCGGGCAGTTCCTTGCGCACCTCGATGGTCTGGACCGGAGTGAGAACCACGAAATCGACCTTGCCGTCGGCGGCGGTGCGATCGTTGAAGGAGAAGATGTTCTGTCCGTTGCGGTCGTAGACCGACATGGACCAGAACGGCGCGCGCCCCTCGGCCTCGACGTGCAGGACGCCGTCATTGAGGTCGAAGCGGCAGGCCACGGCGGCGAAGAGCGGATCGACCGACCGTACCAGCGGCGTGGTGGCCGCGCCGCCGCCGATCGTGGTGACCGTGTAGTAGTCGCCAAGGTCGGAAAGCTGCGCCCAGGCATCGCGGTCCGTGTAGAGCGGCAGCAGGAACAGCACGGCGATGTGAACAATCCCCGCGCCGAAGAGGCCAAGCACCAGCACGTGCAGCAGCCTAGTCATTGCAGGCGACCTTCAGGACCTGGGGCAGCTCGATCTCGAACACGCGCGCCGCCGTGGCCGCCGGCGTGTCGTAAAGGGTAAGCACGAGCTGCATGGAGCCGCTGCCGGTGATGCCCAGCCAGTTGCCCGGCGCCGGATCGGGTCCGATGGTGATGCGGATTGCGCCATCGCTCGTGCGCAGCATCTCGTAGGAATGCAGCGCCGGGACGCGGCGCACCACCGGCGGCAGCACGACGCGATCCGCGTCGGCGGCATAGATCGTCCAGAACCGCGACGACGGGATCGACCCTTCGATCGTGTAGGTGCAATTGCGGCGCAGCAGCGCGCCGCTCGAATCGCGCGGCGCCACGAAGGCGATGCCTTCGGCCCGGCCGAGCGCCAGCCCGCCTTCGCGCGCGAATCGCGCCTTGGAATAGGTGTCGGCATCCGGCGTGCCGACATCGGGAAAGGCGGTCCAGTCGCCGATCTGGACCGCGCCGATGCCTTCGCTGGCATGAAGCGCCATCCATACGCTGCCGGCGCCGCCGCCGATGGCGATGGCAAGGACAATCGCTGTGAAGAGGATGGTGCGCAGCATTGCGGCCCGGAATTAGTCAGGCGCCATTAGACAGCCGGCAGGCGGCACTGCAAGTGGTCGCGCCACTCACAGCGACGACAGCGTCTCCGGCTCGGCCGGGACCTCCATCGGCGGCGTCTTGCGAAACAGCTCGCTGATTTCCCTGAGCAGCTTGGTGGTTGCGGTCGACAGCGCCGGCGGGCGCTCGACGGCGGCGCGCTCGGCCTCCTTGGCAGCCTTACGAGCGGCAGCGAGCGCTGCCGGATCCGGCAGCGGATTGTCGATGCCCGGAATTGGCTTCAGTTCGACGTTCTGGTGCGCGTACGACATCAGCCGCTGCCAGATCATGGCGGGCAGCGAACCGCCGGTCATGTTGCGCATCGGCGTGAAGTCGTCGTTGCCCATCCAGACTGCGGCGGTGTAGTTGCCGGTGAAGCCGACATACCACGCGTCGCGGTAGGCCTGGCCCGTGCCGGTCTTCCCCGCGGACCGCAGCCCAGGCAGCGCGGCGCGGCGGCCGGTGCCTTTTTCGGGGACCAGAACCATCATCGAATTCATGTCGGCGACGGTGGAATCCTTCAACACCTTCTTCGCCGGCGGCGCGTCGCGGTCGTGGTCGTAGATGACCTCGCCGCCATAGGTGGTGATCTGCGCGATGGCATGACGCGAACCGGAAAACCCCCCATTTGCCAATGTGTTATACCCGGTTGCCTGATCCATTACGGTCATTCCGGAGGTGCCAAGAACCATGGTCTTGTGCAGGATGACGTTCGACTCGACGCCCATCGCGTGGGCGATGTCGGCGATGGGCTGGGTGGTCAGGAAGTCCTTGGCAAGCCGCACCGGAACGGTGTTGATCGAGCGGATGAAGGCGTCCGTCAACGTGACGCGGCCCGAATAGGAGCGGCCGTAGTTCTTCGGCTGCCAGCCGCCCCAGTTGATCGGACCGTCGGACACGACCGAGTTTGGCCGCAGCCCGGCTTCCATCGCGGCCGTGTAGACATAGGTCTTGAACGACGAGCCGGTCTGCCGCAGCGCCTTGGTGGCGCGGTTGAACTGGCTGGCGCCGTAGTCGCGGCCGCCGACGACGGCGCGCACCGCGCCGTTGTTCTCCAGCACGACGACGGCGCCCTCGGTGACGCCGTAGCTCGCGCCGTGCTGGCGCAGGTGGAACTCCAGCGATTCCTCCGCAGCGTGCTGGATGCCCATGTCGATCGTGGTGCGGGCGATGAAGGAGTGCGACTTGATGCCGGCCTCGGTGGCGACCTTCTTCACCTCCTCGAAGGCGTAGTCGAGGAAGTAGTCGGGACTGTCGATCGCCGCGCGGTCCTGCACGCTGGCGGGGCGGATGCGCGCGGCCAGCACCTGGCCCTCGGTCATGTAGCCCGCCTCGACCATGGCGTTGAGCACCGTGTTGGCGCGCTCGCGCGCGGCCGGCAGGTTGATGTGCGGCGCGTAGCGGGCCGGCGCCTTGAACAGGCCGGCGAGCATGGCGGCCTCTGCCACCGAGACGTCCTTCAGGTCCTTGCCGAAATAGAAATCGGCCGCCGCCGCGATGCCGAAGGTGCCGCCGCCCATATAGGCGCGGTCGAGATAGAGCTGCAGGATCTCCTTCTTGGTGAGGTTCATCTCCAGCCAGAGCGAGAGGAAGGCCTCCTTGATCTTGCGGTCGATGGTGCGCTCGTTGGACAGGAACAGGTTCTTGGCCAGCTGCTGGGTCAGCGTCGAGCCGCCCTGCACCACGCCGCCGGCGCGCGCGTTCTGCGTCAGCGCGCGCGCAAGGCCGATGAAGTCGATGCCGAAATGCTCGAAGAAGCGGCGGTCCTCGGTGGCCAGCACCGCGTTGACGACATGTTCGGGCATTTCGTCGACCGGCACGGAATCGCGCTGCAGGATGCCGCGCTGGCCGATCTCGTTGCCGTAGCGGTCGAGGAAGGTGACGGCGAACTCGCCCTGGCTGCGCCAGTCGCCGTGGGTCTCCTCGAAGGCCGGCAGCGCCAGCGCAAAGAGCAGGATGACGCCGGCCGTGCCGATGGTGAAACCTTCGCTGGCCAGCTCGAAGAAGGCGCGCCGCCAGCCCGACACGTGGAAGCGGCGGAAGAAGACGGTGATGCGCTCCCACGTCTCGGAGAGCTTGAACCCGGCTTCATAGAGGGTGGAATCGATCCACGCGTCGAGCTCCAGGAGTTTCGACGCGCGCGGTCCTTTCGACTTCTTCTGCTCGAAGGGATTTTCCATAAACGCGCGCCCGCTGCCTGACCGCCGATCGTTCCGAGCCCTTGCCGGCGATTTTAGGGCAGCCATACCGGACCGCCGTTACCGATTTTTTACCTTTTCGGCCGGTGGGGCAAGGGGCGGGGGGCGGGGAATGGGGAGAATGGTGAATGCGGCAGGGGGCACCGAGTTTGTGAATTACTACATCGCGTCAACGCAGACGCCGGCTTGGGTCAGCTTCTACGATTTCAGGCGGCGTGTATTCCTTTGGCTTGAAGTCGAGATTGGGCTGCGCCAAAGGAAACCACACGCGCTTGCCGCGACCGGAGGACCCAAAGTCATGTGGAAATGGGCAATGCTGGCCATCGTCGTCGCAGGCGGAGGGTATGTAGCCTATGATTACTACATGGCGGGATACCATACGCGGCCGGCAATGCCGGAGGGTGCTTTTTCACTTTCGTACAAGAACGGGCTTAGAGGCATTTTGGTTGGTATACCAAACGAGAAGGAAACTCGACGCTATCTGGGCGTCCCGTTGGAAGTCCCATTCTATCTCACGGACGCCTGGTCATGGTGCCACCGGCCTACCGAAGAGGAAGCTCCCCGAGTCGCCCAATTCATGGCCGAGCGAGACTGGCCCGGCCAACGGTTTGAGGCGGTTTGCAGGATCACCGTTGATGGCAAAGATGTTGTGCGGGGCCTGATTATTTCAGTTCCCGATGTGTGAGGCTGAAGTCTTGGAAAGCTTGATGCCCGCCTCATAGTTGGGCGAATCAATCCAAGCGCCCAGCTCGATGCGCCGGAACGCGCGCGGTCCTTTCGCCTTCTTGCCGCCCTGGCGCGCCGCGCAAGAGCGCCGCATTGGGGCGTATTTCTGCCACACACGCCGCCGGCCGCCCATTCTCGGCAGCCGAAATCTGGTGACTTTAGATAAGGGCTAACCGGATTTTGACGGCCAGAAGAGCGGCTTGCGCTCTTGCCGTGCCAATTCATCAACTCCTAGTAGCGATGCGGCATC
>JAHBYZ010000010.1 GCA_019635695.1 Rhizobiaceae bacterium
CGCATAAGGGATTTCCCCGATACAGCAGCTGAGATTTCGAGGCATGGATCCCGGATAGGCATTCGGCGCTTCGCGCCGTCTGTCTTCCATGATGACGAAGTGAAGGGGTGGCGTCCCGTCCTGTCCCGAAGGGAGAAGGTGGCACGTTCGCGAATCGCTTCCCGCCCCCCATAGGCAACGCCCCCACTGCCATCCATATTCAGGCGATGAACGCAGTCATTCCTCCGCTTTCCCTGCTCGAAGGCCGCCGCCACCGGTGGCTGAACACGGTCCACACCTGGCTGCTGGCCGGCGGCAGCCTGTTGCTGCTGGCCGTCACGGCCTACGTCTTTGCCGGCTTCTTCGGGGTGATCGTTGCCATTGTCTTCGGCGCCTTCGCGGTCGCCGGCGTGCTGCGCATCAGCCCGCAGATGGTGCTTTCCATGTACAAGGCGCAGCCGGTCTCGCGCGCCGAGTTTCCGGCCGGCGTCGAGATGGTGGAGGAACTGGCGCGGCGTGCCGGCCTGCCGGCGGCGCCGCGGTTGCACATCGTGCCGTCGAACATGCTCAACGCCTTTGCGGTCGGCGGCAAGGACAATTCGGCCATCGCCATCACCGACGCTCTGGCGCGGCGGCTGTCGGCGCGCGAACTGGCCGGTGTGCTGGCGCACGAGATGAGCCACATCGCGCATGAGGATCTGAAGGTGATGGCCTTCGCCGACGTGGTGTCGCGCTACACGTCGATCATGTCCTCGATCGGCATCTTCACTTTGCTGCTCAACCTCGTCGGACTGGCCGGCGGCTATTCCGAGCCGGTGCCGTGGCTGGGCGTCATCGTGCTGATCGTGGCGCCGACCATCGGCGGCCTGCTGCAGCTGGCGCTGTCGCGCACCCGCGAGTTCGACGCCGACCTCGGCGCGGCCATGCTGACCGGCGACCCGGACGGGCTGGCCTCGGCGCTGCAGAAGCTGGAGCGCGAGCAGGGCCGCATGTGGGAGCAGATGATGCTGCCCGGCGGCCGCAACCCGCATCCCTCGGTTCTGCGCACCCATCCGCCGACCGCGCAGCGGGTGGCGCGGCTGATGCAGCTGAAGGGGAGCGTCGGCGCGGTCCTGCCGCCGGACGCGACGATCCTGCGGCCGGCTGCGCTTGACCGCCCGCCGCAACACCGGCGCTCGTCCATTCCGAGCATCGGTGGCCGCTCGGCAAGAACCGTGCGGGAGCTGGAAACAGTGGCCCGACATCTTGCCGATGCGCCGCGCGCGGGCGTGGCCGATCCCGGCGAGGAACCGGCCAGCGCGGTTCATATCCGTTTGCCGGAGGGCAAGCCGCGGATACGGGTCCGGCGCGGCGGGGTGTATTGGTAGGCTTGGCGCGGTTTTTGATCGAAGAGGCCCCTCACCCATACCCTCTCCCCGCGTGCGGGGAGAGGGTATGGGTGAGGGGCTTGCTACCGCCGACGATTACGCTTGGCCTCACCCCTCCTTGCGCCGGTACTCACCGCGCTCGAAGATCAGGATCGCCACCAGCGCCAGCATGAACGGGATGATGAGGTAGAACAGCCGGAACACGACGAGCGCGGCCAGCACGTCGACCTGGTCCATCTCCGGCAGGCCCGTGATGAACACCAGTTCGAGCACGCCGAGGCCGCCCGGCGCATGCGATATCAGCGCCGCCGAGAACGAGGCGAGGAAGATGCCGAGCACGACGAGGTAGCCGGGATTGCCGGCTTCCGGCAGCGCGAAATACACGATTGCCGCCGCCGCGCAGACCTCGATCGGGCCGATGATCAGCTGGCGGAACACGATCGGCAGGCGCGGATAGTGAAGCTCGAAGGAGCGTATCTTCAGCGGCCGGAAGCCGAGCCACGAGCCGAGCACGTAGAGCCCGATCAGGGCGAGTATGGCGAAGCCGGCGCCGCGCGAGGCCTCGACCGGCAGCATGTCGGCGAAGCGCTCGGTGACCTGCGGTTCGATGACCAGCACCAGCCCCGCCAGCATCAGCGTGCCGATGGTGAAGGTGAAGGAGCAGAAGGCGATGAGCACGCCGATCTCCTGCGCCGAGAGGCCGCGCGAGGAATAGGCGCGGTAGCGCACCACCGCGCCGGAGAACACCGAGGCGCCGATATTGTGCGACAGCGCATAGGTGACGAAGGACGTCACCGTGACGAAGAACAGGCTGACCTTCCTGCCGAGATGGTCGAGCGCGATGCGGTCGTAGCCGGCAAGCGCGGCATAGGCGACGAGCGTCGAAAGCGCTGCCAGCAGCCAGTCCTGAGGCCGGATCGCGGCAAAGCTGGCCTTGAGCTCGCGGAAGGATATGCCGCGCAGCTCGTGATAGAGCAGCCATATCGAGAAGGCTACCGCGGCGAGCCCCACCACGGGCCAGATCTTCTTTGCCAGCGTTGATGCCCCGCTGTTCGTGTTTGTTCCCCTCTCGCGCATATCGCGACTGGGCGGCGGGGGCAAACCCTACATTTGACGCAGGCCGTCAACCCAGCGTCATACGCTCTCCCAGCGGTCGCTCTCGCCAGCCCGGTAATAAGCATCCAGCACGCGCTGGTTCAGCACCGACTGCTCCAGCGTGAAGATGTCAGCCGGCTCGCCCGCCACGGCGCGGGCGAACGCCTCGGCCTGGTTGCGATACTGGCTGGCGCCGGGGAAGCGGTATGTCGTCGCTTCCGAATGGCCCTGGTTCCACACGGTGAAGGCCTGGTCGCCGAACACGCCGGCATTGAACGGCGCGGTGACCTCGATCCAGCCCTTGTCGCCGTGGAACACCATCGACTGGCGCGCCGCCATGCGGGTGGAAAGGTAGAAGGTGAGCTCAAACCCGCCGAAGTCGACCTTCATGGAGGAGTAGGAATCGGTGCCGAACTGGGCGTCGCGGTCGATCCGCGCCTGCACGCGCTGCGGTTCCTGACCGGTGACGAAGCGGGTGGTCACCGTCGGGTAGACGCCAATGTCGGGGATGGCGCCGCCGCCGAGTTCCGGCTTGTTGCGCATGTTGGCGGGATCGACATTGTGATAGGTGAAGGCGCCCTGCACGTGGCGCAGCTTGCCGACCGCGCCGCCCTGCACCAGCTCGCGGATCTTCAGCCATTGCGGGTGGTAGGTGACCATGAAGGCCTCGGCGATCACCACGCGGTTGCGGTCACGCGCGGCGATGACCTGGCCGATGTCATCGGCCTTGAGCGCAAGCGGCTTCTCGACCAGCACATGCTTGCCGGCATTGGCGGCCTTGACCGCCCATTCGACGTGCTGCGAGGTCGGCAGCGGGATGTAGACCGCGTCGATGAGATCGGAGCCCAGCATCTCCTCGTAGGAGCCGAAGGCATAGGGCGCGCCGGTGGCGGCGGAGAGCGCCTGCGCCCTGGCGAGATCGCGGCTGGCGATGGCCGCCAGCGTGCCGTTGGCGGCCTGCTGCAGCGAGGGGATGACGAAATCCCGGCCGATCTTGGCAGTAGACAGGACGCCCCAGCGCAACATGCGATCTTCTCCCCGAGTGCTTGCGCGCAAGGCTGTAGCCGAGCGGCGCGGCAAGGGGAAGTAGCTCAGGCCCGCATGGCGGCGCGCCGGTCGCGGATCTGGCTCCAGGCGAAGGCGGCGATGAACTGGATGCTCATGGTGAGCACGATGGTGGGGGCGGGCGCGCTGTCGATGAAGAACGAGGCGTAGACGCCGACGAAGGCGGAGACGACGGCGATGGTGCCCGACAGCACCAGCATCACGCCGAAGCGGCGCGTCAGCAGGTAGGCGATGGCGCCGGGCGCGATCAGCAGCGCGATGGCGAGCACGAGGCCGGTCGCCTGCAGCGCGCCTACGACGGAGAGCGAGACCAGCGCGAGCAGCCCGTAATGCAGCAGCCGGACAGGCAGGCCGATGGCCGCCGCGTGCTGCGGGTCGAATGTATGGGCCATCAGATCGCGGCCGAAGACGCCGACGGCGGCGGCAACCAGCGCGGCGATGATCGCGCTGCGGGCGATGTCGGGCCAGGTCGAGCCGAGCACGTCGCCGAACAATATGTGGTCGAGGTGGATGTCGGTGGTGATGGCGATGTAGAGCACGAAGCCGAGGGCGAACATGCCGGAGAACACGATGCCCATGACGGTGTCCTCCTTCACGCGGCTGTTCTCCTTGATCCAGCCGGTGGCGATGGCGCAGAACATGCCGGCGGCAAACGCGCCGATGGCAAGCGGCAGCCCGAGCACGTAGGCAAGCACGATGCCGGGCAGCACCGCGTGGCTGATGGCGTCGCCCATCAGCGACCAGCCCTTCAGCACGAGGAAGGGCGACAAAAGCCCCATCGGCAGCGCCGCCAGCACGGCGATCAGGAACGCCTGCTGCATGAACGGGAACAGGAACGGGAGGAGGAGGGTGTCGGTCATGTTGAGCTGCCCCTCACCCTTACCCTCTCCCCGTGAAGAACGGGGAGAGGGAGGCGTCCACGTTGAGGTCCCCCTCTCCCCGCCTGCGGGGAGAGGGTAAGGGTGAGGGGCAGCGCCAAAGCCGCAATCACGCCGCCGCCCTCGCCTTGCGCCGCGCGGCGATGTAGCCGTGCTTGGGCGCGAGGAAGAAGGCGGTCAGGAACACCAGCGTCTGCAGCACGACGATGACGCCGCCGGTGGCGCCGTCGAGGAAATAGCTGATGTAGGCGCCGAAGAAGCTGGTCAGCGCGCCGATCAGGATCGACAGGATCACCAGCCGGCCGAAGCGGTCGGTGAGCAGGAAGGCGGTGGCGCCCGGCGTCACCACCATGGCGATCACGAGGAAGGCGCCGACGGTCTGGAGCGCGGCGACGGTGGATGCCGCCAGCAGCGCGAAGAACACGACGCGCAGCAGCGCCGGGTTGATGCCGACCGAGCGCGCATGCGTCTCGTCGAAGAAGGCGACCATGAAATCCTTCCACTTGGCCGCCATGACGACGAAGGTGACGCCCGCGATGATGACGAGCTGCAGCGTGTCGGCCGGCGTGATGGCGAGGATGTTGCCGAGCACGATGGTCTGGATGTTCACCGCGGTCGGGTTGAGCGAGACCGTGAACAGGCCGAGCGCGAAGAAGGACGAGAAGATCAGCCCGATGATGGCGTCCTCGCGCAGCTTGGTCTGCAAATTGAGGAACAGCATGGCGGCGGCCGCCAGCCCGCCGGAAATGAAGGCGCCGAGCGCAAACGGCAGGCCGAGCATGTAGGCGCCGGCGACGCCGGGCACGATGGCGTGGCTGAGCGCGTCGCCGATCAGCGACCAGCCCTTGAGCATCAGGTAGGCCGACAGGAACGCGCACACCGCGCCGACCAGCGCCGACACCCACATGGCGTTGACCATGTAGGAATAGGTGAAGGGTTCGAGCAGCGTCGTCACTCGGGGTTGCCCTCGCCGCGCCCTTCCTTCTGCCGCTGTTCGTCGCCGTAGAAGACCAGCGGGTGTTCGTCGTCGGTGAGCACGGTCACGGCGCGGCTGTCGGCGTGGGCGTCCTCGTGCAGGTCGGCGCCGCCGAGCGTGAACTCGCGCAGCACGCCGCCGAACGCGGTCTGCAGGTTGGCCTGGGTGAACACCTCGGCCGTCGGCCCGGAGGCGAGCACGGTCTTGTCGGACAGGAGCACCGCGCGATCGCAAAAGCGCGGCACCGAGCCGAGATTATGGGTGGAGACCAGCATGATGCGACCTTCGGCGCGCAGCTCCGCCAGAAGTGCGATGATCGCTTCCTCGGTCTTGACGTCGACGCCGGTGAAAGGCTCGTCGAGCAGGATGACGCGTCCCTCCTGCGCCAGCGCGCGGGCGAGAAAGACGCGCTTCTTCTGGCCGCCGGACAATTCGCCGATCTGGCGCTTGCGGTAGTCCGACATGCCGACGCGGGCCAGCGCCTCGTCCACCTTCCTGCGGTCTTCGGCGGAAGGCATGCGCAGAAAACCCATGTGGCCGTAGCGGCCCATCATGGCGACGTCCTCGACCAGCACGGGAAAATCCCAGTCGACCTGCTCGGCCTGCGGCACGTAGGCGACGACGTTTCTCTTCAAGGCCTTGCCGGCCGGCTCGCCGAGGATGGTGACCTTGCCGCGCGAGATAGGAACAAAACCCATGATCGCCTTGAACAGGGTCGACTTGCCGGAGCCGTTGACGCCGACCAGCGCGGTGATCGTGCCCTGCGGCAGCGCGAAGGAAGCGTCGCGCAGCGCCGTGTTGCCGTTGCGATAGGTGACGGTGACGCCGTCGACGGTCAGCCCTTCAGCCGCCAGTTGCGGCTTCACTGCGACGTTCATGCAGTCAACCCCGCGGCAATGGTCTCGGTGGTGACGCGCAGGAGGTCGAGATAGGTCGGCACCGGCCCGCCAGCGTCGGACAGCGAGTCGACATAGAGAACGCCGCCATATTTTGCGCCCGTCTCCCGCGCGACCTGCTGCGCGGGGTCGGCGGACACCGTGCTCTCGGAGAAGACGACCGGGATCTTGTGCTCACGCACCGCGTCGATGACCTTGCGCACCTGCTGCGGCGTGCCCTGCGCGTCCGCGTTGATCGGCCACAGATACAGCTCGCGGAGGCCGAAATCGCGGGTGAGGTAACTGAACGCGCCCTCGCTGGTCACCAGCCAGCGCCGCTCGGCGGGAATCGCGTCCAGCCGCGCGCGGATCGGGCCGACGACGGCGTCGATCTGGGCCATGTAGGCCCCGGCGTTGGCGTCGTAGGTCGCCGCGTTGGCCGGGTCGGCGGCGGAAAACGCCCTGGCGATGTTGGCGACGTAGATCTTCACGTCGGTCGGCGACATCCAGGCGTGCGGGTTCGGCTTGCCGGTGTAGGGGCCCTCGGCGATGCCCATCGGCTCGATGCCGTCGGTAACGACCGCGCTCTCGACGCCGCGCAGATTGCGGAAGAAACGCTCGAACCACTGCTCAAGGTTGAGCCCGTTCCACAGCACCAGCTTCGCGTCCTGGGCGCGCAGGATGTCGCCTGGCGTCGGCTGGTAGTTGTGGATCTCGGCGTTGGGCTTGGTGATCGATTCCACCGTCGCAGCATCCCCCGCGACGTTGCGCGCGATGTCGGCGATGACCGTGAAAGTGGTGACGACCTTGAGCTTGTCCTGCGCGCGAAGCGGGGCGGGGAGCAGGAATGTCGCGCCAAGAGCGGCGCCGGAGGCGAGGAAGGCGCGACGGGAGGCGGGGCGGATCATCGGGCTGCCTGGGCGGTTGTCGGGTGATCTTACCTAGAACGGTTCCAATTTCGAGTCAATGCAGTTGAGAAGCGTTTGCAAGAAAGAGATGTTCTGGGAGTGGTGTGCCTTGCCCAATTTGGCCGATTCGGCTAATATTTCGCCTATGAAGACCTTCTCCGCTTCCGACGCCAAGAACCGTTTCGGCCAACTGCTCGACATGGCGCAGGCCGGTCCGGTGCGCGTCCAGCGGCAGGGGCGCGACGTCGCCATCGTACTCTCGCCGGAGGAATACCGTCGCATGGCGGAGGCGGCGCGCGGCAAGGTCAGCCCCGCCATCGAGCGCCTGCACGCCGAGAGCGCCAAGCGCTGGGCGAGCGTCTATGAAGCGCTGGCGAAATAGCGGCGACGCGGTTGGAATACCTCACACTCGACGATGCGCTTTACATCCACGCCGAGCAGCTTCGGCTGTTCGGTGGCGCCACCGGTGTACGCGACCACGGGCTGATCGAATCGGCGTTGCTGCGTCCGCAGACCGGCTATTACGCCGACCTGATCGAGCAGGCGGCCGCGCTGTGGGAAAGTCTCGCGATGAACCACGGCTTCGTCGATGGCAATAAACGCGTCGCCTTCGCCTGCCTCGATATTTTCCTGGGACTGAACGGCGCGCGCCTTGAAGCCGAGCCGGCTGACGTGATCGCGTTCATCTACCGCCACCTCGAAGCCGGAACATTTCGCAAGCCGGTGCTGGAGCAATGGTTGCGCGCGCGGGTGGCGGCGGCCCCTCACAGATCCGGCGGGTAGCCGGGAACAGGCAGCCAACCCGCTGTGCCCAACCGGAAAATCGCGGGTCCGGAACGCTTGCGTGCCCAAAACCCCCTTCTTATATACGCCGCAGCGCTGCCCGGCATGGTTCGGTCGGCGAAATCTGAGTGAACAGGGGCTTCCGCCGGAACGCCTTATGGGTCCTGGAAGCCTGCTAAGCGGAGAGAATGAACATGGCTAAAGTCATCGGCATAGACCTCGGCACGACCAACAGCTGCGTCGCCGTCATGGACGGCAAGGACGCCCGCGTGATCGAGAATTCCGAAGGCGCGCGCACGACGCCTTCGATCGTTGCATTCACCGGCGAAGGCGAGCGCCTCGTCGGCCAGCCGGCCAAGCGCCAGGCCGTCACCAATCCCGAAAACACCATCTTCGCGGTCAAGCGCCTGATCGGCCGCCGCTACGACGATCCGGTGACGGCGAAGGACAAGAACCTCGTCCCCTACAAGATCGTCAAGGGCGACAATGGCGACGCCTGGGTCGAGGCCGGCGGCAAGAAGCAGTCGCCCAGCCAGATCTCGGCGATGACGCTGCAGAAGATGAAGGAGACGGCGGAGTCCTATCTCGGCGAGAAGGTCGAGAAGGCGGTCATCACCGTTCCCGCCTACTTCAACGACGCCCAGCGCCAGGCCACCAAGGACGCCGGCCGCATCGCCGGGCTGGAGGTGCTGCGCATCATCAACGAGCCGACGGCGGCCGCGCTCGCCTACGGCCTCGACAAGAAGACCGCCGGCACCATCGCGGTCTACGACCTCGGCGGCGGCACCTTCGACATCTCCGTGCTGGAGATCGGCGACGGCGTGTTCGAGGTGAAGTCGACCAACGGCGACACCTTCCTCGGCGGCGAGGACTTCGACATGCGTCTGGTCAACTACCTCGCCGACGAGTTCAAGAAAGAGCAGGGCATCGATCTTCGGAACGACAAGCTCGCCCTCCAGCGGCTGAAAGAGGCTGCCGAGAAGGCCAAGATCGAGCTCAGCTCCGCGACCCAGACCGAGATCAACCTCCCCTTCATCACTGCCGACGCATCCGGCCCGAAGCACCTGACGATGAAGCTCACCCGCGCCAAGTTCGAGGCGCTGGTCGACGACCTCATCCAGCGCACCATCGGCCCCTGCAAGGCGGCGCTGAAGGACGCGGGCGTCACCGCCGGCGAGATCGAGGAAGTGGTCCTGGTCGGCGGCATGACCCGCATGCCCAAGGTCCAGGAGGCGGTGAAGCAGTTCTTCGGCAAGGAGCCGCACAAGGGCGTCAACCCCGACGAGGTGGTCGCCATCGGCGCCGCCATTCAGGCCGGCGTGCTCCAGGGCGACGTCAAGGACGTGCTCCTTCTCGACGTGACCCCGCTCTCGCTCGGCATCGAGACGCTGGGCGGCGTGTTCACCCGGCTGATCGACCGCAACACCACCATCCCGACCAAGAAGAGCCAGGTGTTCTCGACCGCCGAGGACAACCAGAACGCTGTGACCATCCGCGTCTTCCAGGGCGAGCGCGAGATGGCGGCCGACAACAAGATGCTCGGCCAGTTCGATCTCGTCGGCCTGCCGCCGGCGCCGCGCGGCGTGCCGCAGATCGAGGTCACCTTCGACATCGACGCCAACGGCATCGTGCAGGTCTCGGCCAAGGACAAGGGCACCGGCAAGGAGCAGCAGATCCGCATCCAGGCCTCGGGTGGCCTTTCCGACGCCGACATCGAGAAGATGGTCAAGGACGCCGAGGCCAATGCCGAGGCCGACAAGAAGCGGCGCGAGAGCGCGGAGGCCCGCAACCAGGCCGAGGCGCTGGTGCATTCGGCCGAGAAGTCGCTCAAGGAATATGGCGACAAGGTCTCGGCCGATGACAGGACCGCGATCGAGAACGCCATTGCCGGTCTGAAGGAAGCCGCCGCCGGCGACGACGTCGAGGACATCAAGGCCAAGACCAACACGCTGGCCGAAGCCTCGATGAAGCTCGGCCAGGCCATGTACGAGGCCAGCCAGGCGGAGGCCGCGCAGGCTGACGCCAAGGCCGACGCGAAGGCGGCCGGCGAGGACGTGGTCGACGCCGACTTCGAGGAGATCGACGACGACGACAAGAAGAAGTCGGCGTAAGGCGATCGGAAGAGATCAGAAAAGGCCCGGACCAGTCCGGGCCTTTTTTGTTTATTGCGGCAAGCCGTCTGGCCAACTTCCGGTGCGTTGCGCCCTTGCGCCGGTTTGTCACGAGGCCGCGGCCTGCTATTGACCGGGTACAACTTGGCGCGGGCATCTTGCGCGGGGGCGCGCGAATCGCCATGTGGGGCGCAGGCATCCAGCTGGCCCGGCGTCGAGCGGCTGCGCGGCCGGGCTGTCGTTTCGGAGACGGTATTCTTGTCGAAGGCGGATTTTTACGAAACGCTTGGCGTCCTGAAGGGCGCTGACGAGAAGGAACTCAAGGTCGCGTACCGCAAGCTCGCCATGCAGTTCCATCCGGACCGCAACCCCGGCGACGCAACGGCGGAGGTGCGCTTCAAGGAGATCAACCTCGCCTACGAGGTGCTGAAGGATCCGCAGAAGCGCGCCGCATACGACCGCTTCGGCCACGCCGCGTTCGAGCAGGGCATGGCGGGCGGCGGCGGCGGCCCGTTCGGCGGCGGTGGCGGCTTCGCCGATATCTTCGAGGACATCTTCGGCGACATCATGGGCGGCCGCCGGCGCCAGTCGGGCGGGCGCGAGCGCGGCGCCGACCTGCGCTACAACATGGAGATCACGCTGGAGGAGGCCTATAGCGGCCGCACCGCGCAGATCCGCGTGCCGAGTTCCATCACCTGCACGGACTGCTCGGGTTCGGGCGCCAAGCCCGGCACGCAGCCGGTGCAGTGCTCCATGTGCCACGGCGCGGGCCGCGTGCGCGCCGCGCAGGGCTTCTTCTCCATCGAGCGCACCTGTCCGCAGTGCCAGGGCCGGGGCCAGACCATCAAGGACCCGTGCGCGAAATGCTCCGGCCAGGGCCGGGTGACCGAGGAGCGCGCGCTTTCCGTCAACATCCCCGCCGGCATCGAGGACGGCACCCGCATCCGCCTGCAGGGCGAGGGCGAGGCCGGCTACCGCAGCGGCCCGTCCGGCGACCTCTACATCTTCCTGTCGGTCAAGCCGCACGAATTCTTCCAGCGCGATGGCGCCGACCTCTACTGCAAGGCGCCGATCTCCATGACCACCGCCGCGCTGGGCGGCCAGTTCGAGGTGGCGACGCTGGACGGCACGCAGACGCGCGTGAAGGTGCCGGAAGGCACGCAGAACGACCGGCAGTTCCGCCTCAAGGGCAAGGGCATGCCGGTGCTGCGCCAGAACCAGGTCGGCGACCTCTACATCCAGGTCTCGGTCGAGACCCCGCAGAGCCTGTCGAAGCGCCAGCGCGAGCTTCTGGAGGAATTCGAGAAGCTGTCGTCGAAGGAAAACAGCCCGCAGTCGAGCGGCTTCCTGCGGCGCATGAAGGATTTCTTCGAGAGCTTCGGCGAGTAGCGGGGGACGCGGCCATGCCGCGCCTTGTTTCCGCCGCGTCAGGCCGTAGATAGAAGCATGCGGCGCCGCGCCGCCACAGGAGGCCGAAATGACCAGCCTGCGCAAGTTCGCCGAGCGCTTCGACGACGAGGTGAAATTCTTCAAGGGCTGGATCTCGAAGCCGCGGGCGGTCGGATCGATCGTGCCGACCAGCGTCACCACGGCGCGGCGCATGGCCTCCATCATCGACCCCAATTCCAATCTGCCGGTTCTGGAGCTGGGGCCGGGCACCGGCGTCATCACGCGCGCCATACTGGAGCGCGGCGTGAAGCCTGAAAATCTGTTCTGCATCGAATACGCACCGGAGTTCGTGGCGCACCTGAAGCAGCAGTTTCCCCGCGTGAATGTCATCCACGGGGACGCCTTCAATCTCGACGACACGCTGGGCGAATTGCGCGGCACGACGTTCGACTCGGTCGTGTCGGGCGTGCCGCTGCTCAACTTCCCGACCGAACAGCGCATCCGCTATGTCGAGGGCGTGCTGTCGCGCATCCCTCAGGGCCGGCCGATCGTGCAACTGACCTACGGCCCGCGCTCGCCGGTGCCGCCGCAGCGCGGCGACTACCGCGTGACCCGCTTCGACTTCATCCTGCGCAACATTCCGCCAACCACGCTGTGGCTCTATTCCAAGGGCGCGCCGGTATTGCCGCTCAACACCAAGAGGCCGATCGGCAAGGTGGTCCATTGATCCCTCGCATCCTCGTCTTCGCCGGGTCGGTGCGGACCGGCGCCTATTCCGGCAGGACCGCCGACGTGGCACAGAAGGAACTGGCGCTGGCGGGCGCGGAGGTGACTCGCATCTCGCTCGGCGACTACACACTGCCGATCATGGACGAGGACCTGGAGCGCGAGAAGGGCGTGCCGGGCAATGCGGTCAAGCTGGCCAAGCTGTTTTCCGAGCACGACGCGGTGCTGATCTGCACGCCGGAATACAATGGCGGCATGCCGCCGCTGGTGAAGAACACCATCGACTGGATCAGCCGCGTGAAGTCGGACGCCGGCAAGCCGCTGCGTCCGTTCCCGGGAAAGGTGATGGCGATCTGCTCGTCGTCGGACGGCCACTTCGCCGGCATCCGCTCGGCCGCGCAGCTGCGCGCGGTTCTGGCTCACATCCAGGCCGAGGTGATTGCGCCGCAGGTGTCCGTGCCCAACGGCGCGAGCGCATTCGACGACGCCGGCAATTTCCGCGAGGAGCGGCTGACCAAGGGCATGCAGCGCCTGGCGCGCACGCTGGTGGAGCGGGCGCGGCTGCTTTCCACGCGGATCGACTAGAGGAACACGGGCTTGAGCTGGAGAAAGGCGGATATGCGCGACCGGCTGATCGTCGGGCTGGACCTTCCCTCCGTCGCCGAAGCCGAAAGGGCGGTGGCGACGCTGGGCGACGCCGCGAACTTCTACAAGATCGGCTACCAGCTCGCCTTCGCCGGCGGGCTGGAACTGGCGCGCGACTTGGCGCGCGACGGGAAGAAGGTTTTCCTCGACCTGAAGCTGCTCGACATCGACAACACCGTGGCCAAGGGCGTCGAGAGCGTGCTGAAGCTCGGCGTGACAATGCTGACCATCCACGCCTATCCGAGGGCGATGCGCGCCGCTGTATCGGCCGCACGCGGAAGCGACCTGACGCTGCTTGCCGTCACCGTGCTCACGTCGATGGACGACGCCGACATGGTCGATGCCGGCTACGAATACGACCCGCACACGCTGGTTCTGAAGCGCTCCGAACAGGCGCTGGCCGCCGGCATGGGCGGCATCGTCTGCTCGGCGGCGGAAGCCGCGGCCGTGCGCAAGATCGTCGGGCCGGACATGGCCGTGGTCACTCCCGGCATCAGGCCGAAGGGCGCCGACAAGGGCGACCAGAAGCGGGTTATGACGCCGGCCGACGCGCTGGTCGCCGGCGCGAGCCACCTCGTGGTGGCGCGGCCGATCGTGGGCGCCGACGACCGGGCCGCGGCCGCCCGCGCCATTCTGGAAGAGATGAAGACGGCCGCCTGAACGCGCCGTCGCACGAGGGAGGAACAAGCATGCCCAAGGGATACTGGATCGCGCATGTCGATGTGCGCGACGCCGAGCGCTACAAGGACTATGTGGCCACCGCCAAGCCGGCCTTCGAGAAATTCGGCGCGAGGTTTCTTGCGCGCGGCGGCTCCTATCACGTGATGGAAGGCAAGGGTCGTCCGCGCAACGTGGTGATCGAGTTTCCGTCCGTTCAGGCCGCGAAGGACTGCTACAATTCAGCCGAGTATCAGGCGGCGAAAGCGATCCGCCAGACCGTAGCCGACGCCGAGATGGTCATCGTCGAAGGCTACGAAGCCTAGCGCTTCAGAGCATCGCCGTGAGTCCGCGCCGCGCGAGGTCGATCGCCAGCACGGAGATCAGGACCTTGAACCAGAAGCTGAAAGCCTGCTGCGGCATGCGGTCGAGCAGCTTCGAGCCATAGATCGTCCCGAGATAGCCCGACGCGATCATCGCGGCGACCAGCGGCAGCCATGACGCGAAAGCGAAGCCGGCGATGCCGAACACGACGACCTTGAGGAAGTGCTGGACGGTCATGGTCGCCGCGTGAGTGGCGACCAGCGCCTTGCGGTCGCCGGCCATGAACTGCGCCAGCACGGCATTGAGCAGCGGCCCGGTCGCGCCCAGCAGCATCGAAAGGACGGAAAGGATGACGCTGGCGGCGGCGAGCCCGGCGCGGCCGATGCGCTCCATGCCGGGGATCCTGGTCCAGGTGATGGCGAGGATGAACAGGCCAAGCACCAGCTTCATCACCGCGTCGGGGAGCTGGATAACCACGAAGGCGCCTATCGTCGCGCCGATTACGCTGCCGATGGCGAAAGGCAGGAAGATGTCACGCCGCACATGCGCGCGCTGGACCCACGCGCGGCCGCTGTTGGAGCCGAGCTGCACCGCGCCGTGAACCGGGATCAGCGCCGCCACCGGCACGAACAGGCCCATCAGCGCGAGCATGGCAATGCCGCCGCCGAGCCCGAAGGTGGCGGTGAGCGCGGAGGTGAAGAAGGAGGCGACGACGAGCAGCGCGGCGACACCCGCGCCGATGCCGTCGGGAAGGAACTGCGTCAGCAAGGAAGCGCCGGCGCCCGCGCCGGTCAGCCGTTCTGCGGCTTCGTGAACTGTCCCGCCGGGCGGTAGCCCCACAGATAGGACGGCAGCACCGGGCCGATGGCGCGCGGCGCGATGCCGAAGGCGGCGAAGTCGTGTTTCCCGGCGATGGCCTCGCCGGAAACCACGTTGTCGACCCTGAGCAGCTTGACCTGGTCGGCAGTGAGCATCGGCTTGGGCAGCAGGCCGAGCACCGACCCCATGAGACCGGCCGCCCACCACGGAATGGGGAGCAGCACGCGCTTGCGGTCGATCACCTCGAGCATGCGCTCCATGCATTCGCGGAAGGACAGCACTTCCGGCCCGCCGAGCTCGTAGATGCGGCCGCCCTCGACCTTGCCGTCGACGGCGCGCGCGATCGCCTCGGCGACGTCGGCCACATAGGCCGGCTGGAACTTCGTGTTGCCGCCGCCGACCAGCGGCAGGAACGGCGAGAAGCGCGCCATCTCGGCGAACTTGTTGAAGAAGCCGTCCTCCGGCCCGAACAGGATCGACGGGCGGATCACCACCGCCGACGGCACGGTCTCCAGCACCGCCTTCTCGCCCGCGGCCTTGCTGCGCGCATAGGCGGACGGCGAGTCGGCGTCGGCGCCGATGGCCGAGACGTGCACCAGCGAGGCGTTCGCCGCGCGCGCGGCTTCCGCGACGGCGCGGGCGCCGAAAGCCTGCACCGCGTCGAAACGCTGGCGGCCGCTCTCGTAGAGGATGCCGACGAGATTGACGACGGCGTCGGCGCCCTGCACCGCGCGGTCGACCGACCAGCGCACGCGCAGGTTGGCCTGGACCGGCATGACCTGCCCGACATTGCCGGCCGGCTGGACGAAGCCGGCGAGATCGGGCCGCCGCACGGCGACGCGCACGAGGTAGCCGCGGCGGGCGAGTGCGGCCACCACATGGCGGCCGAGGAAGCCAGAGCCTCCGAAGACGGTGACAAGCTTCGGCCTGGCGGTGACGGTCGTCATGTTGGCTCCCGGGGTGAATCCCTGCGGCTATCGCTGCTTCATAGGCCGGTTTGGCGAGGCAGGTAAAGCGGCGGCGAAGGCGACATCAAGCCGCCCGTCTGACTTCTACGTCGACCTCGCGGCCGAGCGCCTCGAAGGCCGCTTCGATCTGCTCCAGCCGCGAGCGATGGTCCAGCCGGAACAGGCGGTCGACGGACTCGCGGTTCCAGCCGAGTCGCCTCGCCAGCTCCGCGCGCGTGATGCCGGAGCCGCGCAGCGCCCAGTAAAGATGGACCTTGAGTGTGGTGAGCAGGGGTAGGCGGATCGGCTCCCCGTTGCTGCCATCCGGAACGGGAATGTCCTCGCCGTCTTCGATCATGCTGCCCAAGACGCTTTCAATGGCGTCAACCGCATGCCGGCGCGCGTCTTCCTCGATGTCGCCGAATGTCGCGACGATGGGGAGCTGCGGGCAGGTGACGAGGAACGTACCGTTGTCGTCCGGCGTGAGCATGATCCGGTACTCGAGCATCACTTCAATCCCAACTGTTTCTTGATCGCGTTCACGAGGCCCGTGCCGAGCTCCTTGCGGCCGCCATGCATGGGCAATTCCGACTTCCGGTCGCCGAGCCGGACGATGATATGACCGGAACCCACCTTTTTGGTCTCGAAGGTGCAGCCCTGCTTGGCGAGCCACTTTCGGAACTCCTGGGCATTCATAATGGGACAATATTCCACGGAAGTGTGGAACTCAACAGAAATGTGGAGTTGGACGTCGTCGCCGTCCTTGAAGCGTCACGGGGAGGCTGTAGTCTCGGCGCATACAGTTCCAGAGCTGCCGGAGGCCGTCCTTGTCGATACGCAACATGCAGTTCGCCTTCCGGCCGAAATCGGTCGCCGTCATCGGCGGGTCGGAGAAGGAGGGCTCGGTCGGGCGCGTGGTGATGAAGAACATCATCGACGCGGGCTACGAGGGTCAACTCTGGGCGGTGAACCCGAAATACGACCGCGTGTTCGACCGGCTCTGTGCCAAGAGCATCGCCGACCTGCCCGAGACGCCGGACCTCGGCGTCATCGTCACGCCCTCGGCGACCGTGCCCGGCATCATCGCCGAGCTGGGCGCGAAGGGCACCAAGGGGGCGAGTGTCATTACGGCCGGCATCACCTGGGAAAACGGCCTGCGCCAGCAGATGCTGGACGCCGCGAAGCCGCATTTGCTGCGCGTGATCGGGCCGAATACGCTGGGGCTGATGATCCCGCCGATCGGGCTCAATGCCGGCTTCGCCCATATCGCGGCCAATCCGGGCAGCATCGCGCTGCTGTCGCAGTCGGGCGCGCTGGCGACCTCGCTGATGGACTGGGCGGCCGACAAGGCGATCGGTTTCTCGCACATCGTCTCGCTGGGCGACCAGGCGGACGTGGACGTCGGCGACTGCCTCGACATGCTGGCCGGCGACAAGGACACCAAGGCTATCCTGCTTTATCTGGAGTCGATCCCCAACCCGCGGAAATTCATGTCCGCCGCGCGCGCCGCGGCGCGGGTGAAGCCGGTGATCGCCATCAAGTCGGGCAGGCACGAGGCGGCGGCCAAGGCGGCGGCGACGCATACAGGCGCGCTGTCGGGCGCCGACCGGGTGGCGGACGCGGCGCTGCGGCGGGCCGGGATATTGCGCGTGCTGGGCCTGTCCGAGCTGTTCGACGCGACGGAGACCATCGCACGGTTCCCGCCGTTGGAGCGCGCCCGCGTCGGCATCGTGACGAATGGCGGCGGGGCGGGGGTGCTGGCGGTCGACCAATTGGTCGACATCGGCGGCGAACTGGCCGAGCTGGCGCCAGCAACGGTCGAGGAACTGTCGAAGCATCTGCCGGCGACATGGTCGCACGGCAACCCCGTCGACATCATCGGCGACGCGCCGGCCGAACGCTACCGCGCGGCAATCGCCGCCGTGGCCGCCGATCCCAACGTCGACGCGGTGCTGGTCATCAACTGCCCGACGGGGCTCGCCTCGCCGGTCGGCGCGGCCGAAGGGGTGGCGCAGGCCGTCCAACAGGGCACGATAGGCGGAAAGCCGGTGCTGGCCTGCTGGCTGGGCGACATCTCGGCGCGGCCGGCGCGCGAACTGCTGCAGCAGGCGGGCATCGCGAGCTTCGACACGCCGTCCGAGGCGGCGGCCGCGATCGGCTGGCTCGACGGCTGGACCAAGGCGCAGAAATCGCTGATGCGCGTGCCGGATGCCGGCGCGACCGAGGTCGAGGGCCAGCAGGCGACCGTGCGCAGGATTTTCGAGGGCTGCGCGCGCGAGGGCCGGGCCATGCTGACCGAGCCGGAAGCCAAGGCCGTCATCGAGGCCTACGGCATCGAAGTGCCGCCGACCCATGTGGCCAAGGACCCGTGGGATGCGCGGGTGAAGGCGCAGGAAATCCTGAAGAAGTGGGACCGCGTGGTGGTGAAGCTGCTGTCCAAGGCGATCAGCCACAAGTCGGACGTCGGCGGCGTGGTGCTGAACATCGAGAGTGCCGAGGCGGCAGAGAAGGCCGCCGCCAACATCGAGGCGCGGGTGAAGAGCCTGAAGCCGGGCGCCGACATCGAAGGCTATGCGGTGCAGCCGATGGTGGCGCGCAAGAACGCGAACGAACTGATCGTCGGGGTGAGCCGCGACCCGATCTTCGGGCCGGTGATCCTGTTCGGTTCAGGTGGCGTGTCGGTAGAGGTGGTCGACGACACGGCGATCGCCCTGCCGCCGGTGGACGACATGCTGGCCGACGATTTGATCGCGCGGACGCGCATATCGAAGCTGCTTGCGGGGTATCGCGACAGGCCGGCGGCGGACCATGAGGCGATACGCAGGGACATCGCGGCGGTGTCGCAACTGGTGGTCGACTTCCCCTGCATCGTCGGCATCGACATCAACCCGCTGGTGGCCAACCACGAGGGCGCGATAGCGCTCGACGCACGCATCGAGATCGACGTGAAGGCGGTGGACCGCAAGGGGCCGAATCCGGACCTCGCGATCCGGCCCTATCCGGGCGAGTGGCAGAAGGATTTTTCGGCCGAGGACGGCGGGCAATTCCATTTGCGGCCGATCCGCCCGGCTGACGTGGCGCTCTATGCGGATTTCTTCGCCAAGGTTTCGGAAGACGACATCCGCCTGCGTTTCCTTGCGCCGCGAAAGTCGTTTCCGGCCGACATGCTGGTGCGGCTGACGCAGCTCGATTACGACCGCGAGATCGCCTTCGTGGCGCTCGACGGGAACGGCGCGCTGGCCGGCATCTCGCGCCTCAACATGGACCCGGATCGCGAGGTCGGCGAATACGCGGTGCTGGTGCGCACCGATTTGCAGGGGCAGGGGCTGGGCGCGGCGCTGCTGCAATATCTGATCGACTACGCGAAGGCCGACGGGCTCAAGCGCATCGAGGGGTTCATCCTCGAGGAGAACACGAAGATGCTCGGCATGGCCGGACAGCTTGGGTTCGAGGTGAGCCACAATGCGGAAGGACCGGGCGTGGCGCGGGCGGTGCTGGAGCTGGGGTAGGGGGGCGTTCCGAGTCGCCCCCTCCACCACGCTTCGCGTGGTCCCCCTCCCCCGCTTCGCAGGGGAGGATCAGGCAGCCGCGAGGCAACCTGCGCATTCGCCGCGCAGCTCGATGGTGGTCTTCGATGCGCGGAAGCCGGCGTCGCGCGCCCAGCCGTTGAGTCGGCTGGTGACCTCATCGTCGGAGAACTCGTCGACCTTGCCGCAGGTGTCGCATATCGCGAAGGCCACGATGCCGTGCGCATGGGCGTGGCCGTGGTCGTGGCCATGCGCGCAGGCGACGAAGGCGTTGAGGCTTTCGAGCCGGTGCACCAGCCCGAACTCGGTGAGCTTGTCGAGCGCGCGGTAGACCTGCAGCGGCGCGCGGAAGCCGGCGTCGCGCAACCGGTCGAGGATCGTGTAGGCCGACAGCGGCCCGTCGGCATGCTCCAGCGCGCCGAGCACGAGGGACTGATTCCTGGTGAGGTCACGAGTCGCGGTCATTGCGGCGATCCTTGGCCGGAAGCTGTCCCGCGCGCAAGGGAGCCGAGCGGCAGCAGGCTGGCGAGGAACAGCGCCAGCGCGGCCACCACGATCGACGGGCCGGACGGCGTGTCCCATTGCAGCGAGCCGAACAGCCCGCCGGTGACGGCGACGGCGCCGAGCACTGCGGCGAGCACGGCCATCTGCTCCGGCGTGGTGGCGAAGCGGCGCGCGGTGGCGGCCGGGATGATGAGCAGCGAGGTGATGAGCAGGATGCCGATCACCTTCATGGCGATGGCGATGACGGCGGCCATCAAAAGCATGAAGGCGATGCGGGCGCGCTCGGGCTGCAGGCCCTCGGCTTCCGCGATCTCGGCGCTGACGGTGGCCGCGAGCAACGGCCGCCACATGAAGGCGAGCGCTGCGAGCACGGCCGCGCCGCCGAGCCAGATCAGCACGATGTCGGCGCGGGTGACGGCGAGGATGTCGCCGAACAGGAAGCCCATGAGGTCGACGCGCACCCACGACATGAAGGCGAGCATGACCAGCCCGACGGCGAGCGTGGCGTGGCTGAGGATACCGAGCAGCGCGTCGGTCGACAGCGAGCCGCGGCGCTGGAGCAGCAGCAGCGCGACGGCGACCAGCGCGGCGACGACGAAGACGCCGCCAGCGAGGTTGACGTTCAGCAGGTGGGCGAGCGCGACGCCGAGCAGCGCCGAATGCGCCATGGTGTCGCCGAAATACGCCATGCGCCGCCACACGATGAAGCAGCCGAGCGGCCCGGCGACGAGCGCCACGCCGATGCCGGCGACCAGCGCGCGGGTGAAGAAGTCATCGAGCATGGTCGTGCCCGTGGGAATGGTCGTGATGATGGTCGTGACCGTGCGCGTGGTCATGGCCATGATCGTGGTGGCCGTCGTCGGGGTGGCAGTCGTCGGTCACCGAGCCGTCGGCATGGCGCACGCGCCCGTCGGGCAGGTGCGTGTGGTCGTGGTGGTGGCGGTAGACGGCGAGGCTGTCGGCAGCCTTGGCGCCGAACAGTTTCAGGTATTCGGGGCTGGCGGCCACCGTCTCCGGCGTGCCCGAGCAGCAGACATGGCCGTTGAGGCAGATGACGGTGTCGGTGCCGGCCATGACGATGTGGAGGTCGTGCGAGATGAGCAGCACGGCGCAACCGGTGCGGTCGCGCACGGCGCGGATCAGGTCGTAGAGGGCGACCTCGCCGGCGAAGTCGACGCCCTGCACCGGCTCGTCCAGCACCAGCAGGTCGGGCCTGCGCAGGATGGCGCGGGCGAGCAGCGCGCGCTGGAACTCGCCGCCGGAAAGCGCCTGCACCGCGGCGGCGGCAAGGTGCGGGATACCGGTTTCGTCCAGCGCGGCGGCGATCGTGCGGTCGTCGGCCGGGGCGGACAGCCGCATCAGGCGCGAGACGGTCAGCGGCAGGGTCCAGTCGATGGCGAGTTTCTGTGGCACGTAGCCGACTGTCAGGCCCGGCCGGCGCATCACCGTGCCCTGGTCGGGCGCAAGCACGCCGGTGGCGAGCTTGGCGGTCGTGCTCTTGCCGGAGCCGTTCGGCCCGATCAGCGTGACGATCTCGCCCGGCCGCACGGCCAGGTCGACGCCGCGCACAAGCCAGCGCCCACCGCGGCGCACGCCGGCGCCGGCAAGCGTCACCAGCGGTTCGGGCCGCTTTGTCCGTTCCTGCATCTTCGTCACCATGTCTCTTGCGGGCTGCTATCGCACACGTTATAGCGTAACGCAATTGGATGTAATGTTATTACGTTAGGAGGCAAGGCCCCATGAGGAAGTACATAGCGAGAATGTCGCGCACGATGCTCGCCGCGACCGCGCTGGCCGCGGTTTTCGTGGTGCCGGCGCAGGCGCTGGAGGTGGTCGTCTCGATCAAGCCGCTGCATTCGCTGGTGGCCGGCGTGATGGGCGACACCGGCACGCCGAAGCTGATCGTCAAGGGGGCGTCCTCGCCCCATACCTACACCATGCGCCCTTCCGACGCGGCCGCGCTGGAGGCGGCCGAGCTGGTGTTCTGGATCGGGCCGGGCATGGAGGCTTTCCTCGAAAAGCCGCTCGCCGCGCTCGGCGGCGATGCGACGAGCGTCGAGATCGCGTGGCAGAAATCGGTGACCTTGCTGCCGCTGCGCGAAGGCGGGCCGTTCGAGGCGCATTCGCATGATGGGCATGACCATGAGCACGCCGACCATAACGACGACGATGATGACCACGCGCATGATGAAGACCACGACCACGATGAGGACCAAGCGACGGACGACCACGAGCACGGCACGGGACCGGGCCAGCACACGCACGGGCCGGAGGAATTCGACATGCATCTGTGGCTGGACCCCGAGAACGCGGCGGCCGTGGTGGGGGTGATCGAGACGGCGCTGGTCCAAGCCGACCCCGCCAATGCCGCCGCCTACAAGGCCAATGCCGAAGCGCTGCGCGGCAGGCTGGAGGCGCTGACGGGCGAGATCGATGGCGAACTGGAGCCGGTGCGCGGAAAACCGTTCATCGTGTTCCACGATGCCTACCAGTATTTCGAGAACCGCTTCGGCATGCCGGCGGCGGGGTCGATCACCGTCAGCCCCGAAGTGATGCCGGGCGCGGAGCGGCTGACGCAAATTCGCGCACGGATCGTCGAGGCTGGCGCCGCCTGCGTGTTCGCCGAGCCGCAGTTCGAGCCGCGGCTGGTCGAGACGCTGATCGAGGGTACGCCGGCCAGGGCGGGCGTGCTCGACCCCGAGGCCGGCGCCATCGAGGAGGGGCCGGAGCTCTATTTTGTCCTCATGCGCGGCATCGCGCACAATCTGCGGGCCTGCCTGTCGGACGAGGGCTGAGGTTACCGGTATCGCGGAAGGAAAGGCGGCGCGGCCGCCTTTCTTTTCGGCTTCAATCGTTACGATATAACATCAAAGGAGAGAACGATGTTGAGACCTGCTACGATCCTGCTCGCCTCGGCGGCGGTGATGGCGACTGCGAGCGCGTGGGCGCAGGACCGCAGCGCGGTGCACCTGTTCGTCGCCGACCATACCGACGCGGTGGTCCACGCCATCGACGCCGGCACGGCGAAGGTGCTGGCCCGCTTCGAGACCGCCAGTCCGGCGACGCTCTATGCGACCGAAAGCGGGCGCACGGTGTTTGCCGTGCAGCGCGACGGCAATCGCGTGACCGCCTTCTCCAGCGGCATCGAGCTGGACGACCACGGCGACCATGGCGACATCGAGATCGAGACGCCGAAGGCGCTCGGCCTTGAGATCGCAGGCGAGCGCCCGGTGCACCTCGTCGAGCATCACGGCGACGTGGCGCTGTTCTTCGACGGCGAAGGCGTCGCCCGTATCGTACGAGAAGGCGACGTGCTGGAGGGCAGGGCGCAGGTCCGCGAGGTGGCCACGCAGGCGCCGCATCACGGCGTGGCGATCTCCTATGGCGACCATGTCGTGGTGAGCTGGCCGAACCGCACCGACCCGACGAAGAACCCCGACGGCGTGCGCGTGGTCGACGCGGCCGGAGCGCAGGTCGGCGCCGATGTCGACTGCCCGAACCTGCACGGCGAGGCATCGTCCGGCAATCTGCTGGCGATCGCCTGCCAGACCGGCCTGCTGCTGGTCGAGGCGAAGGGCGGCGAGCCTGAGATCACGCACCTGCCCTATGCCGCCGGCCTGCCGCGCGACACCAAGGTCTCGACGCTGCTGGCCGGCAAGGGCCTGCAATATTTCCTCGGCAATTTCGGCGCGTCGGCGGTGGTGCTGATCGACCCGCAGGACGAGGAGGCGTTCCGGCTGGTCGAGCTGCCGATGCGGCGCGTGCATTTCGCCGTCGACCCGGTGCGGGTGAAATTCGCCTATGTGTTCACCGAGGACGGCCAGCTGCACCGGCTGAACGTGCTGTCGGGCAGGATCAGCGACAGCCTCGCGCTGACTCAGCCCTATTCGATGGACGGCCACTGGAGCGAGCCGCGCGCCCGCGTGGCGGTGGGCGGCGACGAGATTTTCGTCACCGACCCGCTGGCCGGCAAGATCCATGTGGTCGACGCGGCGACGTTCACCAAGGTCCGCGAGATCGCGGTGCCGGGCAAGCCGTTCAACATCGCGGCGGTGGCGGGCTCGGGCGAGACGCACGACTGATCCGCGCAGCTTGGGGAGCCGGGCTTTCCAGCCCGGCTTCTTGCATCGACCTCCTTGGCAAGGCACTTTTGCTGCCGTGCAAATGGGGTGGGCGGATGCGGGCAATCGCAACAATGGCGATGATGGCGGCGACGGCGACGGCCGCGGCCGATCCGTTGATGGACATGCTTGGCGACGACGAGGGCGGCATCTGCTACGAGCGCGTCTACGATGCCGCGCACCTCGCCAAAAATCCCGATCAGCGGACCCACTCGATTCTCATGTCGCTGGTGAAGGATCCCAAGTCCCTGTCCGCAATTGCGCGCCTGACCTTCGGCGATGCCGAAGGGGTGGTCCATGCGATCGGTGAGTGCGCGTGGGATGCCAGGGCCGCGCTGGACGATGGAAAGCTCATTATTTCCACGTTCAGGCCGGGTCCCGGCCTGAACTGCCTCGCGCGCGCAAGCCCTGCCTGGGCTTCGCGCGACGAGGTGCAGGAGGGCGGCGCGTTTCTTGTCGACATGCGAGACGAGAAGTCGATGACCATCCACACCGAGGGCGAGATCGCCGCGTGGCTCATGCTGCACCGTGACAACCCCGCTGGCTTTTACCCGCTTGGTCCTGACGACCGTATTTTTCGCGTTTTCCGCGTCGCATCCAACAAATGCGGCGAACTGGTCGAACAGTTCCGCTGGGACTACAACTGAGTCCGTTCGGGCTTTCCCCGGCTTCTTGCATTGGCCGGAAACGCGCGGCACGATTGCACGCTGCGACTGGCGGAGCGCGACTGATGCATCGGATGTGGGCCATGGCGATCGTGCTGCTGCCGGCGACGGCGGCGCTGGCCGACCCGCTTTCGGACGCCATCGGCGGCAAGGCGCAGGGCATTTGCTACAAGCGCAACTACAGTGCCGAGCATCTGGCGAAGAACCCCGACCAGCTGACGCATTCCATCCAGCTCTCGCTGGCGCCGCATCCCGAGGGGCGCGGCGCGCTCGCCCGGCTCGCCATCGCGGACGCCGAGGGCGAAGTCTACTCGATCGGCGAGTGTTTCTGGAACGCCAGCGCAGGGCTCGGCGACGACGGCAAGCCCTATACCGCCACGTTCAAGGGCGGGCCCGGCCTGGACTGCACGGCCCGCGCCAGCCCGAACTGGGCCTGGGAGGAAGAGGTGAAGGAGGGTGGGCTGTTCGTGGTCGACATGCGCGACGGCAAGTCGATGACCATCCACACGCAGGACGAGATCGCGGCATGGCCGCAGCTGAACCGCGACGCCCCGGCGGGCTTCTACCCGCTCGGTCCCGACGACCGCATCTTTCGCGTCGACCGCGTGACCCCGGACAACTGCATGGAAATGGTCGACCTGCTCGGCTGGGATGGCAATTGATGGCAAGGCCGTTTGGAACCTCGGCGACGGTGGCGGTCCTGCTCGCGGCATGGTGCGGTGAGGTTGCCGCCGACCCGCTCGCGGACGCGCTCAAGGGCCGGCCGGACGGCATCTGCTACGACCGCGTCTACAGCGCCGAGCATCTCGCCAAGAATCCCGGGCAGAAGACGCGCGCCATACGCATGTCCCTGCAGGCGGCGCCCGATATAGGCGGCGCGACCGTCCGCATCATGCTGGTCGAAGCTGCCGGTGCGGCCTGGCTCGCCGGCACCTGCAATTGGGCGACAAGGGCGGGGACCGATTCGCTTGGCGGCCAGTTGCTGGACACCTTCAGGATCGGTCCCGGCCTCGATTGCCACGCGGTGACCAGCCTGTCCGGCATGTCGGCGGAGGAAGGCGGAGATTTTGTCGTCGACATGCGCGACGGCCGGTCGATGACCGTCCACGTTCCCGGCGAACTGGCGGCGTGGTCTCGGCCCGGCGACACCGGCGACGCGGACTGGCATGCGTTCGGAACCGAGGACCGCGTGTTCCGCGTCGATGGCGCGCAGACGGCGCTGTGCGCGCAGATGAACGCGGCCATCGTTCTCGAGCCCTGACATCCAGGTATGAGAAAGCCCGGCGACGGCGAGGACCGTGCCGGGCTTTCCCTTCGCGCGCGCCTCACGGAGCGGACGCGCGTGTAGGCGTCAGCGCTGCTGCAGCCAGCTGTCGATTTCCTGCTCGGCCTGCTGCTGGGCGTGGCCGTAGCGCTCCTGGATGCGGCCGGCCAGTTCCTTGCGCTTGCCCTTGATCACGTCGAGGTCGTCATTGGTCAGCTTGCCCCACTGCTGCTGGACCTTGCCCTTGAACTGCTCCCAATTGCCTTCCACCTGATTCCAGTTCATCGCAAACTCCTTCTCGAATGGGTGTGCGGCGATGCCGCTTCGGCTTCTGTAACGGGCCGGAGCGGCGGGGGTTCCGTATTGCAGCGGGAATCCCTGCCGCGACTGCCCAGTCGTCTCGAATCGGCTAGAATCCCGTCATGGTCTTCGCCCTTCTGCGCCGTTCCTTTTCGCCGCCTGCCGCGCCGGTGATGCGCGAGCACGAGGTGGCGGGACGGCGCCTGCCGCTGAGGATCGTGGAGAGCGACCGCGCGCGGCGCCTGACCCTGCGCATTGACGCCGGCGGGCAGGGGTTGCGCGTGACGCGGCCTGCCGGCGTGTCGCTGCGCGAAGTCGAGCGTTTCCTGGCGCGGCACGAAGGCTGGCTGGAGCAGCGGCTGGCCAAGGTGCCGGAACATCCGGTGGTGCGGCCCGGCACAAAACTGCCGTTGCGCGGCGTGCCGCATCTCATCGTGCACGAGCCGGGCACGCGCGGCACCGTGACGGTGGGCAACCACGACGGCCAGCCGGCGCTGATCGTGCACGGTGATCGCAAGCACCTGCCGCGCCGGCTGGCCGACTTCCTCAAGCGCGAGGCGAAGCGCGACATCGAGATGCTTGTGGAGAAGCACGCGGCGGCGGTGGGCCGCCGGGCGAAGGCTGTGCGCTACAAGGACACGTCGAGCCGCTGGGGCTCCTGCACGGCGGACGGCACGCTGGCCTTCTCGTGGCGCATCATGATGGCGCCGAAGCCGGTGATCGACTACCTCGTCGCCCATGAGGTCGCGCATCTCAGGGAGATGAACCACGGCCCGAAGTTCTGGAAGCTGTGCGGTGAGCTCTGCCCGCGCACCGAGGAAGCCAAGGCCTGGCTGAAGAAGAACGGGAGTGCGCTACAGGCGATCGGGTTCGGGTGACAACTCGACTCCGGGGTCTTTTCCGTGCGAAACGCCGCGCCATGCCCCTCGACATCAAGATCTGCGGCCTGAAGACCCCGGAAGCGCTGGAAGCAGCGCTGGCCGGCGGGGCGTCGCATGTCGGGTTCATCTTTTTCGCGAAAAGCCCGCGCAACATCGAACCGGCTGCGGCCGGCGTGCTTCGCGGTGCCGCGAAGGGCAGGGCGCAGGCGGTGGCCGTGACCGTCGATGCCGACGACGCTTTCCTCGATGCGATCGTGGCCGCGATGGGGCCGGACATGCTCCAACTCCATGGCAAGGAGACGCCGGAGCGCGTGGCGCAGGTGAAGGCGCGCTACGGCCTGCCGGTCATACGGGCGCTGTCGGTCTCGGAGGCGGGCGATCTGGAGAAGGCAAGCGCCTTTGCCGGAGTCGCCGACCGGCTGCTGTTCGACGCAAAGCCGCCGAAGGGATCGGAACTGCCCGGTGGCAACGGCGTGTCGTTCGACTGGACGCTGCTCAGGGCGCTGCCGGCCGGCACCGACTATCTGCTCTCCGGCGGGCTCAACGCCGGCAATGTCGGGGAGGCGCTGCGGCTGGCGAATCCGCCTGGGCTCGACGTGTCGTCCGGTGTCGAGAGCGCGCCGGGCGTCAAGGACGTGGCGCTGATCCGCGGCTTCTTCGATGCAGTGGAGGCCGCGCGGCGCTGATCCGGCGGCTTCGAATCGATTTTGCTTTTCCCGGCTGCTAAGGCATAAGCCAGCGCGATTGCGGCCACCTTGACCACGGGCACGGCCAAACTGACGGGATTTCGATGAACAAGCCGGTCTTGCCAAATTCATTCCGCACCGGGCCTGACGAGCAGGGCATGTTCGGGCTGTTCGGCGGGCGCTTCGTCGCCGAGACGCTGATGCCGTTGATACTCGACCTCGAGGAGCACTGGCACAGGGCGAAGAACGATTCGGCGTTCAAGGCGGAACTGCAGCAGCTCTCCACCTTCTATGCCGGCCGGCCTTCAAAACTCTATTTCGCGGAGGGGCTGACCAGGCACCTCGGCGGCGCGAAAATCTATCTCAAGCGCGAGGACCTGAACCACACCGGTTCGCACAAGATCAACAACTGCCTCGGCCAGATCCTGCTGGCCAAGCGCATGGGCAAGAAGCGCATCATCGCCGAGACCGGCGCCGGCCAGCACGGCGTGGCGTCGGCAACGGTATCGGCCCGCTTCGGCTATCCCTGCGTCGTCTACATGGGCGCCACCGACGTCGAGCGGCAGAAGCCCAACGTGTTCCGCATGAAGCTGCTCGGCGCGGAAGTGCGGCCTGTTTCGTCCGGCCACGGCACGCTCAAGGACGCCATGAACGAGGCCCTGCGCGACTGGGTGACCAATGTCGAGGACACCTATTACCTGATCGGCACGGCGGCGGGTCCGCACCCCTATCCGGAGCTGGTGCGCGACTTCCAGTCGGTGATCGGCAACGAGGCGCGCGCGCAGATACAGGAGCAGGAGGGCAGGCTGCCCGACATGGTGATCGCAGCGGTCGGCGGCGGCTCGAACGCGATCGGCATCTTTCATCCCTTCCTCGACGATACGTCCGTCAAGATCGTCGGCGTCGAAGCGGGCGGGCGCGGACTGGACGGCATCGAGCACTGCGCCTCCATGAATGCGGGAAAACCCGGCGTGCTGCACGGCAACCGCACCTACCTGCTGCAGAACGAGGACGGCCAGATCCTCGACGGCCATTCGATCTCCGCCGGGCTCGACTATCCCGGCGTCGGTCCGGAGCACTCGTGGCTGCGCGACAGCGGCCGGGTCGAATACGTGCCGATTCTTGACGACGAGGCGCTCGACGCCTTCCAGCTGACGACCAAGGTCGAGGGCATCATTCCGGCGCTGGAATCGGCGCATGCCATCGCGGAAGCCGTCAAGCGCGCGCCCAAGATGCGCAAGGACGAGGTGATCATCGTCAACCTGTCCGGCCGCGGCGACAAGGACGTGCACACCGTCGCCAAGATGATGGGCATGGAGATCTGACCATGACCGACACCCGCATCGACCGCCGCATGGCGAAGCTGAAGGCCGAGGGACGCCCGGCGCTCGTTACCTATTTCATGGGCGGCGACCCGGACTACGAGACCTCGCTTCGTATTATGAAAGGCCTGCCGAAGGCCGGCTCCGACGTGATCGAGCTCGGCATGCCGTTTTCCGACCCGATGGCTGACGGGCCGGCGATCCAGGCGGCCGGCCTGCGCGCGCTGAAGGCGGGGCAGACGCTGGCGAAGACGCTGAAGATGGCTGCGGAGTTCCGCAAAGCCGACGACGACACGCCGATCATCATGATGGGTTACTACAACCCCATCTACATCTACGGCGTCGACCGCTTCCTGACCGAAGCCAAGGCGAGCGGCATAGACGGGCTGATCGTGGTCGACCTGCCGCCGGAGATGGACGCCGAGCTATGCCTGCCGGCGGTGAAGGCCGGCCTGAATTTCATCCGTCTCGCCACGCCGACCACGGACGACAAGCGTCTGCCCAAGGTGCTCGAGAACACGTCGGGATTCGTCTATTACGTGTCGATGACCGGCATCACCGGCTCGGCGCTGCCTGATACGTCCAAGGTCGCGTCGGCCGTGGCCCGCATCAAGGGCCATACCGACCTGCCGGTCTGCGTCGGCTTCGGCGTCAAGACGGCGGAGCAGGCGCGCGTGATCGGCCAGTCGGCCGACGGCGTTGTGGTCGGCACCGCAATCGTCAACGCGGTGGCGAGCGTGCTGACGCCGGACGGCAGGCAGACGGCCGACCCGGCCGAGGCGGTGGCGACGCTGGTCGGCGGCCTGTCGGCCGGCGTGCGCGCGGCGCGCCTTGCTGTCGCCCGATAGACTGCCCACATTGCGCTCAACCGAGGAGGCGCATCCATGAACTGGATCACCAACTACGTCCGTCCCCGCATCAACTCGATGCTCGGACGCCAGAGCACCATGCCCGACAATCTCTGGATCAAGGATCCCGAGACCGGCGAGATGGTGTTCCACAAGGACCTGGAGCAGAACCAGTATGTGATCCCCGCCTCGGGCTACCACATGCGCATCGGCGCCAAAGAGCGGCTGGCGCGCTTCCTCGACGGCGGCTCCTACGATCAGATCGAGACGCCCAAGGCCGCCATCGACCCGCTCCGCTTCCGCGACGAGAAGCGCTACGTCGACCGCCTCAAGGAGGCCAAGGCCAAGACCGGCATGGACGACGCGGTGCTGGCCGTGAAGGGCCAGATCGAGGGCCTGCCCATCGTTACGGCCGTGCAGGACTTCTCCTTCATCGGCGGCTCGCTCGGCATGGCTGCTGGCGAGATCATCATCAAGGCGTTCGAGACGGCGCTGGAACTGAAACGGCCGATGGTGCTGTTTGCGGCCTCGGGCGGCGCGCGCATGCAGGAAGGCATCTTCTCGCTGATGCAGCTGCCGCGCACCACGGTCGGCGTCGACCGGCTGAAGGAGGCCGGCCTGCCCTACATCGTCGTGCTGACCAACCCGACCACGGGCGGCGTCACCGCGTCCTACGCCATGCTGGGCGACGTGCATATCGCCGAGCCCGGCGCGCTGATCGGCTTCGCCGGCCCGCGCGTCATCGAGCAGACCATCCGCGAGAAGCTGCCGGAAGGCTTCCAGCGCTCCGAATATCTGATGAAGCACGGCATGGTCGACATGGTGGTGTCGCGGCTGGAGATGAAGGCAACCGTCGCGCGGCTGCTGCGGCTGATGCTGAAGCACCCGGCGCCGGAAGTGGCGGCCCTGCCGGCGCCGCCGGAGAGCCCGGAAGCCCAAGCGGCCTGACCGGCCCTGTCCGATTCCAGTCGCGCCTCGGGCGCGGGACCTTCGCCATGACTGTCTTGACTGCCGACCAGGAAATCGAGCGGCTGATGTCGCTCCATCCGAAGGGTTTCGACCTTTCGCTCGACCGCATCCGCCGGCTGCTCGCCGTGCTCGGCGACCCGCACAGGCGGCTGCCGCCGGTGATCCATCTTGCCGGCACCAACGGCAAGGGCTCGGCGGCCGCCTTCTCGCGCGCGCTGGTCGAGGCGTCGGGCCGCACGGCGCACGTCCACACCTCGCCGCATCTGGTGAACTGGCACGAGCGCTACCGCATAGGAACATCCGGCGGCGGGCAACTCGTGTCCGACGCCATGCTGGCCGAGGCGATCCACCGCGTCGCGCTGGCCAATGACGGCAAGACCATCACTGTCTTCGAGATACTCACGGCGGTGGCTTTCGTGCTGTTCTCGGAAAATCCGGCCGACGCGGCGGTGATCGAGGTTGGGCTGGGCGGACGCTTCGACGCCACCAATGTCGTGGAACGGCCGGCCGTGTCGATCATCATGCCGATCTCGATGGACCACGAGGCCTATCTCGGCGACCGCGTCGAACTGATCGCGGCGGAGAAGGCCGGCATCATCAAGCCGGGCGTTCCTGTCGTCATCGGCGCGCAGGAATATGACGCGGCGCGCGAGGTGCTGGTCGACACCGCCGAGCGGCTGGGCTCGCCGGCGCTGGTCTACGGCCAGGACTTCCTCGCCTATGAGGAGAACGGTCGCCTGATCTACCAGGACGAGACCGGGCTGCTCGACGTGTCGCTGCCGAAGCTGATCGGCCGCCACCAGTACGCCAATGCTGCCGCCGCGATCGCCGGCGTGCGCGCCGCCGGCTTCGACCTAGGCCACGCGGCGGTCGACCGCGCCATGAACAATGTCGAGTGGGCAGGCCGCATGCAGCGCCTGCCCGCCGGCGACCTGCAGCGGCTGGCGCCGGAAGGGGCGGAGCTTTGGATCGACGGCGGCCACAATCCGGGCGCCGGCATGGTTGTCGCCGAGGCGCTGGCGGAGCTGGAGGAGCGCAATCCGCGCCCGCTGTTCCTGATCGCCGGCATGATCTCGACCAAGGATCAGACCGGGTTCTTCCGCAATTTCGAGGGCATGGCGCGGCACGTCTTCACCGTTCCGGTGAACCAGAGCGAATCCGGCGTGCCGGCGGCAGAGCTGGCCGTGCGGGCAGAGCAGGGCGGTCTTTCGGCCGAACCGGTGGCGTCGGTGGCCAATGCGCTGATGCTGCTGCGCGACACCTGGGACGACCGCGAGGCGGCCCCGCGCATCCTGATCTGCGGCTCGCTCTATCTGATGGGCGAAGTGCTGGCGGTCAACGGCACGCCGCCAAGGTAGAGCCTAGAAACACCCCCTCCACCGCCTTCGGCGGTCCCCCTCCCCCGTAAACGCGGGAGGATCCACTGTCGCGGCCGGCCGCGACCTAGGTTCCTCCCCTGCGAAGCGGGGGAGGGGGACCACGCGAAGCGTGGTGGCGGGGGTGTTGCTGTTCTTACTTGTCCACGCCGCCCCAGATCGCCTCGGCGGTCTTCACCACCAGCTCCAGCTTGCGCTTCTGGCCGTCGTCGTCGATCGAGTTGCCGTCCTCGGTGGAGGCGAAGCCGCACTGCGGGGCGATGCCGAGCTGGCCGATATCGGCATATTTCGACGCCTGGTCGAACTTGCGCTTGAGATCGTCGAGCTTCTCCAGTTCCACGACCTTGGTGGAGATGAAGCCCGGCAGCACGCGCTGCTTGCCCTTGGCCAGGAACTTCAGCGGCTCCAGCCCGCCGGCGCGGTCGGTGTCGTACTCCATGAAGAAGATGTCGACGCCGGTCTTGTTGAACACGGTGTCGGCGACGAGGTCGTAGGAGCCTTCCGCCGCGTAGGTGTTCTTGAAGTTGCCGCGGCACATATGCATGCCGATCCACATGTCGGCCGGCTTGTTCTTGATCGCCTCGTGCATCATCCAGGCGTAGCGGTCGACCAGCCAGTCCGGGTCCTGGCCGAGCTTCTTCTTGGCCTCGCGGTGCTTGGGGTCACACAGATAGGCGAAGAAGATGTCGTCCATCTGCAGATAGCGGCAGCCAGCGTCGTAGAACGCCTTCACCGCCTTGGCGTAGGTCTTGGCGAGGTCGTCAAACATCGCCTGCAAATCGTCGCGGTAGGCCTTGACGTGGATGTCGTCCGGCGCGGTGCGGAAGTGTGCGCAGGACGGGCCGGGGATCGAGATCTTCGGCATGACCGACGTGTTCGCGGCGACGAACTTGAAGTGCGCCAGATGCGGGTGGTCGGCCGGGAAGTCGAAACGCTCCTTGATGACCGGGTGGACCGGGATCATCTGCGTGCCGGCGAACTGCGCGCCCTCCGAGCGCCGCTCCAGGTCGAAGCCGGTCAGGCCGTCGAGGAAGTCGTAGTGCCAGAAGGCGCGGCGGATCTCGCCGTCGGTGACGACGGGAAGGCCGACATCCTGCTGAACCTTGATGGCGGTGCGGATCGCCGCATCCTCTGCCGCTTCCAGCTCTTCGTGCGGAATCGCGTGGTCGTCGAAATAGGCGTGGCGCTTGGCCTTGACGGTCTGCGAACGCAGCAGGCTGCCGACATGGTCGGCACGATAGGGCGGGTTGGCGACAGCCATGATCTCTCCATTCGCTCCGCGAAAAAACTGCGCCCGCCTAACATGGGCGGGCGCACCAAGCCAAGTGCCTGAGATGCAGGCTGTATACCGGCGGTCAGGCGAGATCGGGTATGCGCAGCGACTGGCCCGGGTAGATCTTGTCGGGATGCTTCAGCATCGGCTTGTTGGCTTCGAAGATGACGGTGTACTTCGACGCCTTGCCCTTGCCGTAGACCGCCTCGGCGATCTTCGACAGGTTGTCGCCCTTCTTGACTGTGTAGAAGCGCGGCTCCTTCGCCGGCGTCGAGGCGGCGACCAGCGCCGTCATGTCCGCTTCGGCGAGCTTGAGGCCACTGTCCGGCGCGACGATCTTCAGGTTGTCGGCGTCGACGCCTGAGATTCCCAGTGTATTGCCGACCGCCACCACGGCCTTCTCGAAGGCGGCCTGATCCGCCACGACACCTTTCAGCACCACCCGGTCGCCGACCACCTCGACATTGACCTTCTCGGTGCCGAGGCCATGCGACTCCAGCTCCTTTTTCACCGCCTTGTCGTCCGGCGGCGTGTCGTCGTCGCCGATGCCGAGCTTCTTGCCCACCTTCTTCACGAAATCGAAAACACCCATGCCGCATTCCCTCCTGCGTGCACTCGAGGGTTGCAGTCTTGCACCGCCGGCGAGGCAATGGAAGACGCTAATCCCGCTCGACGCGGCCGCGCAGCTTCTTGACCGTAGAGCGGCCGGTCTTGGCCTTGAGGCGCCGCTCGATCGAACCCTTCGTCGGCTTGGTCTTGCGGCGCGGCGGCGGTGGCGGTTCGGCCGCCTTGGCGACGAGGGCGGCAAGCCGTTCGCGCGCATCCTCGCGGTTGCGCTCCTGAAGGCGAAACCGGCTCGCCTCGATGACGATCACGTCGTCCTTGGTCGCCCGCTGCCCGGCGAGCCTGAGCAGGCGCGGCTTGATGTGGTCGGGAATCCCGTTGGCGCCGGCCACGTCGAAACGCAGCTGCACGGCCGTGGCGACCTTGTTGACGTTCTGGCCGCCGGGGCCGGAGGCACGGATAAAGCTCTCGGCGAGGTCGGCCGGGCGGATGAACACGCCGGGCGCGGCCTCGATGTCTGCTGAGAAGTCCATGAAGCGAATCCGCGCCGGGCAGAATTGCCCGCGCCGACAATGCGGCGCGCGTGCGGACGGTTCAAGGGTGCCGTTCATATGCGGAGGACACGAACGCCCTCCGCTGGCCGCAGATACCCAAAATGGGGGAGCTTATTCCGCCGCGACCCTGATCGACGGCGCAGCCCCCCGCACGGCATGGTCTACGTGCTTGTCGAACTTGGCGAAGTTCTCGATGAACATCGCAACGAGCCGGCGCGCCTGGCGGTCGTAGGCGACGCCATCGGACCAGGTCGAGCGCGGGTCGAGGATCGACTGGTCGACGCCCGGCACAGCGACGGGCACCGCGAAGCCGAAATTGGCGTCGGTGCGGAACTCCGCGCCCGAGAGCGAGCCGTCGAGGGCGGCTGCCAGCAGCGCGCGCGTCGCCTTGATCGGCATGCGCTTGCCCACCCCGTAAGCTCCTCCGGTCCAGCCGGTGTTGACCAGCCAGCAGGTGACGCCGTGACGGGCGATCAGGTCCTTGAGCAGGCTGCCGTAGTCGGACGGGTGCAGCGGCAGGAACGGCGAGCCGAAGCAGGCCGAGAACTCCGGCGTCGGCTCGGTCACGCCGCGCTCGGTGCCGGCGACCTTGGCGGTGTAGCCGGACAGGAAGTGATACATGGCCTGCGCCGGGGTCAGCCTGGCGATCGGCGGCATCACGCCGAACGCATCGGCCGTCAGCATGATGATGTTCTTCGGGTGACCCGAGCGGCCCGTGTCGCTGGCATTGGCGATGAAGTCGAGCGGGTAGGCCGCGCGCGTGTTCTCCGTCAGGCTCTCGTCGTCGAGGTCGGGCACGCCGGCGTCGGAGAGCGGGATGTTCTCCAGCACCGTGCCGAAACGTTTGGTCGTACCGTAGATCTCCGGCTCGGCCTCTGCCGACAGGCGGATGGTCTTGGCGTAGCAGCCGCCCTCGAAGTTGAACACGCCGTGCGGTCCCCAGCCGTGCTCGTCGTCGCCGATCAGCGTGCGCGACGGGTCTGCGGAAAGCGTCGTCTTGCCGGTACCCGACAGGCCGAAGAAGATCGCCGAATCGCCGGCCGGCCCGACATTGGCCGAGCAGTGCATGGGCATGACGCCCTTGGCGGGCAGCAGATAGTTGAGCGCGGTGAACACCGACTTCTTCATCTCGCCCGCATATGCCGTGCCGCCGATAAGCACGATCATGCGCGTCAGGTCCATCGCCACGACCGTCTCGCTGCGCGTGCCGTGGCGGGCCGGGTCGGCCTTGAACGACGGCAGGTCGATGATCGTCATCTTCGGCCGGAAGCCGGCGAGCGCGTCGCGCTCGGGCCGGATCAGCAAATTGCGGATGAACAGCGAGTGCCAGGCATATTCGGTGACGACACGCGTTGGCAGCGCCTCGTCCGGATCGGCGCCGCCGACAAGGTCCTGCACGAACAGCTCGCGGCCGCGCGCATGCGCCTGGAAGTCGGCGAGCAGCGCCTCGAAATGCGCCGGCGACATCGGCTTGTTGTTGTCCCACCAGACCTTGCCGTCGGTGGCCGCGTCGCGCACCACGAACTTGTCCTTGGGCGAGCGGCCGGTGTGCTGGCCGGTATAGGCGACCAGCGCGCCGTCGGCGGTCAGCTTGGCCTCGCCGCGGCGGATCGCCTCCTCATAGAGGTCGGCGGGGAGCAGGTTGTAGCGCACGGTGCCCGTGCCGGTGAGGCCGCAGGCCTCGATGCCGATCGCCGGGTTGCGGATGCCGATCTCTTTCATGCTCCCCCACAAGGTTACAGGATGGACGCTCCCCGCGACCGCCTGCAAATGTCTTGCAGGGACCGCCGGTTCCGCTCCGAAACAGAAATGCCGAACGATTTCAAACGAATAATCGATTTAAAGATTTTGAAATCCGTTTAAATCGTTTAGGTAGGCAGGTGCGTGCGAGTTTTGCACAAGCATTGCGCAGCGCTTTTGCCAATGTGAACGGCGACGGGTTGGAATCGTCTGCCACATTTTGTACCTAATTTGTCCGCCTATGACGCCTTCCGGAAGCAGGAAGGGACGCCCGCTGATGAGGGAGCCGCTAGACATGGCAACAATAGCGCTCGTGGACGACGACCGGAATATCCTGACTTCGGTCTCGATCGCGCTTGAATCTGAAGGGTACCGTGTGGAGACCTACACGGACGGGGCGTCGGCACTGGAGGGTTTTTCCACCCGCCAGCCCAACCTCGCGATACTGGACATCAAGATGCCGCGCATGGACGGCATGGAGCTTCTGCGTCGGCTGCGCCAGAAGACCGACCTGCCGGTGATCTTCCTGACGTCGAAGGACGACGAGATCGACGAATTGTTCGGCCTGAAGATGGGCGCCGACGACTTCATCAAGAAGCCGTTTTCGCAGCGTCTGCTGGTCGAGCGGGTGAAGGCGGTGCTGCGGCGCGCCAGCGCACGCGAGGCGGCGGCGAAGAACCCCACGACCCAGCAGAAGTCGCTGGAGCGCGGCGCGCTCGTCATGGACCAGGAGCGGCATACCTGCACCTGGAAGGGCGAGCCGGTGACCCTGACGGTCACCGAGTTCCTCATCCTCCACTCGCTGGCGCAGCGGCCGGGCGTGGTCAAAAGCCGCGACGCGCTGATGGATTCGGCCTATGATGAGCAGGTTTATGTCGACGACCGCACCATCGATAGCCACATCAAGCGGCTGAGGAAGAAGTTCAAGGCCGTCGACGACGACTTCGACATGATCGAGACGCTCTACGGGGTGGGATACCGCTTCCGGGAGATCTGAACCCCGGAAGGACCGCATGGCGATCGCCAGCGACACCGAGACAGAGGACGACAAGCCGCGCGGCGCGCGAAAGGCCGCCGCCGGCCGCTCGTGGCTCTCGAAGGTCTTCGTGCCCATGCGCCGTGTGCTCGGGCACTACATCTTCTCGAGCCTGACCCAGCGCATCGTCGTGCTCAACCTCGCCGGCCTCGGCGTGCTCGTGGTCGGCATCCTCTACCTGAACCAGTTCCGCGACGGGCTGATCGATGCGCGCGTGGAAAGCCTGATGACGCAGGGCGAGATCATCGCCGGCGCCATCGCGGCGTCGGCGACGGTGGAGACCGGCACGATCAGCATCGACCCGGAGAAGCTGCTGGAACTGCAGGCGGGCGAGAGCCTGCCGCCGGGCTCCGAGCGGCTGGACAGCCTCGATTTCCCGATCAACCCCGAGCGCGTGGCGCCTGTGCTGCGGCGGCTGATCTCGCCGACCCGCACCCGCGCCCGCATCTACGACCGCGACGCCAACCTGCTGCTGGATTCGCGCCACCTCTATTCGCGCGGCCAGATCCTGCGCTACAACCTGCCGAACACCGAGCCGGACGACGACGGCATTCTGGAGCGCATCGGAGACGCCTTCACCGGGTTCTTCCGCCGCACCGACCTGCCCGTTTACACCGAAACCCCGGGCGGCAGCGGTCAAGCCTATCCCGAAGTGCTGAACGCGCTGTCCGGCAGCCCGTCGACCATCGTGCGGGTGTCGGAGCAGGGCGAGATGATCGTGTCGGTGGCTGTGCCGGTGCAGCGCTTCCGCGCCGTGCTCGGCGCGCTGATGCTGTCGACGCAGGGCGGCGACATCGACAAGATCGTCGCAGCCGAGCGCATGGCGATCGTGCGCGTGTTTGCGGTGGCCGCGCTGGTCACCGCCATCCTGTCGATGCTGCTCGCCTCCACCATCGCCAATCCGCTGCGCCGGCTGGCGGCGGCTGCGGTGCGTGTGCGCCGCGGCGTCAAGAACCGCGAGGAGATACCGGACTTCTCCGACCGCCAGGACGAGATCGGCAACTTGTCAGTCGCAATCCGAGACATGACCAACGCGCTCTATGCCCGCATCGAGGCGATCGAGAGTTTCGCCGCCGATGTCTCGCATGAACTCAAGAACCCGCTGACCTCGCTGCGCAGCGCGGTCGAGACGCTGCCGCTGGCCAAGAACGAGACCTCCCGGGCGCGGCTGCTGGAAGTCATCCAGCACGACGTGCGCCGGCTCGACCGTCTCATCACCGACATTTCCGACGCCTCGCGGCTTGACGCCGAACTGGCGCGTGTCGACGCCGGCCGCGTGGATCTCAGGAAGTTCCTGACCGAGCTGATCGCCATTTCGCGCGATGTGACGCGCAACAAGAGGGTGGTCGACATCGACTTCAAGTCGGCCAAGCTGCCGCAGGGCGTGAAAGGCTATTTCTCCGTCGGCCACGAGTCGCGACTGGGGCAGGTGATCGCCAACCTGATCGACAATGCGCGCTCCTTCGTGCCGGAAGAGAACGGCCGCATTGTCGTGGGCCTCTCGCGCAGCGGGCGGCGCAACATCATCACCGTCGAGGACAACGGACCTGGCATCAGGCCGGACGCGCTGGAGCGCATCTTCGAGCGCTTCTACACCGACCGGCCGTCGACCGAGGCGTTCGGCCAGAATTCCGGCCTCGGCCTGTCGATCAGCCGGCAGATCGTCGAGGCCCATGGCGGCACGCTGACGGCCGAAAACATCGCCGGCGGCAAGCCCGGCGACATCCGCGGCGCACGGTTCGTGGTCGCGCTGCCGGCGGAGCAGTGAGGCCGCCGATCAATCAAAACACCCCCTTCACCACGCTCCGCGTGGTCCCCTTCCCCAGTAGACGGGGGAAGATCCAGGCTGCGGCCGGCCGCGACCTCGGATCCTCCTCCGCGAAGCGGGGGAGGGGGGCCGCCGAAGGCGGTGGAGGGGGTGTTGGCATCTCGCCATGACCACCCCTCCCAACCTCCACGCCTGCGCCGTCGTGCTCGGCCGCACCGGACTCCTGGTCACGGGCGCTTCCGGCTCTGGCAAGACCGAGCTTTGCCTTGGACTGATCGCCGCCTGCCGCGCCGAGGGGGTCTTCGCCCGGCTGGTCTCGGACGATCAGGTTTTTCTGTCGATCCGCTCCGGCCGGCTGGTCGTCAACGCGCCGCAAACCATCGCCGGACTGGTCGAATTGCGCGGCTTCGCGCCAGCGCCGGTCGCCACGCTGCCGGCCATGGTCGCCGACCGAATGGTGCGTATGGTTCCCGCCGCGCCGCGCTTCGCCGAGCCGGCGACGGAAGTCCTGCACGGCATCGCGCTGCCACGCCTCGACGTCGCTTCGGATGCAGGAGCCAAGGGCGTCCGCGCGGTGCTCGGCTGGCTCGGCCTGCCGCCTTTCACGGCATAGGTGCGCCGCAAAAGCTTACGCTGCGGTGCGGCAAAATGGCTCTTCTTCGCCCAAAAAGGGACTTGCCAAGAGGCAAACCGCATACAAGATAGCGCCCCTGCCCGGCGGCGGGCATGCCGCATAAAAACGAGGCACGGCCGGTGACGGAAAACCGTTCGGAAAACCTCGGCAGGGAGCAGCGACGGAACCCGTGACGGGAGCCAATCCAGCATGATCGGTCTCGTGCTCGTGACGCACGGTCGGCTTGCCGAAGAGTTCAGGCATGCCGTGGAGCATGTCGTCGGCGCGCAGAAGGCGCTGGAGACCGTGTCGATCGGCGCCGACGACGACATGGAGAAACGCCGCCAGGACATCATCGAGGCCGTTGCGCGCGCCGATACCGGCGCCGGCGTCATCATCCTGACCGACATGTTCGGCGGCACGCCGTCGAACCTCGCCATTTCGGTGATGGAGTCCGGCCGCGTCGAGGTGATAGCCGGCATGAACCTGCCGATGCTGATCAAGCTGACCAGCGTGCGCCAGTCGGGCGACATGGCGAAGGCGCTGACGGAGGCGCAAGGCGCCGGGCGCAAATACATCAACGTCGCCAGCCAGGTGCTCGCCGCCAAATGAGCATGCCCTACTCCGCCAGCGCGGGTTATGCCTCCGGCGAGTTCCCGATCGTCAACCAGCGCGGCCTGCACGCGCGCGCCTCGGCCAAGTTCGTGCAGATGGCGGGCTCCTTCGAGGCCCATGTCGAGGTCGAGAAGGACGGCATGACCGTCGACGGCACCTCGATCATGGGCCTGATGATGCTGGCGGCCGGCCCCGGCTGCTGCATCACGGTGCGGGTGAAGGGCCCGCAGGCCGAGGAGGCGCTGGACGCTCTCGGCAAGCTTGTCGCCTCCCGCTTCGGCGAAGAGATCTGAAGCCGGTCAGGGTTGCGGGGCGGGACGCCTCGCCTCCTCGTAGATCTTCCACATCCTGTCGGCCTCCGACTGTGCCAGCGCGGCATCGAGCAGGATCGCCTTGCGCTCCGACGCGTTGACCAGATCGTCACGGAGCCGGGCGGCGAAGCTGTCGCCGGCCGCCGAGGCGACCAGCGCCAGGGCAAGCGCCTGCGTGTAGTTGCGCGGCACCTTGCGCCCTTCGTAATAGTCGTAGGCGAAGGCACGCAGCGCATCGGCGTCGTGCTTTCCGACTTGGCCCGGGGTGACCACCTGCCGGCCGCCCATGGTCTGGAACAGCGATATCGCCCGCATCTCGGCACCAAGAACCGCCTGTGGCTCGAGCGTCCCGATCAGCGCCGCCAGCGCGCCGTCCTCGACCCTTTCGCCCAGCGCGCGTGCGACCAGCAGGCTGGAATAGAGCGCGGCCTGAACTTCGCCGTCGAGCGCCGGCGCCGGCGCGGCGCCGAAATTCGCCGCAAGTGCGGCAACCGCGCCGCGATCCCCGGCTAGCGCTTTGTCGAGCAGGGCGATTGCGCCCGCCGCGCGGTCCTGCGGCACGCCGTTTCCGGCGATCTCCGCGACGGCCGCCGCCACGCTGCCGGGTTCGGCCGGCGCCGGCAGCGGCGCGGCGAAGGCCGGGGCCGCCTCGGGGTTCAGGTCGACGATCAGCTTCTCGTCGACGAACCCCGTCTGCAGGCGCCAAAGGTCGACCGGCTCGGACGGCGCGAAGCTGACGCGGATGCCGTCTTCCTCGCGAAGGAATTCCTCGGCGACCGCCGCCCAGCCCCGGATTCGCGCTGTAAGCCCGGGACTGGCGCCGCCCGGCATGCGCTGGATCAACTGAGCGGCGACCTGCTGCGGCATCAGGTAGAGCCCGGCCTTGAACTGCTCGGCCGGCGCTCCGGCCTGCTGCGCGGCCATCTCCAGCGCCACCTTCATCAGGCCGTAATTCTCGAAGGCGACCGAGGCGCTGCGCAGACTGCCTGCAACGCTGGGCTGGGGCGAATAGCTGGATGTGTCGGACGACGGTATCGGCACCAGCACATGAAAGCCGTCCAGCGCGGCGGCGACTTCCAGCGCGCCCATCTGTGGCAGGTCGAGCCGCAGCGTCACGTCGTAGCTGCTGCGCGCGGCATCGGCACGGACCCCAAGCAGGATGTCGCCCTGCACGTTGCTGCCGCCGAGCCGCCGCAGCGCGGCGCGGAACGGCGCGGGCAGGCCCATGCCCTGCGTTTCCACGCCTATGCCTTCGAGCATGATGCTTCTCAAGTCGGTGCGCAGCCGCCCGATCGACACGTCCACGGCGTAGCGCTTCACGCGCAGGCCCGACACGTTGAAGCTGTTGGTCACTGCGTCGTAGCCGCGGCTGTCATAGGTGATCTCGGCGAAGCTGCGGCCGGCGGTCACCGCAAGGTCGAACAGCAGCGGCGAAAGCGGCAGCGCCGCGCGCACCAGCGCATCGGCCGGCTGCAGCGGCTCCGCAGCATGGGCCTGAAGGCACCCAGGCGCCATGCATGCTGCGAGCAGGACGGCGCGGGCGCTGTGGCGGACGCGGAATGCGGGACGGGAAAGGGACATCGCGGCTCCTCCGGAAGATCGCCAGAGTGCCGTTGCGTCATGGCAGGTTCAAGGCCTGATCGCCGGCCTGCGCAGCCGGCCGCACATAGACGCATAACGATTTCTTTATGTCCCGTTGTATACCGCCGCCCGATCTGGTAGGCAGCCGCCAGCCTGCCCCGCCCGAGCGGGGCGCAGTGCATTTCCAGATTGACGAACGCCGGAGAACACCATGGCGGTGAAAAACGATTACGTGGTCGCGGACATCAAGCTTGCGGACTGGGGCCGCAAGGAGATCGAGATCGCCGAGACCGAGATGCCGGGCCTGATGGCGACCCGCGAGGAATACGGCGCGTCGAAGCCGCTGAAGGGCGCGCGCATCACCGGCTCGCTGCACATGACCATCCAGACGGCGGTGCTGATCGAGACGCTGAAGGCGCTCGGCGCCGACGTGCGCTGGGCGTCGTGCAACATCTTCTCGACGCAGGACCATGCGGCCGCCGCGATCGCCGCTGGCGGCACCGCCGTGTTCGCGGTCAAGGGCGAGAGCCTGGAGGACTACTGGGAATATACCGACGCCATCTTCCAGTGGCCGGACGGCAAGCCGTCGAACATGATCCTCGACGACGGCGGCGACGCCACCATGTACATCCTGATCGGCGCCCGCGCCGAGGCCGGCGAGGACGTGCTGTCCAACCCGCAGAGCGAGGAGGAGGAGTATTTCGTCGCCCAGGTGAAGAAGCGCCTCAAGGCTTCGCCCGGCTGGTTCACCAAGCAGCGGGAGGCGATCCGCGGCGTCACCGAGGAAACCACCACCGGCGTGAACCGTCTCTACCAGTTGCAGAAGAAGGGCCTGCTGCCCTTCCCGGCGATCAACGTCAACGACTCGGTCACCAAGTCGAAGTTCGACAACAAGTATGGCTGCAAGGAATCGCTGGTCGACGGCATCCGCCGCGGCACCGACGTGATGATGGCCGGCAAGGTGGCGGTCGTCTGCGGCTACGGCGACGTCGGCAAGGGCTCGGCCGCCTCGCTGCAGGGCGCCGGCGCACGCGTCAAGGTGACCGAGGTCGATCCGATCTGCGCGCTGCAGGCCGCCATGGACGGCTTCGAGGTGCTGACGCTGGAGGAGGCCGCGCCGTCGGCCGACATCATCATCACCACCACCGGCAACAAGGACGTCGTCACGCTCGACCACATGCGCCTGCTCAAGGACATGGCCATCGTCGGCAACATCGGCCACTTCGACAACGAGATCCAGGTCGCCTCGCTGCGCAACCTCAAATGGACCAACGTCAAGCCGCAGGTCGACATGATCACCTTCCCGGACGGCAAGCGCATGATCCTGCTGTCGGAAGGCCGCCTGCTCAACCTCGGCAACGCCACCGGCCATCCGAGCTTCGTCATGTCGGCGTCGTTCACCAACCAGGTGCTGGCGCAGATCGAGCTGTTCACCAAGGGCAAGCAGTACGAGAACAAGGTGTACACGCTGCCCAAGCACCTCGACGAGAAGGTCGCGCGGCTGCATCTGGCCAAGCTGAACGCCAAGCTGACCCAGCTGAGCGACGAGCAGGCCGCCTATATCGGCGTCGCGCCCACCGGTCCGTTCAAGGCCGAGCACTATCGCTACTGATTTTTCGGTAGACACCTACAAGATATTGAAAGGGGCGGTTGACAAGCCGCCCTTTTCTTTTTCGCCGGTAACCAGTCCTTCACCACGATTCGCCCACCCTGTAGATTGAGGTGATTCGCGACGTCTCCGTTCGTTCGGGTGTGAGAGAGGCGCGCTGCGGCACGGCTCTCACATTTCGCGGCGGAGAGGGACCATCGCATGACAGGGGACATCCCGCCGGGAGCGGGAAAGGCTCGCAAGGGCAAACGTGCGGATTCGCCGGGCCGGCGCGCCATCCTGGTGTCGGCGCTTGGCGCCTCGGCGTCTCTGATCCCGTTCCTGGCTCATGCGCAGGAGCGCTCGGGTGGCCGGTTCGGCACCTTCGAGGTCATCCAGCTCGCCGTCTTCGCCGGCATTACCGGCGCCGCCATGCTTTCGGCGATCTGGCTGATCCGCGAACGCCAGCGCACGGCGGCGGAGAACCTGGCGCTGCGCGGCCGCGTCGCCGAGCTGGGCTCGGGCCTGCAGCGCGCCGAATCCCTGCTCAGCCTCAACGACCAGCGCATCGCGCTGTGGGGCGAGGACGGGCGCAAGCCCGAGCTTATCGGCTCGCTGCCGCCCGCCACCGGCGCGCCCGACGATCGCGCGCATTTCCTCGCCTTCGGCCGCTGGCTGGAGTCGCGCAGCGCCGCCGAACTCGAGCGCGGGCTGACGGAACTGCGCGAGCGCGGCACCGCCTTCGACATGATCGTGGAGACGCTGACCGGCACGCTGTTCGAGGCGCAGGGCAGGCGTTCCGCCGCCAACCGCATCCTGCGCATCCGCGCCCTGTCGGCCGCCGAGCGGGAGCACGCGCGCCTGAAGGTCGAGCACCAGCGCACGGTTGCCGAGCGCGACAACCTGCTCGGACTGGCGAATGCGCTCGCCATGCCGTTCTGGATGCGCGGGCCGGATGGCCGCCTGCAATGGGTCAACCATGCCTATGCGACGGCGGTCGAGGCGGATTCGCCCGTCGCCGCCGTGCAGGAGCAGCGCGAGTTCCTCGGCACGCAGGCGCGCGAATCCATCGTGCGCCAGCAGAAGACGGACCAGGCCTTCGCGCAGAAGGTGGCGACCGTGGTGCGCGGCGACCGCCGCATGTATACAGTGACCGACCACGCAGGCCGCGAAGGCTCCGCCGGGCTTGCGGTCGACATCAGCGACATCGAGGGCGTGCGCGAGCAGTACGAGCGCATGGTTCGCAGCCACGCCGACACGCTCGACCAGCTCAACACGGCGGTGGCGATCTTCGATTCGGAGCGCAAGCTGCGCTTCTTCAACCAGGCGTTCCAGAAGCTGTGGGAACTCGACATCGTGTTTCTGGAGAGCGCGCCCGACCACGCGCTGGTGCTGGACCGGCTGCGCAGTGACGGCAAGCTCGCCGAGCAGCCGGAATGGCGCAAGTGGAAGGAGAACCTGCTCGCCGCCTACCGCTCGGTGGAGTCGCAGGAACACTGGTGGCACCTGCCCGACCGCCGCGCCATCCGCGTGGTCGCCAACCCGCAGGCCAATGGCGGCGTAACCTGGATATTCGAGGATCACACCGAGAAGATCGACCTCCAGAGCCGCTACCAGACCGCCGTGCGTGTGCAGGGCGAGACGCTGGACAATCTGGCCGAGGGCGTGGCGGTGTTCGGTCCGGACGGGCGCGTGCGCCTTTCCAACCCGGCCTTCGCCAGCCTGTGGGGCGTCGACGCCTCGCTGGTGCAGCCCGGCGTGCACATCTCGGCCGTCAAGGCGCTTTGCCAGGGTATCGCCATCGACAGCCCGTGGGGCGACTTCGTCGCCGCCGCGACCGGCTTCGACGACGAACGGCGCGACCGCCACGGCCAAGTCGAGCTGCGTTCGGGCTCGGTGCTGCGCTACGCCGTCATCCACCTGCCCAACGGCCAGGCGATGCTGACCTTCGTGGACGTCACCGACAGCGTGAACGTCGAGCGCGCGCTGAAGGACAAGAACGAGGCGCTGGAAAACGCCGACAGGCTGAAGAGCGAGTTCGTGCAGCACGTGTCCTACGAGCTGCGCTCGCCGCTGACCAACATCATCGGCTTCACCGAGCTGCTGAAGATGCCGGCGATGGGCGCGCTCAACGAGCGGCAGGCCGAATATGTCGAGCACATCGGCTCCTCCTCCGAGGAGCTGAAGACCATCGTCGACGACATACTCGACCTTGCCACGCTCGATGCCGGCGCGATGGAGCTGGAGATCGCCGAGATACCGGTGCGCCGCGCGGTCGAGGCCGCCGCGGAGCTGGCCGGGCCTCGCTTCGCCGAGCACCGCATCAAGCTGGATCTCGATCTCAAGACCGCGCCCGCGTCGTTCCACGGCGACGAGCAGCGCGTGCGGCAGGTGCTGTTCAACCTGCTGGCCAACGCGGCGAATTTCGCGCCGGAGGGCAGCACGGTGAAGGTGGCGGCCCGGCCGTCGCAGGGCGGCGTCGAGTTTTCCGTGCACGACGACGGGCCTGGCATTCCGGCCGACGTGCTGGACACGCTGTTCCGCCGCTTCGAGCCGCGCAGCAATGGCGGCCGCCGGCGCGGCGCCGGTCTCGGGCTCTCGATCGTCAAGAGCTTCGTCGAGCTGCACGGCGGCACGGTCGAGATCGATACCGGCGCGGGCCGCGGCACGACCGTGACCTGCCACTTCCCCGCAGCGCCTGAAGGCCTGCGCGCGGCCGCGGAGTAGCATGGTCGACTTTCGCATCGAATTGCCCGACCCCGCCGCGACGGACCGGCTGGGCGACGACATCGCGGCGGCGCTGCGCCCCGGCGACCTCGTGGCGCTGTCGGGCGACCTCGGCGCGGGAAAATCCGCGCTGGCGCGGGCCATGATCCGCGCGATTGCGGGCGATCATGCGCTGGAAGTGCCGAGCCCGACCTTCACGTTGGTGCAGAACTACGCCCTGCGCTTCCCGGTGCTGCATGTCGATCTCTACCGCATCGGCTCGCCGGACGAACTGGACGAACTCGGCATCGACGAGGCGCTGAAGACCGGCGTCGCGCTGGTCGAGTGGCCGGACAAGGGCGGCACGCGCCTGCCCGCGCCGGCGATCGCCGTTGCGCTGTCCGAATCGGGTGCCGGCCGCGTTGCGGAAATCGTGGCGACCGGCGCGGCGGCGGCACGCCTTACGCGCTCGCTGGCGATCCGCGATTTCCTCGCGGAGAATGGCCGCGCGGAGGCCCGGCGCAACTTCCTCGTCGGCGACGCCTCGACGCGGGCGTACGAGACGGTCAGGTCCGTCGGCGAGCCGCCGCGCGTGCTGATGAACGCGCCGAAGCAGCCCGACGGACCGCCGATCCGCGACGGCAAGCCCTACAGCCGCATTGCGAAGCTCGCCGAGTCGGTGGTGCCGTTCGTGGCGGTGGCGAAGGCGCTGAAGGAGGCGGGCCTCGCCGCACCCGAAATCCTCGCGCAGGACCTCGATGCCGGCCTGCTGCTGACCGAGCATCTGGGCAGCGAGGGCATCCTCGACACGGCTGGTGCGCCCGGGCGGGAACGCTACGAGGCGGCCGGCGCGCTTCTGGCGACGGTGCATGCGCATCGCTGGAACGCCGACATGCCGGCGGCGCCGGGGGTCGTCCATCGCGTGCCGGACTACGACCGCGAGGCAATGGCGATCGAGACGGAATTGCTGGTCGACTGGTACGTGCCGTACGCGCTGGAGCGGAAAGCCACGGAAGCCGAGCGGGCCGCCTATGGCGCGGCATGGGCGCAGCTGTTCGATCGGCTGGAGGGCGCGGAGCGCTCGCTGGTCCTGCGCGACTACCATTCGCCGAACCTGATCTGGCGCGCCGACCGCGCCGCCACGGACCGGCTCGGCATCATCGATTTCCAGGACGCGGTGATGGGGCCGGCCGCCTACGACGTGGCGTCGCTGGCCATGGATGCGCGCGTGAACGTCTCGCCTGAAGTGGAGGCAGCGACGGTCGCTGCCTATATCGCGGCGCGCGGCGAGGGCTTCGACCGCGCCGGCTTCGCGCAGGCATACGCGATCATGGCGGCGCAGCGGAATTCCAAGATCCTCGGCATCTTCGTGCGGCTGAACGTGCGCGACGGCAAGCCGCAATATCTGAAGCACCTGCCGCGCATTCGCGGCTACCTCCGCCGTGCGCTGGCGCATCCGGCGCTCGCCGAACTGAAGGCGCTTTACGAATCGCTGGGTGTGCTGTCAGAACCGGCGGCATGAACGGACCCACAACCGCGATGGTGCTCGCCGCCGGACTCGGCAGGCGCATGCGGCCGATCACCGATCGCATCCCCAAGCCGCTGGTCGAGGTAGCCGGCCGCTCGCTGCTCGACCGCGGGCTGGACCGGCTGGTCGAGGCCGGTGTCGAGACGGCTGTGGTCAACGTCCATCATCTCGGCGACCAGATCATCCGCCACGCCGCCACCCGCGCGGCGCCACGCATCGTCATCTCCGACGAGCGCGACGGCCTGCTCGATTCGGCCGGCGGGGTGGTGAAGGCGCTGCCGCTGCTGGGCGATGCTCCTTTCTTCGTGCTCAATGCGGACACGTTCTGGATTGACAGGAGCGAGCGCGACCTCGACCGGCTCAAGCTTGCCTGGGATGCGTCGCGCATGGATATTCTGCTCATGCTCGCGGACCCGAACGACGCGACGGGACACAGCGGCGGCACCGACTTCCTGCTCGGCGCCGACGGAAGGCTTGCGCGCGCGAAAGGCGCGGCCGAAGGCCTCGTCTATGCCGGCGCCTTCATCGTGCGGCCGGAAATCTTTGCCGGCGCAAGGGCCGAGCCGCAGTCGCTCAACCTTTATTTCGACCGGGCCATCGCCTCCGGGCGCCTGTTCGGGCAGCGTATGACCGGTGCGTGGATCACGGTCGGCACGCCGGACGCGATCGCGCTCGCCGAAGCGCGGCTGGCGGACCTCGGCGCGGCATGAGCACGGGAGAGCCGCGCCTCTATACGATCGCGCCGGGCGTGCCCTTCCTCGAAACGCTGGCGCAGGCTGTTTTGGCCGGCACGCTGGTGCCAGGCGGGCAGCTTGGCGACGATCCGCTGGAGCTGGCGGCGGCAACGATCTACGTGCCGACCCGGCGCGCGGCGCGCACGCTCCGCTCGCTGCTGGCCGACAGGCTTGGCGGCGCGGCGATCCTGCCAACGGTGCGGCCGCTCGGCGAGTTCGACGAGGACGCCGATCTGTTCGAACCCGGTTTGACTGAAACCGGAGCGGACGCACTCGACCTGGCGCCGCCGCTGGGCGGCATGGAGCGGCTGTTGATGCTGGCGCCGCTGGTGCAGGCGTGGAAGGCCCGCCTGCCGGCGGAGATGCGCGCGCGCTTCGGCGGCGACGTTGTGGTGCCGGCCACGCCGGCCGACGCGATCTGGCTGTCGCGCGACCTCGCCGCGCTGATCGACGAGGCCGAGGTCGAGGGCGCCGACTGGGCGCGGCTGGGCGGCCTAGTGCCGGAGGAACTGGCCGGCTGGTGGCAGGTGACGCTGAAATTCCTCGAGATCGCCACGACCTACTACCCGCAGGCGCTGGCCGCCGCCGGCCGCTCCAGCCCCGGCGCGCATCTGTCCGCCTCGATCGACGCAGAGACGGCGCGGCTCGTGCGCCGTCCACCGGACGGACCGGTGATCGCCGCGGGCTCGACCGGCTCCGTGCCGGCGACGGCGCGGCTGCTGGCCGTGGTCGCACGCCTGCCGCGCGGCGCAGTGGTGCTGCCCGGCCTCGATGCCGGCATGGACGACGCGTCCTGGCGCGCGCTGGGCGCGGAGCGGCTGCATCCGTCCGTCTTCGGTCATCCGCAGTTCGGCTTGCGCCAGCTGCTGGTCACGTTGCGCGCAAACCGCGAGCAGGTGATCGAGATCGGCGAGGGTGCGCCGGGTCTCGCCGCCCGCAGGTCGCTGGTCGCGCAGGCGCTGCGCCCGGCGGAGACGACCGAGACCTGGCTGGCGGGCCGCGCGGGCATCGACGGCGCCGCGGCGACGGCGGATATCACGCTGGTGGAAGCCGCCAACGAGCGCGAGGAGGCCGAGGCCGCCGCGCTCGCGCTGCGGCTGGCCATCGGCGAGAACGGCAAGTCGGCGGCGCTGGTCACCACCGACCGCGCGCTGGCGCGACGCGTCTCGGCGGAACTCGCCCGCCATGGCATCCGCGCCGACGATTCCGGCGGCCGGCCGCTGGCCAAGACCGCCCCGGCGCGGCTGCTTCACGCGCTGGTCGCCGTTGCCGCGACGCCCGGCGACCCGGTTCCGATCCTGTCGCTGGTCAAGCACCCGCTGCTGCGCTGCGGGCTGCCGCGAGAGGTCGCGCGCCATGCCGCCGAGACGGTGGAACTGGTGACGTTGCGCGGCGGCGCCGGGCGGCCGGATGTCCTGGCGCTGGCCGGTGACTTCGACCTGCGCGCGGCGCGGCTGGCAGACGACGGCTACAAGCCGGCCTGGTTCAAGCGGCTCGGCCAGGATCGTCTCGACGCCGCTCGCGCGCTGCTGACTGCACTGGCCGAAGCGGTCGCGCCGCTGGCGGCGCTTGCGCGCGCCCGCGAGACGACACTGGCCGAAATCGCGCGCGCCAGCGTCGTGGCGCTGGAGGCGGTCGCGCGCGGCAGCGATGGCGGGCTCGGCGGCCTCTACGACGGCGATGCGGGCGAAGCGCTGGCCGCGTTCCTGCGCGAACTGACCGGCACCCGCACCGGGGTCACATTTGCCGGCGGCGACTGGCCGGCGATGCTGGACGCATTGATCGCCGGCAGCGTGGTCAAGCCGCGGCCGGGCGGCGACCCGCGGGTGGCGATCTGGGGCGCGCTGGAGGCCCGTCTCCAGCATGTCGACACGCTGGTTCTGGCCGGCATGAACGAGGGCGGCTGGCCGCGCCGCGCCGAGGCCGACCGCTTCATGTCGCGGCTGATGAAGGCCGGGCTGGACCTGCAGCCGCCCGAGCGGCGCATCGGCCAGGCTGCGCATGATTTCGTCATGGCGATGGGCGCGCCCAGGGTGGTGCTGACGCGCGCCGCGCGCGCCGGCGACGCGCCGGCCGTGGCGTCGCGCTGGCTGCAGCGGCTAGAAGCCTTCGCCGGCAAGGACCTCACGGCCGCGATGAAGGCGCGCGGTGCGCAGCTGGTGCGGCACGCTCGCTCGCTCGCAGTGCAGCCCGCGCCTGCGGCCATCGCCCGCCCGTGTCCGAAGCCACCGCTGGCAGCTCGGCCGAAGCGCCTCAGCGTGACGCAGGTCGAGACGCTGCGCCGCGACCCGTACGCCATCTATGCTCGTATGGTGCTGGCGCTGGAGGCGCTGGACCCGCCGCTGCGCGATCCGGGCGCTATCGAGCGCGGTTCGCTGTTCCACGAGGTACTGCACCGTTTCGCCCTGTCAGGCGTCGACCCGCGCGCCGACGACGCAGTGGCGGAGCTGGTGCGGATCGGCCGGGGCGTGTTCGACGAGGAGGCGCTGCCGCAGGATGTCGAGGCCGTATGGTGGCCGCGCTTCCTCAAGATGGCCGCCGGCATCGTCGACTGGGAGCGGCGCGGCCGCGCCGACCTGGTGCGCCGCCGGCTGGCGGAGGCGAAGGCCGATCCGGTGGCGATCGGCGCGACAGGGGTGACGCTGTCGGGGCGCGCCGACCGCATCGACCTTTTGAATGCGGGCTTTGCCGACATCATCGACTACAAGACCGGTTCCGATCCTTCGAGGGTGCAGGCGCATCGGCTGCTGACGCCGCAACTGGCGCTGGAAGGCGCGCTGCTGGCGCGGGGCGCGTTCAAGGACGCGGGGAAGCTCGAGCCGGACCAGCTTGCCTATGTCAGGCTGCGGCCGGACGGAGAGGTGGTCGAGGAATCGATCCTGCGGATCGGCGGCCGCAACGCCAGCACGCGATCGGCGCCCGATCTTTCCGCAGAAGCATGGGAAAGGCTGGAGCGTCTGGTCGCCTTCTTCGGCGACGAGGCGAACGGCTATCTGTCGCGCGTGCTGCCGTTCAGGGCGGGCATCGCCGGCGACTACGACCACCTTGCGCGTGTCGCGGAATGGTCGGCGGGCGATCTGGACGACAGCGGGGAGGGCGACGGCTGATGACCCGCTTTATTCCCGAGCAGACGATCAGGGACCAGCGCCGCGCTTCCGACCCGGCGGCGTCGGCATGGGTGTCGGCCAATGCCGGCTCCGGCAAGACCCATGTGCTGGCCCAGCGCGTGAAGCGGCTGCTGCTCAGGAACATCGACCCGTCGCGCATCCTGTGCCTGACCTACACGCGCGCGGCCGCCGCCAACATGGCGAACCGCGTCTTCAAGGATCTGGCGGCCTGGGCGCTGATGGACGACGCCACGCTCGATGCGGCGATCGCCGAGACCGGAGCTGCAACCGGCCCGAAGGTGCGGGCGCTGGCGCGAAAGCTGTTCGCCCGCGCGCTGGAGACGCCCGGCGGGCTGAAGATCCAGACCATCCACGCCTTCTGCGAGGCGGTGCTGCACCAGTTTCCGCTGGAGGCCAACATCGCCGGCCATTTCGAGCTTCTGGACGGCGACAAGGAGACCGCGCTGGTGGCCGAGGCGCGCCGCGACATGATTGCCGGCGTTGCGGCCGGCGGCGACCCCGCGCTGTCGGAAGCTTTCGCCGACGTGCTCGATCGCGCTGGCGAAAACGGGCTCGACCGGCTGCTGGCCGAGATCGTGCGCCGCCGTGACGGGCTGCGGGGCTTCATCGACGGCATCGGTGACTCCACGCCCCGCTTCGCGCTGCTGTTCGAGGCGTTCGGCTTCGGCGCGGACGAGACGGAGGCGTCGATCTGCGCCGCCGCGTGGCCGATACCGGGCTTTTCGCAGGCCGAGTTCCGCGAGTTTGCGGACACCGCGCGGGCGGTCGGCGCCGCCAACGCTCAAAAATGGATACTGCCGAACGCTGAACCGGCCTTCGCGGAAACCGACCCGGTTCGCCGGCTCACGCTGGCGGTGCAGGGCTTCCTCAAGGACAGTGGCGAACCCTACGGCGCGACCGCCTTCAACAAGGCGCTTGTGGGGCGTCTGCCCGACATCGCCGAGCGATACGAGCGGGCCGCTACACATCTGGCGCAGGCCGCCGACCGGCTGGCGACGCTGCGCATGGTGCTGGCGACGCGCTCGGCGCTGACCGTCGCCGACTGGCTTATCGGCCGCTACGAGCGGCTGAAATCGGCCCGCGGCTTCCTCGACTTCAATGACCTCGTGGCGCGCACGGCGTGGCTGCTGACCCGCGACGAGGCCAGTGCCTGGGTGCACTACAAGCTCGACCGCGGCATCGACCACATCCTCGTGGACGAGGCGCAGGATACAAGCCCGGCGCAGTGGGCGGTGATCCGCAGCCTGGCCGAGGAGTTCTTCTCCGGCGCGGGCGCGGCGGAAGCCGAGGGGCGCAGCCGCACGGTCTTTGCGGTTGGCGACGAGAAGCAGTCGATCTACTCCTTCCAGGGGGCAGAGCCGCACGCATTTGCGGAGACGCGCTTTGAGTTCGCGGCACGGATTGAGGCTGGTGGCGAGGCGTTCGAGCACGTGACGCTGACGCAGTCCTTTCGCTCGACGCGCGACGTGTTGGAGGCCGTGGATCTCGTCTTCGCGGACCCGGCCGCGCGGGCGGGGTTGCAGCGCGACGACATTGACATCGTCCACGGCGGTGTGCGCGAGGGCGAGGTCGGCTGCGTCGAGGTATGGTCCTCGCTCGGGCCGGAAGTGGTGGACGAGCCGGACGACTGGGCTGAACCGGTGGACGAGGCGCGGGCCCCGGCAGTGCGGCTGGCGACGATCATGGCCGAGACGACCAGGAACTGGGTCGGCCGCGAAATCATCGACGAGGAGAAGGGGCCGCGGCCGATGAGGCCGGGCGACATCCTCGTGCTGGTGCGCAAGCGCGACGCCTTCGTGCACGCGCTGTCGCGGGCGCTGAAGGAACGGCACGTGCCAGTGGCCGGCGCCGACCGGCTGCTCTTGACCGACCACATCGCCGTGCAGGACCTCGTCGCCATCGGCCGGCTGGTGCAGCAGCCGCAGGACGACCTGTCGCTGGCGGCGCTGCTGCGCAGCCCGATCTTCGGCTGGAGCGACGAGGAGCTTTACGCCGTCGCTTACGAGCGCGGGCGGCGTTCGCTGCTGGAAGCGCTCGGGCGGGCGGCCGTGCACAGCGAGCGGGCCGCCGAGGCACTGGCGGAGATCGAGGAATGGCGCAACGCCGCCGCCTTCCGCCCGGCCTTCGACTTCTATGCGGGGTTGCTCGCCGGCACGAACACGCGCACCGGCCTGCGCGCCCGCCTGATCGCGCGGCTCGGTCCGGAGGCCGGCGACGTGATCGACGAGTTCCTGTCCTTCTGCGCGGCGGCCGAGGACACCGGCGGCGGCGAACTGGAGGCACTGCTGTCGACGCTCGACCGCGCCCCGCCTGAGGTGAAGCGGGAGATGGAGCACGGCCGCGACGAGGTGCGCATCCTCACCGTGCACGCCTCAAAGGGGCTGGAGGCACCGGTGGTGTTCCTTGTCGACCCCGGCTCCGCGCCGTTCCACGACGGCCATCTGCCGACGCTGCTGCCGCGGCGCTTCGACCTCGATGAATGGCATGGCGAGGGTTACCTCTGGCAGCCCGGCAAGGCGCTCGCCAACAATGCGGTGGCTGCCGTGAAAGCGGGTATCCGCGCCAAAGCCGAAGCCGAATACCGCCGGCTGCTCTATGTCGGGCTGACGCGGGCGCGCGACCGGCTGGTCGTCTGCGGTTATCATGGCGTACGCGGCAAGCCGCAGGAGGCGTGGCACGCGATGGTCGAGCGGGCTATCGCAGCGTCTCCCAACGCCGTGCCGCTCGATGCGCCCGAGGGGTGCCTGCCGGCATGGCGCTTCCAGTTCAGCGAGCCGAAGCACGCCGCGCCGCCGGTCGTTGCGGCGACCGGCCAGGTGGAGGACGCTTTCGCACCGCTTCCCGACCTGCCGCATGCCGTCGAGGCGCCGCCGCCGTTGCGTCCGTCCGCCGCCGGGCTAGCCATCGACACGGAAGCGGCCACGGCGTCGGCGCGTTCGCCGGTGCTGGACGGCGGCGACGACATGGCGCTGGCGCGCGAGAAGGGTGTCGCCACGCATCGCCTGCTGCAGGCGCTGCCCGACCTGCCGGAAGCCGAGCGCGCCGCCGCGGCGCGGCGCTATCTCGACCGGGCCGGGCGCGACTGGCCGGCGGCCGAACTGGAGGCATTGCTCGCGGCCGTGGAGCGCATTCTTGCCGCGCCCAACTGGGCGCCGCTGTTCGGCCCCGGCTCGCGCGCCGAAGTCGGCGTGGCGGGCCGTATCGAGGTCGGCGGACGGGAGCATACGGTTTCCGGCAAGATCGACCGGCTGGCGGTGACCGCCGGCAAGGTGACAGTCGTCGATTTCAAGACCGGCCGGCCGCCGGAAGGCGCGCCGCCGCAGTCGCACGTGGCGCAGATGGCGCTCTATGCGAAGCTTCTGCGAAAGATTTATGAGGGCCGACAGGTGGAGGCGGCGCTGGTCTACACGGCCGGTCCGCTCATGCTGCCGCTTTCCGCCGCAACCCTCGATGCCGCGCTTGCCCGGCTCGCGGGGTCGTGACACTGTGCCGGCTTGATCGTGCGGCAGCGCGAGCCCACATATAGCGCCTACGCAGAATCCCTGCCCAAGACCTAGCTTTTCCCGGGATATAGCCTTCAAGGAGCCTGAAATGACCATCAAGGTCGACAAGAACAACTTCAAGAGCGACGTGCTCGATTCGGCCGAGCCGGTGGTAGTGGATTTCTGGGCTGAGTGGTGCGGCCCCTGCCGCATGATCGCGCCGGCGCTGGAGGAAATCTCGAAGGAGATGGGCGGCAAGGTGAAGATCGCCAAGCTGAACGTCGACGAGAATCCCGAGCTCGCCGCGCAGTTCGGCGTGCGCTCGATCCCGACGCTGATGATCTTCAAGGGCGGCCAGCTCGCCGACACCAAGGTCGGGGCCGCGCCGAAGACCGCGCTGTCGGCCTGGATCAACAACGCCGCGGCCTGATTCGCGTCTGATCGATTTCCAAAGCGCGCCGCTTGCGGCGCGCTTTTCGTTTGCGGCTTTCCATGGCGGCGGCGATGCGGTAGGGGACGCGCCCTTCCGAACCTTGTCCTTCAACGCGCCGCGAGACGCCCACTCATGACTCGTCTTCATTGCGGCGTCGATTTCGGCACCACCAACTCCACGGTCGGCCTGTGCGCGGCCGGCAGCGCCCCGTTCCTGATCCCGGTCGAAGGCGATCAGGTGACGATTCCCTCGGCGCTGTTCTTCAGCCTTGAGGACGGCGGCGTCCATTTCGGCCGCGCGGCGGTGCGCGAATACATGGAGGGCGTCGAGGGGCGCTTCATGCGGGCGCTGAAGTCGATCCTCGGCTCCAGCCTGATGAAGGAGACGACGCAGGTCGGCCGGGACCGCATGACTTTCCAGCGCCTGATCGGCCGTTTCCTGCGTCACCTGCGCGGCAGGCTGGAAGAGCAACCGGACGGTGTGCCCGACCGTGTGGTGCTCGGCAGGCCGGTATTCTTCGTCGACGGCGACGACGAGGCCGACCGCGCCGCGCAGGACCAGCTGGCCGCGGCGGCGCAGGCGGAGGGGTTTCGCCATGTCGAGTTCCAGTTCGAGCCGGTCGCGGCCGCGCTGCACCACGAGCGGCTGCTCAACGCCGAGGCGCTGGCGCTGGTGGTCGACATCGGCGGCGGCACGTCGGACTTCTCGGTGGTGCGGCTGTCGCCGGAGCGCGCGCTCAAGACCGATCGGCGAAACGACATACTGAGCACGTCGGGCGTGCATGTCGGCGGCACGGACTTTGACCGGCGGCTGAGCATCGCCGAGGTGATGCCGCATTTCGGGTTGGGGACCATGACGGCCGACGGCAAGCGCCACCTGCCGGTCTGGTATTTCAACGACATGGCGACCTGGCACCGGATCAACCAGCTCTATACGGCGAAGACGCTGCGCGACATCCGCTCGCTGATGCGCGAGGCGGCGGAGCCGCATCGGCTTGAGCGCTTCGAGCATCTGCTGGTGCACCGCTCCGGCCACCGGCTGGCGGCGCGGGTCGAGGCGGCCAAGATCGAGCTGACCGACGCAGAAGCGGCGGTGATCTCGCTCAGCGAGCCGGGCCTGTCGCTGGCGCTGCCTGTGACACGCGGGGCTTTCGAGGCGGCGAGCACGGAACTGGTCGCGAAGATCGAGGCGGCGATCGACGAGGCGCTGCGTGCGGCGGGCGTCGTGGCCGAAGCGATCGACACGGTAATCCTGACTGGTGGCGGCGCGCAGGTGCCGCTGGTGCGTGCGGCGGCCACGTCGCGCTTCAGGGGCGCACACATCGCCCAGTCCGACCAGTTCGGCTCGGTCGGGCTCGGCCTGGCGGTGGACGCGGCCCGCCGCTTCGCCTGAGTAGCCGCCACCGCAGGGTGTTGCTTCACCATTCGATGATTTGACCGAGGTCAAGACGCCGGCTGATATGCCGGCATAAGGAGGGACGTGCAGGCGGGCGGGGTCAATGGGCCGCACCTGCGGAGGCGGCTCAAAGCTTGCTTGAGGGACCGTTCTCCCGCATAGAAACAGAAAAGACGAGAGAATGCCGTCCGCGGGGGCGGCCGCGAGACGGGTAAATCATGGACTTCGAAGCCTTTTTCGCCACGAAGCTCGATGGCCTGCACCAGGAAGGCCGCTATCGCATCTTCGCCGAACTCGAACGCCGCAAGGGACAGTTTCCGTCGGCGAAGCGCTATGTCGGCGACAAGGTGTCGGACGTCACCGTGTGGTGCTCCAACGATTATCTCGGCATGGGCCAGAACGAGAAGGTTCTGGCGGCGATGCACGCCGCGCTGGACGAGTGCGGCGCCGGCGCCGGCGGCACCCGCAACATCTCGGGAACCAACCATCATCACGTTCTGCTGGAACGCGAACTGGCCGACCTGCATGGCAAGGAAGCCGCTCTGATCTTCACGTCCGGCTACGTGTCCAACTGGGCCAGCCTGTCGACGCTCGGCGCCAACATTCCGGGCGTTGTGATCTTCTCCGACGCCGGCAACCACGCCTCCATGATCGAGGGCGTGCGCCATGCGCGCTGCGAGAAGCGCATCTTCAAGCACAACGACTACCGCGACCTGGACCGGTTGATGTCGGAATACCCGGCATCGACGCCGAAGATCGTTGCCTTCGAGAGCGTTTATTCTATGGACGGCGACATTGCGCCGATCGCCGAGATTCTGGCGGTGGCCGAGAAGCACGGCGCCATGACCTATCTGGACGAGGTGCACGCGGTCGGCATGTACGGCCCCCGCGGCGGCGGCATCGCCGAGCGCGAAGGCCTGATGCAGCGCATCGACATCATCGAGGGCACTCTGGGCAAGGCGTTCGGCGTGATCGGCGGCTACATCACCGGCACGGCCAAGCTGATCGACTTCATTCGCTCCTTCGCCTCCGGCTTCATCTTCACCACGGCGCTGCCGCCGGCGGTTGCGGCGGGCGCCGTGGCCTCGATCCGCCACCTCAAGGCGTCCGACGCCGAGCGCATGGCGCATCTTGCGGCGGTGAAGAAGGTGCGCGCGCGGCTCGACGCGATAGGCATTCCCTATATGCCGAACCAGAGCCACATCGTGCCGGTGATGGTTGGCGATGCCTCCAAGTGCAAGTGGATCAGCGACATCCTGCTCGACGAGCACGGCATCTACGTGCAGCCGATCAACTATCCAACCGTGCCGCGCAAGACAGAGCGCCTGCGCATCACGCCGACGCCGCTGCACAGCGATGCCGACATCGACCGCCTCGTGGGTGCGTTGTCGAGCCTCTGGAGCCAGTGCGCGCTCGCCCGCGCGGTCGCCTGAATCCCCTTGCCGATCTGGCGTCGGGCGCTGCTATAAGCGCCTGACATGAACGTCCCCGCTTCCCCTTCTGCGCCGCGCTTCGGCAAGGCCGACATGCGCCTCGTCTGGGCGGCGCTGGCGCTGCTGGCGGCGGCGAAGCTGTGGTTCGTGTTCGCCGCCGGTCCCTTGCCCGACGAAGCCTACTACTGGCTCTGGGGCCAGCGGCCGGACTGGTCCTATTTCGACCACCCGCCGCTGCAGGCATGGCTGCAGGGCGCCGTCTCCGCGATCTTTGGTCATTCGCGCTTCGCGCTGCGCCTGCCGGCGCTGCTGACGACGCTGCTCGACCTTGCGCTGATCGCCTGGTGGGTGCGGCGCATGCGAGCGTCGAGTGACGGGGTTCCGTATCCAGCGGCGGCCGCCGTGTTCTTCGCCTCGCCGGTCGTCTTCGTCTATTCCACGCTGGTCTTCCAAGACCATCTGATGATCGCGCTGCTCGGCGTTGCGGCAGTCGCCTTTGCCATCGCCTTCGAGCGGGCGTGGGTGGAGGCGCGCGACCATCCGGGCGCGCTGTGGACGGCGGGGCTGGCGGTCGGACTGGCCGCGCTGACCAAATACAATGCCGGGCTGTTCGGCGTTGCCGCCGCGCTCGCCATTGTGATCACCCCGCGCCTGCGGCTGTTGCTGCGCTCGCCGCATCTGTGGGGCGCGGGGCTGCTGGCGCTGGTGTGCCTCGCCCCGGTGTTCTGGTGGAACACCGGAAACGACAACGTCTCGTTCCAGTACAATCTCGTCGACCGGCTTTCGATGGGCTGGTCGGCGCGCATGACCGTCGAGCATGTGCTGGTGTTCATGCTGCTCGCGGTGCTGACCGCCGGGCCGTTCCTGGTGCCTGCAGTCATCCGGATGCTCCGCCGACGGGTGCCAGATGTCGCGATGCCGTGGCGGCCTTTGGCCGCTGCGGCCCTCTCCGTATCCACGCTGGCCTGCCTGTCGATCGCCTTCCTCGGTCCGGTGCAGTTCTACTGGAACCTGCCGGCATGGGTCGCATTCCTGCCCTGGGCGGCTGCGCTGATGTCGGCCGCCATGCTGCGCGGGCACCTGATCGCCGGCATGGTGGTGGCCGTCGCCTTCTGCGCCAACTACACGCTTCTGCCGCTGGCCGCGTTGTTCGGGCCGGCCGACGATGAATCGGCGATGGTCTATGGCTGGTCGGAAGTCGCCACTCGGATCGAGGCCGAACGCGCCGCGCGCGGCGCGCAGGTCCTTATTGCCACCGACTACCGCAGCGGCGCCATCCTCGCCTTCGAGACCGGCGACAGGCGCGTCGAGGTGCTCTCGGGCCGGCGCTCGCAGTTCGACCTGTGGCGCGACGAGACGGCGCTGGCTGGCAAGGACGCGATGATCCTGTCCGACGACTGGCACCCGCTGGGCACGGTGGTGACCGACCGCTTCGCCACCGTCGAGGTGGTTGGCGAGATCCCCGTCTTGCGCTTCGGGCAACGCCTGAAGACCTACCACCTGCATGTCGGGCGCGGTTACGCCGCGCCGTAGCGGCTACCGGAATATGCCAAGGCTGGCCGGCAGCCCGACGCGACCGGTCGGAGCAGCGGGCGGCGTGATGCGCAGATTGGCGTTGCCGTAGTAGGTGTATGCCAGGTAGGTCGGATCGCCGGTCTCATGGAAGCGCCCGCGCACCTCGCGCAGCACGTCGGCCAGATGCACCGGGCCGTCGCGCAGACGCGCCGAAAGCGTGGCGTAGAACGCTGCCGAAAAGTCGGCCGCCGAGGCGTCCGGCAGCGGCCACATGCCGCCGATGAAGCCTGACGCGCCGCTCTGCAGCAGCGCGGGGCCCCAGCCCTGGACGAAGCCGCCGATGCGATCCGACCGCCCGGTGTCGCAGGCGTTGAAGAAGTAGAAATTGCTCCCCGTTCCGGGCAGCGCGATGGCCTGCCAGGTTGCCGGGTCCAGCAGCACGTCGGAAAGCCTGATCGAGAAGGTCGGAAGGCCGGCGCCGGGCTGGCTGATCTCGCCATGTCCGGAGAAGTGTATGAAACTCTCGCCGCCGGCCGACAGCATGTCGCGCACCGCGCCGAAGTCTCCGCCGAGCTGGCGGAATCCCGGGATCTGCGACAGCGCGTCGACCTCGCGCTGCTGCGACGGCAGGAAAGCGCCGCCCTCGTAGGGCGGGGCGATCGCGGCGATGCCGGAGAAGGGAAGGCGTTCGCGCGGAACGTCGATCTGGCCCGGCGTGTCGCGCAGCGACCAGCGCGCCAACCGGTAGCCGACGCCAAGAAACTCATCCGTGCCGGATCCGTCGGGCCGCACCGGCTTCACCAGTTCCCACGGGATGGTGCTGCTGTTGGAGGTGATCTGTATCGAGCGCAGCTTGTCCTGGTCCTTCAGGTGCCAGAACAGCGCCTTGAACCGCTGCGGCATCTGGGTGTCATAGAGCTGGCGGCCGAGCCCCGAGGCAACGGCCTCGACGATCTCGCGGCTCGAACCCTGCGGGCGTGTCGGCGCGGCGAGCGAGGTGGCGCCGCGCAGACCGCCGAGCGCGGAGAGCCGCCGATATTCGCCTTCGAGCCAATTCTGCAGGTCAGGCGAGGTGTAGATCACCTCCTCGCTGGGCGCCGTGTGATCGGACATGAAGGTGACGACCGCGCGGCCGAGCGCGACGGGATCGTCGTAGCGCACCACGATGTTCAGGTCGTAATCCTCGTCCTCGCCGCCTTCGAGCGCCACCGGACCGGCAAGCGGGACGCTGGCGGCGGCGAACGATGCGGGGGCGTGGGCCGGTGCGCCGGCCGGCGCCGCGACGATGGTGATCGGTCGCGACACGCTGCCGAGATAGCGGCCGCCGAGGTTGAAGCGCGCCTGGATGCGGCCCGGCCGCGCTTCGCCCGAGATGGGCAGCGCCCGCAGGCGATAGCGCACATAGTCGCTGTCGCCGTGCCGGTTCAGCCGCATCTCCTCGACCCATTTGCCGCCCTCGACAACCTCGAAGCCGGTGGCAACGAGGTCGACATGCAGCAGCCAGCCGTCCTCGCTCTCCGGCAGATTGGCGATGGCCAGCGCGCCTTCCGCGGTAACGGCCGTCTCGGCACCAGGGCGCACGGTCACGTCGGGCGTGAACTGCTCCTCGGTGAGCGCCACCAGAACCTCGATCTCGGCGCCGACTGCCGCCTGCGCCGGCGCGTCGAGCGTGGGGAAGCGCTCGATGGCGACGGTCGCTGCAGGAACAGCAGGCTCCGGACGTGAACCGGCCGGCTCGGGCGACGGTGTAGGGCGTGCCGCGGGCGCGACCGGTATCGTTGGCGGAGGCTCGGCGGCAGGCGGTTCTACTACCGGCGATGGAGGCGTGGGCATCGCGATGACCGGATCGGTCGGCTCTTCGGTCGCCTCCTCCGCCGGCACGTCGCCGCCAGCCCCGCCGGTGTCCGGGGGCTCGGCAGCCGCGACCTCGCCGTAGCCTGGGTTATTCTGCGTCTCAAGGCCGCGCAACTTGGCTGCGGCCAGAGGCGCGAATTCGCCGCCCGGATACTCATGCAGATACTGGCGCAGCAGCGCCTCGCTGTCGGCCTGCGTGGCGTTGTTCCACAGTGCGATCTCGGCCGCGCCGGGACCGCGATCCAGCGAGGGTTCGATCGGTGTCGGCCTGAGATTCTGCTCGCTGCGGGCCACGGTCTGCTCGGCGGAGCGGTGCAGCATTGCGGGCCCGAGAATGGCGACGAGAGCCACGAGCAGCGCGGTGACGATCGCCGCCGCAAGCAGCTTGCGGCGGGGCAGTCGTCGCGCATGTTCCCGTGCAGGCCGGCTCATCCTGGCAATTCCTGGCTACGCAGCCCACAGTAGCGGAGGATTGTGGCGGCGCAACCGCACCGCGACGCCAGGCCGTGTTGCACCGCACAAATGCGGCGTGTAAGCAGGTTCGACCGACCCGCGGCGTGGAATCCCTATGGACGCAAGCAACGGACGGAAAGCGGTCGAAACGAGCGGCAACGGGCGCCTCGAGACGTTTGCGCTCGTCTGCCTTTGCCTGATGGCCTTCCTCAAGTTCTACTACTCGTTTGTCGCCGCGCCGCTGGCCGACGAAGCCTATTACTGGCTGTGGGGCCAGCATCCGGACTGGTCGTATCTCGACCATCCGCCGTTGCAGGCCTGGCTTCAGGCGGTGTTCACGGCGGTGTTCGGCAATTCGCTGCTGGCGCTGCGCCTGCCGGCGCTGCTCGCCACGCTGGGGATTGGCGCCACAGTACTATGGTGGGTGCGCGAGGCAAGGCTTTCAGGGGAGCGCCTGTCGCCGGTTCTGGCGCTGGCGATGTTCTTTTCGTCGCCGGTCATGTTCGTCTTCACCACCGTCGTCTTTCCCGACTATCTCGCGATCCTGCTGCTCGGTGTCGCCGCGACTCTGTTCTTTACGGCGATGGACGGGGTCGCCCGTTCCGGCAAGGTGCGGGCAGGGGTGCTCTACGGCGCCGCGCTCGCGCTCGGCCTTGCGACGCTGACCAAGTACAATTCCGCGCTTTTCGGGCTGGCCGTCGCCGTGACGATCGCGGTCTATGGCCCGTTCCGGCCACTGTTGCGTTCGCCGCACCTCTATCTGGCGGCATTGCTGTCGGTAGCCTGCATGCTGCCGGTGCTGTGGTGGAATTACACCAACGGCTGGGCGTCGCTGCAATTTCACCTGGATGAGCGCCTCGACCATTCCATAGAGGCGTGGCGTGTGGCCGACAATCTGTGGTCCTTCTACGGCAACACCGTGCTTGGCCTGTCGCCTTTCCTAATCGCCGCGATGGTCGTGCTTGCGCTGCGGCGGCCGCAGAACGCATGGCTGTCGAACTGGCGCGCGATCGCGCTCGGCGCGCTTGTCGTCCCGACGCTTTTCTGGACCGCTTTCGGCGTGGTGATACGTCCCGCGGGATACTGGAACATCGTCGCCTACGTGGCCTTCCTTCCGCTTGCGGCTCTATGGTTTCCGCGCCGCTGGGTGATCGTGGCCCATCTCGTATGGGGTGCCGTGTGGTCGGCGGTCTATGTGGTGGACTACACGGCCCTGCCGCTGACCAACGTAGTCGGCGCGCGGGACTACGAGGCCGAGGGCCTCTACGGCTGGCCGCAGGTGATCGAGGCGATCGAGCGCCAGCGCGCGGCAACGGGCGCCGATTTCGTGGTGACGAGCTACTACCGCACCGGCGGCGTGGTGGCCTTCTATACCGGCGACCGCGATGTCGAGGTGATCTCGGAGCGGCACGACCAGTTCGATTTCTGGCTCGACCGGGCGGCCCGCGCCGGCCGCAATGCCATCGTGCTGACGGATGACCGCCACGCCATGTCGCCGGAGCTGCAGGCGAGCTTCGAGACTATCGAGCCGCTGGAGGTGTTGGCGGTGAGCCGTTTCGGCTACCCGATCCGCAACTACCAGATCATGTTCGGTCGCGGGTTCAAGGCGGAACCGTAAGGCTCAGCGCAGCTTCGCAGCCATCGAGGCTTCGGGGAAGCAGGTCGGCCTTTCGCCGTTCTTCGCCTGCCACAGCCCTATCGAACGGCGGGTCTTGAAGCCGGCCAGACCGTCCGCGCCACCGACGTCGTGGCCCATCTTTTCAAGCGCCCGCTGCATGCGCGCCACGTCGGAGCGCTTGAGCCCGCCGACCTTGCCCCAACCGGCCGAAAAGGTCCTGTCGCCGTGCGCGATGCGGTCGGCGGCGTGGCCGACGAACAGCGCATAGAGGTCGCTCTCGTTGTAGGCCTTCAGCACGTAGAAATTCGGGGTCACGATGAAGGCCGGACCGTTGCGGCCGGCTGGCATGAGCAGGAACCCTTCCTGCCGCGCCTCGTGCTCGGGAAACGGCCGGCCGCTGACGCGGGTAATGCCCATCGCGGCCCAGTCGGAAATCTTTTTGCCCTGGTCGGGACCTTCGAGCGCGCAGGACACGCTCTCCGGCACGGTGACCTCGAAGCCCCAGTCGCGGCCCTTCACCCAGCCGAAATGCTGGAGGTAGGAGGCGATGGAGGCCAGCGTGTCCGGCGCCGAGTTCCAGATGTCGGCGGCGCGGTCGCCATCGCCGTCGGCGGCGTGCGCGAGATAGGATGTCGGCAGGAACTGCGGCTGGCCGAGCGCGCCCGCCCATGACGATTTCATCGCCGAGCGCGGCACACCTCGCTCAAGCATGACCAGCGCGGCGACGATTTCCTTGCGGAACATGTCCTTGCGGGTCGACGCGAAGGCCTTGGTGGCAAGCACGCGGACGGCGTCATGTGGGATCTTGGCGGCACCGAAGCCCGACTCGCGGCCCCATATGGCGACGGCTATGGCGCCGGGCACGCCGGTGCGGCTCTCGATGCGCGCCAGCGTGTCCGCATGGGTCTGCACGCGGGAGCGGCCGCCGCCGGTGACTCCCTTCACCGTGTTCTCGGCGAAATAGGCGCCGGGCGAACGGAACTCGGCCTGGTGCTGCGTGTCGGCGGGCTTCTGGCCGGGCAGCAGGAGGTCGGGCAGATCGCGGTCGATGGTCAGTCCGTCGAAGGCGGCGTTGAAGGTCTTCTCCGACACGCCGGCCTTGCGGGCGTCAGGCCAGAGATCGGCGGCCAGCCACTTGCGGAATTGCGTGTCGACCGACTGGGCGAGGGCAGGCGCGGCAACAACGAGAAGGGAAAGCAGCGCAGCAAGGGGAAGGGTGAACAATCTCATACGATTCTTCTCCCCGCCAATTGCGTCAAAAAGCCGTCCGCGACTTCAATGCCGCCGCGATGGTGCCCTCGTCGAGGTAGTCGAGCTCGCCGCCGACCGGCACGCCATGCGCGAGGCGCGTGACGCGCACGCTTAAGCCGGCCAGCCTGTCGGTGACGTAGTGCGCCGTGGTCTGTCCTTCGACGGTGGCGTTGACGGCGAGGATTACTTCGGTGACCCCGCCCGCGGCCACGCGGTCGACCAGCTTGCCGATGGTGAGATCGTCCGGCCCGACGCCGTCGAGCGGCGACAGCGTGCCGCCCAGCACATGATAGCGCGCGTTCATGGCGGTTGACCGTTCCAGCGCCCACAGGTCGGACACGTCCTCGACCACGATGATGGTGGCGCCGTCGCGGCGCGGGTCGGTGCAGACCATGCAAGGGTCGGCGGTGTCCACATTGCCGCAGGTGGAGCAGATGCGCACCTTGTCGACCGCCTCGTTCATGGCCGCAGCCAGCGGCGACAGCAGCTGTTCTTTTTTCTTGATGAGGTGGAGCGCCGCGCGGCGCGCCGAGCGCGGCCCCAGTCCCGGCACCTTTGCCAGCAGCTGGATCAGCCGCTCGATCTCCGGGCCGGCGATTCGTTTGGTCGACATGGCGACGGTCTAGCCGCGAAAACGGCAGCTTGCCAGACTTTGCGCAAGCGCTCCTGCCGCTCAGTTGCGGCGGGCAAGCGGCTCGTATTCGCCCATCTCGAAGCCGGAGGTGGCGGCGCGCGCCCGCTCTTCGGTCAGTTCCGCCGCGACCAGCATGGCGACCATCTGCGGCGAGGCGGCGTAATCGCGGACTTGCGACCTGTGCTGCACGGGCGCTGCCGGCTGCGCGCCGAACAGGACGGTGAGCCATCCTCTCGACGTGTTCAGCTGTGTTTCGGTGGCAACCATGGCGTCATCCTCGCACGGACCTCGGCAACGCGCGAGTCCGGCAGGCGTTCCACTAAAGGCGCATTGTGACAGCCGCGCAAAAGCTCCCGGAAAAAGCTGCGCGCGCGGCTGCGGTTTGCGCTAGCCTGTGTCTCCACGGGATGGGGGAACGTCGAGATGCGCTGCATTTGCCAGCATGTCATCGCAGCCGGATTGCTTGCCATCGTTGCGGCGCTGCCCGCGCGCGCCGAAGAGCCGCTGGGCCTCGGCTACTGGGCGTTTCCGCACGAAGCCGGGAAGACGCCTGCCGAGATCGACGCGAGCTGCCGCACCGGGTTTTCCATAAACCTCGGCGGCGGCCACTGGATGAGCTTCCTGCTCGAAAACGGCCGCTGGATCAACGACGGCATAGATGCATGCACCTACGATGCGGCGGCGAGCACCCACACCTGCTCTCTCAGATATTGGCAGAACGGCGCCTGGGGCGACTACGAGGCAACCACGGTTTACTCGACGGACGCCAGCGGCGTGATCAAGGCTGAGGCAACGCTCGCCGGCCAGACGAACGTGTCCTATCCGACGCCGTGCCCGATAGAGGCGATACGCGACGTACTGGCTGAGGGGCTCTCGCCCCTGCGCTAGAACGGCAGCTTCATACCGGGCGGGATGGGCAGGCCGGCAGTGAGTTCGGCGGTGCGCGACTGCATCGCGTGCTCGACCTTGGCGCGGGCGTCGTTGTGGGCGGCGAGCAGCAGGTCCTCCAGGATCTCGACGTCGTCCTCCTTGTAGAGCGACGGGTCGATCTTCAGCGCCTTCATCTCGAACTTGCCGGTGAGCGTGACCCTGACGAGGCCGCCGGCCGACTGGCCCTCGACCGCCATGTTGGCGATCTCCTCCTGCATGGCCTGGAACTTGGCCTGCATCTCCTTCGCCTTGCCCATCAGGCCGAGAAGGTCCTTCATCGCGGTACTCCGTCAGTTGTCGTCGTCGCCGGGCGCGTCGAGCCCCGGATCGGCCGGCATGTCCATGTCGATCTCGGGTGCTTCCGCCGCCTGCGGCAGCCGCACGTCGATGATCTTCGCGCCGGGAAATTTCGCCAGGATCGCCGCGACGGCGGGATCGGAGCGGGCGTCGGCCACGGCGTTGTCGCGGCGGCGCTCCTCTTCCTCAGCCAGCGTCGGGCCGCCTTCTTCCCTGGAAGCTACGGCGACCCAGTTGCGCCCGGTCCACTCCTTGAGCCGGCTGGAAAGATCGTTCAGCAGCGTGCGCGGCGCCTCGTGCGCCAGCGCCACCTCGATCTGGCCGGGCCGGATGCGCACGGGGCGCACGTGGCGTTTGAGCAGGATCTTGAACGTGACGTCGCGATGCTTGTCGGCGAGCGCGGCGATATCGACCAGCGAGTTGACCGCAACGGCGGGAAGTTCGACCGGCGCCGCGATCTGCCGATCCGCCGGCTCGGGGCTCTGCTCGACAAGCCGCATGGTCTGGCCACCGGAGGTCGAGACGGACATGCGGGGCGGGATGGTCGCTTGCGGCGCGGAATGCACAGGCTGGGAGCGAACCGCCCCGCCGCCGGCAATCGCGCCCGGAGATGGCGCGGGCGCGCCGTCGGCCAATGCCTTCAGCGCCTCGTCCAGGGTCGGCAGGCTGGCGGCATGGGCCAGCCGGATCAGCACCATCTCGGCCGCCGCAGCCGGCCGCGTGGCGCTGGACACCTCGGTGATGCCCTTGAGCAGCATCTGCCAGGCGCGCGCCAGCGCCCGCACCGGCAGCGTGGCTGCGAACTCGGCGCCCTGGCCGCGCTCGGCTTCCGAAAGCGTGGCGTCGTTGGCGGCAGAGGGGACGTATTTCAGCCGGGTCACCAGATGGGTGAACTCGGCAAGGTCGGTGAGCACCGTGGTCGGATCGGCGCCGGCATCGTACTGGCTGCGGAACTCGGCGAGCGCGGCGGCGACGTCACCGGCCATCACGGAGCGGAACAGGTCGACCACGCGGGCGCGGTCGGCCAGCCCCATCATGTCGCGTACGGCGGAAGCGGCAACCTTCCCGGAGCCGTGGACGATCGCCTGATCGAGGATGGAGAGCGAATCGCGCACCGAGCCTTCAGCGGCGCGCGCGATCATGGCGATCGCCTCCGGCTCCGCCTCGACGCCCTCCCTGCCGGCGATCTCCGTGAGGTGCGCGGCGAGCACGCCGGCCTCGACGCGGCGCAGGTCGAAGCGCTGGCAGCGCGACAGCACGGTGATCGGCACCTTGCGGATCTCGGTCGTGGCGAAGATGAATTTCACATGCGGCGGCGGCTCTTCCAGCGTCTTCAGCATCGCGTTGAAAGACGCGCCGGAGAGCATGTGCACTTCGTCGATGATGTAGACCTTGTAGCGGGCCGCCTGCGGCGCGTAGCGCACCTGCTCCAGCAGCTCGCGCATGTTGTCGATGCCGGTGTGCGAGGCTGCGTCCATCTCGATCACGTCGACATGGCGGCCTTCCATGATGGCCTTGCAGTTCTCACCGGGTTCGGAGAGGTCGACGGTGGGGCGGTCGACGGTCGCCGATCTGTAGTTGAGTGCGCGCGCGAGGATGCGCGCGGTGGTGGTCTTTCCCACGCCGCGCACGCCGGTCAGCAGCCACGCCTGCGCGATGCGCCCGGCGGCGAATGCGTTGGTGAGCGTGCGCACCATCGGCTCCTGGCCGATGAGGGCGGAAAAGTCCTGCGGCCGGTATTTGCGCGCCAGAACGCGATAGACGCCGGCCGCCGCCGGTGCCGCATCGGTGCTCTGGAAAAGCTCGCTCATGGGAAGGCCGCAACTCCCTCTGACGATGAACAATGTCGCCCGCGGGCCGGCGGCGCGTCAACCGACGCGCACCGAAACCTGGTCGCGTGGACCGGGCTGACAAATGAGGGGTGGGAGGCTGGAACGGCAACCCGTTCCGAACTCGTTAGGGCTGCTTCCTTCCGGACCTGACCCGGTTGGCGAGTGGATCGTCCACCAACCAACCTCCCGCCGCTCATATCGGGCATGTCCCGCCCTATTGCAAGGCCTGCCTGCTGCAAGGGCTGCCTGTTGCAAGAGCTGTGCTCGGCAAAGAGCCGCTTGCGGGCCGGCCCGGGCCAATCTAGCGTTGCGCGAACGAGGAAACGCCATGCTGCCCGTCACGAAGGCAGGGTTCGAGATCGATGCGCGTCTGGAGGCCGTGAGCCATCCCGTCGTCTGGCTGGGCCTGTGCGAGATGCGGCTCGTCAACGAACGGCGCTGGCCGTGGCTGGTGCTGATCCCGCAGCGGCCGGGCGTGGAGGAGATGCACGAGCTGACCCCGCTCGACCAGGCGATGCTGACCTTCGAGATGAATTCGGTCGGCCAGGTGCTCAAGGCCGAGACGAAATGCGATAAGATCAACATGGCGGTGCTCGGCAACCGCGTGCGCCAGCTTCACGTTCACGTCGTGGCGCGGTCGCAGGGCGATCCCGGCTGGCCGTCGGCGGTCTGGGGCCAGGATCCGCGCGAACCCTACCGGCCGGCCGAGCTGCGCCAGCTCGCCGAGCGTTTCAGACAGGCAATGTGATCCCCCGACCATGAGCTTCAGACTTTTCGACCTGCCGGCGCGCGAGCCGAGCCAGTTCGTCGGCTTCGCCGGCAACGAGATCGACCGCGATGCCGAGAACCGCACCGACGAGAGCGTGGCCGCCGCGCTCGCCGACAGCCGCGTGCGCATGCTGCTGTTCGCGGGCTCCAAACTGCTGCTCAAGGTGCGGCACGAGCTGTTCGTGCCGTGGTTCGACCGGGCGGAGGCCGAGGCTCATCTGGCCAATCTCGGCGACGCCATCCTGCTCGGTACCGATTCGCTGGGACCGGTCCTTGCGGCGACCAGCGGGCTTTCGCCCGACGCGCCGCCGGAGGGACTGCGCGCGCTGGAATTGCGGCCGGTCTACGTGAACGGGCTGATCGACGAGGCCGCGCTCGGCGCGGTGGCGCAGGCGGGCGGATTGCTGAACTGGCACCGCACGCACCGTTTCTGCAGCCGCTGCGGCGGCGAGACCGCCATGCGTATCGGCGGCTACAAGCGCGTCTGCGGCAAATGCGCGGCCGAGCATTTCCCGCGCACCGACCCGGTGGCGATCATGCTGGCCGTGACACGCACGCACTGCCTGCTCGGCCGCAGCCCGCACTTTCCGACGGGCATGTATTCCGCGCTCGCCGGTTTCATCGAGCCGGGCGAGACGATCGAGAATGCGGTGCGCCGCGAAACCTTCGAGGAGAGCGGCATCCGCCTTGGCCGCGTCGCCTACCACGCCAGCCAACCCTGGCCGTTCCCCATGTCGCTGATGATCGGCTGCTTCGGCGAGGCTCTGAACGAGGACGTCGCCTTCGACGGCAAGGAGCTGCAGGACTGCCGCTGGTTCACGCGGCCCGAAACCCGCGCGATCCTCTCCGGCACCCATCCCGACGGCATCCTCTGCCCGCCGCCGGCAGCCATCGCGCACCACCTCATCAGGGCGTGGGCCGAGGCGGAGTAGCCTCCTCCTTACGGCACCAGCAGAGTGCCCGCGCCGTGCTCGGTGAACAGCTCCAGCAGCACCGAATGCGCCGACTTGCCGTTGAGGATGACGACGCCCTCAACGCCCTTTTCGATCGCGTAGATGCAGGTCTCGACCTTGGGGATCATGCCGCCCGAGATGGTGCCGTCGGCGATAAGCGCCTTGGCGTCGGCGACCGTGAGCTGGTCGATCAGCTTCTTGTCCTTGTCGAGCACGCCCGGCACGTCGGTGAGGAACAAGAGCCGCGTCGCCTGCACGGCTCCCGCTATCGCGCCCGCAAAGGTGTCGGCGTTGATGTTGTAGGTGTGGCCGTCGCGGCCAGGCGCCACCGGCGCGATCACCGGGATCATCTCGGAGCGCGCCAGCAGGTCGAGCAAGGTGCGGTCGACCTCGACGGGTTCGCCGACGAAGCCGAGATCGAGCACGCGCTCGATATTGGAATCCGGGTCCTTGATGGTCTTCTTGGCCTTCTCGGCGAAGACCATGTTGCCGTCCTTGCCGCACAGGCCGATCGCCCACTCGCCCTCGGCATTGATGAGCGCGACGATTTCCTTGTTGATCGAGCCGGCCAGCACCATCTCGACGATCTCGACGGTCTTCTGGTCGGTCACCCGCAGGCCGCCCTCGAAACGCGACTCGATGCCCATCTTGGTCAGCATGGCGCCGATCTGCGGCCCGCCGCCGTGGACGACGATCGGGTTCACGCCAGACTGCTTGAGCAGGGCTATGTCGCGGGCAAACGCCTTTGCGAGCGAGATGTCGCCCATGGCGTGGCCGCCATATTTCACCACGACCGTCTTGTTCTCGTAACGCTGCATATAGGGCAGGGCGGCCGAGAGAAGGCGGGCCTGTTCCTCAAGGGTCGACAGTTCGGTGGCCATGGCGGTTCCTGCAGTTAAGGCGGGCGGTTGCGGGCGGCGGTCTGATAGCGGGATAACGCGCGCGCCGCAAATGCCAATCTACAGCGCGCCGGGGTCGAGCGGCGGCGCGTCCTTGAAGCGTGCGGCGAGCCCGGCGAGGTCGGCTTGCCCGAAGGCGTCGCGCAGCGCGTCGAAGGATGGCAGCACAAAATAGGCGCGCTGGAACTTGTCGATCTCGTAGGCCGTGCGCATGACGGTTTCGAGATCGAACGGCACGCGATGCGCCTTGTCGCTCTCCACCGCAAACTGGAGTTCGGTGTAGGACGACATCAGCCCGGCGCCGAACGCCTTCAGCGGCTCGCCCGGCCCCTGCATCAGGCCGTACTCCACCGTGTACCAGTACAGCCGTGTGATCATCTCGCCGGCGCCGAGCGCGATAGTGTCGCCCGCCCGCGCACCGTACATCTGCATGAAGTCGGCGAAGACCGGCTGGGTCAGCACCGGCACATGGCCGAAGAAGTCGTGGAACATGTCCGGCTCGACGACGTAGTCGAGCTCGTCGCGGGTGCGCAGCCAGTTGGTGACCGGAAAGCGCCGGTTGGCCAGATGGTGGAAGAAGGCGTCGCCGGGGATGAGGCCTGGCACGGCGACGATGCGCCAGCCGGTCATGCCGCCCAGTATGGCGCTTACCGCGTCGAAGTCGGGGATGCGGTCGAGCAGGCCGAGCTTCGCGACGCCGTCGAGATAGGCGGGGTGCGCCAGCCGCGCCGTCAGCTTCGACTGGCGGTCGCACAGCGTGCGCCACACCGCTTGTTCCTCCTCGGAATAGGCGTAGCCCTGCTCGACGGTGAAGTCGGCCCGGCAGGCCGAATAGTCGCCGCGCAGCCCCTGCTCGGCGCACTGGCGGGCGTAGTCCTGGACGCTGATTTCCATGGTTTCCTCCCGTGGAACGTTTCTCATCGGGCAAAACCCGGCACAAAAGCCGCAGGTTCCGTGAGGCTGCGGCGCCGGCAACCCTTCGCGTCGCCGCAATAGGCGCCTATCTTCGAGCGATGGAAAGCACCCTTTCGACCCGCGAGCCCTTCGTTCCGCCGGCGCCGCGGCCGCGAACGAAGCCGCCGTCGCTGCTGGAGATGCTGCGGGTGCTCTACCGCAACCCGATCGAGATCTGGGGCGAGCCGTCCTACCGCGAACCATGGATATCCATCCGCACCGGCGTCGGCGGACCGCTAGTCATCGCCAACGATCCCGGCCTCGTGCGCCATGTACTGGTGGACAACGTCAGGAACTATCGCATGGGGCGGCTGCGCCAGGCGGTGCTGCGGCCGATCCTGCGCGACGGGCTGCTGACGGCTGAGGGCGAGGTGTGGAGGCGCTCGCGCAAGGCGATGGCGCCGGTTTTCACCCCGCGCCACATCGCCGGCTTCGCGGGCGCGATGCAGCACGGCTCGCAGGCATTCGCGGCACGCTATGCCGACGGCGCGGTGACGGATGTCGCCCGCGACATGACGAAACTGGCCTACGAGATCCTCGCCGAGACGCTGTTCTCAGGCGAACTCGCAGGAATCCCGGATGCCGAGCTGGAACGGCAGATCGACCGGCTGTTCGCCACCATGGCGCGGATCGACCCGTTCGACATCTTGCAACTGCCGGCCTGGCTGCCGCGGCCGACGCGCGTGGCCGGGCGGCGCGCGATAGGCTTCTTCCGCCGCACGGTGGCGAACGTCACCGCTGCGCGGCGGGCAAAGCTGGCCGCGGGTGCGGCGCCGACCGCCGATTTCCTCGGCTTGCTGCTGCAGGCCGAGGGGCCGGACGGGCTTTCCGCCGAAGAGATCGCCGACAACATCCTGACCTTCATTGGGGCCGGGCACGAGACGACGGCGCGCGCGCTGGCCTGGACGCTGTTCCTGCTCGGCAGCGCGCCGTGGGAGCGCGAGCGCGTCGAGGCCGAGATCGACGGCGTGGTCGCGGAGGGCGTCGCGCCGGTCGACATGCTCGACGCGATGCCGCTGACGCGCGCAGCCTTCGAGGAGGCGATGCGGCTCTATCCGCCAGCGCCCACCATCAGCCGTGAGGCGATCGAGTCCGACCGGTACGGCGAGTTGGAGATAGTCGCGGGGGCGCAGGTGACGATCATGCCGTGGACGATCCACCGCCACAGGAAATTGTGGGACCGGCCCGACGCGTTCCTGCCGGAGCGCTTCCATCCCGGCAATCGCGACAGGATCGACCGCTACCAGTATCTGCCATTCGGCGCGGGGCCGCGCATCTGCATCGGCGCCAGCTTCGCCATGCAGGAGGCGATGATCGCGCTAGCCGCGCTGATGTCGCGCTGGCGCTTCGATCCGCTGCCGCAGACGAAACCGTGGCCGGTGCAGAAGCTGACCGTGCAGCCGGAGGGCGGCATACCGATGAAGGTAAGTGCACGCTAACGCGTACCTTGAAACGCGTCCGGCACGTGGACGGGCCAGCGCCAGGGCAGGACAGCGACCATGTCGAAGCGGATCGACAGCCGGGCATGGTCACGCTGGCGCGAGAGCCAGAGATCGGCGGCGGCTTCGATGCGGCGCTGCGACATGCGGCCGACGGCGTCCATGGCCTCCAGCAGCGTCGGCCGCACCTTGACCTCGACCATGGCCACAAGGTCGCCGCGCCGCGCGATCAGGTCGATCTCGCCGAGCGGCGTCCTGAAGCGCTTGGCCACGATGCGGAACCCCTTGGCGCGCAGCGCCATGGCCGCCAGCCACTCGCCGCGGTGGCCCCGGCGCTCGTGGCGCTTTCGGCCGGCGCTTGGCTCAACCGCCCGGGCCATCGGGCTTCAGCTCCAGCAGGCGCTTGTAGAGATCTGCCTTGCGCAGGCCGGTGAGACGGGCGGCTTCCGCAGCGGCTTTCGATGCGCCCATCTCCGACGCGAGCGACCGCAGCACGGCGTCGACATCGGCCTCGGCCGGAGCGGCCGCCGGATCGGGCGGCGCGACGCAGACGACGATCTCGCCTTTCGGCGCGCCCGCTTCCGCATAGTGTGCAGCGAGATCGGCAAGCGGGCCGGTGCGGATCTCCTCGAAAGCCTTGGTCAGCTCGCGGCAGACAGCGACGCGGCGGTTGCCGAAGACTTCGGCCATGGCGGCAAGGGATTCGCCCAGCCGGTTCGGTGATTCGAAGAAGATCAGCGTTCCCGGAACCGCCTTGAGCTCCGTAAGCCGTGACGCGCGCGCGCCGTTCTTCACCGGGAGGAAGCCCGCGAAGAAGAAGGCGTCGGACGGTAAGCCCGACGCGGTGAGCGCGGCGAGAGCCGCTGAGGGTCCGGGTATAGGTACGACGGGGATGCCCGCTTCGCGCGCAGCTTCGACCAGGCGAAAGCCGGGGTCGGACACCAACGGCGTGCCGGCGTCGGATACCAGCGCCACGCTGCGGCCGTCCTTGAGCGCCGCGAGCAGCCGCGTGCCGGCCTCGGCCGCGTTGTGTTCGTGATAGGCCACCGGCCGCTGGCGGATGCCGTAGCGGGCAAGCAGTGTGCGGGTGACCCGCGTGTCCTCGCAGGCGAGGATGTCGGCGGCTGCGATCGTCTCCAGCGCGCGCAGCGTCACGTCGCCCAGATTGCCGATCGGCGTGGCGACCAGGTGCAAAGCCGGCGGCAGCGGTCGCGCCGGCATCTCCGTCTGCCCGACGAGGAAGGTCTTCCGCCCGCTTTCGCCCTCGGCCAAACCACCCGCTCCTGTCTTCCTCCCGACAACGCAATGTCAGGAGGGTCCGTTGGCCCAAGCGAACGGCCGCGCCGCCAGGTGGCCATTCACATCACGCTTCTATATAGACCGCGCCTCAACCGGACCACCTGCCATGAACACGACCTCCGGCCCGATCATCACGGGCAGGCGCCGACAGGCGGCAATCGCCTTCATCTTCGTCACCGCGGTGCTCGACATCGTGGCGATGGGCATCATCATCCCCGTGCTGCCGCCGCTCATCGAGGAGTTCGCCGGATCGAGCGCCAATGCCGGCTGGATCAACGGCATCTTCGTCGCTCTGTGGGCCGGCATGCAGTTCATCTGCTCGCCGATCATCGGCTCGCTGTCCGACCGCTACGGGCGCCGCCCGGTGATCCTGCTGTCGACCATCGGCCTGTCGCTGGACTACGTGCTGATGGCGCTGGCGCCCAATCTCTGGTGGCTGGCTCTCGGCCGCATCGTCGCCGGCGTCACCTCGTCGAGCTTCACCACGGTCTACGCCTACATGGCCGACGTGACGGCGCCGGAAGATCGCGCCCGCGCCTACGGCCTGATCGGCGCGGCTTTCGGCGGCGGATTCATCCTCGGGCCGCTGCTCGGCGGCGTGCTGGGCGAGATCGGTCCGCGCGCGCCGTTCTGGTTTGCGGCCGCCCTTTCGGGCGTCGCTTTCCTCTACGGCCTGTTCATCCTGCCGGAATCGCTGGCCCCGGAGAAGCGCATGGCGTTCTCTTGGAAACGCGCCAATCCGGTTGGCGCCATGGTGCTGCTGAAGCGCCATGCGGAACTGACGGGACTGGCCGTGGTGACCTTCCTGCTGCACTTCTCCCACCACATCTTCTCGGCCGTGTGGGTGCTCTATGCGGGCTACCGCTACGGCTGGACGCCTTGGCAGGTGGGCGTGCTGCTCGCCTGCGTGGGCGTCGCCGACATGATCGTGCAGGGGCTGGTGGTCGGCCCGCTGGTCAAGCGTTTCGGCGACCGCGCGGTCATGGTGTTCGGCCTGTTCGGCGGCGCCGCCGGCATCGCCCTTATGGGCGTCGCCTGGACCGGCTGGATGCAGTTCGTGGCGATTGCGCCGAATGCATTGTGGGGTCTGGCCATGCCGACGCTGCAGTCGCTGATGACGCGGCTGGTGTCGGAAAGCGAACAGGGCCAGTTGCAGGGCGCCAACATGTCGGTGGCCTCCATCGCCGGCATCGCCTCGCCGGTGTTCTTCGGCGGCGTCTATGCCTATTCCGTCGGGCCGGGCTTTTCCATGGAATGGTCCGGGCTCGCCTTCTACATCGCCTCGGCGATCCTGCTGGCCGCCGCGCTCGTCGGCTGGCGGGTTTCGGCCAAGGCGGAGAAGGCCGAACGCGTGGCCGCGGCGGCGCAGTAGCGCTTAGCCGCCGCGCCGAAGGCGCCACGGAATGACCGCGGGAACGCCCTTCGCGTAATCCGCGTAGGATTGCCCGTGCAGCGCGACGAGGTCGCGCTTCTCGTAAGACATGCCGACGACGATGTAAGCCGTCATCGCAGCCGCGAAGACCAGATGCCCGAGCGTCATGTCGGGTGTGCTCCAGAACGCGACGAGAAGCCCGAGCTGCTGCGGGTTGCGCACGTACCGGTAGGCCCAGCTGTCGACGAATGGCTGCGCCGGCTGCGGCCGGCCGCGATACAGGGCCAGCGCCTGTTCGACCCCGAGCAGGTAGAGGATGCCGACCGACCAGTAGGCGGCCGCCGCGATCGCCCATCCGCAGGCGAACAGCAGCCAGATCAGGCCGCGCAGCAGAGGCTGGTCGACCGACCAGACCATGACCGGCAGCGGCTGGGAGAAATGGACAACTGAGAACAGCGCTGCGACGGCGAACCAGACATAGACCGCGCGTTCCAGCCCGGGCGCGACCCAGCGCGCGGTCACGGCCTTGAACCGCCTGCGCGCCATGCCCGAATGCTGCAGCCCGAACAGCGCGACGAGCAGCAGGTCGATGACAAACGCCCACGGCAACGAGGCGCCCGTCGGCGAATCGATCGAATGGCCGGGAAGCAGGTTCGCCAACCAGAAGATGAGATAGGCGAAAACGAGGTGGACGAGGGCGAAGCCCGTCACGGCAAACAGGAGTGCAGCACTTCTTGTCATCGCCCCACCCGAACTTCCCCGTCCGGCTACCTTGTGAAAGGCGCGGCCCGCCGGCAAGGCGTTGCGGAACCGATGACGACGATTGTTGGGAACATTTCCGGCAATTGCCGCATTAGCGGGCATCTCGTGGAGGAGATGCTATGTCGCTCGTCATTCAGGACAGCTACGATCCTTACTACGCCGGCCGCAACCAGCGCGGCGCGCGCCGTCAGGCGGCCAGGTCGGCCACCAAGGCGTCGAGCACCACCATGCCGGAGGGCGTGGCGCGCAGCCGCGAATTGCCGACCGGCTCGACGAGGCGCTCGTCGAGCAGCACCGAGAGCCGCTTGGCGGACAAGGGCCGCCCGGAAAGCTGCTCATAGCGCACGAGGTCGATGCCTTCGATTAGCCGCAGGCCCATCAGCAGGAACTCGTCGGCTTCCTCCGATCGCGACAGGATCTCGCCGCCGGTGACGCCGTGGCCCTTGGCCTCGACGAGGTTGAGCCAGGTCTCGGGCGTTCGCTCGGTGAAGGTGACGATGCGCTTGCCGCCTTCCCCATCGCCCTCCAGGAAGCGTCCATGTGCGCCGGGGCCGATGCCGGCATATTCTCCGTAGCGCCAGTAGACGAGGTTGTGCCGGCTCTCGGCGCCGGGCTTCGCGTGGTTGGACACCTCGTAGGCCGGCAGGCCGTGCGCGGCGGTCACCTTCTGTGTCAGCTCGTAGAGGTCGGCGGCATGATCGGGACCGGGAATCGCGATCTTGCCGATGGAATGCAGCGCGTGGAACGGCGTCCCTTCCTCTATCGTGAGCTGGTAGAGCGACAGATGATCGACCGCGTATCCGATCGCCTGCTTCAGCTCGGCATCCCACGCTTCCAGGGTCTGGCCCGGCCGGGCGTAGATCAGGTCGAACGACAGCCGCGGAAACGTCTCGCGGGCGAGCCGGATCGCCCCCAGCGCCTGCTCGACATTGTGCAGCCGGCCGAGGAATTTCAGGTCGCGGTCGTTAAGCGCCTGCACGCCTAGCGACACGCGGTTGACGCCAGCGTCGCGGTAGCCGCGGAAGCGTTCGGCCTCGACAGAGGACGGGTTTGCTTCCAGCGTAACCTCGATGCCGGCCGGCACGGTCCAGTTCTTCGCCACCGCATCGAGCACCGCGCCCACGGTTTGCGGCTTCATCAGGGACGGGGTGCCGCCGCCGAGGAAGATCGAGGTGACCGTGCGCGGACCGATGCGTTCGCGCATCGTCGCCATCTCGGCGGCCAGCGCGGCGGCATAGCGCTCCTGGTCGATCGCGACGTGGCGGACATGGCTGTTGAAGTCGCAGTAAGGGCACTTGGCCGCGCAGAACGGCCAGTGGACGTAGACGCCGAAGCCGGGCGAGGTGTCGATCATGCCGTGAGCATCGCCTGTTCGAACTTTGCGAAGGAGCGTGCGCGGTGCGACAGCGGCGCTCCGATGCCGGATTTCTCCGCGGTTTCCATCTCGCCGAAGCTGCGCGAATGCCCGTCAGGCATGAACACGGGATCGTAGCCGTGCCCCTTGTTCCCGCGCGGCGGCCACACGAGCGTGCCTTCGACCTCGCCGCGGAAATATTCGGCATGGCCGTCCGGCCAGCATAGGCACAGCACCGAGACGAAGCGGCCCTTGCGCTGCGCCGGCTGCGTCGCGCCGGCCTTCTGCAAGGCGTCCTCGGTCTTCGTCATAGCGTAAAGGAAATCGCGGCCGGAGCCATCCGGCTTCTCCGCCCAGTCGGCGGTGTAGACACCGGGCTGCCCGCCGAGCGCGTCGACGCACAACCCGCTGTCGTCGGACAGCGCCGGCAGGCCGGTGGCGGCGGCCGCGGCGAAGGCCTTGGTGTAGGCGTTCTGCTCGAAGGTCGTGCCGGTTTCCGCCGGCTCGGGCAGGCCGTATTCGGCGGCGGACTTCGCCTCGAACCCATGCGGGCCGATCAGCGCGGCGATCTCTTCGAGCTTACCCCTGTTGTGGCTGGCCACCACGATGCGGCGCGTATCGAGTTTGCGCATCAAAGCCCCCAGATGCGCGGCTCGGCGAATTCGATGGAGTTGCCTGCCGTATCGCGGAAATAGATGGAGCGGCCGCCATTTGGCCACTCGAAATCGGCTTCGACCGTAACGCCCTGCGCCGCGAGCCGGGCTTTCCAGTCTTCGATCTCAGCGGCGGTTGCCGAAAAGCACAGATGACCCCGTCCGCGCGTGCCGTGCGGCGGCACTGGCAGCCTGGCATCCGCCGGCGGCGGCGTCACCGTGACGGCCGGATTGAAGACCAGCAGCACGCCTTGTCCGCAGCGGAAGAAGACGTGCCGGCCCGGCACCTTGGCTATCCGTTCCAGCCCCATCACCCGCCCGTAGAAATCCTCGGCCGCGTCGAGGTCGTCGGCATAGAGCGCGGATTCGAGGATGGCGGCCGGCCGCATCCTACCCGATCGCCTGCTTCTGCATCTCGACCAGCCGGCCGATGCCCTGCCGCGCCAGCGCCATCAGCGCGTCGAACTGCTCAGACGTGAACGGCTCGCCTTCGGCTGTGCCCTGCACCTCGACGATGCCACCCTTGCCGGTCATCACGAAATTGGCGTCGGTCTGCGCGGACGAATCCTCGACATAGTCGAGGTCGATGACCGGCACGCCGCCATGGATGCCGCACGAAATCGCCGCGACGTGGTCCTTCATCACGCGCGCGACGGACGTCATCTTGCGCGCCTCCATCCAGCGCAGGCAGTCGTAGAGCGCCACGAAGCCGCCGGTGATCGAGGCGGTGCGCGTGCCACCGTCGGCCTGCAGCACGTCGCAGTCGACGGTGATCTGGAATTCGCCGAGCTGCTGCAGGTCGACCACCGCTCTGAGAGAACGCCCGATAAGGCGCTGGATTTCGAGAGTGCGGCCGCCCTGCTTGCCGGCCGACGCCTCGCGGCGCGTGCGGTCGTGGGTGGCCCGCGGCAGCATGCCGTATTCGGCCGTCACCCAGCCCTTGCCGGAATTGCGCATCCAGCCGGGCACCTTTTCCTCCAGGCTGGCGGTGCACAGCACATGCGTGTCGCCGAACTTGACGAGGCAGGAACCCTCCGCATGGCGCGACACGCCGCGCTCGAAGGAGACCGCCCGCATTTCGTCCGCCTTACGCCCCGATGGCCGCATGTTTCACCGCTCTCTCAGCTGGATTCGAATTGTGGGCCGCCTTCTAGCCCCCGACGTCCGATGAGGCAAAGGAAAAGGCCGCGTTGCCGGCTTTCTTGCGTCGCACGCCGCGGCACCTATATCCTTGGTCCGCCGTTGATGGAGGCGGCACAGGTGGCGATGAACAGGCCCGTTCTCGAACAGAACCTGCCGGGCGCGCTCGACCAGCGCTCGCGCGAGATATTTCGAGCGATCGTGGAGACCTATCTGCGCGAGGGCGAGCCGGTCGGCTCGCGCAATCTGTCGCGCATCCTGCCGCAATCGCTGTCGCCGGCCACCGTGCGCAACGTGATGAGCGACCTGGAGAATCTCGGCCTCGTCTACGCCCCGCACATCTCCGCCGGCCGGCTGCCGACCCAGCTCGGCCTGCGCTTCTTCGTCGACGCCTTCATGGAGATCGGCGACCTCGCCGAGGACGAGCGCCGGGTGATCGAGGCGCAGGTGAAGGCCTCGGGTTCCGGCCAGACGCTGGAGCACATGCTGACGGACGCGTCCTCGCTGCTCTCGGGCATGTCGAAGGGCGCCGGCCTCGTGCTTGCCGCCAAGAGCGAGATGGCGCTGAAGCATGTCGAGTTCATCCGGCTGGAGCCGACCAAGGCGCTGGCGGTGCTGGTGAGCCAGGCGGGCGACGTGGAGAACCGGGTCATCGACCTGCCGGCCGGCACCACGGCGTCGCAGCTGGCCGAGGCGTCCAACTTCCTCAACGCGCATGTGCGCGGGCGCACGCTGGCGGAAGCGCGGACGGAGATCGCGCGGCTGCAGCAGGAGACGCGCACGGCGCTCGACCAGCTGAGCCAGGATCTGGTGCAGCGGGGGCTGGCGGTCTGGGCAGGCGCCGACAGCGGCCTGCCGGCGCGGCTGATCGTGCGCGGCCACGCGAACCTGCTCGGCAGCGTCACCGCGCAGGCCGAGATCGACCTGCTCAGGCACCTGTTCGAGGATCTGGAGACCAAGGACGGGCTGATCCAGCTGCTCGACCTGGCCGAGGAGGGCGAGGGTGTGCGCATCTTCATCGGCTCGGAGAACAAGCTGTTCTCGCTGTCGGGCTCGTCGCTGGTGGTGGCGCCCTACCGCGACAGGGACTCGCGCGTCATCGGCGCGCTCGGCGTCATTGGCCCCACGCGGCTCAACTACGCGCGTATCGTGCCGATGGTCGACTACACCGCGCAGGTCGTGTCGCGGATGTTGAAGTAGGCCCGATAGGACTGGATTCCCTTCCCGCCCCTTGATTTTCCCGGCAAGAGCCTCGATATCCCGGGCAAATCCGAAACCATGCGGCATGGAACGAGGCGATGAACGACAAGCCTGAAGACGAGCGCGTTGCCGAAGGCGCTGCGGCCGGGAAATGGGCCGGCGGCGACGCCGCGCAGGCGGCCGCCGAAGCGGTGGCCGGCGAGCTGAGCGCCGACTACGAGGCGCTGGTGCGCCTGATGAAGGAAAACGAGGAGCTGAAGGATGCGCGCCTGCGCGCCGCGGCCGAGATGGAGAATTTGCGCCGTCGTACCCAGCGCGACGTGGCCGACGCGCGTGCCTATGCGGTGACCAACTTCGCCCGCGACATGCTTGGCGTCGCCGACAATCTGCGCCGCGCGCTGGACGCCATCCCGGCGGATGCGAAGGAGACGCCCGGAGTCGCGAGCCTCGCCGAGGGCGTCGACATGACGGAGCGGTCCATGCTCGCCGCGCTTGAGCGCCACGGCGTGAAGAAGATCGTGCCAGAAGGCGAGCGCTTCGACCCGAATTTCCATCAGGCCATGTTCGAGGTGCCGAACCCGAACGTGCCGGCCAACACGGTCGTCAACGTCGTGCAGCCCGGCTATGTGATCGGCGACCGCGTTCTGCGGCCAGCCATGGTGGGCGTTGCCAAGGGCGGCCCGAAGCAGCCGGTGGAAGCGGAGCCCGGCCCGCCGAACGAGCTCTCCGAGAAAGACGCGTGAGCGGATTTAGGTAAGCCTGCGCTTACCCGATCTTGCCCAGAAGCCGCGCCAGCGTCGCGGCTTCGCGCGCCGTCAGCGGCGCCAGCGTCTCGGCTGTGATCGCCCCCGCTTCGGTCAGCAGCGTCTCTATCGTCGCCCTTCCGGCGGGTGTCAGGCTCACCACCAGCCGGCGCCGATCCGAGCCGTGCTCCGTGAGAGCCACCAGCCCGCGTGTCTTCAGCCGGTCGATGACGCCCTTGATGGTGGCCGCATCCATCGCGACCATCTGGCCGAGCTGGTTCTGCGAGGTGTCGCCAGCTTCGGCGAGCTTGGCGAGGGCCGCGAACTGCGGCGGCGTCAGATCGGCGATGTGCTGCGCGAAGATGGAGAGGTGCCGCTGGTTGGCCTTGCGCAGCAGGAAGCCGACCTGCGAGTCGAGCCTGTAACCGCTCTCCTTCCCGGGCGACGTGTCGACCAGCTTGAGCGGAGCACGGCTCATCTGAGCCCGTCCTCGCCCTTGACCTGGTCCGCCTCCAGCCCGCCCATGCGCGAGTGCACGCGCCCGCCGATCATCATGGCGATGACGAAGGCGATCTCGTCGGGCTTCGGCGCGTCCTGCACCATCACGGTCATCGTGTCGAAGTGGCTGCGCACGTAAGCCGCGTTGGCGTGACCGAGCGGCACGTCGATCGCCTGGCCCATGCCGCCCACCTTGAGCACCCAGGGCACGATCGCCTTCGACTTCGCGATCCTGTCGCGCATGCCGTAGCCGCCCGGCACGCCCCACAACGCGCCGTGCTCGGCTTCGCCGGCCGAGCCGACCAGCGATGCCTTGCCGTAGCCGGTGATGGCGTTCGCGTCGCCGCCAAGCGCGGCGATCAGCCGGTCGGTAAGTTCCAGCGCTAGCGGGTTCAGGTCGTTCATCGCAGGCTGCAGATCCTCCGCATACCAGCCCGCGAAGGGGTTTTTTGCCACGCCCACTGCCGCGGCGCGACGTTGCGGCACGGCCGGAGCCGGCCCGCCGTCGTGGCGGATTTCCTCGCTGACGACGACGATCTTGCGGATCGGGAAATCAGGCATTCAGTTCCTCCAGTGTCCGCTCTCGCAAGGCAGGGTTGATTGTGCTTATTCCGCATACCTTCGCTTCGCCCGCCAGGAATAGCGCGGCGCCCTCGATCAGCCCGCGGCGACGAAGGTCGTCGGCCACGCTTAGCCCGGCTTCGAGCGCCGCCGTGATCTCGTCAGCGGAGAGCCTGCCGACCTCGACCGTAACCTTCCGCTGACCGAGATCGCTGTCGGGTGCGAGTTCGCACGCGGGCTGTCGTTTCACCGCCGGATGCCCCGGCAAATCCACGGCGTTGGCGATCACTGTCGCCGCCGCGTCGGCCGCAGCGCCCGTTCGCGCCAGCACGGTCACCGCGTCGGCTATACCCAGCGAGAACGATCGTCCGCGCCAGCCGGATGTAGCGATGCCCCGCACCGGCGAGGCAGCGTCGATGGTGATGCGGTCGGAAAAGCCGTGGCCGGTGCCGGCGACCGCCGCGTTCATCGACTGTCCCGGCGCGAGATGGGTGGCGATGTCGCCGCCATCGTTGACATAGGCGCGATCCAGCGCGCGGCCGGTGATCATATCGGCCAGCATCTCGTCGGCGACCGCGCCGGCCACGGCCGCCATCGGCGTGAGGAAGTCACCGGCGAGCCGCGCGCAGGCGGCTTCCATGCGCCGTGCGGTCGAGCCGGCGAAGCGGCGCAGTCTGCCGTGGGTCGACGGCCGCCGCAGCTCCGTCAGTTCCGTCACGAGTTCTTCGAGGATAGTTCGGAAACGATCCGCAGCCTGTTCGTACGCCGCCCGGACCTCGGCCGGCTCGCCGAACGCCTCGACGATCAGGTCGATCGGCCCGTGGTTCATGTGCAGCCGCCGGCCGTCCGGCAGCCAGGAGATCTGCGGCCCGTTCACCGCGTCCGCCTCAGCTGCGCCAAGGGCGGCCAGGCGGTCTCGCGCAGGGCCGGCTCGCGGCGCCGGTCGTTGAGATACTCGCCACCCCTCGCCAGCACGTCCTCGACGCTCCTGATCTCGTCGGCGTAGCCGCCGAGCGCGATGTAGTCGTCGCGCCTCATGGTGAACTCGATGGGCGCGACCAGCGCCGGCGTCGGCACGTAGCCGAAGGCGTTGGCCGGCAGGCGCGTGACGTCGACCATCAAGGTAATGCCGCCACCCGGCCAAACATAGGCGGGTGCCCCGCCGACCGTGACGTAGGTCTGGCGGCGGTGCACGGAGCGCGTGAGGTTGACCGGATTCTCGGTGACGCCCGCACGCAGGCTGCCGCCCGCGCCGCCCATGAACAACACCGTGCACAGCGCCGGCTCGCAATTGTCCTCGATGAGTGTAACCGACTTGCGCAGCCGCTCCGGGAACGGCTTTTCGACCGGCTTCAGCGCGTCGTCCAGTTCGTAGTAGGCGAACTGTTCCCCGGTGGTGGACACCATCAGCAGTGACAGGCCCGGCCGGGCGCCCTTCTTCGCGTTCCAGTCCCCGAGGATCGCTAGCGGGTCGGTCAGCTGCGTTCCGCCCCAGCCGGTACCGGGTTCCGAGACCTTGAAATAGCGGCCGGGTGTCGAGCGCCGTCCCAGAATCTTGATTCCCGTATCCTCCCAGCCGAGCACCTTGCCGGCTTGATGCTCGGAAACCACGCCGGTTATGTGGTCGTCGACCACGACGACTTCGTCCACCAGGCCGCGCCACTGGCTGGCAAACATGCCGATCGTGGCCGAGCCGCAGCCCACCCGCATGCGATGCTCGACGGCGCCGTCGATGACGGGGGCCGCGCCCGCCTGCACGATCAACGTCGAGCCGCCGTCGATGGAGAGTTCGACCGGCTCGCCATTGCAGAGCGCCAGCATGGTGTCGCAGGTGATCCGGCCTTCCGCCTTCGAGCCGCCGGTCAGATGGCGCACGCCGCCCAGCGACAGCATCTGCGAGCCGTATTCGGCGGTGGTGACATGGCCGACCGGCTCGCCCTGCGCGCGCACGATGGCTGTCTCGTCGCCGACATGGCGGTCGGTGTCGATCTTCACCTTCACGCCGCAGTAGGAGAAGATGCCCTCGGTCACCACCGTGACGAGGTCGACGCCTTCGACCTCCTGCGACACGATGAACGGCGCCGGCTTGTAGTCGGGATAGGTGGTGCCGGCGCCGATGGCGGAGACGAAGCGGCGGCCGGTGTTGACCGGGTTGCCGTCCCAATCGTCCTGCCCCCTCTCGCCGGGAGAGAACTCCACCAGTGGCGTTCCGGCCTCGGCGGCAAATTCCAGCACGCGCACTGGGTCGCAGCGCACGATGCGCCCGCCGAAATTGCCGTAGCGGTCGCAGGCACCGCTGCGTCCCTCGGCGACGTAGCACATGACCGGGCAGGCGTCGCAGCGCAGCTTCTCTCCGGCCGGCTTTTCGGCCGTGGATGCAGGTTCGAAGCGCTCGACCAGTTCGTTCATCGCCGCGCCTCCGCAATCGCCGCAAGCACACGGTCGGGCGTCGCCGGAAGCCGTGTCACCAGTGCTCCGGTGGCGTGGCGGATGGCGTTGAGAATAGACGGCGCGGTCGGGATCAGCACGTGTTCGCCCAGCCCCTTGGCGCCAAAAGGCCCCTCGGGATCGGGGACCTCGACAAGGATCGTCTCGATCTGCGGCACGTCGCCGATCGTGGGGATCAGGTACTCGTGCAGGTTCTCGGTGCGGCCGGGAACGTATTCCTCCATCAGCGCCATGCCGATGCCCTGCGCGATGCCGCCCTCGACCTGGCCGACGGCGAGCAGCGGGTTGATGGCGCGACCGATATCGTGCGCGGCGGTGATCTTCAGCAGTTTCACCGTGCCGAGCCGCATGTCGACCTCGAGTTCGACGATCTGCGCGCCGTAGCCGTAGACGGCATAGGGTTTGCCCTGCCCGTCGGCGTCGAGAGGGCGCGTGGGCGGATCGTAACTCTCTTCGGCGCGGAACACGTAGCCGTCTTCGCCGACCGCCAGCGTGGCGAGCTCGATGCGGCGCGAGGCCGCACCGTCACGGATCGTGACCGCCGCGCCGTCGAAAACTATCTGTGCGTCATCGCCTACGTTAGCGAAGCGCAGCAGGGTTTCGCGCAACGCGCGCCCGGCCTTTTCCGCCGCCTTGCCGGAGATGTAGGTCTGGCGCGAGCCGGATGTTTTGCCCGCGTCCGGGGTGAGGTGCGTGTCGCCGTAGACGAACGAGAAGGCCGACAGCGGCACACCCAGCGCCTCCGCCGCGATCTGCGGGATCACCGTATTGGATCCCTGCCCGATATCGACCGCGCCCTGGTGCATGACCAGCCGTCCGTCAGGCGTGACGCCGATGCGGATGGTCGAGGGGTTGGGAATGCCGGTGTTGCCACAGCCGTACCAGCACGAGGCGATGCCGACGCCGCGGCGGACGTGGCCGTCCCCCATATTGTGCGCCGCGGCCTCGGCAAGCGCGTTCTGCCAGCGGTTTTCCAGCGCGGTCAGGCATTCGACCATGCCGACGCCCGACTCCATCACGTTGCCGCTCACGGTCGGCTGGCCGTTGCGCAGCGCGTTCTTCAGGCGGAAGGCGAGGCGATCCATGACGAGCTTGGCGGCAAGCTCGTCATAGAGCGTCTCCTGCATGACCGCCGCCTGCGGCACGCCGAAGCCGCGGAAGGCGCCGGAGATCGGCCCGTTGGTGTGAACGGCTGCTGTCAGCGCGCGGTAGTTGGGCGTGAAATAGGGGCCGCTCGCGTGAACCGGCACGCGGTTGGCCACGGTCGGTCCCCAGCTGGCATAGGCTCCCGTGTTGAAGTCGCCCTCGAACACCATGCCGGTGACGCGGCCTTCCGCGTCGGCGCCGATGGTGGCGCGCATCGAGGCCGGGTGGCGCTTGGTAGTGGACGCCATCGATTCCTGCCGCGTGTAGATGAGCGCCGCCGGCCGCCCTGTCTTCAGCGCCACCAGGCCGATGAGCGGCTGCACCGACAGGTCGAGCTTCGAACCGAAGCCTCCGCCCGTGGCCGTCGGGACAATGCGCACCTTGTCGCGCGGCAGGCCGAGCACGAGCGCGGTGTCGTCGCGGTCCATCATGGGCGACTGCGTGCACGCCTTGATGACCAGCGTGTCGCCGTCCATGAAGGCGTGGCCTGCCTCGGGCTCGATATAGGCGTGTTCGACATAGGCAGTCTCGATGGCGCCGCTGGCGGTGACCTCCGACGCGGCGAGCGCTGCATCGGCATCGCCGCGCACCACGCGGCCGCGCGTGAGGATGTTGCCGGGGCGGTTGCCGTGCAGCTGGTCGAGAGCGCGACCCTCGGCGCAGGTGAGTGCGTGCGGAAGCGGTGTCCAGACGATCGGGAATTCGGCCGGTTTGAGGGCCTCCACCGCCTCGCGCTCGCCGGCGACGATTGCCACCGCCTCGCCGCGGAAACGCGCGCGCCCCTGCGCCAGCGCCGGCTGGTCGGCGAAGGGCGGGATCACGCCGAAGGCGTTTTTCCCGGGGATGTCTGCGGCGGTGAACACGGCGACGATGCCGGGATGGTCGCGGACGAACCCGTCGAGGTCGCCGAAGCTGAAATCGGCGTGCCAGTGCGGCGAGCGGATCACCAGCACGGAGAGACAGCCGGCCGGTCGCTCGTCGGCGCCGAAGCGCTCGGTACCCAGCACCTTCGGCGGGCCATCGAGGCGGAGAGGGGAGGCGCCGACGGGACCTTTAACCTCCCCCCTGTGGGGAGGGTCGGTTCGTAAGTCCGGGGTGGGGGGCGCGGCGTTTTCCGCATCCCCGCCCCGGTCGGCTTCGCTGACCGACCCTCCCCGCAAGGGGGAGGGTATTGCGCTGACCACCGCCTCAACGATCTTGCGGTAGCCCGTGCAGCGGCACAGCACCCCGCCGAGCGCGTCGGCGACGGCCGCCTCGTCCGGATGCGGGTCGCGCTCCAGCAGCGCGGTCGCGGCCATCAGCATGCCCGGCGTGCAGATGCCGCACTGGGCTGCGCCGTGGCGCAGAAACGAGGCTTGTAGCGCCGACATGACCGCTCCGTCGGCGAGCCCCTCGACGGTCCGGACCTCCGCGCCCTCGACCTGTGCTGCCGGCACCATGCAGGCGCAGGCCGGCTCGCTGTCGATGAGCACCGTGCAGGCGCCGCAGTCGCCGGCATCGCAGCCGACCTTGGTGCCGCTGAGGCCGAGCCGGTCGCGCAGCACGTTCGACAGGCGCGCCAGCGGCGGCGCGTTGACCGCGACGGGAGCGCCGTTGACACTGAAGGCAATGGGCGTGGCAGAGCGGATGTTCATGCCGCCCGCTCCACTGGATCGGCCGCGACCGCGCGTGCGATCGCGCGTGCGACGATTTCGCGGGCCGCCTCGCGTCGATAGGCTGCACTGGCGCGCACATCGTCGATGGGCGAGAGTGAGGCGAGGTGGCGGGGCTCTACCGCTCGTGCCAGCGTCGCGTCAGCAGGACGGCCGACGAGAGCCGTTTCCAGTTCCGTCAGCCGCATCGCCACGGGCGAGCAGGAGCCGACGGCAATCGCCGCCGCCTCGACGTTGCCGGAAGCGTCGACGGCAATCCGTGCCGCGACCATGGCGATGGAGATGACGAGATAGCGCCGTGCGCCAAGCTTTTCGAAGGCGGAGCGGCCGGTGCCGGCGGCCTTGGGGACGCGGATCGCGGTTACCAGCTCGTCGGCGCCGAGCGCCGTCTTGCGGTTGCCGAGGATGAAATCCGACAGCGGCTGGCGGCGGCTGCCGCGCACCGACGCGATCTCGACCTCGGCGCCGAGCGCCAGCAAGGGCGGCACGCCGTCCGCCGCGGGCGAGGCGTTGCAGAGGTTACCGGCGATGGTGGCGCGGTTCTGCACCTGCACCGAGCCGACCTCACGCGCCGCCTGCCTGAGCGCGTCGAAAGCCGGCGGCAGTTCGGTGCGCACGATGTCCGTCCAGGTCGTCGTCGCGCCGATGCGCCAGCCATCCGCGCCGGTCTCGATGCCGCGCAGGCCGGCGACGGCCGTGATGTCGAGCACGTCATCCTCGATCGGAGCCGCGCCTTGCGCCGGATAGAAGTCGGTTCCGCCGGCGATCACGCGCCAGCGGCCGCCGGCCCTCAGGGCAAGCGCCTCGTCGAGCGAACGCGGTCTGGCGTAGCGCACCAGGTTCCCACTCCGGCCTTCTTCCGTCCTGGCTTGATTGCTCGGAGGCGGGCCAAATTCATTGGTATGCAAACGATATCACCGGGGCGCGGCTTGTCAAAGCCGGCGATTTCCGATGTGCTCACACCTGCTTGAACGAAGGAGATGCCCGTGGCCGCCGAAGCATTGATCGTCATCGACGTTCAGAACGACTTTTGCCCCGGCGGTGCGCTGGCGGTGGCGGACGGCGACGCGGTGGTGCCCGTGGTCAACCGGCTGATCGAACGTTTCGAGCATGTGGTGCTGACGCAGGACTGGCACCCGGCCGGCCATTCGAGCTTCGCGTCGAGCCATCCCGGCAAGCAGCCGTTCTCGACCACCACCATGCCCTATGGCGAGCAGACGTTATGGCCGGACCACTGCATCCAGGGAACGCGGGGCGCGCAGTTCCATCCGGGCCTCGTGTGGACCAAGGCGGAACTGGTGGTGCGCAAGGGATTTCGTCCGCCGATCGACAGCTATTCGGCCTTCTTCGAGAACGACCGCGCGACGCCGACCGGGCTTGGCGGCTACCTGAAGGAGCGCGGCATCGTAAAGGTGACGCTGGCCGGACTGGCGACGGATTTCTGCGTCGGCTTCTCGGCGCTCGACGCGCGCAAGCTGGGTTTCGACGCCACCGTGGTCATGGAAGGCTGCCGCGCCATCGACCTCGGCGGCTCGCTGGCGGCGATGCGGAAGCAGTGGGGGGAGGCGGGGGTGAAGGTTATCTGACCTTTAGGCCGCCTTCGCCATCTCCTCGCGCAGTTCCGCCAGCAGTGAATAGGACTGCTTCCGCTTCTCGTGGTCGAAGACCTGCGACGTCACGATCACCTCGTCCGCGCCGGTGCGCGCGATGAACGCCTCCAGCCCGCGCCGCGCCGTCTGCGGCGAGCCGACCACGGCTGCCGACAGCATGCTGTTCAGCATCGCCTTGGCGTAAGGATCGAGGACGGCTTCCACGTCTTCCACCGGCGGCGGCAGCTTTCCGGGCCGCCCGGTACGAATGCGCGCGAACGCCTGCTGCATGGAGGTGAACAGGTAGCGCGCCTCCTCGTCGGTGGGGGCGACGACCATGTTCAGCCCCATCATCAGATAGGGTTTTTCAAGCGTATCGGATGGCTGGAAGCGCTCGCGGTAGATGGCGACTGCGTGGTCCATGTCGGCCGGCGCGAAATGCGAGGCGAAGGCGTAGGGCAGGCCGAGCATGGCGGCGAGCTGCGCGCCGTAGAGGCTGGAACCGAGGATCCAGACCGGCACGTTCTGGTTCTCGCCGGGATAGGCGTGAACCCGCTGGCCTTCCTGCGCCGGGCCGAAATAGTTCATCAGCTCGACCACGTCGTTGGGGAAGCGGTCGACTTCGCCGGTCAGCGTGCGGCGCAGCGCCTGCGCGGTCAGCTGGTCTGTGCCCGGCGCGCGGCCGAGCCCGAGGTCGATTCGCCCGGGATGCAGCGCGTTGAGCGTGCCAAACTGCTCGGCGATCACCAGCGGTGCGTGGTTGGGCAGCATGATGCCGCCGGCGCCGACGCGGATGGTCCTGGTGCCGCCTGCGACATGGGCGATCACCACGGCGGTGGCAGCACTTGCGATGCCCGGCATGTTGTGATGCTCGGCCAGCCAGTAGCGGCGGTAGCCGAGCGCCTCGGCATGGCGGGCGAGGTCGAGCGAGTTGGCGAGCGACGCCGAGACGTCGCTGCCTTCGGTGACGGGGGAGAGGTCGAGGACTGAGAGCGGAATCATCACGCCAATATGGGCGTCGCTTCCGCCTTCGCCAACCGCTGCCCGACCGCCTTTCGCACCTGCGGCGCGACCTTCGTGCCGTAAAGCTCGATCGCCTTCAGCATCATGTCGTGCGGGATCACGCCGATCGCCTGCTGCAGCAGGAAGCGGGTGAAGCCGAAGACTTCGTGATTGGCGATGATCTTCTCGGCAACCTGGTTCGGCGAACCGGCAAACATGTGGCCCTCGGGCCGCATGCCGGCGTCGAACTGCGCGCGGCTGGGCGGCGAAAAGCCGCGCTCCTTGCCGATACGCGCCATGACGTCGGACTCGGCGGCGTAGAAGGCGTCTATGCCATCCTTCGTCTCGCTGACGAAGCCGTGCACGTTGATCGAGGTCGGCAGCTTTGCCGGGTCGTGGCCGGCGCGGCTGACCTGCTCGCGGTAGAGCTTGAAGAAGGGCGCGAAGCGCGCCGGCTCGCCGCCGATGATGGCGAAGGCCATCGGCAGGCCGAGCATGCCGGCGCGTGCGGCGGACTGCGGCGTGCCGCCGACTGCGATCCAGACCGGCAGCTGGCGCTCGGGACGGGGGTAGACGCCGCGACCCGCGACACGCGCCGTGTGGTCGCTACCCGGCCAGTCGAGGATCTCGTTGTCGCGCACAGCGAGCAGCATCGCCAGCTTTTCGGCGAACAGCGCGTCGTAGTCGTTCAGATCGAGCCCGAACAGCGGGAAGGATTCGATGAAGGAGCCGCGGCCGGCCATGATCTCGGCGCGCCCACCCGACAAAAGGTCGAGCGTGGAGAACTGCTGGAAGACGCGGATCGGATCGTCCGAGGAAAGCACGGTGACGGCGGTGGAAAGCTTGATGTTTTTCGTACGCGAAGCGGCGGCCGCCAGCACGACGGGCGGCGCGGAGACGGCGTAGTCCGGCCGATGGTGCTCGCCCAGCCCGAACACGTCGAGCCCGACCTGATCGGCGAGTTCGATCTCCTCGACGAGATTCTTCAGGCGTTCAGCCGGGCCGACCTTGCGGCCGGTGCGGGGATCGGTGCCGACGTCGCCGAAGGTGTAGAGGCCCAGTTCCATGGCGGTAGTCCCAGTTTCCGATGGTGTGTCAGTGTCAACTAGTAACTAGCGGCGCGGCGCGCCAGAGGTTACTTGCGGGATACCAACCGCCTCAGGCGCCAAGGACCATCGCCCAGTAGTTTCTGCCGTCGGCGCCGGGCGCGTAGCCGAGCCCGAAGCTCTCGAAGCGCGGGTCGAGCATGTTGCGCCGGTGTGGCGGCGAGTTCATCCAGATGTCGACCACACCGGCTATGTCGAAGCGGCCGTGGGCTAGATTTTCGGCGGCCGGCGTCGCGATGCCGCGCGCGCGGATGCGCGTCTCGAAATCGCGGCCGCGCAGCGCCGTGTGCTCCATCTTGCCGCTGGCGGCCATGTAGCCGGCCTGCTCGATGGCCGCGGCCTCGAGCTTGCCGTCCGGCGCCAGCCGCGACAGTCCGTTGCGGCCGCGCGCCCGCGCCACTTCGTCGGCCGCGGCGCGAGAAGCGCCGTCGCCTTCGGCCAGCGACAGGTCGGCCGACTGGCAGCCGGCCAGAAAAAGCGCGACCGAGGAGCTTGCGCCGGCAAGCACAAGCCGCCGCGTGATTTGGAGATGCATGTGTCCCTCTCCGCTGGCCCCGCCTCGCCAGCATTGCGCGACATGGTTACGGCTTGCTTTCCAAGCCGGCCGGCGCGGCCTAAATGGGGCGAAAGGACCACGAATGCCGCACCTGACCACCATCGGCTTCGACGCCGACGACACGCTCTGGCAGAACGAGCAGTTCTTCCGCCTGTCGGAGAAGCGTTTCACCGAGTTGCTGGCCGGTTTCGCCGAGGCCGACCATCTCGGCCAGCGCCTTCTGGAGGCGGAGCGGCGCAACCTTGCGCGCTACGGTTTCGGCATCAAGGGCTTTACCCTGTCGATGGTCGAGACGGCTATCGAAGTGACGGAAGGTCGCGTCCCGGCGGCGATCATCCAGCAGATCCTCCACGTCGGTCGCGAGATGCTCGTGCATCCGGTCGAGACGTTGCCCGGGGTGCGCGAGACGCTGGAGCAGCTTGCCGAGACCCACCGGCTGGTGATGATAACCAAGGGCGATCTGTTCGATCAGGAGCGCAAGGTCGCCGCCTCCGGCCTTGGAGAGCTGTTTTCGGCGGTCGAGATCGTCAGCGACAAGAAGCCCGACACCTACAGGCGCATCTTCGCCCGCCACGGCGACGGCGCCGAGCGCGCCATGATGGTCGGCAACTCGCTGAAATCCGACGTCGTGCCGGCTATCGATGCGGGCGGCTGGGGCGTCTACGTGCCGCACGACCTGACATGGGTTCTGGAGCACGTCGAGGAACCGTCTGGCCAGCCGCGCTACCGCAGCGTCGAGACGATCGTGGCGGTGCCCGCTATCGTTCGCGAAGTCGGCTGAGCACGTCTGCTGCAAGTATTTTTTCAGGAAAGGTATAACTTCGGATATTGCCAGCAGCCGCCAATATGCGAGAATCCTGGCCTGCATCGATCCGGAGGGGAAACCGTGTCGCGCATCATCGGGGCTGCCGTCGCGCTGGCGGTTTTGTTGCTGCCCATTCTGCCAGCAATGGCGACGGATGGGGCAACCGTGCTCACCGTTACAGGTGACATCGGCAATACCAACCGCGGCCCGTTCGAGGCCTTTCACGACGGCTTCCTGAACTATCACGGCAAGACGTTCGACAAGGCGTTCGAGTTCGACGAGGCGGCGCTCCAGGCGCTGCCGCAGGTAACGGTGAAGGCGGATGCGGAGCCGTGGAAGGCGGCGCTTGAAATGTCGGGGCCGGCCCTTTCGGACGTGCTTGCAGCGGCTGGCGCGAGCGGCAAGCCGATCACCGTTTTCGCGCTTGACGGTTATGGCGCGGCGATGACGCCGGAGCAGATTGCGGCGCATCGCTGGGTTCTGGCCAGTCACGCCGGAGGCGAGGCGCTCGGCATCGGCGGCCGCGGACCGCTCTGGCTCGTCTACGACACCGGCACGGGCAAGGCGACGGCTCAGGAAGAGGGCGCCTGGGTCTGGTCGGTGTTTCACATACAGGTAGGCGAGTAGCGCCGGACTACTCGTCCTCGACCACGCGCAGCTTGAGTTTGCCCGTGCGCGAATCGGCGACGCGCGCTCGCGGCTCGTCGTCGCCAGGCAGCGCTTCGGTCGGCGTCTCGCCGAACTCCATCGCCTCGATGCGGGCGCCCTTCTTCACGATCTTGTCGGTCGAGGTGACGATCTGCTCGACGTCGCGGGTTGCCGCCAGGAAATGGTTCTGCAGCTTGCGCACGCGCTCGTCGAGGCGGCCGATATCCTCCATCAGCCGCATCACCTCGCCCTGGATCAGGTGCGCCTGCTCGCGCATGCGGGCGTCCTTGAGCACTGCCTGGATGACCTGCACGGACAGCATCAGCAGCGACGGCGAAACAATGACGATGCGCGCCTTGTAGGCGCGCTGCACCAGCGCCTCATGGTTCTCGTGGATCTCGGCAAAGATCGATTCCGACGGCACGAACATGAAAGCCGTGTCCTGCGTCTCGCCCCGAATGAGGTATTTTTCGGCGATGGCGCGGATATGGACCTCGATGTCGCGGCGGAACGCCTGTGCCGCCTGCCGCACCGCGTCGGGGCCCAGGCCCGCATCGCCGGCCGCGCGCACGGCGTTCCATGCCTCAAGCGGGAACTTGGCGTCGATGACCAGCGCCGGCTGCCCGTTGGGCATGCGGATCAGGCAGTCCGGCCGCGAGCCGTTGGAAAGCGTCGCCTGGAACTCGTAGCCGCCATGCGGAAGCCCGTCGGCGACGATCGCCTCCATGCGGCTCTGTCCGAAGGCGCCGCGCGTCTGCTTGTTGGAGAGGATGTGCTGGAGCTGCACCACCTGGCCCGCCAGCGACTGGATGTTGGTCTGCGCCGTGTCGATGACAGCGAGGCGCTCCTGCAGCTTCGCCAGATTGTCGTGCGTGGCCTTGGTCTGCTCGGTGATCGAATGGCCGAGCCGCGTCGACATGCCGTCGAGCCGCTCGCCGATAGCCTTGTTCAGCTCGGCCTGCCGCGACGAGAACACCTCCGCAAGCGTGCCAAGCCGCCCTTGCATCTCGGCCTGCGCCTTCGTGATATCGGCCATGCGGGCCTCGGCGATCCGAGCCTGCTCGGCGGCTTCCTCGGTCGCTTCGACGCGCGCCCGGGCGGCCCGCGACAGCGCCACCACGAGCAGGATGACGAGCAGCAGAACCAGCGTCCCCGCGCCGATCAGCAGGTGGCCGAGCGTGATCGTGGTCGCGCCCAGCCGGGCGATCGGTTCGGAAAGCAGCGCAGCGTCCATCGACCAACCCTATTCGATTCGGATGGAACCCACCAAACAAAACATGAACGTTCCCGCACGTTCTGTTGACGCCCCCGTCGCCAGCCATTACCTCGTGCCCATGGCCATTCGACCTCTCGTCATCCTTCCCGATCCTTTGCTGCGTCAGGCTTCCCGGCTGGTCGAGCGATTCGACGGCGAACTGAAGAAGCTCGCCGATGACATGCTGGCGACCATGTATGACGCGCCGGGAATAGGCCTGGCCGGCATCCAGATAGCAGTGCCGCAGCGCATCGTGGTCATCGACCTTGCCAAGGAAGGCGAGACGCCGGCGCCGCAGGTGTTCATCAATCCCGAGATCGTCGCCTCGGGCGATGAGGTGAACATCCATGAGGAGGGCTGTCTGTCGATCCCGGACTACTATGCCGAGGTCGAGCGGCCCAAGACGGTGACGGTGCGGTATCAGGACCTCGCGGGCAAGCCCCAGGTGATCGAGGCCGACGAACTGCTGGCGACCTGCCTGCAGCACGAGATCGACCATCTGAACGGCGTGCTGTTCATCGACCACATCTCCAAGCTCAAGCGCGACATGGTCGTGCGCAAGTTCAAGAAGCTGGCGCGCGAGCGCGAAGCGGAGAAGCCCACCCGCATGGTGGGGTGATGCCGCTCCGCGTCATCTTCATGGGCACGCCCGACTTCGCCGCGGCGACGCTGCGGGCGGTGCACGAGGGCGGCCACGAGATCGCTGCCGTCTATTCGCAGCCGCCGCGGCCGGCTGGCCGGCGCGGGCTGGAACTGACGAAGTCGCCTGTCCATACGCTCGCGGAAGAACGCGGACTTGTCGTCCGCACGCCTCTCTCGCTGAAATCCGCCGAGGAACAGCAGGCGTTCCGCGATCTGAATGCGGATGTCGCGGTGGTCGTCGCCTACGGCCTGCTGCTGCCGCAGTCGATCCTCGACGGCACGCGGCTGGGCGCCTTTAATGGCCATGCCTCGCTGTTGCCACGCTGGCGCGGCGCCGCACCCATCCAGCGCGCGATAATGGCCGGCGACGCCGAGACAGGCATGATGGTGATGAAGATGGACGCCGGCCTCGATACCGGACCGGTGGCGCTGACGCATCGCGTGCCAATCGGTCCCGACCTGACCGCCGGCGAGTTGCACGATAAACTGATGGCGGTCGGCGCGCAGTTGATGGTCGAGGCGTTGGCGAAGCTTGAAGCGGGCACGCTGGCGCTGACGCCGCAGCCGGCCGACGGCGCGACCTACGCGAAGAAGATCGCCAAGGAAGAGACGCGCATCGACTGGTCGCTGCCGGCAGGGACCGCCCACGACCGCATTCGCGGGCTTTCGCCGTTTCCCGGTGCGTGGTGCGAATTCGATGCTGGCGGCCGGCCCGAGCGGCTGAAGGTGCTGCGCACGACGCTGGCGCAAGGCAGCGCCGCACCCGGCGCGCTGCTGGACGATGCGCCGACCGTCGCCTGCGGCGAAGGCGCGGTCAGGCTGGTCGAGGTGCAGCGGGCCGGCGGAAAACCTGTTTCGGGCAGGGATTTCATACGCGGATTGCAGTTTCGGCCCGGGCGGCTTTCCTGATGCCGCGCTACCGCCTCGATGTCGAATATGACGGCACTGCCTATGCCGGCTGGCAGCGGCAGGCGGGCCAGCATTCCGTGCAGGCGGCGATCGAGCAGGCGATATCGGCGTTCAGCAGCGAGGGGGTCGGCATACGCGGCGCCGGCCGCACCGACGCCGGCGTGCACGCGACGGGGCAGGTGGCGCATGTCGATCTCGCCCGCGACTGGCCGGACGATACGGTTCGCGATGCGGTCAACGCGCATCTGGTCGCGGCGGGAGAGGCCGTTTCCATCACTGCGGCGGGGCGGGTGCCGGACGATTTCGATGCCCGCTTCTCCGCCACCGCGCGGCACTATCTCTATCGCATCCTCAACCGCCGCTCGCCGCCGGCGCTGGAAAAGGACCGGGTCTGGCATGTGCAGAAGCGGCTCGACGCAGATGCCATGCACGCGGCGGCGCAGGTGCTGGTGGGCAAGCACGACTTCACCACCTTCCGCTCGGTGCAATGCCAGGCGAAAAGTCCGGTGAAGACGCTGGACCGGTTCGAAGTGGCCAGTCACGGTGACCTGATCGAAGTCCGCGCCTCGGCGCGCTCCTTCCTGCATAACCAGGTGCGCTCGATGGTGGGCACGATCAAGCGCGTCGGCGAGGGGGCATGGACGCCGGCCGACGTGCGCACAGCGCTTGAGGCCGCTGATCGCGCCGCGTGCGGCCCTGTCGCGCCGCCGCAGGGGCTCTACCTCGTCAAGGTCGATTACTGACCCGGACTACTGAAACGACAGCCCGAGCAGCGGCTGCAGCGTCAGGATAGTCACCAGCGATACCGCGAACACCCCCGCGAACACCGCCAAGGCGACGCCGACGCCCATGCCGATGGAGGCGCGCGTCAGCCGCCACGACAGCACCAGCGTGGCGATGAAGACCAGCAGCCCCAGCGCATCCACTGCGCCAACCGCGCCCGGAAAGACGAGTTCGATCACCGACACCGGCACCATCAGCCAGATCAGGACCGCGGAGCCCCAGTTGCTGGCAACGACGTAGGGGATGTAGCGGTGGGCGATACCTGCCGGCCGCGCCGCGAGAGCCAGCAACACCAGCGGCAGCACCCAGGCGACGAAGTCGACGACGCCGAGCCGCAGCAGCACGCCGACGCGGCCGCCGAACTCGGCGCCGCCGAGCCGGTTGGCGACGCTGACCCAGCCGATGGCCAGCGCCGGCAGCGAGATGACCATCGCGAAGAACGAATTCCAGAACCCGTCGATCGAGAGGTCGAGGCGGTCGAGCCCGTCCTCACGCCCGAGCATCAGCCGCCATGCGCCTGACAGATACTGCTGAATCTCGGTGCCGGAAGGCATTTCAGCGGTCCCCGCCGAACCGGTCGGTCCCGAACCAGTCGACGAGGAAACGCTCGTAGATCGCCGTCAGCGTCTCCAGGTCGGACAACGGCACGCGCTCGTCGACCATGTGCATGGTCTTGCCGACCAGACCGAACTCCACCACCGGGCAGTAGTCCTTGATGAAGCGGGCGTCGGAGGTACCGCCGCCGGTCGTGAGCGCCGGTTTGCGGCCGGTAACGGCGTCGACGGACGCCGTAAGCGTCGCGATCAGCTTCTCGTCGCGGGTGAGGAACACCGGGCTCGGCATCGGCCGCCACGCCAGATCGTAGTCGACCGGCGCCTCGCGGCCGGGCCGCAACCTTGCTTTCTTCGAGGCGCGGTCGAGGCGGTTGTGGATCTCGGCCTGGATCGTCTCGGCCGTCCAGTTGTCGTTGAAGCGGATGTTGAAGGCGGCTGTCGCCTTGGCCGGGATGACGTTCACGGCCGGATTGCCGGTGTCGATGGAGGTCACTTCCAGGTTGGTAGGCTGGAATTCCGCCGTGCCTTCGTCCAGCGCGGGGTGCATCAGCGCGTCTACCAGCGCGACGATGCCGCGAACCGGGTTGTCGGCAAGGTGCGGATAGGCGGCGTGGCCCTGCACGCCGTTGACGGTGAGCACGCCGGAGACGGAGCCGCGCCGGCCGATCTTGATGGTATCGCCCATTTCGGCAACGTTCGTCGGCTCGCCGACGATGGCCGCGTCCCATGTCTCGCCACGCTTCGCCGCCCAGTCGAGCAGTTTTGTCGTTCCGTTGATCGAGGGGCCTTCCTCGTCGCCGGTGATGAGCAGCGACACCGAGCCCCTGAGTGGCCCGTGCGCCTTCACATGCCGCGCCACAGCCGCAACGAAGCAGGCGATGCCGCCCTTCATGTCGACTGCGCCACGGCCCCACATCTCGCCATTGTCGATCTGCGCAGAGAACGGCGGGTGCCGCCACGCTTTCTCGTCGCCGGGCGGCACCACGTCGGTGTGGCCGGCGAACATCAGATGCGGGCCATTGCCGGACGCGCGGGCGTAGAGATTTTCGACGTCAGGCGTGCCCGCCTCGGAAAAGACCGGGCGTTCGGTGGTGAAGCCGAGCGGCTTGAGCATCTCTTCCAGCGCCGACAGCGCGCCGCCCTCGGCGGGCGTCACCGACGGGCAGCGAATCAGGCGCGCAAGGTTTTCGGCGGGGTCGACGGGCAGGCTCATGGCCCCGCCAGATAGTTTATCGGCGCGCGCCTGTCACGCGCCGCCGCGCGCTACATCGGCGCGTTGGTTTGCGATCCGTAGCGGTTCGGCCCGCGTGTGCCCGGCGCGAAGCACAGGAACAGGAACATGAAGAAGTCGGCGACCACGAAGAGGAAGGCGAACCAGCCGGGCCTGTCGAGGTCATGCAGCCGCTTCACCGCAATCGCGATGTGCGGATAGATCGTCGCCAGCGTGATCAGGATCAGCGCCGCGCCCCATTGTCCGGCTACTGCCTCGTCCTGCGCCCGTATGATGCGGTAAACCGGATAGGCCCGCGCCATGTAGAGCAGGATGCCTGCGAAGAAATAGGCCGCGCGGTCAACGCGGCCCGATAGTCCCAGGTAGAGCCAGGCGATGCTGCTAGGCAAGCGGATCCGGTCCGTACTGATTGGGGCCGCGGGTGCCCTCGAGTGCGCCGAGTTCGACCAGCAGCCAGATCGGCCCGATGATCGGGATCAGGATGATGAGTGTCCACCAGCCCGACTTGCCGCGGTCATGCCAGCGTTTCGCGTAGAGCGCCAGCGCGGGATAGATCGCCGCGAGCGTGAACAGCAGGCCGAGAATGCCGAGCTGGGCGCCGTTGCCCATGTCGATGCCGAGCCCGAGCATGGCATCGATGATGTTCACAAGTATGCCGATCGCGAAGATCACGCCCACACCCGCCCAGAACTTCGAGCGGTTAATGCGTCCGTCGAAGCTGGTGTAGAGATACTTCCAGTCCATGTTGCCCTCCATATGGGTCACGTCGGTCCGCCGACGAGTTGACCCTGCGTCCACATGCCGCAAAGATCAATCGCGCAGCAGCTCGTTGATGGAGGTTTTCGAACGGGTTTTTTCGTCGACGCGCTTGACGATCACGGCGCAGTACAGGCTCGGACCCCAGTTTTCGCCCGGCACGTTCTTGCCCGGCATGGTGCCCGCGACCACCACGGAGTAGGGCGGAACCTCGCCATAGAAGACTTCGCCCGTGGCGCGGTCGACGATCTTGGTCGACTTGCCGATGAAGACGCCCATGCCGAGCACCGAACCCTCGCGCACGATGCAGCCTTCGACCACCTCGGAGCGGGCGCCGATGAAGCAGTTGTCCTCGATGATGGTCGGGCCGGCCTGCATCGGCTCCAGCACACCGCCGATACCGACGCCGCCGGACAGGTGCACATGCTTTCCGATCTGGGCGCAGGAACCGACCGTCGCCCAGGTGTCGACCATCGTGCCCTCGCCGACATAGGCGCCGACATTCACGAAGGACGGCATCAGCACGACCTTCGGCGCGACGAAGGCGGAACGGCGCACAACGGCGCCCGGCACGGCGCGGAAATCGGCCTTCTCGAAGTCGACCGCGCCCCAGCCGTTGAACTTGGAATCGACCTTGTCCCACCAGACCGCGTCGCCGGGGCCGCCCTTGATGACTTCCATCGGGTTGAGCCGGAACGACAGCAGCACGGCCTTCTTGAGCCACTGGTTGACCGTCCACTGGCCGTCGGCGCCGCGCTGCGCCACGCGCGCCTCGCCGCGGTCGAGCAGGTTCAGCGCGGTCTCGACGGCATCACGCACTTCGCCGCGCGTCGAACTGTTGATGCCGGCCACGCCTTCCCACGCGGCCTCAATGGCCTTCTCAAGCGTGGCGAGATCGGATCGGGACATCGGGCGCTCCGCAAACGGGCTGTTAAGGGGAAGACCATAGGGTCGCATCGGGACGACCCCCCGGCTTACGGGCCGGCAAACGAGAATGTGCGCGGACTGATAGGCCACGCGGCAAGGGGGGTCAATTGCGCCGGCGGCATGTGCCGCCGCACTTGCGCACACGGGGACTGAACTCATGGAACCCACCGAAGAAAACGGCTGGACGCCGCTTCCGCATTCGGACGAGGACGTCGAGCGCGCCCGCGCGGTGCCGGACACGCCGCAGACCCGCGCCCCGTCCTACCGGCTGGCCTTCGCCGACGAGGATTTCCTGACCCGACGCGAGCTGCGCGGCCTGCGCCTGCAGCTGGAGCTGATGAAGCCGGAGATGGCGCTGGCCGAGCGCGGCATCCGCTCCACCGTCATCCTGTTCGGCGGCGCTCGCATCCCGGAGCCAGGCGGCGAAGCCTGGGCGGCCAAAAACGAGACGCAGAAGAAGAACCTGCTTGCCAACGCCCGCTACTATGCCGAGGCGCGCAAGTTCGCCCGCATCTGCTCGCAGCATTCGGCCGAATCCTACTACCGCGAGTTCGTCGTCGTCACCGGCGGCGGGCCGGGCGTGATGGAGGCGGGAAATCGCGGCGCGGCCGACTGCGGCGCGCCGTCCATCGGCTTGAACATCGTGCTGCCGCACGAGCAGGCGCCGAACGCCTACGTGACGCCGGAACTGTGCTTCAATTTCCACTATTTCGCGATCCGCAAGATGCACTTCATCATGCGCGCCAAGGCGGTCGCGGTGTTTCCGGGCGGCTTCGGCACCATGGACGAGCTGTTCGAGACGCTGACGTTGATCCAGACCGGCCGCATGGAGCGCGTGCCGGTGCTGCTGTTCGGCAAGGCGTTCTGGAGCAAGGCCGTCAACATCGACTATCTGGTCGAGCAGGGAACCGTGTCGCCCGGCGACGAGAACCTGCTCACCATCGTCGACGAGGCCGAGGAAGGCTGGGCCGAGATCGCGAGATTTTACAAGATCGGCGGCTGAAGCCGCCGCCTCATTCATCTGGATGATTGACGCGAGGTGATGGGCCGGCACATGCTTGGCCGTCGCCGTGGCGCCAGCATTCCGCGATTGCGGGAGAGCGCCGGCAATAGGGGAACCATAAAAATGCGCATATCGCTTGCAGCCGCCGCTCTCGCCTTCGCTACGACCGGGGCATTTGCCGCCGACCACGCGGTCGAGATCAAGGGTATGAAGTTCAACCCGGCCGCCGTGACCGTGAAGGTCGGCGACACCATCACATTCACCAATGCCGATGCCGCGCCGCATACTGCGACGGCCGACGACAAATCCTTCGACACCGGTCGGCTGAGCAAGGGCCAGAGCGCAACGGTGACCATCTCGGCGGCCGGCGACCATGCCTACAAATGCCTGATCCACACGATGATGAAGGGCTCGGTGAAAGCCGAGTAACCGGCCTACCGCCTGCGTCTGGCCGCAGGATTGCCTGGCGCCTGCATTCGGAGTGAGTAGAAGGCGCCGGCCATATGGCGCCTCCGACGGAGTATCCGATGCGTATCTTGCTCGCTGCGACGCTGCTGACCGGCCTCGGCTCGCCTGTGCTTGCCTGCGACGGCGGCAGGCTGTTCGGCATGATTGACGCGCCGCTGCCGGCGCAGGCGGATGTCTCGTTCGACGTCGCCGTGGTCGACTCGACAGAAGGTGGAAATTGGGACGTCTACCTGGCTGTCGGCGGCAAGCTGGCGGAGAATCTGGTGCGAACCGACTTCGGCGAGGTCGGACGCTACCAGACCCGGCTGGTCGTATCGTCGCCGGACGCTTATGCGGTGACGGCGACGCGCTACATCTATTCGGCGCCAGCCTATGTCTCGGGCTCCACCACAGTGCGTGAGGAGAAGGACATCTACGTCTTCTGCGATGGCAAGCTCTATCTTCCCGAGGAGGATTTCGGCCTCGGCGAGGACTATAAGGGCCAGGCCGCCGACGCGCTGGCGACGTTCGACGCCGAGGAGGTAAAAGCGTACCTGCCGGCGCTGAAGCGCTAGCGGGTTTCGTTTGCGGCGTATGCAGCGGCGCTCGCATGGGCTAAGGCCGGGCTGAATTGCACCATCCGCGACTGCCTTGAGAATGACCACCGATACTGCGACGGGCGCTGCATCTCCCGGCCCCGTTTTCCTCGGCATAGACACCGGCGGCACCTATACCGACGCGGTGCTATGGTCGCCCGCCGGTAGCGATCAGGGCCGCCTGCTCGCCAAGGCCAAGGCGCTGACGACCCGCCACGACCTCGCCATCGGCATCTCCGGCGCCGCCGACGCCGTGCTGGCGAAGGCCGACATCGCGCCGTCGGCCGTCCGTCTCGCGTCAATGTCCACCACGCTTGCCACCAATGCGCTGGTCGAGGGACAGGGCAGCCGCGCCGCGCTGGTGATGATCGGTTTCGACGAGGGCGACCTCGCGCGCGACGGCCTGGCTGCGGCGCTGGGATCGGACCCGCTGGTGCGGCTGCAGGGCGGCCATGACGTGCACGGCAATGCGCGGCCGCTCGACCTCGCCCCGCTGGAGGCGGCGCTGCCGGAACTGGCCGCCTCGGTGACCGCCTTCGCCGTCTGCGCCTATTTCGCCGTGCGCAATCCCGAGCACGAGTTGGCGGCGGCGGAGCTGATCCGCGGCCGTACTGGCCTGCCGGTTACGATGAGCCACGAGTTGAGTTCGAAGCTCGGCGGGCCGCGCCGCGCGCTGACGACCTTGCTCAACGCGCGGCTGGTCGGGCTAATCGACCGGCTGGTGGCGGCGACCGAGGGGTTTCTGACCGCGCGCGGCATCGACGCGCCGCTGATGGTGGTGCGCGGCGACGGCGCGCTGGTCTCGGCGGCCTTCGCAAGACGCCGCCCGATCGAGACCATCCTGTCCGGCCCGGCGGCCAGCCTCGTCGGCGCGCGTCATCTGACCCGACTGGACAACGCTTTTGTGTCGGACATCGGCGGCACCACGACCGACGTGGCGGTGCTGTCCGGCGGTCGGCCGCGGCTCGACCCGGAGGGCGCCACGGTCGGCGGCCACCGCACCATGGTCGAGGCGGTCGCCATGCGCACATTCGGCCTCGGCGGCGATTCCGAGGTTTCGCTCGCCGACGGCGGGCTTGAGGCGAAGCTGAAGCTCGGCCCGCGCCGGCTGGTGCCGCTGTCGCTCGCCGCGCACCTGCACGGCGACGCCGTGCATGCCGCTCTGGAGCGTCAGCTCGGCAGCGCCAATCCTGGCCGCCTGGACGGCCGACTGGCCCTGCGCACCGGCCCGCCGGAACGCTTCGCCGCCGGCCTCGCGGATGCCGAGGCGAAGGTCTACGCGGCGGTGACGGATGTTCCACAGCCGGTCGACAGGCTGGTCTCGTCCACAACGCAGCAGGCGACGCTGGCGCGTCTCGTCGCGCGGGGGCTTGTCGCGGTGTCGGGCTTCACGCCGTCGGACGCCGCCCATGTGCTCGGCCGCCAGTCGAACTGGGACGCGCAGGCGGCGCATCTCGGAGCCGCGCTGATGGCCCGTCGCCGCGACGGCCGCGGCATGCCCGTGGCCGAAACGCCGGAATTGCTGAGCGAGCGCGTGCTGGTCGCGCTGACCCGGCGCTCCGCCGAGGCGATATTCGAGACGGCGCTGGCCGATGACGGCCTGCCCGGCGGCGAGATGGTGGCACATGTCCTGGCGCAACGCGCGTTGGACGGCGCGCGCGGCACCGCGCGGCTGTCGCTGTCCCTCGACCGGCCCGTCATCGGCCTTGGCGCGTCGGCTTCGCTTCACTATGCGCGGCTGCGCGAACTGACCGGAAGCCAAGTGATCGTGCCGGAAGATGCGGACGTCGCGAACGCGCTCGGTGCGGTGGTGGGGCAGGTGCGGGTGTCGATGGAGGCGCTGGTGGCGCGTCCGTCTCAGAGCACTTTTCGCGTGTCGGCCGGAAACTACCTTGCTGATTTCCGCGAGGAGGCGCCTGCGCTGGAGGCCGCCCGCGCCGAGGCCGTCCGGCTCGTCCGCGAGCGTGCCGCGGAAGCGGGTGCCGACGATCCGCAGGTCGAGATCGCTGAGGAGATCAGCGCTGCGACGGTGGAAGGCCAGCGCTCGTTTGTCGAGGCGCGCGTGGTCGCGACCGCGTTCGGACGGCCGCGGATCGCCGGCTAGGCGCGATACAGCCGCACCGGCTTCTCCACCCGCTTGAGCACGCCCTTGGCTTCGAGGTCGAGCTGCACGCATTTGATCCACCAGCCGGCCTTGTCGCCGCCGGGGAACAGGTCCTGCGGCAGGCGCGGCAGCACTGCCGGCCTGATCGAGGCCACGGTCATGCCGGGTGCATCGTTCGGCAGCACCGCCAGCATCGCCGCCTTCATGGCGTTGTACTTGCCCGCGTCCACCCTCCGGCGCGAACCGGGCGTCACGACGTTCTCGACCTCGACAGTTGGACCCTTGGCCATCTTCGTTTCCCTCGTTGTTTCAACCGCAGGACGTTTTCCGCGCGCCGGAGCCGACAGCCGGGCGGCAAAAATGGCCTCCCACCATGCATTTTGTGCGAAACCGTTTGCGACCATGCGATAATTGACCCCGCCTGCCCGCCATGCGAATGCCCGGCATGGTGCAAAGACGGGAGCGTGCGACGTGACGAAGCGTGTCGACAGGGAAGGCTTGGCGATAGCGGCCGAACTCGCTGCTTTTGTCGAGGAGAAGGCGCTGCCGGGAACCGGCGTCGCGCCGGCGCGGTTCTGGAAGGAATTCTCGGCGATCGCGCACGATCTGGCGCCGAAGAACCGCGCGCTGCTCGCCCGCCGCGACGAACTGCAGGCCAGGATCGACGCCTGGTACAAGGCGAACGGCGCCCCGGTCGATATGAAGGCCTATGAAGGCTTCCTGCGCGACATCGGCTATCTGCTGCCGGAGGGTCCCGCGTTCAGCGTGTCGACCGAGAATGTCGACCCGGAGATCGCCGAGGTGGCGGGGCCGCAGCTGGTCGTGCCGGTGATGAACGCCCGCTATGCGCTCAACGCGGCCAACGCGCGCTGGGGTTCGCTCTACGATGCTCTCTACGGCACCGACGCGATTCCGGAGACGGGCGGCGCCGAACGCGGCAAGGGCTACAACCCGGTGCGCGGCGACATGGTCATCATGTGGGCGCGCAACTTCCTTGATGCCTCCGCGCCACTGGCGGAAGGCAGCTGGGCCGACATCGAGGCGATCTCGGTCGTCGATGGCCGGCTGGTTCTGAAGGCGGGCACGGAGGAACTGCGGCTCAAGGACGGCGATCAGTTCGCCGGCTATCTCGGCGAACCGCACGAGCCGACGCAAGTGCTGCTGGTGAAGAACGGCATGCATGCGGAGGTGCTGATCGACCGCAATTCGGCGATTGGCAAGACCGACCGCGCCGGCATTTCCGACGTGTGGCTGGAATCGGCGCTGACCACCATCCAGGACTGCGAGGATTCCGTCGCCGCGGTGGACGCCGAGGACAAGGTGGTCGTCTATGCCGACTGGCTCGGCCTGATGAAGGGCGATCTGGCGGAGGATGTCACCAAGGGCGGCAAGACATTCACCCGCAGGCTCAATCCCGACCGCAGCTACACCGCTCCGGACGGCACCGGGTTCACCTTGCCGGGCCGGTCGCTGATGCTGGTGCGCAATGTCGGCCACCTGATGACCAACCCGGCGATCCTGCTCAATGACGGCACCGAGATCCCCGAGGGCATCATGGACGCCATGGTGACGGCGGCGATCGCCCTGCACGATGTCGGCCCGGGCGGACGGCGCGCCAACTCCCGCGCAGGCTCCATGTATGTCGTGAAGCCCAAGATGCACGGCCCGGACGAAGTGGCCTTCGCGGTCGAGCTGTTCGGACGCGTCGAGGCTGCCCTCGGCATGAAACCCAACACCATCAAGATGGGCATCATGGACGAGGAGCGCCGCACGACGGTGAACCTCAAGGAGTGCATCCGCGCCGCGAAAGACCGCGTGGTGTTCATCAACACCGGCTTCCTCGACCGCACCGGCGACGAGATCCACACCTCAATGGAAGCCGGCCCGATGATCCGCAAGGGCGACATGAAGCAGGCGGCGTGGATCAACGCCTACGAGCAGTGGAACGTCGACATCGGGCTTGAATGCGGGCTTTCCGGCCACGCCCAGATCGGCAAGGGCATGTGGGCCATGCCCGACCTGATGGCGGCGATGCTGGAGCAGAAGATCGCGCACCCGAAGGCCGGCGCCAACACGGCCTGGGTGCCGTCGCCGACGGCGGCGACGCTGCACGCGACGCACTACCACAAGGTCGACGTGAAGGCGGTGCAGGCGGGACTCAAGTCGCGCCCTCGCGCAAAACTGTCGGACATCCTGTCGGTGCCGGTGGCGCCGCGGCCCAACTGGACGCCGCAGGACATCCAGAAGGAACTCGACAACAACGCGCAGGGAATCCTGGGCTATGTCGTGCGCTGGGTCGACCAGGGCGTCGGCTGCTCCAAGGTGCCCGACATCAACGATGTCGGCCTGATGGAAGACCGCGCCACGCTGCGCATCTCCTCGCAACACATCGCCAACTGGCTGCATCACAAGGTTTGCAGCGAGGAGCAGGTGATGGAGACGATGAAGCGCATGGCCGCGGTGGTAGACCGCCAGAACGAGGCCGACCCGCTCTACGTGCCGATGGCGAAGGATTTCGACGACTCGATAGCCTTCCAGGCGGCCTGCGAGCTGGTGTTCAACGGCCGCGAGCAGCCGAACGGCTATACGGAGCCGGTGCTGCACAGGCGGCGGCTGGAATTGAAGGCGAAGGCTGGAGCCTGAGCCAAACAGGAACGCTCGTCCGGGCAAAAATGCTCCTTGCGATTGATACCTGCGCCAGTCTCTGCGCCGCCTCGGTTTCCGATGACGGCGCCGAGCTCGGCCGCTGCGTGCGCGACATCGGCACCGGCCATGCCGAACAGCTGATGGACGTGATCGCCGAGGCGTTGTCGGCTGCCGGCAGGGCCTATCGCGACATCACCGGTATCGCCGTCGCGGTCGGTCCCGGCTCGTTCACGGGCATCCGCGTCGGGGTGTCGACCGCGCGCGGGCTGGCGCTGGCGCTCAAGGTGCCGTCGACCGGCGTCGGAACGCTGGACGCTATTGCCGGTGAGACGCAGGCGCTTTTCCCGGGTCGCAGCCTCGTCGTCGCAATCGATGCGCGGCGCGAAGAGGTCTACACGGCCGCCTGGGATGCGGACGGCGCGCTCGTGGCGCCGCCGGCGGTCACCGGCCTGGACGACGCGGTCGCGTTGACGGCGTCGCTGGTCGACCCTGTGCTCGCCGGCAGCGCGGCGCCGGCGCTGATTGCGGCGGCCGGAGGTGCGCACGACGTGGCGTCGACCCTGGCGACGGCCGACATCGCCGCCTATGCGCGGCTTGCGGCGCGGCGGGGTTTCTCCGGCGAACGTCCGAAGCCGCTCTACCTGCGCCCGCCGGACGCCAAGCCACAGGCGAGCTTTGTCCTTCCGCGCCGCGAGGACGGACAATGAAGCTGCCCTTCACGAAGAAGCCTGCGCCGCATGCCATCGTGCCGCTGTCGCCGCGCGATGCGTCAGCGCTCGCCCGCCTCCATGTCGAGGACTTCTCGCGGCCATGGTCGGTGCATGAGTTCGAGACGCTGCTCTCCCAGCCGGTGAATTTCGGTTTCAAGGCGCAGGCGCCGAGCGTCAGGATTCCCGACGGCTTCGTGCTCGCACGGCTGGCGGCCGGCGAGGCGGAAATCCTGACGGTCGCTGTTGCCCGCGCGGCGCGCGGACGCGGGCTCGGTCGGCTGCTGATGGACGGCGTGCTGCGTACCTTGCACGCTCAGCGCGCCGAGGCGCTGTTTCTCGAGGTGGACGAGACCAACGTGCCGGCTCTCGCCCTTTACCGGCGCCTCAGCTTTCGCGAGGTCGGCCGCCGCGAGGGCTATTACCAGGGCAAGGCAGGGGCGAAGACCGGCGCGCTTGTCATGCGCCGCGATCTTCGCTAGCGCTGCCCGGTTCGCCCGACCGGGTGGCATTCGGGCCCGGGGAGGGGCGCTTGTACGGCTGGCTGCGCGCCATCTTCATGCTCGTGCTGTTCGGCGTTCTGACGCCGTTCTTCGCGCTTGGCCAGATCGTCGTTCTGGCGACCGGCATCGGCAATCGCCGCACGCTGCCGCGCCTGTGGCACGGCTTTATCGTGTGGATGCTCGACTTCCGCGTCCACATCACCGGCAAGATGTCGACGGAAAGACCGCTGTTCCTCGCCGGCAACCATGTGTCGTGGACGGACATCATGGTGATCGGCTCGGTCGCCGAGGTGAACTTCATCGCCAAGCAGGAGGTGAAGAAATGGGCTGTGATCGGCCCGCTGTCGCGGCTGCAGAACACCGTGTTCGTCGACCGCGACCGCCGCCGCAAGTCGGCCGAGCAGGCGAGCGAGATTTCCGTGCGGCTGAAGGCCGGCGACCCGATGTTCCTGTTCGCCGAGGGCAGTACAGGTGACGGCAACCTGTTGATTCCGTTCAAGTCGACCCTGTTCGGCGCCGCCTCGCTGGCGGTCGACGAGGGAGCGACCGAACGGGTGATGATCCAGCCGGTGTCGATCGCCTACACCCGTCTGCACGGCATGCCCACCAACCGCCTGCATCGGCCGCTGGTGAGCTGGATCGGCGACCGCGTGCTGATGCCGCATATCGTCCAGCTGCTCAAGGAAGGCGCCGTCGACGTCGAGCTCAAGTTCGGCGAGCCGGTCGAGTACCGAAAGGGCGTCAACCGCAAGGAAGTCGCCCGCGAGGTCGAGCGCCGCGTGCAGGCGATGTTCTATGAATCGCTGCGGGAACCCGCGAAGAGCCGGAAGCCGCGCTAGGAAAATCCTGTAATTCCCGGCCCGGACTCGCTAGATAGCCGCGATGGAACTCGAACTCCCCGCGCGCGAGCCAGATGCAGCGCAGCAGCCCAAGAAGGTCTTCGTCAAGACCTACGGCTGCCAGATGAACGTCTACGACAGCCAGCGCATGGCAGATGCGCTGGCGGCCGACGGTTATGTCTCGACACACACGGTCGAGGACGCCGACCTCGTGCTGCTCAACACATGCCATATCCGCGAGAAGGCCGCCGAGAAGGTCTATTCCGAGCTTGGCCGCATCCGCCAGCTCAAGGCCGAGCGCGCGGCCGCGGGCCGCGAGACGCTGGTCGGCATCGCCGGCTGCGTGGCGCAGGCCGAGGGCGGCGAGATCCTGCGCCGGGCGCCGGTGGTCGACCTCGTCATCGGCCCGCAGTCCTACCACCGCCTGCCGGACCACATCCGCCGCGTGCGCGGCGGCGACAAGGTGGTCGAGACGGAATACGCCATTGAGGACAAGTTCGAGAAGCTGCCTGCGCTTCGCAAGGCGGCGGTTCGCGCCCGCGGCGTCACCGCTTTCCTGACGGTGCAGGAAGGCTGCGACAAGTTCTGCACCTTCTGCGTGGTGCCCTATACGCGCGGTTCGGAAGTCTCGCGCCCGGTTCACCAGATCGTGGCGGAGGCGGAGCGGCTGGCCGAGGCCGGCGTGCGCGAGGTCACCTTGCTCGGCCAGAACGTCAACGCCTGGCACGGCGAGGGTCCGGACGGGGTGGAGTGGGGCCTTGGCCGGCTGCTGTTCAGGCTGGCGGAAATCCCCGGAATCGCCCGTCTGCGCTACACCACCAGCCATCCGCGCGACATGGACGATGCGTTGATCGCGGCCCATCGCGACCTGCCGGCGCTGATGCCCTACCTGCATCTACCGATCCAGTCGGGCTCCGATCGCATCCTCAAGGCGATGAACAGGCGGCACAAGGCGGATGACTATCTGCGCCTGATCGAGCGCATACGCGCCGCGCGGCCCGACATGGCGATGTCCGGCGACTTCATCGTCGGTTTTCCCGGCGAGACGGACGCCGATTTCGAGGACACGCTGCGGATCGTGCGCGAGGTGGGCTATGCGCAGGCCTTCTCGTTCAAATATTCGCAGCGCCCGGGAACGCCGGCCGCCGATCACGAGTTGCAGGTTGCGGACGTGGTGAAGGATGAGAGACTGCAACGGCTTCAGTCCCTGCTGACCTCGCAGCTTAACGCCTTCAATACGAGTGTCGTTGGTCGTAGCTGCCCTGTCTTGATCGAGAAGCCCGGTCGCAAGCCGGGTCAGATCGTCGGCCGCTCGCCGTGGCTGCAGCCGGTGATTCTTGATGAAAGCGCCGGTCGAATCGGAGACATTGTCGACACGCGAATCAGCCATGTGTCGGGCAATTCGCTTTTCGGACAAGCGGCATAAGGGGCAGCCGTCATTGAGGAGAGATTGTTGAGCGCCACCACCGAGATGAAGAGAGCGCCCTCAGGCGCGTCCGACATGGCGCACATCGTCCTCACCTTCGACAACAACCGCCACGCCTCGGCGCTCTATGGCCAGTATGATCAGCATCTGGCGCTGATCGAGCAGAAGCTCGGCGTGACCATCTCCTCGCGCGGCAACCAGCTCACCATCCGCGGCGAGCCGACGGCCGCCGAGCAGGCGCGCCGCGCGCTCGACCAGCTCTACGCACGGCTGCAGAACGGGCAGGATGTTGCGCCCTCGGACGTCGACGGTGCGATCCGGCTGGCGGTCGCGGCCGACGACCAGCTCTCGCTGCCGACCCTGGAGAAGAAGGGCGCCCGCATGGCCGCCGCGCAGTTTTCGACCCGAAAGAAGACGATCTTCGCCCGCTCGGCCAACCAGGACGCCTACATGCGCGCGCTGGAGCGTTCCGAGCTGGTCTTCGGCATCGGGCCGGCGGGCACCGGCAAGACCTATCTGGCGGTCGCCTACGCGGCCATGCTGCTCGAGCGCGGGATGGTCGAGCGCATTGTGCTGTCGCGGCCTGCGGTGGAGGCGGGCGAGCGGCTGGGTTTCCTGCCCGGTGACATGAAGGAGAAGGTCGATCCCTATCTGCGGCCGCTCTACGACGCGCTTTACGACATGATGCCGCCCGACAAGGTCGAGCGCGCCATCGCGGCCGAGGTGATCGAGATCGCGCCGCTGGCTTTCATGCGCGGCCGCACGCTGCGCAACGCCGCGATCATCCTCGACGAGGCGCAGAACACCACGCCCATGCAGATGAAGATGTTCCTGACCCGCCTCGGCGAGCAGGGCCGCATGATCGTCACCGGCGACCCCTCGCAGATCGACCTGCCGCCGAATACGAAGTCAGGGCTGGTCGAGGCCCTGCAGGTTCTGGACGGCGTCGAGGGTATCGTCACCGTGCGCTTCGACGACACCGACGTCGTGCGTCATCCGCTGGTTGCGCAGATCGTGCGGGCCTACGACCGCCACGCCGGCGGCGGCGACCGCAAGGGGCGCATCGACGTATAGAAGATGATTTCCGTCGACATCTCCGTCGAATCCGCCGGCTGGCCGCCGCAGGATGAATTGCGCGCGCTGGCCGAAAGGGCCGTCGCTGCGGCCGCCGCCGAGTTGAACCTGAAATCTCCGGCCGGCTGTGAGCTGTCGCTGCTCTTCACCGACGACGCCCGCATGCGGGTGCTCAACCGCGACTGGCGCGGCAAGGACAAGCCGACCAACGTGCTGTCTTTCCCCGCCTTTCCGATGAAGCCGGGCGGCAAGGTTCCGCCCATGCTTGGCGACGTCGCCATCGCCCGCGAGACCGTAGAGCGCGAGGCGCGCGACGAGCAGAAACCGTTCGCGGACCACCTCTCGCACATGGTCGTGCACGGCCTGCTGCACCTTCTCGGCCACGATCACGAGGTCGATGCGGAGGCTGAGCGGATGGAGGACGCCGAGCGGCGCATCCTTGCCCGTCTTGCCATTCCCGATCCCTATGCCTAATTGATGGGTTCTCATTCGCCCTTGGAACGATGAACGACAAACCCCAGACTGCCGCGGTTTCCGCGGATGGCCCGTCAGAACAATCCGGCGGCGCCGAAAAGGCGGACGGACCCAGTTCGCGATCTAGCGCGCCCCGCGAGGGGCAGGGCTTCTTCCACAGGCTGAGCGGCATCTTCCGCTCGCGCAATGGTTCCTCGCTGCGCGAGGGGTTGAGCGAGGCGTTGCTCGAAGCAGCCGACGAGACCGACTTCTCGCCCGCCGAGCGGGCGATGCTCAAGAACATCCTGCGGCTGCGCGAGGTCCGCGTCGAGGACGTGATGGTGCCGCGCACCGACGTTCACGGCGTCGACATCACCACGCCGCTCGGAGACCTGATCGTCGCCTTCGAGGCCAACGGCCATTCGCGCCTGCCCGTCTATGCCGAAACGCTGGACGACCCGCGCGGGATGATCCACATCCGCGACGTTCTGGGCTACCTGACCCGCGTCGCACGCCAGCGCCGCCCGCGAGGGCGCAAGGCCTCTGCCGACGCCGCGCCGGCGCAATCCGCCGCCGGCGCTGCCGGGCTCGACCTCGGCCGCGTCGATCTCTCGCGGCCGGTCGGCGAGCTCAACCTCATGCGGCCGCTGCTGTTCGTGCCGCCGTCGATGGCAGCGTCGGACCTGATGGCGCGCATGCAGGCCGCGCGCACCCAGATGGCGCTGGTCATCGACGAATATGGCGGCACCGACGGGTTGGTGTCGCTGGAGGACCTGGTCGAAGTCGTCGTCGGCGACATCGAGGACGAACACGACGAGGACGAGGCGCTGGTCCGTCAGACGGACGACGGCGCCTGGATCGTCGATGGCAAGGCCGAGATCGCCGACGTGGCCGAGGCGATCGGGGGCTCGTTCAGCGCTGGCGAACACGAGGAGGACGTCGACACGATCGGCGGTCTGATCTTCAACGTGCTCGGTCGCGTGCCCGCGCGCGGAGAGGTGGTGCAGGCCGTACCGGGCTTCGAGTTCCATGTTCTCGACGCGGATCCGCGCAGGGTCAAGCGCGTGCGCATCGTGCGTGCGGGCGAACGCCGACGCCGGCCGACCAAGGTGCAGCCCGGGGCCGAGGCGCTGCCGACCGAGACTGAGACAGGCTGACGCCCTCGCGGGCGATTGGAGCGGCCGGCCCCGGCTGCTAGAACTCGCGCGGTGATTCGCTCGAGGTGAGCCGATGGCTTCACGCGCAGGCCTGCATGCCGCCGTGGCCGACGGGCCTCGCGAGCCGTTGCTTTCGGGCTTTGCCGGCAGGCTGATGTTGCTGTGGGGTTGGCGGCGCGCGCTGACCGCCTTCGTTTCCGGCGCCATCGGTGCGCTGGCGCAGGCCCCCTTCGACTTCTCCGCCGCAGCATTTCTCGCCTTTCCCGTACTCGTCTTCCTGCTCGACGGCGCTGCCGGCGACGCCGCGAGGGGCCGGACGGGGCGGCTGAGGCCGTTTTTCGCCGTCGGCTGGTGGTTCGGATTTGGCTATTTCGTCGCCAATCTCTGGTGGATCGGCAACGCCATGCTGGTCGATATCGAACGATATGCGTGGGCGATGCCGATCGCGGTCCTGCTGCTGCCCGCGGGCATGGCCGTCTTCTATGGGCTGGCCGCCGCGCTTGTGCGGCCATTCTGGAACGAAGGGATAGGGCGCGTTGCGGCGCTTGCGGCCGCTTTCGCTGTCGCAGAGTGGCTCCGCGGCGTCGTCTTGTCGGGCTTTCCCTGGAATTCGGTCGGCTACGCTGCCATGCCTGTACCGGTGCTGATGCAGTCCGTTACCGTGGTCGGCATGGTCGGCGTCAACGCGCTTGCCGCCTTTGCGTTTTCGCTTCCGGCGATGCTGGCGGGCAAACGCGGCCGCCTTCTCGCCGCCGCCCTGCTCGTTCTGATCGTTGGCGCACATGCCGGCTTCGGATTGCTGCGCCTGGCGGCGTCTCCCGGTTCCAATTCGCCCGAGCTTTCTGTGCGTCTGGTCCAGCCCGCCGTGAATCAGGCGGAGAAATGGAACCCCGAGAAGCGTGACGCGATCTTCCGCAAGATGCTCGACATGTCGGCCGCGGTGGCGGCGGACGGCGTCCGGCCTGAGCTGATCCTGTGGCCGGAGACTTCGGTGCCTTTCCTGTTCCAGCAGCGTCCCGACGCGCTGGCGGCCATCGACGCGATGCTGGCGGACGGACAGGTCCTGCTTGCCGGCGCGGTGCGCATGGAGGGCGAATCGCCGGCCGACCCGGCGGTGCGCTTCTACAATTCGGTAGTGGCCATCAACGACGGCGGCGAGATATTCGGCGCCTCCGACAAGCAGTTCCTCGTGCCGCTCGGCGAATATGTGCCGTTCGCCGACCAACTCGCGCGTTTCGGCATCACCAAGCTGGTCGAACTGCCGGGGGGGTTTACGCCCGGAACCAAGCGCTCGGCCATCGAAGTCAAGCCGGGCATCAACGCGGTGCCCTTCATCTGCTACGAGGTCATTTTTCCCGGCGTGGCGCGCGATTCGGGTGCGGACGTTCTGGTCAACGTCACCAACGACGGCTGGTTCGGCAATTCGCCCGGTCCTTACCAGCACCTGCGCCACGCGCAGCTGCGCGCCGTCGAGGCCGGCCGTCCGATGCTGCGCGCCGCCAACAGCGGTATCTCGGCGGTCGTCGACGCGCATGGCCGCATCCTCGATGCGCTGGCACTGGACGCGGCCGGCACGCTGGACATGACGCTGCGCCTCGACGCGGTGGCGCCGCCGGTTCCGGGCGACCCGCAGCTTTACGGGTGGACGATCGTCGCCGGCCTGGCGCTGGCGGGTATCGCCGGACGCCTGCGGCGCCGAAGGTTCAATTGACAGGGGGTATATTAGAAACTCATAGTGTACCGTCGGTTGTCATAGAACGAGTCGCTGAGCGGGTCTGGGGCCCCGCCGCGGCTCTTTGCGTTCATGTCGAATCGGCGATGGGGGAGCCCGCGGGCTCGATGAGGGGACGAGATGGCAGACAACAAGAAGAGGCCTAATCCGATCGATGTGCATGTTGGCAGCCGCATCAGGCTGCGCCGCAACATGATCGGCATGAGCCAGGAGAAGCTCGGGGAACTCCTGGGCATCACGTTCCAGCAGATTCAGAAGTACGAGAAGGGATCGAACAGGGTTGGCGCGAGCCGCCTGCAGGCCATTTCGTCCATACTTTCCGTGCCTGTCGCGTTTTTCTTCGAGGACGCGCCGGGGCAGGAACCGGCTCAGGCAGGCTTCGGCGAGGAGGCGTCCGCCAACTATGTGGTCGATTTCCTCAACAGCGCCGAAGGCTTGCAATTGAGCCGCGCTTTCGTGCGCATCGGCGATCCCAAGGTGCGTCGCCGCATCATAGATCTCGTCAAGTCGCTGGTCGACGACGACAACTGAGCGCGGCTGGCCGGGGTTCATCCGCTTCGCCCGCATTGTCCGCCCGCATCGCACGTTTTTTCGCGTCGCGACGCCGTTTTTGGGTCGCCGCGCGATTGACGTGCTCGCGCAGCTTTCGCTAACAGGTTGCGCCTTCGGCGGCAGCCCTGCCGCCGTTTCTACGAGAGGGGACACCCCGTGAGCAGGAAAGACTATCTCTTCACCAGCGAGTCCGTTTCGGAGGGCCACCCCGACAAGGTGTGCGACCGCATCTCCGACGAAATCGTGGACCTGGTCTATCGTGAAGTCCGCAAGGTCAAGCCCGAGGACGCGAAGCGCTACGCAAAGGTGGCGGTTTCCGACCCCTGGAAGGTCCGCGTGGCCTGCGAGACGCTGGCCACGACGAACCGCGTGGTGATCGCCGGCGAGGTGCGCGTGCCGCATACGCTGCTGAAGAAGGACAAGGAAGGCAACGTCCTGCTCGACAAGGCCGGCCAGCCGGTAATCAACCCCTCGAAGTTCAAGTCGGCAGCGCGCAAGGCGATCAAGGCGATCGGCTACGAGCAGGCCGGCTTCCACTGGAAGACGGCGAAGATCGACGTGCTGCTGCACGGCCAGTCGCCCGACATCGG
>JAHBYZ010000011.1 GCA_019635695.1 Rhizobiaceae bacterium
AGACCATCACGGCGGCCTTCCAAATGGACGAGATCCTCCACGAGCTCAAGGACCACTCCGCCGGACTCAACTGCGGTCGCTGGGACTACATCTTCAGCTACATCAAGCGCTTCCGCTCCCAGCCTTCATTTCTGGTCCCGGACCGGGCCCAGGTAACGATGGAGAAGCACTTCCTGGCCTCGTACGTGAAGTTGCTCATCAAGACCTGTCACCGTCGCGGCGCCCACGCCATGGGCGGGATGGCGGCCCAGATCCCGATCAAGAACGACCCCGCGGCGAATGAGGCCGCGCTGGCCAAGGTGCGCGCCGACAAGCTGCGCGAGGTGAAGGCCGGCCACGACGGAACCTGGGTGGCGCATCCGGGACTCATCCCGATTGCGAAAGCCATCTTCGACGAGCACATGACGACCCCCAACCAGATTGGCGTAATTCCCGACGTGACCGTCACTCCGGCTGACCTCTTGCAGGTTCCCGAGGGCACGATCAGCGAGGCCGGATTGCGCCTCAACATCGACGTGGGCATCCAGTATCTCGAGGCCTGGCTGGGTGGCAACGGCTGCGTGCCCATCTACAACCTGATGGAGGATGCCGCCACCGCCGAGATCTCCCGCACCCAGGTCTGGCAGTGGATTCGCCACGGCGCGCAGATGACCGACGGGCGTCAGGTCACGGCGGAACTGGTCCAGCAGGTAACCGGCGAGGAGATGAACAAGAATGCCAGTTCGCCGCACCGGCAGTTGGCCGGGAAGCTCTTCCTGGAGATGATGACCAGCGCGGAGTTCCCGGAGTTCCTGACGCTGGTGGCGTACGAGCACATCTAGGAGGCTCCGTGAGCAAGAAGCAAGCGTTCATCGATTCCACCACCAAAGCTTGGGAGACCGACCCGCGCTGGAAGGGGATCAAGCGCAACTATAAGGCCGAAGACGTCTGGCGTCTGCGCGGCTCCTACGAGCTCGACATGCCCCTCGGCCGGCTGGGCTCCGAGCGGCTTTGGCAGTTGCTCCACAGCGAGGACTACATCAACGTGCTGTCGGCCATCACGGGCAACCAGGCCGTGCAAGAGGTCGGCGCGGGACTGAAGGCCATCTACGTCAGTGGCTGGCAGGTCGCGGCTGACAACAACCAGTCGCTGCAGATGTATCCCGACCAGAGCCTCTATCCCAGCGACAGCGTGCCCTTCCTGTGCCGGCGCATCAACAACGCGCTGCTGCGGGCTGACCAGATTCACCACATGCAAGACGACCACAAGACCCACTGGCTGGCGCCCATCGTGGCCGACGCCGAGGCCGGCTTCGGCGGCCCGCTCAACGCCTTCGAGATCATGAAGGCGTTCATCGAGGCCGGCGCCGCCGGCGTCCATTTCGAAGACCAGCTGGCTTCGGAAAAGAAGTGCGGCCATCTCGGCGGCAAGGTGCTGATCCCGACCGCCGCGCACATCCGCAACCTGAACGCCGCGCGGCTCGCCGCCGACGTCATGGGCGTGCCGACGCTGATCGTCGCGCGCACCGATGCCGAGGCTGCCAAGCTGTTGACGTCGGACATCGACGAGCGCGATGCACCCTTCGTCGACCATGCCGCCGGCCGCACGGTCGAAGGCTTCTACCAGGTGAAGAACGGCATCGAGCCGTGCATCGCCCGCGCCATCGCCTATGCCCCGCATTGCGACCTGATCTGGATGGAGACGGGCAAGCCCGACCTCGCCCAGGCACGGAAGTTCGCGGAAGCCGTGCAGAAGGCGCATCCGGGTAAGAAGCTCGCCTACAACTGCTCGCCCTCCTTCAACTGGAAGAAGAACCTGGACGACGCGACGATCGCCAGGTTCCAGCGCGAGTTGGGCGCCATGGGCTACAAGTTCCAGTTCATCACGCTCGCCGGTTTCCACCAGCTCAACCACGGCATGTTCGAGCTGGCCAAGGGCTACAAGGAGCGCCAGATGGCGGCCTATTCGGAGCTTCAGGAAGCCGAGTTCGCCTCCGAGGCCGACGGTTACACCGCTACCAAGCATCAGCGCGAGGTCGGCACCGGCTATTTCGACGCCGTGTCGATGGCCATCACCGGCGGCCAGTCGTCGACCACCGCCATGCATGAATCGACCGAGCACGAGCAGTTCCGCCCGGCCGCTGAATAGGCCGGGCACCAACCAAGGAGACGCCCGAAGGGCAAAAGGAGAAAAGCCATGTCACCCCAGACCCGTGTCAAGGAACGTGCGGCCGAGCAGGCCTCCGCGATGAGCAGCGACCAGCAGAGCGCCATCCGCTCGCTCGCCAACGACCTGCATCGCCTCAATCACTCGGTGATGAAGGCGGTCGAGGCCGGCGTGTCGGTGGAGCTGGTTCGCTCGGCCCGCCACCACGGTGGCGACGGCAACTGGGGCGACCTGCTGATCCCGGTCGTCGTGACGAACCAGCGCCTTGAAGCAGCGGAGTAGGCACAGACCTCCAGCTCTGCGCTTCGGGAGGAGAAAGAGGCCCGCGCGGCTCCTGCGCGGGCCTCTTTTCGTTTGACCACGTTTTCGCCTCAACAAATTTTCCGCCAAGCTTGTCGGAAGCGATGGCGCAGCCACGTCCTCGGGCAGAATATCGCGCTGTCCCGGGAGGGTGCCATGACCAGTTCCTATCGTTGGGTGATCGTCGCGGCGGGCGGCCTGATCGGCTGCGTGGCGATGGGCGCCATGTTCTCGCTGCCGATCTTCCTTCGGCCGATGGCGCAGGAAACCGGCTGGTCCGTCACCGGCATATCGACGGCGATGACGATCGGGTTTCTTTCCATGGCGGCGGCGAGCATGGTCTGGGGCGGTCTGTCCGACCGCTACGGGCCGCGCCCCGTGGTGCTGACCGGCTCGATCGTGCTTGCGGCGAGCCTCGCGCTGGCCAGCCGGGCGGGGACGCTGATCGAATTCCAGCTCCTGTTCGGGCTGCTGGTGGGTGCTGCCACGGCCGCCGTTTTCGCGCCGATGATGGCTTGCGTGACAGGCTGGTTCGACACGCAGCGCGGGCTCGCCGTCTCGCTCGTCTCGGCCGGCATGGGCATGGCTCCCATGACCATGGCGCCGCTCGCCGCATGGCTGGTGACCGTGAACGACTGGCGCACGTCCATGCTCATCATTGCCGGCATTGCAGCCGTGCTGATGATCCCGGCCGCCCTGCTGGTGCGCCGGCCGCCGGCGATGGACGCCGCGCCGGGCGCGATACCGGCCGACGAGCCGCGCTCGGACATGACCGTCGCGCAGGCGGTACGCTCGCCGCAGTTCATCACCCTGATGCTGGCGAACTTCTTCTGCTGCGCCACCCATTCCGGCCCGATCTTCCACACGGTCAGCTATGCGGTGACCTGCGGCATACCGATGATCGCGGCGGTTTCGATTTACAGCGTCGAGGGACTGGCCGGGATGTTCGGGCGCATCGGCTTCGGCCTCGCTGGCGATAGGTGGGGCGCGCAACGCGTGCTGGTACTAGGACTGCTTGCACAGGCCTTCGGCGTGCTCACCTACGTTTTCGTCTCCACGCTTGGGCCGTTCTACGCGGTCGCCGCGCTTGTCGGCTTCATATATGCCGGCACCATGCCGCTCTACGCAGTCATCATCCGCGAGAACTTCCCGATGAAGATGATGGGAACCATCATCGGCGGCACCGCGATGGCCGGCAGCCTCGGCATGTCGACCGGGCCGCTGCTCGGCGGCATGCTCTACGACCGATTCGACAGCTATGCCTACATGTATGTCCTGTCGTGGGGCATGGGGCTGGCGGCGGTCTTCATCCTGATGGCGTTCCGCCCGTTCCCGAAGCGCGAGCCTGAGCTCATGCCAGCGTGAACGTCGTCGCTCACGCCACTGCCGCGGCGAACTCGACACCGGCAAGCTCCTCGGAAACCTGCCACAGCCGGTCCCAAATCGCAGTGTCGGTCGCCTGCGGCGGCACCTTCGACGGCGCGGGATATCCGCGGATCTCGTTCAGCATGTTCGGGCCGTAATAGGCACCCGGCCGCGCCTCGGGCGCGGTCGCCGCATAAAGTGTCGGCAGCGCACCCTGCGCCGCCGGCTGGAACATGAACCACAGATAGGTCCGCGCAAGACCCGCCGCGCTCATGCGGCCGGGCGCGTTGTGCAACAGGTCCGTGCGCGAGACACCGGGATGCGCGGCCATGCTGGTCACGCCCCAGCCCTCGGCTTCGCTGCGGCGCTGCAATTCGAACGCGAACATCAGGCAGGCGAGCTTGGACTGGCTGTAGGCCCGCATCGGCACATAAGACTTCGACTGCAGATCGTCGAAGTCGATCCGGCCCTGCCGGACGGCTACGCTCGAAAGCGTGACGACGCGGGAACCTCGCGTGCTGCGCAGCAGCGGCATCAGATGGGCGGTGAGCGCGAAATGACCGAGATAGTTTGTACCGAACTGCATCTCGAAGCCGTCCGGCGTCTGCTGCCGCGTCGGCGGCACCATCACGCCGGCATTGTTGATGAGCAGGTCGAGGCGGCGCCGTTGCCGTTTCAGGCGCGCGGCGCATTCCGCGACGGATTTCAGGTCCGCAAGATCGATCTGTTCGAACCCGACCTTGGCAGCCGGAACCTCAGTCCGGATCTTGGCAACCGCCTCCGCACCTTTTTGAGGATTTCTCCCTGCGATGATAACGTCAGCGCCGGCCCGCGCCAGCGCCAGCGCATCCTCGAAGCCGAGGCCGCCCGTGCCGGTGACGAGAGCCACCCGACCGTCCTGAGAGGGAATATTCGATGCCGTCCACTTCGCCACAGCCACAGCCCTTCGATTGAATTTGCACTCGATGCATAATTATATTGCACTCGGTGTAAATTTTTCAAGGGGTGGGTGAATTGTCCGAGGAGAATCTCTCCGGCGCGCCCGCGAGCGGCTTGCGCGAGCGCAAGAAGCAGGAAACGCTGCGGCGCATCACCGAAGCGGGACTGAAGCTTTTCAGCACCGATGGTTATGAAGCGACGACGCTCGACGCGATCGCCGCGGAGGCGGGAATCTCGCGCCGCACCTTCTTCCACTACTTCAAGTCAAAGGACGACATCCTGCTGTCCCTGCAGAGGGGACTTGGCGAGACCCTGGCTGCCGCCGTGCTGGCCCAGCCTGCTGGAAAGAGTCCCGTAGAGACCGTGCGCGACGCGCAGCTGACGCTGGTTGCGCCCTATTCGCCGCGGGAATTGCTGGCGCTGGACCGGCTCATGCGATCGAGCGAGGCAGTCCAGGCCCGGAAGCAGGCCGGGTATGTGCACGACGAGGCGCTGCTCTACGATGCTCTGCGCAAGCGCTGGCCGGAAAGGAGCGAAACCGCGCTTCGCCTCGTCGCGATGCTCTCCATCGGCATCGTCAGGCTTTCCCTGGACGTCTGGAGCTCGAGCGGCGGAGAACGGCCGCTGGCGGAACACCTGAAGGAAGCCTTCGACGCCCTTCCCGCCGCATGCGATGCGTGACTGGCACCCTTCCCTTCCTTTCGGCGGCGCGGCTATAGTCGGCGCATCAGCAACATCCCACGGTGATCGATGCCGCCCGCAAAGAAGGAAGCACGCCCCGGCACAAGGCGTGCCCGCACGCCCGCCTATGTGAAGAGCAGGCGCGGCGTGAAGAACTGGCGCGAGGCCGGCGCCTGGTTCGAGTGGCGTGGGATCGAGGATGTCGAATGCATCACGCCCGACCAGGCCGGCATCGCCCGCGGCAAGATGATGCCGTCGAAGAAATTCACCTCGAACACGTCGCTGGCGCTACCTTCGGCGCCATTCATGATGACGATTTCGGGCGACTATCCCGAGGATGGCAAGGGTTTTGAGTATCCCGAGGACGATGGCGACCTGAAGCTGGTCCCCGATCTCTCCACGCTGTCGGCGGTGCCGTGGGAGACCGACCCGACCGCCCAGGTCATCTGCGATCTCGTCCACCAGGACGGCCGCCGCGTCGAGTTCACCCCGCGCAACGTGCTGCGCCGCGTGGTCGCCGCCTATGCCGAGCGGGGGCTGAAGGCAGTGGTGGCGCCGGAGATCGAGTTCTACCTCGTGCGCAAGAACCCCGACCCCGACTATCCGCTGGCCCCGCCCGTCGGGCGCTCCGGCCGGCCGATCGGCGGCGGCGCCGGCTATTCGATCGCCGGCGTCAACGAGTTCGACGAACTGATCGACGACATCTATCACTTCTCCGAAGCGCAAGGGCTCGAGATCGACACGCTGATCCACGAGGAGGGCGCCGGCCAGCTCGAGATCAATTTGCGCCACGGCGATCCTGTCGAACTCGCGGACCAGGTGTTCATGTTCAAGCGCACAATCCGAGAGGCGGCGCTCAAGCACGACACCTACGCGACCTTCATGGCCAAGCCCATGCAGGGCCAGCCCGGCTCCGCCATGCACATCCACCAGTCGATCATCGACCGCAAGACCGGAGCGAACGTCTTCACCGCCGAGGACGGCAGCGAGACGGAGGCCTTCTTCCACTTCATCGGCGGCATGCAGAGGCACGTGCCATCCGCGCTCGTGATGTTTGCGCCCTATGTCAATTCCTACCGGCGGCTCACCCAGGCGGCATCCGCGCCGGTCAACACCAAATGGGGCTACGACAACCGCACCACGGCCTTTCGCGTGCCGCGCTCCGATCCGGCCGCCCGCCGCGTCGAGAACCGCATCCCTTCTTCCGACGCCAATCCCTATCTGGCACTCGCCGCCTCGCTCGCCTGCGGCCTGCTCGGCATGGTGAACCGGCTCAAGCCGGACGCCGCCGAACTGACGACGGCCAATGAGGACGAGATCGATCTGCCCAGGGGATTGCTCGAAGCCGTCGACCTGTTCGAGAACGATGCGGGTCTGCGCGAGGTGCTTGGCGAGACCTTCGTCGGCACCTATGCCGCGATCAAGCGCGCCGAGTTCGAAACCTTCATGGAGGTGATCTCGCCGTGGGAGCGGGAGTACCTCCTGCTCAACGTGTGACTTTGGCTTACCAATCCCCCATTTCGCCGGGCCGCTCCTGGTACGAGGACTCCGTCGGCGAGCGGCCGGAATATCCTGCGCTGGACGGCTCGGTATCCTGCGACGTTGCGATCATCGGCGGCGGGTACACAGGTCTCTCCGCCGCGACGCACCTGGCAAAGGCGGGCCTTGCGGTTGTGCTCATCGAGCAGCATCGTTTCGGCGACGGCGCCTCGGGCCGCAATGGCGGCCAGATGGGCACCGGTCAGCGTTCCTGGCCCGAGGAGCTGGAGGCCGATCTCGGCTTCGAGCGCTCCAGGGCGCTGTTCGATCTCGCCGAGGAAGCCAAGGCGCACCTGCTCGACTTCGCCGCCGCCAACGCCATCGAGATCGACTACGCACCGGGCCAGATCTCGGCCGCCCACAAGCCGCGCTATGTAGACGACTACCGACGCCACGCGGACATTCTGGCCGAGCGCTACAACTATCCGTACCTGACTTTTCTCGACCGTGAGGCGACGGCGGCAGCGGTGGGCTCGGCGCGCTACTTTGGCGCGGTTCGTGACGCCGGCACCGGGCACATCCACCCGATGAAACTGCTGGTCGGAACCGCAAGGGCGGCCGCTGCGGCCGGGGCGCGGCTGCACGAGAACACTGCCGCCATCGACATTTCGCGCAAGGCGGGCAGGATCGTCGTGTCGACGGCGCGCGGCGATGTCACGGCTGACAAGGTACTGGTCGCGGTCAACGCCTATGGCGGCAATCTCGAGCCCGTTTCCGCCGCGCACGTCATGCCCATCGGCTCCTTCATCGGCGCCACGCCGCCGCTGCCCGACGACTCTCCCGTCATCCCCGGCGGCGAGGCCGTCGACGATTCCCGCTTCGTCGTGCGCTATTTTCGCAAAACCAGCGATAACAGGCTGCTGTTCGGCGGCCGCGAAGTCTATTCGACCGACGACCCGAAGGGGCTCAAGGACCAGATCAGGCGGCAGATCGCCGAGATTTATCCAACGCTCGCACGGACCGAGCTCACTCATGCATGGGGCGGCTATGTCGGCATCACCATGCCGCGACGCCCGTTCGTGCGCGAGGTGATGCCGGGCGTGGTTTCGATTGCCGGCTTTTCCGGCCACGGAGTGATGCTGTCGAACTTTCTCGGCCGTCTCTATGCCGAGACGGTGGCCGGCAATCGCGACCGCCTGCGGCTGTTCCGCGAGCTGAACATCCCCGCTTTCCCCGGCGGCCGGCGCCTGCGCGCCCCGCTTCTGTTCCTCGCGCTCAACTGGTTCGCGCTGCGCGACCGGATCTGAGAGCCGACAAACGATGTGGCTTCAGTCGTGCCCGACCGTGCCGGCCGTCAGGATGCGCAGCACATCGATGGCGTCCCTGCCACCGGTCAGCGGCTCCTCACGCGTTTCGATGCAGTGCATGAAGTGCTGCAGCTCGCGCGTCAGCGGCGCGCCTTCCGCGACCGGCACGTAGGTCGGCTCGTTGGCGGTGAATGCCCACTGCCCGCTGTCCTGCCACACCGCGTGGCGGTAGACCGCCAGCTTGCGGCTCCAGCCTTCCACGTCGTCGAACACGGCCATCGCGCGGGTGCCGACCACCGCAAGCCGCCGCTCGCGGTACGGGTTGAGCCGCGACGTGAAGAGATGGCTGCGCAGGCCGCCGGGGAACACCATGTGCAGGTGCGCGAAATCGCTCAGATGGTCGAGCACCGCCGCCCCCTCGCCGCGCACCTCGATGGGCGCCACGCCGGTGATGGCGAGAATCATCGACAGGTCGTGCGGCGCGAGATCCCAAAGCGCGTCGTTCTCGGTGTGGAACTTGCCGAGCCCCAGCCGGTGCGAGTGTATGTACTTCACCTCGCCCAGTTCGCCGGCGTCGATCAAAAGCTTGAGCTGCTCGAAGGCCGGGTGGAATCGCAGCACGTGGCCGACCATGAAGACGCGGTTGTTGGCGCGCGCCGCCGCAACGGCCCGCTCGGCATCGTCCACCGAAAGCGCTATCGGTTTTTCGACCAGCACGTCCTTGCCGGCCTCCACCGCCCGTATCGCGCTTGCCGCGTGATGCTGCGGTGGCAACGCCATGACGATCGCGTCGACATCGTCGCGCGCAAACAGCGCATCCGGCTCGATGGCAAGGCATTCGTGCTCGACGGAGAAGCCCTCGGCCCGCGCCGCATTGACGTCGGATACAGCATGCAGCGCGCCGAGCGACTTGAGTGTGCGGATGTGGTTCGAGCCCCAGTATCCGCAGCCGAGCACTGCAATGCGTGGTTTCATCCGGCCTGTCCAGAAAGTGCCGCGGGAGCACCGTGCGGCCCCAGCCGGCCGCGAAGCACGGCGCCCTCATAGACCCGAAGCGGGAAGGCTGGCAACCGCCGCCGATCGACGCGGGGGAAGTCCTGCCGCGCACGGATGCGCGGCCGCTGCCGGGTGCCCCGAGCCACCGCGCACATCGCCTCCGATTTTGCGTCGACCGCAGCGCCACCATCGCCTTGACAGGCCTGCGGCACGCCCCCTATATCCGCGCCACCTCGGCGGCGCGGGAGCAATCCTGCGCACGCCCTCTTGGCGGAGTAGCTCAGTCGGTTAGAGCAGAGGAATCATAATCCTTGTGTCGGGGGTTCGAATCCCTCCTCCGCTACCACCGCTCCAGATCCGGAAATTCGGCAATTTGGCTCCGGCCGGGGCCGGGCCAGTATAGCCCGACTCACGCGTATTCGGCGATCACCGCGAGGAAAGCGGGGCCATAGCGGTCGAGCTTGGCTTCGCCGACGCCGGGCACACTGGCCATCTCGGCGCGCGAGGATGGCTTCGCTGACGCCAGTTCGATCAGCGTCCTGTCGTGGAAAATGACATAGGGCGGCACGTTCTGCGTGCGTGCCATCTCAAGGCGCTTCTGCCGCAGCGCCTGGAAGAGGTCACGGTCGGCAGCCGCAACGGAAGATTGGACAGCACCGCGTGCGACCTTGCCGCGGCGGGCGCGCGCGGCGGCGGGCACCCGCAGCATCAGCGTCGGCCTGTCGCGCAGGAAGTCGCGGCCGGCCGGCGCGATCGACAATCCGCCATGCCCCGCGAGGTCGACTTCGACGAGCCTGAGCGCGATCAGCTGGCGCAGGATCGCCCGCCATGCGCGGTTGTCGTGCTCGGTGCCGATGCCAAAGGTGGAGATGCGGTTGTGGCCGAACTGGGCGATACGATCGTTCTCGACGCCCAGCAGAACGTCGACGACGTAGGCCTGCCCGAAGCGCTCGCCGGTGCGGTAGATGCACGACAGCGCCTTCTGTGCGGCGATCGTGCCGTCGAATAGCCTCGGCGGCTCGGCGCAGGTGTCGCAATTGCCGCAAGGCTCGCTATGATCCCCGAAATAAGACAGCAGCGCCTGCCGGCGGCAGCCGGCCGTCTCTGCCAATCCGAGCAGAGCATCCAGCTTCTGCCGCTCCATGCGCTTGCGGTGGTCGGGCGCGTCGGATTCCTCGATGAAGCGGCTGCGCAGCGCGATGTCCTCGGAGCCGTAGAGCATCAGGGTGTCCGAAGGCATTCCGTCGCGCCCGGCACGGCCGGTCTCCTGGTAATAGGCCTCGATGCTGCCCGGCAGGTCGACATGGGCGACGAAGCGTACGTCCGGCTTGTCGATGCCCATACCGAAGGCGATGGTGGCGATCATGACCACGGCCTCGCCATGCCGGAAGCGCGCCTGGTTGGCCTCGCGCGCGGCCCGATCCATGCCGGCATGATAGGCGAGCGCGTCATAGCCCTGATCGCGCAGCCAGGCAGCCGTCTCCTCGGTCTTGCGCTTCGACAGGCAATAGACGATGCCGCTCTCGCCCTCGTGGCGCTTCAGAAAATCCTTGAGCTGCGCGCGCGGATTGTCCTTCTCCTCGATGGCGTAGCGGATGTTGGGCCGGTCGAAGCCGGCGACGAAGGCGTCGGCCTCCGCGATATCGAGATGCGACAGGATTTCCGCGCGCGTCGGTTCGTCCGCGGTGGCGGTCAATGCCATCCGCGGCGTACCGCCGAAGCGCGTCACCACCGCGTCGAGCTGACGATATGACGGGCGGAAATCATGTCCCCACTGCGACAGGCAATGCGCCTCGTCGATCGCGATTAGCGATAGCCGAACCCCATCCAGAAGCTCCAGTACATCCGGCCGCAGCAGCGTTTCCGGCGCCAGATAGAGCAGATCGAGATTCCCGGCGCGCACGTTGCGCCACAGCGCGTGGCGCTCCTCCCCGGCCAGATCCGAATTGAGCGCGGCTGCCTTCACTCCAGCCTGCCGAAGCGCCGCCACCTGGTCGGCCATCAGAGCCAACAGCGGCGACACGACCAGCCCCATGCCAGGCCGGACGATGGCCGGGATCTGGTAGCAGAGCGATTTGCCGCCGCCCGTCGGCATCAGCACGAAAGCGTTGTTGCCGCCGATGACATGCTCGACGATGCGCGCCTGCGGCCCCCTGAAGGCGTCATAGCCATAGACCGTCTTGAGGATTTCGAGGGCGGTGGTTCGCATCGGCGGCGGCAGGGAGAATCGTGGAAATATCTTTCATAGCAGCATCGCCGCGATTGCACGGAGTTCCTTCGTTCACCGCACTCCGGCCGGTATGCTCGTCGAACGTAGGGGCGGGCTGCATCATCAATTGAAGTATCAGATTGCATCTTTGATACATCAGTGTAGGTTCCATCCGCTTAGACAGTCGGCTTCCCGCGGCAATTTGCGCTTCCGGGCAGTGATATGATCGTCCGGTGCTGGCCTCGGAAGGCAGCACGGGCACAGAGGAGTCTCGTGCATGTCTTCAATCAGTCGTCGCATTTTCGTCGCGGCCGCAACCGCCGCCACAATGGCATTCCCGTTCGGCGCGTCCGCCTGGGCACAGGACAAGCCGAAGATCGAGTTCCTGTATTCGCCCTTCGCCGACTACGCGCCGTTCTTCGTCGCCAAGGAGTTGGGCTACTTCGACGAGTTCGGCCTCGACGTGACGATCGCGCCGAAGAGCGGCACGGCGGAGACCATCCAGATGCTGGCCTCCGGCAACGCCATCGCCGGCGGCGCAACCTGGGGCGCCGGCCTGTTCAATTCCATCCACAGCGGCGCGACGGTCACCATCGTGGCGACCATGGCGAAGATGCCGGATACCGTGCCGTCGCCCTCGCCCTTCATGGTGTCGGAGCAGGCCTGGCAGGCCGGTATCCGCAAGGTCGAGGATCTGAAGGGCAAGCGCGTCGGTATTCCGGGACCGGGCGGGTTCGGCATGTATTCGGTCGCCAAGGCGCTGGAGAAGGGTGGCCTGACCCTCAATGACGTCGAGCCGGTCTACCTGCCGCCACCGGCGACCGCGGCCGCGTTCGCCAATGGCGGCCTCGAGGCAGGCTGGAGCATCGAGCCTTTCGCGCTTCAAATGGAGAAGCAGGGCTTGGCGCGCCGGCTCGTCGAAGACCACACTTTCGGAACCGAGCTTGGCTTCATCGCCTTCAACAATGAGTTCGCCCAGCAGAACGAGGATGCCGTCGTCAAATTCCTGGCAGCTTACCTGAAGGCCGCGCGCCTGCTCGACAAGGGTGGCTGGCAGGACGAGAAGATCCTCGACATCGTGTCGGAGTACACGGGTACGGAGAAGGACACGCTCAAAGGCATCGCCTACACCATCCGCTCGGAAGACGGCTCGATCGACCTGGCCTCGGTGCGCGAGCAGGAAGATTTCTTCCGGGCGCAGGGCACGCTCGAATACCAGGGTCCGATCAACATCGACTCCGTCTATCGGAAAGACCTGCTGGCCAAGGCGAACGAACTGCTCGCCAAGCAATGAGCCCAACTGCAACACAGCTCGGCCGGAACCCGGTTCCGGCCGACGCCGCGATCGAGGTGCGCGATCTCGTCAAGGCGTTCTATGATGCCGGCGGCGATCGCATCACGCTCGCGACCACCGGTGTGAACTTCTCCGTGAAACGCGGAGAGTTCGTGTGCATCGTCGGACCGAGCGGCTGCGGCAAGACCACCGTGCTGCGCATCCTGGCCGGTCTGGAGACGCTGTTGAGCGGCGAGGTGCGCATCGAGAGCGCGACGCCGCCAGCGATGGTGTTCCAGGAGGCGTCGGTGCTTCCCTGGCTGACGGTTTCGCAGAACGTCGCCTTTCCGCTCAGCCTCAAGGGCGTGTCGCGGCAGAAGCAGCGTGAGCGCGTCGGCGAGCTGCTGGCGCTCACCGGCCTGACCGAATTCGCCGACGCCTACCCGCACCAGCTCTCCGGCGGCATGAAGCAGCGCGTCTCGGTGGCACGCGCACTGGTCGACGACCGCGACGTGCTGCTGATGGACGAGCCCTTCGGCGCTCTCGATGAACAGACCCGGCTAACGCTGCAGCAGGAACTGCTCGGCATCTGGGAGCGTACCGGAAAGACGGTCGTTTTCATCACCCACAGCGTCGACGAGGCTCTCACGCTGGCGGACCGCGTGCTGGTCATGTCACCGCGCCCGGGCACCATCGTCGCCGACCTCGCGGTGCCCTTCGAGCGGCCGCGAGACGTGGTCGAGATGCGACGCGACAAGCGGTTCTGGGACCTCACCTACGAGGTCTGGCGACTGCTCGCCGCATCGCCGGAGCATTGAGATGACGACCCCTCACCCTTCCCTTTCAGCGGCGGAGATCGAGCGCCTGAAGGCGCCGGCGCGTCGCGACAACATCTATCGCATCCTTTCCTATTTCAGCCCGCTGCTGCTGCTCCTGCTGTGGGAAATTGCAGCGCAGGCCGGGGCAATCGACCGTCGTTTCTTTCCGCCGCCGAGCGCGATTGCGGGTACGGCGTGGCAGATGATCGTCAGCCTCGAACTCTTCGAGCACATCGGCGCGACCTTGCGGCGCGTCTGGATCGGCTACGCGATAGGCGCTGTGCCCGGCGTGCTGCTCGGCCTTGTCCTCGGCCTGTCCGCGCCGCTCCGGCGCGTGTTCGGGCCGATCTTCGCCGCGCTCTATCCGGTGCCGAAGATCGCCATCCTGCCGCTGATCCTGCTGATCTTCGGCGTCGGCGACGCATCGAAATTCGTGGTCATCGCGATCGGCGTGTTCTTCCTCATGTTCTACAACACGCTCGGCGGCGTCATGCAGATTCCGCAGATCTATCTGGACGTAGCTCGCAATGCGGGCGCGACGCGGTTCCAGACCTTCCGCCGCATCGCCCTGCCCTCGGCGCTACCAAGCATCTTCACCGGGCTGAAGGTGGCGGCCGGATCGTCCTACATCATCATCGCGGCAGCGGAGTTCCTCGGCGCGCGCAGCGGCGTGGGGTTCTTCATCTGGGCGTCGTGGCAGACTTTCGCGGTGTCGCGCATGTTCGTCGGCATCGTCGTGATTTCGGCCATGGGCTATTTCACCATCCTCCTGCTCGAGGCGCTGGAGCGGCGTTTCGTGCCCTGGGCGAAGCATTGAGGAGCTGAGGATCCAGCTCATGGTCGCCGATGCCGCCATTGCCAGCCCTGCGTCCGTCTCGGATCGCATATATGCTGCGCTCCGCCAGGAGATAATGCGCTGCGAGATAGCCCCTGGCGCGACGCTTGATGCCGCCTCGATCGCCCGGCAGTATGAGGTTTCGAAGACGCCGGTTCGCGACGCCATGCAGAAGCTGGCCGCCGACGGGCTGATCGCGATCCTGCCGCGCAGCGGCTACCGGGTGGCGCCGATCACGTTCCAGGCGGTGCACGAGATACTCGACCTGCGCGCCGCGATCGGTCCCCATGCGGCCCGGCAGGCGGCGCGTTATGCCACCGCCTCGGACATTGCGGAACTGCGCCGGATCGTTGCGGAATATGCCGCGCCGATCGACCTGGGCACCATGCAGCAGGTCGCGCGTCGCTTCCACATCGGCATAGCGCGCTGCAGCCGCAACAAGCGCGTGGTCGCGCTTTCCGAGAACCTTTTCGACGAACTGGAGCGGCTGCTGCGCTTCGCCATAGATTTCACGGTCAAGACCGGCGAGCATTCCGACGAGCATACGGCGCTTGTCGATGCGATCGAGGCCGGAGACGGCGAGCGGGCGGCCGCGATCGAGGCCGCCCATATCAAGAGCAGCCGCGAATTTCTGATCGAGCGCCTGATGACGCTGGGCTACCTGTCTGAAGGCGAATTACGCATTGGCACCGTTGCGCGGCGAACCGTCGAATGATCGCGGCGCGCGACGCAATTGACCGGCTTTCAGCGGCGCTGGGCGGCGACGCGGCCGCCAGGCTCGCCGCTTCGGCGCTGATCGAGGCCGATGTGCTGGGCCTGTCTCGCTTCGGCATAGCGATGCTTGACGAGTGGACGGATGATGCGGGCCCGCCGCCAGCCGGCGGCAACACGCAGTCGCTGCGCTGGCTGGACTGCGCCTCCTGCTTCGCGCCGCTCGCCGTTGCGGGCGCTACGCTCGATCTCCTCGGCGCCGCCGGGCAGTGCGGCATCGCTGCGACGTTCCTGCGGGGAGTAAGGGGGTTCGGCCGCCTTGCCCCCTTTGTCCGCCATCTCGCTGATGCCGGCCTCATCGGCATGGCCGGAGCCGAGGGGCCGCCTTTCGTTGCGGCGCATGGCGGCGTCCGCCCGGTCATCGGCACCAATCCCTTCGCGCTCGCCATGGGCGGCGGCGAAGCGCGCGTGGTGATCGACGTCGCCACGAGCACCGCTACCATGGCGGACATCCGCAACGCGCGCGCCGCCGGCGCGCCGCTGCCAGACGGTATCGCACTGGACGGCAGTGGACAGCCGACCAACGTCGCCGCCGACGTCGCCGCGCTGCTGCCGCGCGGAGGCCAGATCGGTTCGTTGCTTGGCCTGGTGGTAGAGCTGATGGCCGGCGTCGCCGGAGGCGGCCGCGGCGACGCCAAAGGTCGCGGCGTGTTCATCCTCGCCATCGACCCCTCCGGCGCCGAAGAGAGCACCGGCTGGCAGGCAAAGCTCGCCGGCCTGCGGGGCGACTGGACAAGCGGAGGCGGACACTGGCCGCGCGGCGGCGGCGTTTCGCCCGAAACCATGCTCGACGGCGCTTTCGAAGGGCGCCTCGAAGCGCATCTCGCCCGTATGAGCGGGAAACGGTGACCTGATGACAAGCAAGCCCGTTCCCAGCCCGGTAGTGTCGATCGAGCCTGTCGACGGACTGATCGACGAGTCGCGCAGGATCGTGGTCTCCGGTCTCGCGCCCGACGAGATCGTCGCCGTTTCCGCCCGGACCCGACGGGCCCGCGGCGTCGTGTGGATGAGCCAGGCGACCTTCATGGCGGATGCTGACGGCGTCGTCGACCTGACCCGCGACGCGCCGGTCGGCGGCGACTACGCGGAAGTCGCGCCGATGGGCCTGGTCTGGAGTCAGCAGCCGGTCGACAGCACCAGCCCCGAGATTTTCGGGGACGAGGTTATGGAGCCGCTGCACACGGTGCTGACCGCCGTAACCGCAGGCGGCACCACGACCGAGGCCGGTTTCAACCAGCGCTTCGACGCGGCAGGGGTAACCCGTCGCGAGGTCCGCGAAGACGGACTGGTGGGCACGCTGTTCACTCCCGCGGAAGGTGGCCCCCATCCGGTCGTGGTGGTGCTCAACGGCTCCGGTGGCGGCATCAACGAACCGCGTGCCGCCATGCTGGCCTCGCGCGGATACCAGGCGTTCGCGCTCGGCTATTTCAAGGCGCCGGGCCTGTCGCCCTTCATCACCGAAACTCCGCTAGAATATCTCGAAAGCGGCCTGCGCTGGGCGCACCGGGAGCTGAAGCCGCGAGGCGGTTTCGTCGCGGTCAGCGGCCAGTCGCGCGGCGGCGAGCTCGCCCTCCTCCTCGGCGCCACCTTCCCCGATCTGGTTTCCGCCGTGATCGCGTTCGTGCCGGGCGCCATGGTGCATGGCGCGCAGGGCGCCGGCGATCCCGCCCGCGGCGGCTGGCAGGGTACGACCTGGACCCGCGGCGGCGTCCCCCTGCCCCACCTGTGGCAAGACAACAAGGCGGTACACTGGCATCCCTGGGCCGGCGACGCGCCGCCGACGCGCCACCATTCCGTGTTCTTCGAAGGCCTCAAGGACACCGAACTGGCGGCGCAGGCGCGCATTCCGGTCGAGCGCATCGCGGGTCCGGTGCTGCTGATCTCGGGTCGCGACGACCGGGCATGGCCGTCCAGCCTCTATTCCCGCATGGTGGCTTCGACCTTGCGCCGGCACGGCCACCCACATCTCGTCCGTCATCTCGATTTCGATGACGCAGGCCATGCCATCAACCTGCCGGTCGTACCGTCGACGCAGCTCAGCCGCGAACATCCAGTTTCCAAGGTGCCCTACACGAATGGCGGTACGCCCTCGGGCAACGCCCGGGCCGACGCGGGTTCCTGGAGCGGCATGCTCGCCTTCCTCGACGAGATCACCGGCCATCGCGCGCGACCGCGCACCTGAATCACCCGAAACGGAGACGAACATGCCCACGAAAGAGCATTTGGAAGGCCAGTGGCGCGAATGGCGCTACGCGCACGTCGCCAAGATGTTCCGTCCCTATGGCTGGACCTCGCTCGTGGCCCAGTACTGGCTGGAGCCGAACGACAAGGGCGTCGCCTTCGACCTGCTTCCAGGCGTCTGGTCGGTGGAAAACGGCCGTATCATGTACACGCCGCCCGCCTCCGGGCCGAACCTCTCCGTAGACGGCGAGTATCCGTCCGGGCCGGTCGAGATCATCCCCGGACGCAACCAGACCTATGGCCACGGCGACAGCAAGCCCGTCTATTTCGGCGTATGCGAAGTGGAAACCCTGGTGCGCAGCACGCATGACGGGCAGGCGCTCTACGGTCTGCGGGTGCGCGATCCACGGCAGACGACGCGCCTTGAGGATGCGGGCGTAAGCGCTTTCGACTACGACCCCGCCTGGCGAATACGTGGCGTATACACACCGGCGGAGGCCGTCGATTTCGAAGCCGACACCGTCGAGGCCGGCGTGCGCGAAACGACCGCTCGCATCGGCACCTTCGCCTTCGAGCACAACGGCAAGAGCTACAGCGTCGTCCTGATCGGCAAGGAGACCGCAACCGGCGTGCAGCCGGTGGCGCACATTCGCGACCGGACCAGCGGCCCGCTCACCTACGGCGCCGGCCGCGTCATCGAACTCCAGTTCACCGACGACACCAACAGCCGCATCGACTGGATCGATTTCAACTACGCCGTCGCGCTACCCTGCGCCTTCACGAACTTCGTCACCTGCCCGGTGGTGCCCGCCGAGAACCAGCTCGACTTCGAGGTACGCGCGGGCGAAAAGCGGCCCGCGCTGAACGTGGTAAGAACGATGACCTATCGGACGGGAACCGACGGCTGAGCCGGTTCGGTTCAACCGAAGGTCCGGGGATGCAGCAACGCGGGGTGAAGCTTCACACCACGTTCAGCCGCAGAGGGATGGCGTTCAGTTCCTCGATCCCGTTCTCGCCGACCAGAACGGTTCCGCCGATGCAGACGCGCTGGCCATCGCGCAGCGCATTGGGCTCGAAGGCAAAGGCGTGGCCTTCCTCGATGACGAAGTCGCCGTCGAGCGGCACGCCGTGCGGCAGCTTCGGCAGGTGCGATAGCGCCGGGTCCACCTGCGGATAGAGCCGCGTGCCGCTGTTGAAGATCGGCGCCACCGTCTGAACCATGGGCCCGGTGTTCCAGGTGCGCGACGTGACCAGCGGCGCCTCCATGATCTTCGCCAGCTCGGAGAACTTCATGCCCGGCCGCAGCGCGGCGATGCCGGCGTCGTAGGATTCGATGCAGACGGCCTCGAGCTCGCGGCGCAGCGCGCTCGGCTCGCCGACCGAGACGTCGATCTGCTGCTGGCTCTCGATACCGCCGTAGAAGGCGAATATCTCGGCGGCGATCGTGTCACCCGGCTTCAGGAAATGCGGCGCGCCGCCCATGGCGAACCATTCCGGCACCTGCCAGGCGAACATGCCGGACCCGGCGCGCTCCAGCATGAAGGGCGAGCGGACCCACCCGCCGCCGGCCATGATCGCGTGGTAGGCGGCGGCAGCGATCTCGTGCTCGTTGCGGCCGTCGCGCGCGGCCTGCACGAAGGCGCGGCAGGCATCCTCGCCCAACGATGCCGCCTTGCGCAGAAGCACCCGCTCTTCAACGCTCTTCTTCACGACGATGCGCTCGAAGTCGTCGGAAACGTCGGTCCAGTCGACGGCCGGCAGCAGTCCGAGCACGCGCTTCCAGTTGTTGTAGGAGATGATGCCAGCCCATTCGCCGACCATGCGGCTGGTCAGGCCGACGACGCCGATCCGGGCGCGGTCCAGCCCAAGCTCCTTCAGGTGCTTCGCCATGTTGGCGATGCTGTCTCCGGCGACCCAGTGCTCGACCCAGCGCTGCCAGCGCTGGCCGGGAACGTCATAGCGGTCGAGCGGCACGTCGCCAATGAACACGGCGGGCTCGCCCTTGACGGGCAGCACCACGATCGACTTCTTGGCCTCGTTGGTGATGTAGGAATCGGCCGCGTCGCGCCCCTGCCCGAACACCACGACGCCCTCCAGCCCGTGCCGTTCCAGCATCGCGCGCACCGCGGCCCAGCGGCGGTCGCGCTCGGCGAGCGAGAGCACGGGATAGTCGTTCCGCTGGTTCGTCGTCATGTCGTTCTCCGGTTCTGAATGGTGTGCGGTCAGGCGGCGTGCCGGCCTGCGGCGAGGTGGCGCCGCAGCGCAGCCGCGCTGCGGCGGATGAAATCGAGCGGCTCGCCCTCGACCACGGGGCCGCGCAGGGTGTCGAGGTCCGGCGAGCGGGAGCTTTTCGCGTAACCGATGAGCGTTTCCAGCTCGGCGCCGACGAGGTCGGGGTGCCCTTCGAGCCAGCGCGGGTCGCGGTAGGGGATCGCCATCTCGCCGCGCCCGCGCAGGATGCCTTCGATGGACAGCATCACCTCGCGCCCGTCGGGCGTCTTGTCCGGCAACGTGCCCAGTAGCGCCGGCCAGTCGATGACGCCCTCGCCCACGGGCAGCAGGAAGCGCGCCAGCCCCTCAGAGGTCTCGAGGAGTGCCATGTCGCGAACATGTGTGGCACGCACGTAGGGTGCTGCGCGCAGCGCCGCCGCCACGGGCTCCTCGCCGCGCACTGCCACATTGGCCGTGTCGAAGGTGATGCCCAGCACATCCGGCCCGACAGCCTCGACGATGCGCACCAGTTCGAAGCTGGTGATCTCCTCGTGCGTCTCGATGTTCAGGCGCGAACCGTGATCGCGCAGCACAGGCGCCAGCGCACGAAGGAAGGTCGTCGTCGCATCGAGCTGTTCGGGCCAGTCGACATCGGTGCGAAACCGGTCGAAGGCAAAGATTCCACGCGGCGCGAGGTCGAACTGATAGTTGCAGAGTGCGGTCCACAAGTCGTGGATGCCGGCCTGCGCCGCCGCCTCGATCGTGCGCACCATCGCCTGCCGGTAGTCGCCGCCGCCCAACGCCCGGATGGCCGGCATCTCAGGTGTGGAGAACGGGTTCACCTTGCCCACGCCAGCTTCGATCCGCAGCCCCATGCTGGCGGCGTGGTTCGCGACTTCCAGCATCTGGCCGCGGTCCAGTGTCGGCGAGAGTTCCAGCACCGAGCGGAAGAATACGCCGTCGAGGCCCTCCCGCTTGGCCTGTTCCAGCAGCCAGCCGGCGTCGTGCGACGCCGCGCCGGGAAACTTCGTGCTGTCGACGCCGACCAGCATGCTCCTATTTCCCGGCCCACTCCGAACCGGCCGGCGCGGTTTCCAGCGCGACCAGCCCGTGCGCGAACACGTTTGCCGGGTCGTACTTCGCCTTCAGCGCCGCAAGCCGATCATATTTCGCGCCGTAGACCTGGCGCCCGGAGGCGGCGTCCTTCTGCTCGGAGGTGAAATTGATGTAGGTGCCGTTTTCCCAGGGCGCGATGGCCGCGGTGAAGCGCTTGACCCACGCCACCAGTTCCGGCCGCTCATCGGGATACTCCCAGTCAGCACCGATATTCCCGCCCCAGCGCGAATGGATGCCCGAGGTCGAATCGTTCTGGTGGTTGCGCGGCGTCAGCTTGCCGGCGATCAGCTCGAAGGGGCACATCACCTGATGCGCGATGTGCGCGCTCGAATTGAGCGACCGGCCCGGATACGCGTCGGAATGCTCGATTGCCGTGTCGATCAGTTCGTCCGGCAGTTCGCGGAACGCGACGTGGCGCCAGTAGTGCGATATGCCATAGCGAAACTCGTCGTCGGTCGAGTGCTGCAGGGTGACATGCGGCATCGACCGCAGGCTCTGGTAGATCGGCGTGCCGTGCGCGAACATCGGCGCCGACAGCGCCGGCTCTTCCGCCGGATCGCCGTAGGTGACCGTGGCCACGGAGATCACCGGCTTGCCGCGATGCTCGCGCGGCACCTGGCTCCAGTATTCCGGGCATCTGTAGAGCCGCACATAGGTGCCGACGCGATCGGGCATGGCCGGGCCGAGCTCGCGGAAGCGGCGCAGGATCTCGCGCCGGTCATCGGCCGGGTAGAGCGCCAGCCGCACGGTGGCGAGGCCCGGCAGGTCCACGTAGCGGAACACGAATTGCGTGGCGATGCCGAAATTGTGTCCCGCGCCCTTCAGTGCCCAGAACAGGTCCGGCTCGCTCTGCGTGTTCACGCGCCGCACCACGCCGTCGGCGGTGACGATTTCGACCTCTTCGAGAAACTCCACCGTGGCGCCGAACATGCGCGACAGATACCCGACGCCTCCTCCCAGCGTCAGGCCGGCGACGCCGGTGTGCGAAACGACGCCTGCCGGCAGCGCGATGTCGTAGGGCTCGGCCGCGCGGTCGACGTCGCCCCACCGGCAGCCGGGGCCGACGATCAGCCGGCGCTTCGCGCGGTCGACGGTGACCTCGCGCATCAGCCCCATGTCGATCAGCACGCTGCCGTCGGCAACCGCCGTTCCGGCGAGGTTGTGGCCGCCTCCGCGAACGGTGAGCGGCACCTTGTTGGCCGTGCACCAGCGCAGCGCCGCCGCTGCGTCGCGCGACTGCCGGCAGCGCACGATGGCAGCGGGAAAATGATCGATGTCAGCGTTCCAGACGCGCCTCAGCGTCTCGTAGCCCGGCTGTCCCGGGAAGACGACATCGCAGTCCACGGCCGTTTCGAGGCCGGCAGGCAGGGTTGCGCTGGCCATCAGCTTCTCCTTGTGGGTCAGGTGGTCATGCATGGAGGTGGGTCCGCAGGCTCGCCAGCGAACCGCTCAGGAAAGCGACGTAGTCGGAGCGACGATCCGGTCCCAGCGGCACGGGCGCGGCCATGCCGGCATCCGCCAGCCGGCCGAGCTCGACGATCTCGGCGGCATCGAGGTCGGGATGCGCGGCGCACCACGCCGGATCGTCGGGAGACAGGGTCATTTCGGCACGCGAACCGCCGATGCCCTCAATCATCAAGTCAACGTCCGGGTTACTGGAAAGCAGCGTGACAAGCGCCTTGTCCCACTCGATCTGACCCTGTCCGAGCGGTGCGAGAAAACGCGAGATGGAGCCGCTTTTGCGCACCAGCACCGCGTCGCGCAGATGCGTGATGTGCGTGTGCGGCGCGGCACGCAGGATGCCCGGCCCGAACGCCTCGCCACGCACCGGCAGGTTGGCCGGGTCGAGGCAAATGCCGAGCACATCATCCCCCGCGGCTTCGACCAGCAGCAGGATCTCGTGCGTTGTGATTTCCTCATGCGTCTCGATATTGAGCCGCACGCCCGACCGTCGCAGGGACGGCGACAACTTTTCCACGAAGCGCCGCGTCGCATCGAGCTGCGCCTGCCAGGCCACGTCGGTGCGGAAACGGTCGAAGCAGAACGGCGCCGGGAGTTCCCGCTTGAAGCCGCCGGTGGCAGTCCACGCCTCGCGCCAGCCATGCTCGCCGCAGATGCCGATCATCCGCTCCATACCGGCGAGGTAGGAGCCGTCGCCGAGCCGGCGCACGCGCGGCAGCTCGGCGGTCATGTAGGGGTTGATCTTGCCGAGCCCGGCGCGGACGAAAAAGCCGCGCCGCTCGGCCTCGCGGGCGAAGCGGGCGATCCCGGCCGCGTCGAGCGTCGGGAACGCCTCGTCCAGCGTGCGCAGCAGGATGCCGCGGAAGCCCAGTTCCTCCAGCGCATCGAGCGCGCCGAACGGATCGCCGATCAGCGACGCGCCGGCGTCGAACTTCGCATCAGCCCCGATCCGTCTCATCGCGCGGCGGCCAGCCTTGTCAGCCGCGCCGCGCGGCGCTCGCGCTCGACCTGCGGGTCTGGAACCGCGACCGCGTCCAGCAGTTCGCGCGTATAGGCCGCCTTCGGCGCCGAATAGACCTGGGCGACGTCGCCAGTTTCCTCGACAACTCCGCGGCGCAGCACGACGATGCGGGTGCAGAGATATTTCACCACCGCGAGATCGTGCGCGACGAACAGGATGGTGAGGCCGAGCTCCTTCTGCATGTCCTTGAGCAGGTTGAGCACCTGCGCCTGCACGGAAACGTCGAGCGCCGACACAGGTTCGTCGCAGAGCAGGACGCGCGGCTCGACGGTGAGCGCACGGATGATGGCGATGCGCTGGCGCTGCCCGCCGGAGAAGTGGCGCGGATAGCGCGACAGATGCTCTTGGTGCAGCCCCAGCCGGTGGATCAGGTAGAGGACGCGCTCGCGTCGCGCCGCGGCGGTGTAGCCACCCGCCACCAGCATGGGCTCCTCGAGGATCTGCATGACTGTCATGCGAGGGTCGAGGCTGGAATAGGGATCCTGGAAGATCATCTGCACGTCGCGGCGATAGCGGCGCATCTGTTCGCGCGTCGCCGCCGAGAGGTCGACGCCGTCATAGGCGATGCGCCCCCCGCTCGGCTTCTCCAGTCCCACCATGCAGCGTATGGCGGTCGACTTGCCGGAACCGGATTCGCCGACCAGTCCCAGAACCTCGCCGGCGCGCAGCTCGAACGAAACGTCGTTCAGCGCAAGCATGGCGCCGAAGCGCTTGGTCAGGCCGGAAACCTCGATGAGCTGGCTAGACATGCGCCCCTCCGGGGTTGCGCGCCATATACTCCTCGACCGTGCTGAGCCGCACTGCCGGATCGGCGTCCAGTCGGGCGATCGAGCCGATCAGGCCCCGCGTGTAGGGATGCTGCGGCGCGGCGAAGAGGCCGTCGACGTCACGCTTCTCGACGAACGCGCCGCGGTGCATCACGATGACCTGGTGGGCGAGGCCGGCAACGATGGAAAGGTCGTGCGTGATGAACAGCACGGCGAGCCCGAGTTCGCCTGACTGCTCGACGATCAGATCGAGAACCTGCTCCTGCACGCGCACGTCGAGCGCTGTGGTCGGCTCGTCGGCGATCAAAAGGCGCGGCTGTCCGATGAGGGCTGCAGCCATCACTACGCGCTGGCGCATGCCGCCCGAGAACTCTCCGGGGTATGAGCCAAGCCTTTCCCTGGCGCGCGGCACCCGCAGCCGGTCGAGCATCTCGCCGGCGCGCGTCCATGCTTCCCTGCGCGACATGCCGCGCACCACCAGCGGCTCGGCCACCTGCTCGCCGATGGTCAGCACCGGGTTCAGCGCCGTCATGGGATCCTGGAAGATCATGGAAATTTCGTCGCCGCGCAGGCGGCGCATCTCGACCTCCGGGGCGCCGACCAATTCGCGGCCGTCCCAACGGATCGATCCTGCGAGATCGACATTGGTGTCGAGCCGCATGATCGCGCGGGCGGTCATGGATTTGCCGGAGCCGGACTCGCCGACAAGAGCAACGCGCTCTCCGGCCGCAATGGAGAAGCTCACGCCGTTGACCAGCACGAGGTCGTCGTCGCCCCGGTCCATGCGGTTGCGCGACGGGATCGAGACGCGCAGGCGCTCGACCTGAAGCAGGGGCTGCGAAGCGGCGCTCATCGCGAAGCCCTCAGAGTTGGGTCGTTCAGCCTGCGGATGGCGTCGCCGACGAGGCCGAAGGCGACCGCGGCGATCGTGATGGCGAGGCCGGGGAACAGCGATATCCACCAGGCCGTGGTGATGAATTCCTGGCCCTGCGCGATCATCGAGCCCCAGTCGGCGGAGGGCGGCGGAGCGCCGACGCCGAGGAAGGAGAGGCCGGCCATCATCACGATGCAGCCCGACACCTCCATGCTCGCGAGCACATAGACCGCGTCCATCGAGTTCGGCAGCGCGTGGCGCAGCATCAGGCGCATGCGCGACACGCCCATAACCTGCGCCGCCTCGACATAGGCGCTGGTCATCGTCTCGCGCAGAATGTTGCGCGTCACCCGCGCAGTGCCGGGCCAGAGCGCGGCAACCATGGCGATAATGATCGACGTGAGCGAGGAACCCAGCACTGCCGTCAGCCCCAGCGCCAGCACCAGCGACGGGATCGACAGGAATATCTCGGTGATGCGCATGATGATGTCGTCGAGCCAGCGGGGCGAAAGCGCGGCTATGCTGGCGACGAAGACGCCAATCACAGTCGCAAGCACGACGACGCTTGCGGCGGCCAGGATGGTGAGCGGCGCGCCGGCGAGCAGCCGCGAGAACACGTCTCGGCCGACGTCGTCCGTGCCCAGCCAATAGGCCGCGCCTGGCGGCTCGAGTCCGGCGAGCGGGTTGATGGTGTAGGGGTCGTGCGGCGTCAGCCATGGCCCGAAGATCGAGACCAGCAGCAGCAGGCAAACCAGAGCCACCGCGATGCGGTCGACGACCGGGCCGCCGAAGCCGAACAGCTTGCGCCATGCGGCGGCGAAACCGGACATATCGCCCCGAAGCGGCATCTTCTCGACGCTCATGTGCGACCTACCTGCGCGCTGCGCACGCGCGGATCGAGCACCATCTGGGCAAGATCGACAACGAGCGACGTGAAGATGAACACGACGCCCACGACGAGCACCGAACCGAGGACCGCAAAGGTATCGTGGTTGACGATCGACTTGTGCATCAGGCTGCCGATGCCCTGCAGTGCGAACACGGTCTCGACCAGAACCGCCGCGCTCATCATCCAGCCGAACTGCATGCCGACGATGGTGAGCGACGAGCCGAGCGCGGAACGGAAGCCGTGGCGCATGATCACGCGGCCAGGCGGCACGCCCTTGGATACGGCGAAGGTGATGTAGTCGGAGCGCATGGCGCTGACCATGTTGGAGCGCACGTTGCGCGCCAGCGTCGAGATGAACGGCCCTGACAGCGCCAGCGCCGGCAGGATCAGGTGGCTGACGGAGTCGGCGAAATTCGTCCACGACCCGAACAGGATGGAATCGAGGACGGTGAAGCCGGTGACGTCGGGCGGCGCCGCGCCGATGCTGTTCTCTCCGCTGATGGGGAACCAGCGCAGCTGCGACCCCAAAATCCAGCGCAGCATGATGGCGAGCCAGAACACCGGAATGCCCCCCTCGATGACGAGGATGATGCGGATTGCGGCATCTGCGGCGCGTCCCTGCTTCACCGCGGCAACGATTCCGAGTGGAACGGCAACGGCAATGGTGATGGCCATGCCGATGAACACGAGCTGGATGGTGCTGGGCAGCACCATGGCGATCTCGTCGACGACGCTCTGGTGCGTATAGGCGGAGACTCCGAGATCGCCGCCGAGCGCACTGAAGAGATAGTCGAGATATTGGATGAAGAGCGGCCGGTCGAGGCCCATCGTGATCCGCATCTGCTCGACCTGCTCGGGCGTCGCAAGCCGACCCGCAGCCACGGCGGCGATATCGCCGGGGATAAGCCTGGACATGAGGAAAACCAGCGTCGCAATGCCCCAGAGCGCGAGCGCCGCGAGAGCGAACCTGCGAATTACGAAGAAGGTCATGCGGGGCCTCCGTCGGGTGTCGGGGCGAGGTGCGGAGACCTCGCCCCGGGGTGCATCACTTCGCGAGCGTCATCAGCGACAGGTCGAACACGGCCGACACCGGCGAGTATGGAAGCTCGGCGACGGTCTTGTCATACACCTCGATGATCTCCGGGAACGCGATGATCAGCGTCGGGCGGTCTGCCAGGATCAGCTTCTGCGCCTCCTCGAAGCTCTTGCAGGCCGCCGCCGGATCGGTGGCCGCGCGGCCCTCCGACAGCAACCGGTCGACTTCCGGGTTGGAGTAGCGCGCGAAGTTGGACAGCCCGACCGCGCTGGTCGACCAGGTGCGCCACAGCGTCTGGCCGATCGACGGATACGGCGCGAAGTCCCACAGGATCGCCACGTCGGGCGTCGTTTCCGGCGACTTGATAAGCGTCAGGTACTGCGAGAACGTCACCGGCTGCACCTCGACGTTGAAGCCGATCTGGCGCAGCGTCGCCTCCAGCAGCTGCCGCCGACGCGCTGCTCCGGGATTACCGGCTGGTACGCGATCTTCAGCGTCGCGCCGGCAGCGCCGGCTTCAGTCACGAGCTGCTTTGCCCGCTCGAGGTCGGCCGGCTTCGGTTCGACGACGACGCGGCAGGCCATCGATGCCGGAACCAGCGACGTCGCCTTCTGGCCGTAGCCGCCGAGCGCCGCCTTGACGTGGCCGTCGAGGTCGTAGGCGATCTGGATTGCCTCTCGCACCTTCGGATTGCTGGTGATCTTGCCTTCCATGTTCATCACGCCAAGCGTGATGCGCGTGGTGGGCAGGCTCTGCACCGAGTATTTGCCGTCGTCGGCGAAGGCCTTCACGTCGACCGCAGGCACGCCGTTGCCAACATTGACGCCGCCTGCCCACAGCTCGTCGCGGATCGCGCTGGCCTCTGTGATGATGCGGATGACGATGTTGCCCGGGCGGCCGTCACGACCCGTCCAGTGGTTGTCGACACGCTTGAACGAAACCTGCTGGTTGGGATTGTAGCCGGTGAGCGTGTAGGCGCCCGAGCCGGCGTCGTTGGCGCTCATCCATTTCTGGCCCTTGTCGGCCCCTTCGTTCTGCGCGGCAAGCTGCGAGTCGACAACGTAGACGAGGCTGAGCGCACCCAGGAACGCCAGGTTCGGCTTCTTGAGATGGATGACGATCTCGTGGTCGCCCTTGACTTCGGAGCTCTCGTAGTCGCCGACAAGACCGGCAGTGCCCGCGCCCACGCGGATCAGGCGATCGAGCGAATATGCGACATCCTTGGCGGTCAGCTTGTTGCCGGAATGAAAGGCGATGTCATCCCTGAGCTTCAGCGTCAGTGTCTTTGCGTCGTCGGAATAGGCCCATTCGGTCGCGACATAGGGCGCGAGCTCGCCTTTCGGCGTGTAAGTCACGATGCGGTCGTAGAGCGCCGCGATATAGTAGTCATTGTTGGCGTTCGAAGCATGCGCGGGATCGAGTGTCTCGGGCACGGTACGCGCACCGATCACGATGCGGCTGTCGGCGCTTGCCGATTCTGCCCACGCAGGCGCCATCGATCCTGCATAGGATGACATTGCTATCGCCGTGGCGAGAACGGCGGCCGAGCATGCATTCTTCAGAAGTGTTCTCATCGTTCCTTCGTCCTGTCGATCTGTGCCGCCGGCGCCCGGATTGTGCCTGGGTTGTGCATGGGCGACGCGGCGGCGTCTCTGTCAGTTGCGATTCAAGAAAGATGCCAGTTGCTGGCGGAGGCAGCGCACCTCTTGCCTTTCAAAGCAGGGCGCCATGCGGCCCGCTTCGCTTCGTCTGTCGTCCGGATGAGTTCATTCGCGTTCCCCATTGTTGAGTGCACAGTTCTTAAGCAGCTTTCTGCCATTATTGTATGCAATCCTTTGGCTCGTTTGCACACGAACCGTATGCAGCCCTATCCTCCCGAAATGGTCGACATCGGCCTCGGGCCATTTTCCCATTGATCGAGGCTCATGGTCGGCAGTTCGAAATAGTCGCGCGTGGTGGCGTAGCCATGCCCGCCCATGCGGCCGACCGCATCAAGCACCACCGGGTCCACGTGCAGCCGCTCGTTGACGACGTTGCGATGCAGGTGCGCCTGCACCACCTCGCCGATGATGATCTCGCGCGAATTGCCGATCGACAGCGTCACATGGTGGCGGCACTCGAAAGCGGCAGGCGACTCCATTATGGCCGGACACGGCACCTTGACGCCCGGACGCATATGCAAGCCCGCGAGCGCCAGTTCGTCCACGCCGGCGCCGAACGGCACGGCGGTGACGTTCATCGCATCCATCAGCCCCGCCGACACGATGTTGACCGTGAAGGCCTGGGTGTCGTGCACGTTGCGCCCGGTATCCTTGGAGACGCCGGTCGGCCGGTATTCCACGCCAAGCGCCAGGATCGCCGGGTCGGCGGACAGGCAATTGAAGAAGCTGAAGGGAGCCGCGTTGACGCGCCCCTCGCGATCGACCGTCGTGACCCAGGCGATCGGGCGCGGCACGACGGCGCCGATCAGCAGCTTGTATTTCTCGCGCTCGCCAAGCGTCGCGAAGTCGAAACTCACGGCCTCGTGTCGGCCACCCTGGTCGTTCATCGTGCTGTTCCTGTAGGTACGCCGGCCGCGCGGCGGCACTCCCGGCTGCCGGTGGCTGCAGCGAGACAATCGCGCGGCCATTGCAATTCACGCCCGTCCTGCCGGTCGCCATGCACTGACCCGCCGGGACCGGTCGCCCGCTCCGGTGACGAAGTCTCAAAGGTGGTTGCTGGCATGCGTGCCATTCCCCTTTTTGCGGCTTCGCACGTGCTATGTATTGGATAACAGCATACAGTTTTGGTATGCGCAAGTGGCAATCCATTCTGTTCGTGCAACCCGGTGGATGGGGTTGCGCTGCACCGGCTTCCGCGGCTAGCTACGCGCACGCCCTGCAGAAGGGATGCGGGGCAGTTTGCATGCAACGGGGGATGTAATGGCCGAAAAGGCAGCGAAATCGGGAATGCGCGCGCAGGCTGTGCACCGAGCGCTGAAGCGTGCGATTCTCGACCAGGCGCTCGCCCCCGGCTCCAAGCTGCCCGAGGACTCCATCGGCGAGCGCCTCGGCGTTAGCCGCACGCTGGTGCGCGAGGCGCTGGTCAGGCTAAGCGAGGAAGGTCTGGTCGAAATGCGCCCCAACAAAGGCGCGGTCGTCGCCCGGCCGAGCCTGGAGGAGGGACGGCATCTCTTCGCCGCTCGCCTGGCGCTTGAGCGACTGGTCGTCGAAAGCCTTTCCGGCCAATTGACCGCGCCGCAGGAGAAGCAGCTACTGGAGCACATCGCTGCCGAGGAGGCCGCGCGCGGCCGCGACGAGTCCACCTCGATCCGGCTCGCGGGCGAATTCCATACGCTGCTCGCCTCGATGACCGGCAACGCCGTGGTGATCCGCTACGTCAACGAACTGGTCGCGCGCAGTTCGCTGATTCTTGCGCTGTATGGCCGGCCGCATTCATCCGAATGCGCAGTGTCGGAACATCGCGAGATACTTGAATCGCTCAAGGTCCGGGACACGGCCAATGCCGTCAGGCTGATGCTGCACCACCTTGAGTCGATAACCACGCGGGCGCTCCTGCCCAGGGAGCAAGGCGGCGACATCCGCGACGTTCTGGCAAGCTACGCCGCCGCGGAGGGACTGGGAAGCTGACGCCCGGGCCCGCGCCGGTCGCAGGCTGCGGTTCTGCCGGCTGGCCGCCGTGGAGGTTCAGAACACGCGGCCGATCACGCGCCCGAACACCGCGAAATCGGGCTGGCCTGGCAATCGCGTGCCGACGGGCGCACCCGCCGTCACTTCGAGCGTGATCCGTCCGTTGTAGGAATAGGAAGCGCCAAGGCCGACCGCCGTCAGGCTGACCTGCGCCGGGCTGGTCGAGAACACCATGCCGTGGTCGACGAAGGTGAACAGGTCGATGTCGCCGAACGCTCCCGAAAAGCCCTTGTGCAACTCCAGATTGGCGAAATATCCGCTGCCGCCGGCAGCCGCATTGGCATCGTAGCCGCGTATCGAGGTCGGACCGCCGATCTGGAACAGCTGATCGCCTGGAACCAGAAGCTGCGAGGCCACCTGCCACGCTCCATATCCCTGAAGGACCAGTTCGCCCGGCAGTACGGCCGTGGCCGACAGCGAGCCGTGGAACAGGTGCACCTGCTCCAGCCCTCCGGTCACCCGCATGTCGGTACGCGCGTAGGAATAGGCCGGCGCGAACGACACCGCGAGCTTCGGGTGGTAGTAATTGAGGGTGAAGCCGGCCGACGGCTTGAAGGTGAAGTTGTCCGTCACCGGCACCCCGCCCTGATTGGTGGCCGAGGTACTGGCATTGACGCCGAGATTGAGCAGCATCAGCCAGTCGCTGTTAGAAAACACCGGTTGCGCGAAGTTCGCGCCGCCACCCTGGGATCCGCCGCCAACGTCGAGACCTGCAAACGGCCCGTCGATGATGCGCATGCGTGAATAGGAATAGCTTAGACCGAGCCGCCCGCCGCTCGGCGTGACACCGAAAGTGTAGGAGGCACTCGCGGCGATATTGCCGCCGGAATAGGTTCCGTACAGCTTGAACCGGTCGTCGACGCCGAGCAGCCCGTAGTGCTGGAACAGCGCGCCGCCTTGCCACCTGCCGGTGGTCGGCGAACCGAAATTGTCGGCGAAGAGGTCAAGCACATTGCGTTTGGGCTCGGTCACCGACAGTGTCACGTCGGTTCTCCCGAACTCGGTGCCCGGTTCAAGCACCGTGCGCACGCGAGCTTCGCCGGTTCGGTTCTGCGCCGCCACGCGCGCACCCAAACGCGGCACGTCCACCACGGTGCCAGGTTCAAGCTTGACACGGGAACGCACGTAGTCGGCCGACCGCGCAGCGCCTTCGACGCTCACCTGGCCAACGCGCCCCTCGATCAATTCGATGCGAAGGACGCCGCCCTCGAGATCCTGTTCGGGTAGCGTCGCGCTCGCGGTGATGATGCCGCGCTCGGCATACTGCTCGTTCACCGCGTTGATAAGCGCCTGGATGCCGGCGAAATCGAGTGTGCGGCCCACAAAGGGCGCGGCGATCGTCGCCAGTTGTTCCTGCGTGAAGAAATACGACTCGCTGAAGGCGACTCGCGTCAACAGGAAGGTCGGCCCGCCGCCCGGTATCTGCGGCGGGGCTTCACGTGGCGGTCCGGTAACGCTGTCCGCCTCGTCGCGCGGCTTGGGTTGGACGCGATCCTCAAGATCCTGCTGGACGCGATCGGCCTCGCCCTGCAGCGAGCCGGCATCGACACCGGCCGGCGGCTGTTGCGCGTGGGCGGCGCCAGCGCATGCAGCGGCGACGACCAGCGCCAGTGCAAGGCCGCTGCGTTGCGCCCTGATGCCAATGCACGGCCTCACGCCCCTGTTTCCCCTGCTGTGCCGATGCCCGAAATGCGCGCGATCCTACCTGTTCCGCAACCTATTGCTGTGACGAATTGGTCACTGTCATATCGAGATTGACGGCCGGGCTGTTTTCGTCGCCACCATTGACCGGCAGCGCGTCGCGCGTCTGCGCCGCAAGGAAGCTGGCCAGGAAGGTCGCAGAGGGCCGCGCCAGTTGGCCGTTGCTGAAGGGCGATGTTGCGTCTCCGCCGCCGGCGCCTTGCAGAGCCTTCTCGAACTCGCGCACCATGCTCATGCCCGCGAACACCATGCCGTTCATTTCGAAGAACACCTCGGAGCCTTCGCCGAAATTGACGATGAAAGCGTCGGTAGTCGTCGTCATGCCGTCCTGCATCAGCTTGAAGGCGAACTTCGGCTGATAGAGCTGCACGTCGAAGCCGGGAACCGGCGTCGCAGCGCGGTTGTTCATCAATATGCTGCGCAGCGCGGTGCGCAGGGTCATCGTGCCGCTGGCGAAGCCGCGCAGGATTGAGACCACCGTGCCGTTCGTGCCGATGTTAGCGTCGGCCACCCTGTAGTCGCCGAATGTCACGCCGAACGGCGTCGACAGGAAGGTCTCGAAGCGCGTTGCCTCCGCGCCGTCGCGTCCCGTCACATCCAAAGCGAGCGCAGTACCCGTGCCCGTGTGTTTCACGCTGGGCAGCACGATCTCCGCGGCCGCCAGCGTCGCACCGTCACGCAACGCCAGTTCGGAGGCCTCGATCCTCGCACCGGAAACGATGGCGAGGCGAACGGCTTCCGCACGGCCCAGCCGCACCGAGCCGGCACTGCCGGTCGTGAGATCGATCGTGTTGGCGCTCAGAGCGTCTGCATCAATGAGGCTTGCTGCACTGAGCGCGAGGTTGCCGCCTGCCTGCGCGCCACCGATCCGCACGACCGGCGCCTCAACCCGCATCGCGCCGCCGCTCCGAAGCGAATCCGCCGAGACCCCGACGGCGGCCGCCAAAGTGACGTCCGCGCCGGAAAGCGATCCGATGCTAATCGTGGCGCCAGCGGAGGTGAGATTCGCCCCTGCTCCAGCAGTTGCCGTGTCGATACGCAGGTCGCCGGCCGCTGCGGTGGAGAGGGCGCCCCCCGCGACTACCCGGTTCAGATCCATGCCGAGGCCGGCGCTGATCGACAGGTCCCCGCCCGCCGCGAGATCCGCGGCTATCACCGCTCCACCTGCACCGAGCGTTGCATCGAAGCCGGCCGAAAGTGCGCCGAGACTCATGCCGTTGCCCGCTTGCGCGCTGACCGAGCCTCCGGCCCGCAGGTCGCCGGCATCCAGCGATCCGGCGGATTCGAGATGAACGTCCGTGCCTGCGGCCAGCGCGCTTGCAACGATACCGGAGGATATCGAACGCAGGCTCGCCGCACGGCCTGCCGTCGCATCGCCGATTGTAATGGCGCCGTTCGCGGCGATCCCGATATCCGTTTGCGCAGCGAGGCTGGTGAAGGAGACGGCGGCGCCTGCGGTCGCATTCACGCTCGTGCCGGCGCGGACATCGCGGCCGTCGATGCTGCCGCCGGCATTCATGTTCAAGACAGTCCCTGCCGAAAGCGCATCGGCGCTGAGCGAAATCCCCGCGAAGAGCCGCATGCCGGCGCCAGACTGCGCCCGGACGATGTCCATCGCCGCGCCGGCGGCGGCGTCGAGAGCGCTGGCGATCGTTGCGGCATCCATGTCGATGTCCACGGCAGCGCTGAGCTGTCCGGCTCCGCCGGTCGCCAGAGAGCCAAGCGCTATCGACGAGCCCGTGGAGGTGAAGGATGCGTCCACGCCGGAAACCGCGTCGTCAATCTCGATACGCCCACCCGACGTGACCCCCATCGACTCGCCGGCCGCAGCGCTGGCGAACCGCGTCGTCGTGCCAGCTGTGCTGGTGAGCGTGGTGCCGGCGTCGAGCGTCGAAACGTCTATCGCGGTGCCAGCCGTCAGATTGGCCGCTCCGCCCGTCCGGATCGTCGTTGCCGCTATCTGCCGCCCCGCAGTCATGGTCGCGGAAGTTCCGGCGTCCAATGTCGCAGTGTCGATCCGGCCGCCTGCATTGACTGAGGCCGCGCCACCGGACGTCAGTGAAGTGATCGCGATATCGTGACCTGCTGTCACAGCCGCCGAAGTTGCCGCGTCGATCTCGGCGATGGCTAGGTTGCCGCCGGCACGCGCCGTAAACGCAGCGCCAACAGTCACCTCGTCCGCATCAACGTCCCCGTTGGCGTCGAGGTTCGCGGCGCCGCCAGTCGTCAGCACGCCAAGCTGGATCGAACCAGCCGTGGAGGTGATCGAGGCGTTGCCCGTTCCGGCCGAGGCCGTCGCAATGTCGATCTGGCCTCCGGAGGTCACCGCCATCGAAGCGCCGGCCTCGGCGAGGCTGAACTTTGTCGTCGTGACCGCGGCGCTGGTCAGCGCGGTGCCGATATCGAGCGTCGCAATATCGATCTTGCGGCCGGCATCGAGGGTCGCAGCGCCACCCGTGGTCAGCGTCGTCGCAAGGATGTCGACGGCGGCATCGAGGTTCGCATCGCCGCCAGTCGTCAGCGCGCCAAGCTGGATCGAGCCGGCCGTGGAGGTGATCGAGGCGTCGCCTGTTCCGGTCGAGGCCGTCGCGATGTCGATCTGGCCTCCGGAGGACACCTCCATCGAGGCGCCGGCTTCGGCGAGGTTGAACGTGGTCGTCGTGACCGCGGCGCTGGTCAGCGCAGTGCCGATATCGAGCGTCGCAATATCGATCTTGCGGCCGGCATCCAGTGTCGCCGCCCCACCTGTGGTCAGCGTCGTCGCAAGGATGTCGACGGCGGCGTCGATTTCCGCCGCACCGCTGGTGGCGATCGTGGTGACGTCTACCGTGGCGCCAGCCGTGAGCCGCGCAGAACCGGCGGACAGCGATGTTGCCGCGATGCTCTCCCCGGCATCGAGCGCGGACAATCCGGCGGTCTCGATCTCGGCAATGCCTATGCCGCCACCGGCACTGGCATCGAGCGAAGTCGCGACGATCTGGTCCGCTTCGATATCGTCGTCCGCCTCGAGATTGACATGGCCGCCGGCAGCGAGCGCACCGACCACGACGGAACTGCCGCTGGAGGTCAGCGACGCGTCGCCGGTGCCGGCCGAGGCCGTCGCGATGTCGATCCTGCCGCCGGAGGCCACCGCCATCGACGCGCCGGCTTCGGCCAGGTTGAACCTTGTAGTCGTGACCGCGGTGCTGGCCAGCACGGCGCCGACGTCCAGCGTCACAATGTCGATCTTTCGCGCAGCCTCCAGGGTGGCGGCGCCGCCGGTGGTCAGCGACGTGCCGATTAGGTCACCGTCGGCGTCGAGCATCGCGAACGTGCCTGCGGTCAGCGACGTGAAGGCAATCGAGCCGCCGGTCGTGGTCAGCGACGTCGCAGTGCCCGAGGCCACGGAGCCGAGTGCAAGCGCGCCGGCTGCAGTGACATTCACGGCCCCGCCGGTCGAACCAAGCGTCGTCGACCGCAATTCGCGCGTGGCGCGGACGATGAGATCGCCGCTGCCGGCCTGCGCATCCAGCCAGGCGGCCGAGGCCGACAGGTCGATGCCGGCGCCGGCTGTCAGGACCATTCCGCCGGAAGCCGAGGCGACAAGGTTGGTGACCGCATCGCCATTGCCACGGATCGAGCCGGTGCTGCCCGCGACGATCTCGATCAACGGCACGGTGGCGTTGTTCGCGGAAACCAGCGTCGACGCGATCTGGCCGATCGTGGCCGTGCCGGCGGTGACGATGTCGATCAAGCCGCCCGCAGCGATACGCGCGCCGGCGCCCATCAGCAGCGAGCCCGCCGTGACGACGACGTTACCGGTGGCGGTGGTCGCCTCGACGGTCTCGTCGCCCTGGTTGGCGAACGCGAGCTGGCCACTGGCAAACAGCGACAAGTTACCGCCGGCGGTCACGGTGCGGTTGAGCGTCAATCCGCCGCCCTGCGCATCCAGCACCAGGCTGCCGCCGGCGATCAGCGATCCGTATGCCCCCGAATGGCCAATCGTCATCGCAGCGGTCGGCGACAGGATGGACACGTTGCCGGTGGCGAGGCCGGTGACGGCGCCGGTGATCGCCACCTGCAGCGGCTGGTACGACGCGCCTTTGTAGCCGATGGCAACGCCGGCGCGGACGTCGAGGGAGCCGCCGACGATGTGGCGCACTCCGCGGTTGGTGAATTCCGGCAGCGCGTAGATGCTGCCGTTCGCCGCAAGCTGGACGGCCGCTCCGCCAGTGATATTGCCGACGATCAGGTCACCGCTTGTTTGACGCAGGAAGATCCCTTGCGTCGCCTGGGCGAGGTTGAGCGCGCCGGTGTTTGCACCAGTCAGCGCGAGAATAAGCGCGTTGCCGTTGATCGCGGGATCGGCGCCCGCATCGCCTGCGCGCCCGATGCTGCCCTGTTCGGAGATCAGCGTCAGCTTGTCGATATTGCCGGTGATGGCGACCTGACCCGACGTGGCGCCGACGATGTTGCCGATGGCCTCGAGTCGGACCGACCCCGCTGCCGTCTCGGCGCCATTCGCCTGCGCCGCCGCAAGCGAGCCCCCGGGGAAGAGCCCGGAGGATATGCCGCCCAGCTTCAGGTTCAGATGGCTGCCGAGATAGATGTCGGACCGCGCCTCGACCGTCGTATTGCCGCTCGCGCTGGCAACCAGCAGGTTTTGCTGCGCCAGCGTGACCGTGTATCGGGTTATGCCGTTGCCGAGATCCTCGGTTGCCAGTCTCATCTCGCCGGGACCGGCATTCGAGATGGCCACGCGGTCCGCTTCCGAGAGTGCGCCCGGATTGTCGCTGTAGAAGACAATAGTGCGCGGCTCGGCCAGGCTGCCGATCGAGCCGCGCGGTGCGTAGAGCATGACCTCGCCGGCGACGACGTTGCCGCTGCGCTCCCCGAGGCTCTGCTGCGGCACGTCCGAGGCTGCAGCCGAATCGATCGTGTAGGTAAGCTGCTCGATAGTCCAGCGTGAGCCTGACGTCAGGTTGGCGAAAAGCGTGCTGTTCTCGTCGAGTTCGTAGCTGAATGCGTCATCATAGCCGAACCGCACGACGGGCGGCGGCGTTGGCTCGCCGGGGCCTGTGACCGGCTCCGTCCAGTATTCGTCGAGCCCGCCGAGAATGACACCTGCCTGCAGCGCAACGAAGCCGTCCCGCTGGCTCGCGTGCAGCTGGCTCTTGAAGGCCGCCTCATCGGCCGTGGCGTCCGACAGGCCGAGCACGTAGCGCGCGGCGCCGTAGCGGCGGCGCACCTCGGCCTCGATCAGCGCGTCCACGTCCTCTGGCTCGACGTCCGCAAGCTGCTCGGCCATCTGCGCCTGCATCGCCGTCTTGCCGGCGGAACCGATGACGTAGTTGCCTTCATTGTCGAAGGCCATCGCGCGCAGCAACCAGTAGTCTTCGTAGGCGCGGTTGATCATCGCCTGGTAGCCATGGACCGCTGCGCTGCCCGCATAGACATTCGTGTTCGCCGTGCCGTCGGCGCCGACGGTGCCGTCGGTGGGTGCCTGGCGCAGCAGGTCAAGCGAGTTCCAGACGCCGCGCAGCCGTTCCGTTTCCTCGACCGAAGGCCCGGTTCGCGTCTCGCCGGCGAGGATATTGGCAGTCTGGCCGTCCGAGCCTGCGGCAGCCAGGAACACCGCGCCGTTTGAGGTTACACGGCCGACGCGCATGTCGCCGCGCGACTGTACCAGATAGGTGCCCGTCGACGACGCGCTGTCGATGACGCCGCCGTCGATGCTGCCGTTGGCGAGGCGGACGCCGCTCGCCTGCAGCACGATCGGGTTTATGTTGGTCAGCACCTGCTGGCCACTGAGCACACCGGTGCGCGCTCCGATGGCGCCGCCGATGCTGTTCAGCTCGACCGACTTGCCGACGATGATCGGGTTCGCGACGTTGTAGGCTGTGCTCGTAAAGATGTCGCCGGTCGCCGAGAGTTTCACGTTGCCACGCGGCGCCTGCCCCCCGCTGCCGCTCACGATGATGCTGGCAACATTCACGTCGCCGCGATGGCTGATATTGATGTCGCGATCCGTGGACGATGCGGTCAATGTGCCGCCGTAGGTCTGCACGGTTACCGCGCGGTCGGCCGTGCCGATGCCGCCTTGCCCGTTCAGCGTTACCGACTTGCCGGTGACGCTACCATCAGCGCCGGCCAGGATCGCCGAGTTGGCGCCGTTTGCGGTGATGGTCGTCGAGCCGTGGACATTGGTGATCGCGGCGTTGAGCACCACGGTCGAATTGGAGTTGATCGAGACCTGCGCCGTGGCGCCACCGAGGAACTGGATGTTGATCGGGAACGAGGCCCAAACGGAGTTCGTGAGCACCAGCGTCGCACGGTCGTAGACGTTCTGCTGCCACGTCCCGTGGAAGTCGGTGCCGTTGTTCCGGCTCATTTCGGCGGAGACTGACGTGTAGGTCGCCGAACCGCTCACATCCTGGCGGAAATTGGTGCTCTGCGCGCGGGTCTCGACAGAGCGCACGATCGAATAGGGATCGGCGAGGTTGGAGACGAACGTCCATTCACCCAGCTGGACCATGCCCTGGGTATTCGCATCGCGGGTCATCTGCGCGGTTTCGACCCACTGATAGACGAGGTTGTCGCCCGGTGTGTAGCTGTGACCGCTCAGCGAGGCGCTCTGCCACTGCAGCGGTGCGTTGGCATAGTTCGTGTTGTTTCCGTACTGCTGGTAGAAGCTGACCGGCGCGTTCGGGTTGGAGGCGTCATAGACGTACCAGCTGCGCAGCGGTCCGTTCTGGTTGCCGCGATAATGGTCGACGATCTCGACGGTGCTGACAGACGACTCGCCGGTGTTGATCGTATTGACCAGCAGCTCGGTGTTCGTGTGATTGCGGATATCGACGGTTCCGTAGCCGCCATTGACGCGGATGAGGCCCTGCGACGTGCCCGATGTGGACGTCGAGATGATGCCGCCGTTGAGATAGACACGGCCGCCGCTGCCTCTGGTCACGTGCTGCAACTCGATACGGTCGTTGCTGACGTCGTAGAATGCCCGGACCTTGGAGTGTGCGTCGCTCAGCGCGTTGACGGGAAGTTCGATCATCTGGCCTGCATTGGCGGCCCGCAGCATCGCATCGTTTTTGTACGCCGCGATTCTCTGCTCGGCGGCGGCGCCGATATCGACCGACCAAGAGTTCGAATAGCCGCTCTGGATCGTGCCGTTGATGTTGATCGTCTCGGCCGTCATCAGGATCGAGCCGCCGATGATCTGAGCGGAAGGCGTTACCGGATTGATCGTGGCGCCGAGCTGCTTGCTGAGTGGCTGACGCGTGATGACGTCGAAGACCATCCAGGCGAACGGGCCGGACCCATCGCCTTCGCCGTTCCAGGCCTGCCACCTGTACCAGCCTCCGCGGAACTCGCTTTCCCAGTTGGTCTGCGAGGCCTGATCGCCGATGTTGTCGGGGTATACCTTGAACCAGACATCCGACAGCAGCCCGCCGAAGCTCGGCCCGTCATTCACCTTGCCCTGGTATTGCTTGACAAGAAGACGTGCGCTGAAGATCGGATCGCTGTCGTGGGCGGTCACCCCGTCATAGAGCTTCTTCGCCTGCGGGTTCAGGTAGGTAGCGACGGCCATCACCGCCTGCGCTGCCGTCGACGGCCGGTACTCCGAGCTGCGCCATTGCGAAATGACGCTGCCGCCGGGCTCCCAGTACGAATCCGGCCCCATGTTCACGCTCAGATTGCCGCGCGGCACCACCATGTTGATGCTGGCGGCCTCGAAATTCGGGCTCAGCACCGTGACGTTGCCGGACTCGTTGCGAACCGTCAGATTACCGGCCAGCGCGGAAACGCTTCCGAGAAAATAGATGTCCGGCGTATAGCCCGGGTTGCCGAGCGGATCCTCCCACGTGCTGCGCACGCGGATCTCGGGTGTGACCCTGGAGCTTAGCTCGGTGACGCTGATCCCCGCTTCGCTGCGGTCGTCGCCGGTGAACTCGACGTTGCCGCCATCGTTGGTCGTCATCATCAGCTTGTTGAGGATGACGTAGCCCTGGCTCTGGTTGAGAATGTCGATACCCGGCGCCCCGCGGGCCGTTACGCTCGCCGTGCTGCCCGTCAGGCTGTCGGCATTGATCGTGACGTTGCCGGCCGACGCCATCATCGAGCCGATGGCGACGCTGTTCACCGTGCGGTTGGGCACCGCGCCCGGCGTGTAGACCTGATTGACGAAGGTCTCGACCTGCCGGCGCACCTCGTCGGTCGGGGTGAGACCGTAGAATATGTCGTTTCGGGTCTCGAGCCGCCACCGGACATGCTCCTCGCCCAGGCTGAGCAGAGTCGAGATCCGCGTGACGATGTCGGCGTAGGGGTTGAAGCTGCCGGTGACCGCGTAGCGCAGCTTCCGGTCGTTGTAGGAAACGAAACTCGCAGACGTCTCGGCGATGGTGTTGACCCGCGTGAACTGCCAGTTCGAGGGCAGCGTCGTCGCGGTAACGTCGCCGTTTGCCGCGATGGTCACCGCAAAACTGTTGTTCATACCTGCCGAGATGGTGCCCTTCAGCAGTGCGTTAGCCCCGCGCACCTCCTCGCTGTCGGTGCTCGAATTGGTCGTGTTGAAGAGCGTCAGGTACGGGTTGTGGTTGGTCCCGCGGCCGATCGCCGAGACCGTACCCCTGTAGGCGCCGATGGTGATGTCGCGGCCGGCCAGAACCTGGTTGCGATCCCCCATCGTCAGGTTCGCGATGTTGGTCGCGCGGGCGCGACCGCCATATTCGAGCGTGACCGGGATCAACGCGTAGTTGTAGACCTCGGTCGTGGCATTGGCCGAGACGAGGCTCAAGGTGCCGCCGTTACCGCTGCGGCCGGCGGTCAGGTTCAGGCTGCCGAACGCCTCGAGCGTGACGTCGTCGCCAAGCGTGATGTCCTGGCCGACGGTGATGACCGAATTGGTCTTGGCACCGGCACCGGTCACAACGCCGTACAGCGAGGCGTTCGCCGTATTGTTGGACATGTTGAGCGACGCGGTGCCGATCTGCAGATTGCCGACGCTGAACAGGTGAACGTCATCGCCGATGTTCACGTCGTTGTTGATCGTCGCGATCAGCTCCGAACGGCCGCCGCCGCCCGCATAATAGCCGCCGGAATCCACGGTTACCGCATCGCCGGTCGTCAGGCGATTGAACGCCTCCATGTCCATCTTCACATCGGCGGTCGTCGGGTCGCCGTTCAGGCTGATGACGGTGGCATCGCCGATGTTGACGACGCTGTCGTTGTAGACCCTGGTATCGCTGACCGCAGCCGCGCCGGCGATGACGCCGCCGGAACCGGCGCGCGCGCCGCCGCCATCCTGCTTTGTCGTCGTCGTTGCGGCGATGAAGACGCTGTCCAGCGAATGGACGATCATGCCTTCGCCGATCTGCGCCGTAACGTCGGTGTCGATCAGGTTCTTGGCTTCGGCGCCGGCCGCGCCGACCGCTGAGGCCTGGAAGGAATCGGCATAGCCCTTGAAGATGGTGTCGTGCCGCGCCTCGACCGAAAGGCCCGTCGTGTAGAGCGTATAGTTGGACCCGCCGGAGCGCAGTTCCGCCAGCGCGGAGGTCTTGTCCTCGGTCTTCGCCGTCGCGGCCGAACCGGCCACCACACCGCCCGCGCCGGCGGTGCTGTCGGCACGGTTCTCGTTGACGCCCGAAGCGCCGATGACGATCGCCCCGATGCGGTTCTGCTGGGTCTCGGCATCTTCGTCCAGCCAGGCCTTGCTCCATCCGCCGGACGAAGAGATCGCCTCGGTCACCCCGACGCCGAGGAAGCCGACCGCGACTCCGGTCGAATCCGACTTCTGACGGCTGTCGTTGACCGAGAGGATCGAGACGGTGCCGCTCGGCAGCTTGAGGCCCCTGCCGGCGTAAGCTTCGACTTCACTTCGGCTGATGGAATGCGCGATCGTCGCATTCACGCCGACCAGTATGCCTCCGGAGCCGGCGACGGCCTTCGACCAGGCGGTGTCGGCATAGATCGGCTTGCCCTCGGCGTCGGCGCCGATCAGCGCCAGCAGCGTGGACGCCTCGATGTTCAGCCCGCCGCCAATGACGCGCACGTTTTCGCCGGTGAAGGCCTTCACCTTGGCTTCCGAAATCGATTCAGCCACTGATGCGCCGGCCGCGAGGCCGCCGGCGATCGCGATGCCGAGCGATTCCGAGCTCAGTCGCGGAATGGCGGTCGCAACGACGTCGACGACGCCGGCCGAGACGGTCGCGCCGGCCCCGATGCTGGAATAAACCTCTTCCTTGCTGCGCGATTCGGCAACCGCGCCGCTGAGCGCCGCGCCCAGACCGCCGGCGCCGGCTATGGCCTTCGACGAGAGCGCGCCGCCGGTACCCGAGTTCACCGTCACGTTGCCCCAGCCGCTGACGTTCGACGCAGCGACGATGGCAGCTTCAGCCTTGCTTTCCTTGAGCGACGTCGCGATGGAAGCGCCAACCGCCGCACCGCCGCCTTCGGTGGCGCCGACCGCCTCGGTCCTCAGCGACGTCGTATCCATCGCATTGGCGAGGACCGCGCTGCTGCCGCCCGTGCCGGTGATCGTTCCGCCCAGCGTCGCCGTGACGTCGTTGTCCGACGTTGCAATAGCAACCGCGGCGCCGATCGCTGCCTTCAGGCCGCCGGCGCCAGCGGCCGCCCTGCTGTCCGCCGCCGAACCGCCGGAACCGTCCCGCGCCAGCGCATTGGCCGCAATTGCCCCGGCCGTGACGTTGCCGTTGACGTAAGCGGAAACGGCCGCGTTGCTCTCCGTGTAGGCAAGCGCCGCGCCGAGACCGACACCGAAGACGCCGCCGCCCACGCCACTCGCAAAGTTTTTTGCCGACACCGCGCTGACGGCATCGATGGCGATGCCGCCGGCCGTGACCGAGCCGCTGGAAATACCGGCATATATGCCCTCACTGGCATGCGAGGCGGCGTTGGTGACGCTGAAGTTTTCGCGCGCCGTGAGCCGGTTGCTGTTGAAGTCGCGATATTGCGCGTCAGCGCCATCGCGAATTGCCGACGCCAGGCCCCTGTACAGCGCGGTCCAGTAGGCCTGCACCCGCTCGGCGCCTTGCACGCCCGAGAGATCCTGATCGAGCGCCTCCGCGGCGGCCTGTCTGAAACTCTTGCCGTCGGCGTAGACGGCATCCACATCGGCAAGCGCGAAGTCGGTGCCGGCCGCACGCGCGGCATGCAGCGCGCCGAACAGCGTCGATTCGCTCGTGGATAGTGTCGATGCCGCAAAACTGGTGACGTTCTCGGCGGTCAGGACCAGACGGCCGCCCTGCACGGCCCCGGCAGCAATCAGCGCGCGGTAGTCGACATCCGCCTTCACGCGGATCGCCGCGACGAAGCCCTGATAGAGTTGCTCGAAATACGTTGCGATCTGCGCGTCAGTCGGATCGCCCGACAGCCCGAGCGCCGCCCTGGTCTGTGCGGCGTATTCGACGAAGCGTGCTTCTATGAAGGCCTCGATCTGGGCATCGGTGGGTCGCGTCGACAGACCGAGCGCGGCCTGCGCCTGCGCGGCATACGCGTCCAGGTCTGTCCGTGCCTTCAGGACGAAATTGATGCCGGAGGAATTGTTCGCGCCAAGCAGGTCGTCGAACGTTTCGAGTTCGGCCGTCGAGAGCGCCTTGTCTGCATAGTCGCGCAGTTTTTCGTCGGCCAGCACATACCCCGCGCGGTCGCCCGTGAGCGCGGCCCAGTCGTCGAGCGCCTGCTGAAGCGCCGCGCCTTGCAGCTCGGGGTCGGGCCGGTAGCTGCCGTCATTGGCGAAGGATCCAGCGCCGAGCAGTTGTAGATAGCGCGCACGCGCCCACGCCTGAATCTGCGCGTCGGTCGGATTGCTCACACCGACGCGGCTGCTCCAGCCGGCGATTTCGCTCTGGGCGAGAACAAAATCCTCGCCGGCCGCGCTCACGCTGTTGAGCTTGGCCAGCGTGCCGTCGCCGCCCTTGTTGAGCTCGACCATCGCGTCGGTGGCGGTCCCGCCACCGGCGATGATGACGCCGACCGCCGCGCCGATGCCCCCGGCGAGGCCGCCGCCGGCCGTGATGGTCTTGGCGTCGATGACCTTGTCGGTGGTGGCGGAGATGTCGAACACACCGGGCAGGCTGATGCTGCCACCGGACGAATCTGCCTGCACCTTGCTGGTCAGAACGACGACATTGGCGGCCGCGCCGGTGCCGACGCCGAACAGCGTCAGCGCGCCGCCGCCGGTCGCCACGTCGGTCCGCACGCGCTCGAACGCCGACAGATTGATTCCGGCCGGTCGCGTCGTGTTCGCACCGGTTGGCACCGTGGCGCCATTGGCGATCGTGATGGTCGCATCGCGCAGGATCGCCTGTGTGTCGTTTGCCACCACAGTCACCAGCGCCTGCCCCGCGATCGGGGCGCCGATCACGCCGCCGGCGAAGCCATAGGCATGCGAGGTGAAGTCGTTGCGGCTGAACGAAAGCACGTCGAGATCGCCGTTGAGGCTGAGCCCCGTGGCCTTGCCGGTCCTGCCGACGCGCGCGACCGTCGTGTTCTTGCTGACGCCGACGACCGCGGCGCCGGACGTGCCGCCGAACAGGCCGGCCGCTGCCGCACCCGCCGCGGCGAAATAGCCGTTCGTGCTGTCGGCGCTGACCTTGGTCGAGCCGGCGCGCAACTGGCCACCCTCGATGGATGCTTCGGTGTCGGCATTGAACACAGTGACGATTGCGGAACCGCCGGCGCCGGCCATGAGCCCGGCCGCAACGCCGACCGCGATGTCGGAGGACGACTGCGAGGCGATGGCCTCGACGGTCACGTTAGCCGGCCGGACCGCCAATGCGCCCGCCGCGCCGACTGTCGAGTCGAGGATGCGTGCATCGGTCGAGCGCTTCATCGTCGTCGTGATGCTGACAGCGGCGCCGGCCGTGGCGCTGGCGCTGGCTGCGCCGCCGATGCCGACATTGCCCGAGAAGCTGTGCGAACTGGCCGACACGAGCACATCCGACGCCGTATCGAGTTCGGCACCCACCGTCGAGCGGTCGATCGCCGCGACAGTGCGTCCGCCGACGATGGTGATGACGGGCATGATCGCCGCCGCCGGGCCGGCGCCTGCCACACCCACAGTCACCGCGATGCCGCTGACGGTCTGCGCGGAGCCGGCGAGAACCGCCACGCCGGAGACGGAGCGCGTCTGCTGGGTGAAGTCCGGTGTTGCGAAACCGACGCCGGAATCGGGATCCGTTCCGATCACGTCGCCCGCCGCCAGCGCAGTCTGCAGGGCGCCGGCCTGCACCTGCCTGTCGGCACCGCTGCCGTTGGCGTCCACCTCGCTGTCGGCGATCTTCGCCTCGGTGTCGCCGCCGATCTCGTTGACGGTGAGGGAGAGGCCGACACCGGCGCCCGCCGCGCCCACACCAACGGCACCCGCTACCACCGAGATACGGCCGGAATTGCGCGCATCCACGATGACGTTGTTGCCGGCGTCGATGTCGGAGCCTGCGAGCACCTGTGCGCGCACGTTGGTTGCGATCTTGCTGGTCGCCGCCGAGCCTGCCAGACCGCCACTGCTGCCAAGGGAGACACCAGCCGCGACGGTAAGGATGTCCGCCGTCGAACGCGCGGTGAGATCAACCGAGCCTGTCGCCGCGATCGTCGCCCCGGTGACCGTTGCACCGACGTCCATGGCGATCTGGTTGATCGCAATGGCTGCGCTTGCAGCAGCGCCGCTGGAAATCGCCGCCGAAACGACGGAGCCACGCACCACGACGGCATCCTGCGCCGTCACGGCCACGTTGCCGGCGGCGATTTCCGCACCGGTGCCGATCTCGGCCGCGATCGAACTGTTGACGCGGTTGGTGACGATGCCCGCCTGGCCGGCGAAAGCTCCGGTGGCAACGCCGAGGCCGAGGCCTAGCCCGAGGATGCTTGTCGTGTCGGTGGCCGCGACCGTGACGTTCTCGCCGACCTCCAATGTCGCGCCGGTGATGCGCGCGACATGGCTCTGGTGGACGTCGTTGTTGATGATCGTGGCGCCGATGCTGTTCTGGCCGGCGGCGACGCTGCCGGCCATCGACACGATGGCGGCACCGGCGGCGATCTCGGTCACCGCGCCGTTCTCGGCATTCTCGTAGGTGACCGAGCTGTAGTTGTTGGCGGCCCTGTTGGTGCGATCCGTTGCCGCCGCGAGTTTGGCATTCAGGCTGTCCGCATCCGCGGTTCCCGACTTGACGTTGACGTGGCGCGAAACGCCGATCTCGTCGTCGCTGTCGCCCTCGATCGAGGCGACGATGCTTCCGCCAATATCGTTGGAAATGATGGCGCCGGCCAGGCTGTTCGAGTTGGCGCCAAAGGCGGTCGCGGCAGCGCCGGAATAGATGCGGCTGGGCGCAGCGGCGACTGCCGACAGGTCGACATAGCCGGAAACCGAGGAGCCGGACACGCGCGCCAGCGCCGCCGGGCCATCTTCGCCGTCCCGGATCCTGGTATAGGTCAGCGCCATGCCCGCGCCAACCTTGCCGCCGACGCCCATCGAGCCGCCGCCGATGCTGATCTCGGTCTTGCGGTAGGCGGTGACGTCGACGGAGCCGGCGTCGGTGCCGTCCACATTCGAGTTGTCGATGCTGGCCCGGACGCTGTCCTCGATCAGCGCGATAGAAACCGATCCGGCAATGGACATCAACGAATTGCTGTCGGCCGACAGGCTGAGGCCCACGGCAGCAACGGTGTAGCCGCCCCCCGCCAGCGCCTGCACGGCAACGTTGGTGATGTCGTCGAGGTTGGAATTGGCTATGCAAGCGACGGTCGAATTGTCGCTTCCGCCAAGCGCCAGCGCGCCGGCGACACCAGCGCTGCCGACCGAGCTCGGCCCGCCGATCGCCACCGCGCCCGAGCCGCTGATCGAATAGCTGTTGACCGTGTTCACGGCCTCGACGGAAACGGCGCTCGCCGCCGTACCGGTGCGGCGGCGGACGTCTGCCCGGTCGAGATAGGCGCGCGTGTCGAGGTCGTTGATCAGGACAGAGGAGCTGCCGGAGACGGTCAGGCTGAACGACGGAGCCACCGTCGTCTGCGAGCCCATCAGCATCTCGAGCGCCTTGGACGGCGTGCCGGGGGGCGGTGTCTTCGGCGCCGGATCCGAGCTGATCGCCGCAACGCTGGCCACCACCATTTCACCGCGCGTCCAGGCGCGCGTCGTGAAATCGTTGACGGTAATCCGGCCCTGTCTGAAGCTTCCAAAGGTCTGATTGTCGACCGCGGTTCCGCCGACACCGATGTTGTTGCCGACATAGGCGGCAGTATCGGTGTTCGCGTCGACGATCGCGACTGAAAGGCCGATGCTCGTGCCGCCGCCGCGCTGTACCTGCCCGGCGCCGGCGTAGATGTTCTGCTTGTCCTCGGCCCTCAGGTTGACCGTGTTCGCGGTCACGTCGGCCGCGTTGCTGATCGTCGCGTGCGTGCGGCCGTCGAAGCGGGCATAGCCCACCAGGCCGGAGGCCGCGAAGCTGGAACCGGATCCGTTGGAGGGTGTGATGACCAGCGTGTAATTCGTGGAGGTGGCGTCGACCTCGACGTCCGTCGCCGCCGTGACGGTCGCTGAATCGGCTATGCCGGCCACGGTGGCGATGTCGAAGAACACGTTGCCCGCCGAGCCGCCCATCGCGGTGCCGCCGGCGTTGCCGGCGCCGAGGCCCCAATTGCCGGCGACGTTCAGCGTCTCGACCTTGGTCGACGCGGCAACGTCGACGGATGCGTCGAACGAGTAGAGTACGCGGTTGGTCAGGTTGCCGTCGTCATCGTAATCCGGTCCGCCGTCGGTTTCGGGCGTGCCGAGCGCGTCCAGCTTCTCAATCTGCCAGCGGTTGCCGTCGCCGGTCGCGGTGATGTCGGCGCCGTTGGCGATCCAGGCGATCGTATCGACGCCCAGCTTGAAGTGGTTGTACGAGCCGGCGAGCGACACGCCGTCGTTGGATTCCGTCGTCGCCTTGGCGCCGCTGGTGATCAGGCCGGGATTGTTGAGAATCGTGGCGAACGCGTCGCCGATCACCTGCAGCGCATTGTCCCAGTTCTCGAGGAAAATCCCGACCGGAATGTTGGTGTAGGCGTTGATGCCCACGTTGACGCCGTTCGCCTGGGCATTGGCGCCGAGATATGCGCGCGAGTAGTGACCGACCTCAAAGACGGCGACACCGACCGCAAGGCCGGCGGCAGTCGGAGTTACGCCACCGGCGTTCACACCGGACGCGGCCGTACTCACGATCTTCTTGTTGGCCACGTCGCTGACGACGCTGACATTGCCCGAGGCATTGATGACCGGTGCTGCGCCGCCGGAGTCTCCTGCGATCGAGGCGTCAGCGGTGATCGAGCCGTGCGACAGCGACAGCGCCGCCGCGCCCTTCGTGCCCGGCGCATTGCTGGCCGCGGCGGCAGGCGAGCCTATCAGCTTCGCGCCGATCAGTGCGGAGACACCGCCGACGCTGGGCGTTGCTCCGCCGAGCAGGTTGCCGACCGTGCTCACACCCGCGAGGATCGCGCCGATGACGCCGTCGCCGACCACCGTAGAAGCGGAGGTGTCGTGGGTCTTCACGTTGGAGATCGCCTGAACCATCACGTCGCGCCCTGTGGCGCCCGTGTTGTTCACGCTGGCGCCGAGCCGCGCGACGGTGCTCGAATTGATCTCGCTGATGGCCAATGAGCCGCCGGCCTTGGCGTTGCCGGCGCCAAACACCTTGGCATTCACCGAAAACGCGTTGTCGCTCCGCGCCAGGACGGTGACCTTGCCATTGCCGCTGAGGAACGCGCCGCTGTGGACGATGGCGTTGGCGTCGACATCGGCCGACCCATAGGCCGCGGCGCCAACTACTGGCGCGCCGCCCAGCGCGCCGCCGACGAACGGCACACCCGAAATGATCGACGACAGCACGTTGAGGCGCGTGTCGGTGACCGAGCTGATGCCGAGGCTTTCGCTCGTGGCGATGCGCGCAAACTGGGCGATGTCCGTCTTGGCTTCAGTGTCGACCATGCCGACGATGACGCCGACGCTCAGATAAGCCGTACCCGCCGGGTTGAGCCCGATCGCCGAATCGACCGCCTCGCCGATCGCCAGGCTCTCCAGCTTGACATTGGCTGCGCTGAGGTTGGCGCTGCCGCCGACATTCAGGTGGGCCTTGGCACTGGCGCTGATCCAGGCTGCGTCGATTCCGAGCGGGTTGAGCGCGTCGATGACGCCTTCGAGAACGCCGAAGGCGATGCCGCTGTCGTTGTAGTTTGAGCGGGCCTCCGCCTTCGACGACACGTTGATGGTCGAGGCGGTGATGGTGCCGTTGATGTTGACCGTCGAAGTCGTGCCGGCGTGAAGGCTGCCGACCTCGTAGCGCGCATAGGACTCGATCGAGAACGTCTTGGCGGTTACGGTGCCGTTCACCGTTACCGATGTCGAGAACTTGTCGGTCTTGCCGGCCGTGCCCCAGTGGTCGCCGGTGCTCTCACGCTTGGCGGTGAGCGTGACATCGCCCGCCCGGGCCGGCGCCGTTCCGCCGCCGGCGTTGATCTCCGCCCCGTTGGCGACGCTGATCGTCTCCGCTTCCAGCGTGACGTTGCCGGCGGCGTAGGTCGAGGCGCCGGTGACGCCGGTGCGAATGTAGGCGCCGTTCTCCATCGCGATGCTGCCGGCCGTGAGCGTGACGCTGCCGGAATTGGCGGTGGTCACGCCGCCGGACTGAACCCGCGTGTCGATGCCGTAGTTGGACTTGATCGTGATCGAGCCGCTTGCCTCCAGCACGAAATTCGCGCCGTTGGTGGGCTGTGTCGCCATGTAGGTGACATCGGGCGAACTGCCGGTGCCGATGACGATGTCTTCCGGGTCGATCAGCAGCGTACCTGCCGCGCCGCCCCTGGCGCTGACGTCGAGATTCACGGTCGCCAGTTCGACCACTTTCTTCGCCGAAAGCTCGACGAAGCCGCCATCGCCCGTTGCCCCCGCGGCCGCCTTGACCGTGAAGCCGTCGGCAACGGCCAGGTTGCGGTCGGCAAAGACGATGATGCGGCCGCCGTCGGCATTCTCGCCCGCGCCGCTGGCCGACAGCTCCGCTGAGCTGGTAAGTGCGATGTCGCTCGCTGCCAGCACGTCGATGCTGCCGCTGGAGCGCCCGTCGGTACCGTCGGCCGAAACCTTGCCCGCAACCGAGAGGTCGCCGGTCGAAAGGATGGCGACGCTGGGTCCGGCAAGCGCCGCTTCGCGCGAAGTGGGAACCGGCGCGATTGTCGCGGCGATGTCAGCCCTTGCCGAGATGTCGATGCCACCGGCCGCAAGCGTGATGGTGCCGCCGGCGTGGGCTGAACCCTCGGCGCGGATCGAGCCTGCGACGGAGAGGTTTCCAGCCGCGGTGATGCTCACCTTGCCGGCGGTGACCCGGCGAACGGCTTCGGATGCGGCGACAAGCGTGTCGGCGTCGTTGGCGCGCAGCGCCTCGATGCGGGCCGTCGGCAGCACGCTGATCTCGGCCGCACCGATCTCGATGACGCCACCGTCGGTTCGGCCACCTGCCTTGAGCTTCCCGCCGATGCGTGCGGCACCTGCCGCGGCGATCCTGAGCTTGCCGTTCTGGACGACGATCTGCCCGCCGGAGCGCCGGCCCTTGGTGTTGACGGTCGCCTCGAACTGCGCCTTGTGGCGTGCCGGCCCGTCGACGGTGACCGTGTTGCCTTTCAGGAAGACGCCGGTTTCGGTATTGACCTTGCCCCGGATGACGATGGAGCCGTCTGGAGAGATCGGAACATCGCCGTCGATGATGCGCGCGCCGAGCGCTGTGTCGATACGCCCGGCCCTGTCGATGGTCTGCTCGAGGAAGTCACGCGTCGGCGTGACCACTGTCAGGCTGCCGGCATTCACCACGCCATTCTTGTTGACGATGAAGCCGTAGGGGTCGGCAAACACCACGTTGCCGCCGATGCGCCCGTCGCGCATGGCGTTCAGCGTTCCGTCGACCACAACCGGAGCATCGCGGACGATGTTGATGAGATGCCCCGCATCGACGGGAACGTGCAGGTTGACCGTGCTGTTGCCGCCAACCTCGAAGCGCGAGAACGAGTTGTAGGCGTTGCCGCCGGCCATCGTGCCGGTCGTCACGTCGGTCGTCGCGCCGTCGACGGTCAGACTGGTGGCGGTCCGGCCGTCGGGGATGATGACGGTGCCGGCGGCCTCCAGCGACTGGGCGAAAGCGTGGCCGGACCCCGCGGCCGCGAGCGGCAGCACGGCGACACCGCGGCTCAGCATGCCGCGCATCCGTCCCAGCAAACCTCCCGCCCGCACGCCCATGGCCCGCCCCCTAGAACTTGCCCGGCGGGATCCGGAAGACGTCCGGATCCTTGGCGTCGTCGATGTAGTAGAGAAGCAGCGCGTTCGGGGTCAGGTTCTTCTGGGCGCCTTCGCCGGTGAAGGCGCCCTGCAGCAGCAGCATCACGGTATTCTCGTCGGCATCGGCGCCGCGGAACATGATGATACCGGCATCGACCATGGCGTTGCTGATCACCGTCGCCGGCACGTAGCCCTGCGAATTGAAGTAACCCTGCAGGATGTTGCCGCCGGAAAACAGGCGCTCGGGGGTCAGCGTCGGATCGGTCTGCGCCGACCAGGCCACCGCGACCTGGATCAGCGCTTTCGACTGGTAGCCGAATATGTAGGAGACGCTGCCGATACCGGCGCCCTCGAACAGGTCAGGCACCAGCACGCTGATAAGCTTGGTCTTTTCCGCAAGGTTGTCCTGCGTGACGATGCGACCGGCGATCTCCTTGCCGAAATCGGCCTCGATCGCCGCGCGAACGGCGGCCTCGTCCATTCCGAACCGAGCGGAGCGAAAGCCCGTCAGGTCGACCGGCGCGGCCGGCCCGCCGGGCACGGCGCCCGCGGCGGGAGGCTGTGCGCCCGCCGCCTGCGCAATCTGTTCGCCCTGAGCAGGGGCGGCCTGCTGCCGGTCGCCCTTGCCGGCGGCGGAGGACGCTTCGCCGGTCGCGAGGGCACTCAGCGCAACGGCTGCGGCTAGCACGGCGAGGTTTCGGATCATCATGCGTCCAACCCTCGCCGCTCGGCGTCGAGCTTGGCGCTCAAACGACCGATAGCCCCCATGCTGACCAGCTGCGCATAGATTGCAGGCAGCGCGCGCGCCTTGCGCAGCTCCTCGAATTTCTTGGCCGAAAGGGCGTTGAGCTTGTCTTCGTCGATGGCCAGCAGTCCGTGCAGCGTCGTGGCCGCGCCCTGCGACTTGACGTCGATCGTAACCGGCTTCAGCAGTTCCATGCGCTGGATGAGGTCGCAGAATTCGTCCGAGCGCTGGCTGGCTTCGAAATAGGCATTGACGAAGCCGACCTGGCTGTCGAGGTAAGCGGTCTGCCCCTCGCCCTCGAAGAAGGCCTCGCCGCGTTCCTCGTTCAGTCCCTCGTAGGACTGATCGATGCACACGACAGGGTCGGAGCCTTCGATGTCGCCGCGGATAAAGGGATAGCGGCGCAGGAAGGCCGGAACATAGCCGCCATCCCACAGGCCCTCCTGCGTAACCAGAAGGTTCTGCCCCGCACGCAGGCCGACCACGAACACGGCGGTCGGGCGCTGCGGTCCCGGCAGGAAAACGATCGCGAGATCGCGGCAGGCCGCAGTGAATTCGTCGGCAACCGCCGGCACGAACTGGGTCGCCTCTGCGAATGCGAAAGGCCGTCCGGCAGGCGCCAGACGCATCGAGCGGTGGCGATTCCGGTCGAGCGGAACGATGTCCCGGTAGAACAGAGGATTGCTTGTAGCCACTTGCATACCCGCCATGAGCGAACAGGCGCGGGGCGCCTCACGTGGCGGAACCTAGTCGCGTGCGGTCTTGAGGGTCAACGCAAGGAACCGGACTATTATTGGGAGGAATAGGAAGCGGCTACAGACGGTTAACAGCCCTTGCTCGACCTGAAAGCGGTACCGGAGGCCTCTGCTTCGGCGCTTTTTCGTCCTGGCGATTCTACTCGAACATGGCGTGGAAAAACCTGCTCCCGAGCACCTCTGAGGGCGCGACGAGGGCGGGCACCCGCAGGCTTTGTTCCTGCAGAGCGCCCGCCCGAATCAGGTCGATGAGTGTGGCAGCGTGTGCCGCGCTCGCCTGCGCCAGCGCTCCGCGCTCCTCATGGCCCGTCCGGAGCCGGATGCGCCTCGAAAACTGCTCTTCGACCGATCGACCGGCCCGCTGGCCGCTGGCCCGAACATCGATGAGCACCACCTCGCCGCCGCCCGCCGGCAACCCGTTGCGCAGAACGGTTGCGAGCAGGTCCGGCCGCGACCGCAGCCCGAGATCGTCGAGAAGCAACTGCATGTAGTCGAGATGGCCGGGATGACGGATGGTCTTATAGACGAGATTGCGGGCATCCGGCCCTATCAGCTCCATGAGCGAGGCGACGCTTCCGGCCGTGAGGAAGGCTTCGAAGGGCGTACCCTCGAAAAGAAAATCCTCGCGGCGTGACAGCGGTGGCAAGGTCACCGCCAACCCGTTCTGCATGGCCGCGCAGGGCAGCGTGTACTCGGCGAGCAAGCCCTCGAGGTTCCAGATCAGCCCGTAGCCGAGCCGGTTGGTCTTGTGCGCGGGGATGGCCCCCACCCGGATTTCCAGATCCCATCCGGGCTCCAGGCGGGACACCAGCTCATGCGCGACAGCGTCGACGAGACCAGGCGAGATGCCGCAGCCAGCGAGAAAGGCGCGCTCTGCGGGAGCGTTCGCGCCGGCCGCGCGGGTCTGCGCCGACACCTCGCTGAAATCGAGATAGTGCGTTCCTGCGCTAGCCGCTGCGGCCGCGACGTGCGGAACGAGCCGGTCGGGCGCGGCCGCGACGGCGACATCCGAAAGGGCCAACAGCCGGCCCACCTGTTCAGCGCGCGAGATATCGACATACAACGTTGCATGGCCGGCGGCAGCGGCCGCCGCCAGTGCCTCCTCCGTGCAGTCGGCCAGTGTCACCTCGTAGTCGCCGCTTCCCGCGAGCAGGCCGGCGAGGCTGAGCCCGACCCGCCCTGCCCCGAAGATCGCTATCCTGCGCACCTGCCCGGGCTGCATGTGCGATCTCAGTGATTGAAACGGGAGACGAAGGCCGCCAGCCGCTCGTTGGAGGGATTGCGTATCGTTTCGTCCGGCCTGCCCTCGGTGACGATGCGGCCGCCGTCGAGGAACAAGACGCGGTCGGCAACGTCGGCAGCAAACGCCATCTCGTGAGTGACGATCGCCATCGTCATGCCGTCTTCCGCAAGCGAGCGGATCACCGTCAGCACCTCGCCAACCAGTTCGGGGTCAAGCGCGCTCGTGACCTCGTCCAGCAGCAGTACTTCCGGCCTCATGGCCAGCGCACGGGCGATGGCGACGCGCTGCTTCTGCCCGCCCGAAAGCTGGCTCGGATAGGCATTGCGCTTTTCCGCTAGCCCCACCTGCGCCAGCAGCACCTGCGCCTGCGCTTCGGCCTCGGCGCGCGGCGTACCGCACACCACGATCGGCCCCTCGGTCACGTTCTGCAGCGCCGTCTTGTGGGGGAACAGGTTGAAGTGCTGGAACACCATGCCGACATGCCGCCTCAAGGTGCCGAACCCGGTCGAATCGACGCTGTCGCGGAATTTCCGACCGATCCGCTGGCCGCGAAACGCCACCTCTCCCCCGGTCGGCACTTCCAGCATGTTGAGGCAGCGGATCAACGTCGACTTGCCCGAGCCTGACGGCCCGATCAGCGCCACCACCTCGCCGCGCCCGAGCGCGACGTCGACGCCCTTCAGCACCTCCAGCGTGCCGAAGGATTTTCGGATTCCGCGCCCCTCGAGCACGACCTGCGAGCCATTTGACGCCAAGTCCATCTGGTTCATGTCAGCCCCCTCAGTCGCTGACCCGCAGGCGCCGCTCGATCCAGTCGGCGACCTGCGTCAGCGGAAACAGCACCGCGATGTAGAGCGCGGCCATGACAGTGTAGGATTCGAGCGGCCGGTAGGTCTGTCCGTTCACGACGGCTGCCATGTAGGCGAGGTCGGCAACCGAAATGACCGACACCAGCGAGGTGTTCTTGAACTGGATCACCGACTGGTTGATGAACGCCGGCAGCATCCGCTTGAACGCCTGCGGCATGACGATGCGCGACATCGACTGCCACGGGCTCATGCCGATCGCCGCGGCCGCCTCGCGCTGTCCTTTGTCAATGGAGAGGATGCCACCCCGGAATATCTCGGCGTAAAATGCGCCGACATAGAGCGACAAGGTCAGCATCGCGGCCACGCGGTTGTCAATCGACAGCCCGACCAGCAGCGGAAAGGCGTAGTAGAACCACAGCAACTGCACCAGCAGCGGCGTGCAGCGGAATATCTCCTGGTAGATCCGCGCGATCACCGACAGGATTGTCCAGCCGGAAAGCCTTGCCGCGCAGACCAGCAGCCCTATGAGCACGCCAAAGGCGATCGAGCCGAAGGTGTAGACGACGGTCAGCCACAGCCCGTACAGGAACAGGTCCCAGTACTGCCACAACACGTCGAAGTCCCATCTATACATCCCGATCCCCTCTCACGGCTGCGCTCCCGGCTCGCGGCGTCATGCCCGTTCAGGCGCGCATCTTAACCCGGTCCGACGCCGGCATCGCCTGCGCCTTGCGATAGCGCTTCACCACGGCGGCGAGGCGGTCGAGATTGACCGGCTCCATTTCCGTGAGCGGCAGCCGCAGTTCGGCCGCCGCGTGGCCTTCGAGCGCCAGCGCCGCCTTCGCCGGAACCGGGTTCGGTTCTACGAACAGCATCTCCGTCAGCTCGGCCAGCCGCTCGTGAAGCGACAGCGCCTCGACAACGTCCCCCGCCTGCCAGGCCCGCAGCAGTGAGACCACGCCTTCCGGAGCCACGTTGGAGACCACGCTCGTGACCCCGACTGCGCCGGCTGCCAGGAAGGCGAGCGTCAGCGCGTCGTCACCGGAATGGATGGCAAACTCGCCGCCGCAATGCCGTCGTATCCGCGTCACCCGCTCGACCGAGCCGCCTGCCTCCTTGATGGCCACGATGTTGTCGTGCCTGGCCCGCAGCGTCGCGCAGGTTTCGGGCGCGATCTCCACACCGCAGCGGCCCGGCACGCTGTAGAGCATGATCGGCAGGTCGGTAGCCTCGGCCACCTCACTATAGTGCTGCAGCAATCCCGCTTGCGACGGTCTGTTGTAGTAGGGCGTCACCACCAGCAGCCCCTCGGCGCCCGCTGCCTGCGCGTGTTGCACCTTCTCTATGGTGGTGCGCGTGTCGTTGGTGCCCACTCCCGCGAAGACCGCCGCGCGACCGCGCGCGAGCCGCACGGTGCGGGCTACGATATCGTCGATCTCGTCCTGCCGCAGCGTGGCCGCCTCGCCCGTCGTTCCGGCCGCAACCAGCCCGGCGATGCCAGCGGCGAGCTGCCGCTCGACCAGTGCCTCGAAGGCAGCAATGTCCACCCTCCCGTCCTTGAACGGGGTCACCAGCGCGGTGAAAACGCCGTCGAGCCGTCGCACGTCGAATTGCATCGTCGCCTCCATGTCAGTCGATCACCACGCGCGTTTCCGACATCTCGCGGATCGCTATGCGCACGCCCTCGCGGCCAAGCCCGCTCGACTTGATGCCGCCGAACGGCACGTGCTCGGCGCGGAAGTCGGGCCCCTCATTGACCATCACGCCGCCGACGGCGAGGTCGCGCGAAAACTGCTTCACCAGCGCATGATCGTTGGTGAAGATGCCGGCCTGCAGCCCGTAGGCGCCGGCGTTGACCTCGGCGATGGCCGCCGCGGTACTTTCGAAACTGCGGATGGCGATGACCGGGCCAAAGGTCTCCTCGGCGATGATGGGCGCATCAACATCTAGTCCGGTCAGAACGGTCGGCTCGACCAGGGTGCCGTGGCGGCGGCCGCCTGCAAGCAGCCTCGCGCCACCCGCGAGTGTGGCCTCGATACGCGCGTCCACGAGGTGGGCCGCTGCCGCGTCGATCACCGGCCCCATGTCGGTCGCCTCGCTCGACGGGTCACCTGGCCTTACGCTTGCGACCGCCGCCAGCAGCCGCTGCGTGAATTCGACCTCAATGTCGCGGTGCAGATAGAGCTTTTTCACCGCGGCACAGCTCTGCCCGGCGATCTCGAAGCGGTGGCCGACGGCCGTGGCAACAGCCTTTTCCAGATCCGCATCGGGCAGAACGAAGAGTGGGTCGTTGCCGCCCAACTCCATCAGACAGCGCACGAGGCCGCTGGCATTCTTCAGCGCGAGCCCGGCGGCCGGGCCGCCGGTGAACGAGAGCAGGTCGATCGGCGACCGCGCCAGCGCCAGCGCGACATCGGCGGCGCCATGCACGATCTGGAACAGCCCTTCCGGAAAGCCCGCTTCCGCCGCGAGCTGAGCGAGCCGCGCGGCAGCCAGGGGCGCCTTGGGCGAAGGCTTGGCCACCACCGCATTGCCCGCCGCGATGGCCGGGCCGAGCTTGTGGCACAGGAGGTTGAGCGGATAGTTGAACGGCGTGACGGCGCCGACCACGCCGACCGGTTCGAAGGTGACAGTGGCGCGGCGGTCCACGCCGCCGGAGACGATGCCGCAATGCAGCACCTCACCGTCGAGGAAGGTGGCGGCGTCGCCCGACAGGCGCAGCGTGTTCTGCGCACGCCGCACCTCATTGCGCGCCTCACGGATGGTCTTGCCGACCTCCGCGCAAATGATGCCGGCGAGTTCCTCCGCATGGGCCGCGATGCGATCGGCCAGCCCGTTCAGCAGCGTACGCCGTTCAAACGGCGTTGAGCGCCGGAATGCTTGCTGCGCCTCGCGCGCCGACGCGACTGCGCGCGTGATTTCCTGCTGGGTCGACACCACCACTTCGCCAACCCGCGACCCGTCGAATGGACTGCGCACGACCACCGCTGGCGAAGTTTCGAAGGCAATGTTCGGGGCTGTAAGCATCATTTCCCTTCCTGCAGTTCGTCGTCGGCGGCGAGCGCCGCTATGGAAGCCGGCCGCAGCGGCCAGCGGTCGCGGCTGAGCGGTCCGCTGGCTCCCCCGTCGACCGCCGGCCGCGCCGCCGCCACCATGTCGCGCACTGCATCGGCGCAGAAGCGTCCCTGGCATAGCCCCATGCCGAAGCGTCCGTTGAGCTTGATCTCGCGCAGGCCCGGCGCGTCGGTTTCAGCCAGCATCAAGCGCAGATCGCCGACAGTGCGCCCCTCGCAACGGCACAGGATCGTGTCGTCCGGCAGCGCCGCGAGACCGTACCCGTCCACCGGACGGAAAAGCTCATGCAGGATCGCCTGCGCCCGCCGCTGACGTCCGATCTTGCGGTCGGCAGACCCGTCGCGCACGGTTCCGGCGAGCATCGCTGCAACCTGCCGCGCAGCATGCCTGCCGTCGGCCACCGCGGCGCGGATGCCCAGCGCTTCCCGGCAATCGCCAGCGCGCACGACGATCGGCTGCGCCTGCGTCTCGGCAGGCAGGCCGAATGCGTTTGGCCGGATACCGTCGTGCAGCGCCACAATATCGGCGGCAAACATCCGGCTCCCGCCGCCCGGCATCCGCACGGTCGCGCGGAGTCGGCCATCGCGCCGTTCAATGGCGGCGAGCGCCGAACCGCGTAACCACGGAACACGCGCCGAGGCCAGCCGCGCCAGATGCCGCGCTGCTTCCGCCACGAGGCCGGGGTGGGCGGCAAGGCGTAGTGCCGCACCCGGCCGCGCAAAGGGATTTCCGTTCTCGATGACAGCGACTGGCGGCCGGCCGAGCCGAATGAGATCGGCAGCCACCGCGACATTCAGCGGCCCGCTGCCGGCAATCAGGAGGTCGCCCGGCGGAACGCCGCCCGTCTCCTTGAGCAACATCTGCAGGCCGCCGGACGTCATCACGCCATCGAGCTGCCACCCGGGTCGCGGCAGGACGCGCTCGATCGCCCCGACGGCGATGACGAGGGCCCGTGCCTTGATCGAGCGGATCCGGCGCGCGGCACGATCGTCGAGCATGGCGATGCCATCGCTTTCGAGCCCGATGAAAACGTGGCCGAGTCGCTGTTCGACGCCGGCGCCGGCAAGTCCGCGCAGCAACCGCAGCCACTGGCGTTGTCCGCGCAGCTGCCGCGCGGAGCCGCCGACCGGCTGACGGTGATAGGCGCCGCCCAACGTAGGCCGCTGCTCGGCCAAAGCCACAGAAAGGCCGGCGCTCGCCAGCTCTGCCGCAGCGGCGACGCCGGCCGCCCCGCCGCCTATTACCAGCACGTCAAAGGACGAGATCGCCGGCTCAGCCATCTTCGTCCTCGACGGCCTTGATGTTGAGGTCGTCGCCCGCGGGTGTAAGACACGCTTCGACGATGGTGCCACCGACGCTCACGAGGCAGCTCTGACACGCGCCGATGCCGCAGAAATAGCGCAGCCGGCAGCCTGCGCCATCCTGGCCGAGCTGGAGCACGCCCGCGCGCATCAGTGCGCTGGCGACGCTCTCGCCGGGATGGAACGGGATCGTGGCGCCGCGCCACGCAAAGCTGCCCGTGGTCATGCGACGAGGCTCCGCCGCTCGAACCGGCCGGGCGCGAAGGGCGCAAGATCGAGTTCGCAATCTTCGCCGGCGATGAGGCGGCTGACCGTGCGGCCCATCAGCGGCCCGAGGCAGATGCCGTCGCCCTCGAAGCCGGTCGCCACGATCAGATTGTCATAGCCTGGCACCCGGCCGACCAGCGGCAGGCCGTCGCTTGTCGCCGAGCGCACCCCGGCAAACGCGCGCAGCGCCCGCAGTCGCGCGATCCCCGGCAACAGGCGCACGGCGCTGGCCAGCATGATGCGGACCGCGGCGAGGTCGTTGCTCGTGTCGCCGCTTTCCTCGCGCGTGCCGCCGATCAGGAACTGCCCAGTGCGAAGCGGATCGATCACCAGCCCGAAACGTCGCCCCGCCGCGCCCCCTGCCGCAAGGATCGCGTCCTTGCTGAGCAGATAGCGGCAGGACATCAGCGACCCCGGCAGCGAAGCGTTGAGCGCCGGCGCGCGCTCGGTCACCACCAACTGGCCCTTGCGCGGCCGCACGGTCCCCGACAGGCCAAGCAGTTCCGCCGAACCGCCGCCGGCGGCAATGACGAAATGATCGGCCTCGATAGGTCCGCGCGGCGTCGCGACCGCCGCGATGCTGCGTGCGGAACTGCTCTTCACGAGCTCCAGCACCGGCGTCGTGCGCTCCACGGCTACACCGCTTGCGGCAATGAGGCGCCGCACGACCTCGTAGCCGATCGCATGGCCTTCCTCGCCGACCTCGACCGCCAACCGCACATGTGCCGAAACCGACGGCAGGTAGCTTGGCAGCGCCGTGCCCTCGAAATGGCGCAGTTGCTTGCCCGCGCCGGCCAGCGCCTCCGCATGGCCGCGAAGCGTTTCGGCCTCGTGCTCGTCTTCCGCGACCATGATCGTCGGACGCTCGTGGAACAGGCCGCCAAGCGGGCCGTCGCGCTCCAGCCTGCGGTAGAGGGCAATACCGGCCAGCGCGGCTGTCATCATCGGGCCGGGGCGCTTGCTCGCCACCGAGACCGCGCCGTCTGCCGCGCCGCTCGCGGCAGACGCCGGAGCATTCGCGTCCAGCAGCCTCACGGCGAACCCCGACCGCGACAGGAAATAGGCGGTCGCCGCGCCGACAATGCCGGCACCGACGACAACCACCGTTTTCCCGCCTATGCTGGCGCCCATCGACCGCTGCCGCCCCTGCTTCCAATGCCTGCGAGCCGGATTTTCGAGGGCGGGTACGGCGATGTCGATGCAAGAAGGCAGGCGTGCCTGCGCAGGAAATTTGTAGGGTTTCACTTTCGGGATCGCACGTGGCCAAAACGCGCAACGGCAGGGGCAGCATCAATCTGACGCTGATCCAGACCTTCTACGAAGTCGGCAGCCACGGATCCTTTTCCGGGGCCGCGCGCGCTCTCAACATCAGCTACCAGTCGGCCGCCAACCATGTGCGCCGGCTGGAGCAGAACCTGAAGGCCCGCCTGATCGAATCCGAGCAGGGCGCCAAGCGCATCTCGCTGACGCCGCGCGGGCGCGCTTTGTTCAACCTGCTCCACCCCGAGTTCGACATCATGCTGGAGCGTCTCTCCAAGCTGCTGGAGAACCAGCGCTCGGCCCTTCGGGTCGGCATGCCGCAGGCCATATTCTTCTACCTGTTCCCGCAGATCCTGAAGACTTTCCGCGAGCGGCACCCCGACATGGAGATCGCCGCTGCCGAGCGCGACACCGTGCTCGCCGAGATGGTCAAGAACGGCAGCCTCGACGTCTGCCTTTCGGAACGCCATTTCGGCGACCCGGTGGTGCCGCAGAAGCTGCTTGGCTCCTACCGGCTCAGCCTCGTCTATCCACGCGCCTGGGGCGCGCCGCCGGCGCCGGCCGACGTGCCGCAGTGGAGCGCCGGCCGGGCTTTCGTCACCTACGAGCCCGGCCAGACCTTGCGCAACCTGGCGCTCGACTTCCTCGGCCGCGACGGTGCGGCCGCCCAGCCGGCGATCTCGACGTCAGGCAGTTCGAGCGTGAAGCGCTGTGTGGAGGCGGGCCTGGGGTTCGCCATCATCCCCTCATGGTGCGTGCGCGAGGAGGACCAGGGTGTCACCAGCGTGAAGCTCACCAACCTGCCGGCGGTCGGGGTCTATTTCGGCAATGCGGAGTTCTTGCAGAACCACCCGGCGGTGCGCGAGCTTTTCGAAGTGTGCCGTGAGGAATTGGTCGGGCGAGAGCTGGACGAGACGGTCGCCGACCCGCTCTGAGACCCTTCAACCTACAAAAATCGAGATAAGTCCCCGCTATTGTCTAGCATTGTCCCCACCTCCCGCCGGCTTACGCTGCGGCCGGTTTGAACGAATGGGGATCCGCCGCAAAGGCGGCCCGGGGAACACGAAAGGGGCTGGTCCATGAACATATTGAGCAGAATTGCGGTCGGCGCGGCAGTCGCGCTTGGCTTGATGAGCGCCGCCGCGCAGGCGCAGAGCACGGTCGAGCAGATCAAGTCGCGCGGCGTCCTGCGGGTGCCGGGCATCCTCAACGAGGTTCCCTATTTCAACAAGGATCCGCGCACCGGCGAGTGGAAGGGCTTCGTTATCGACATGGCGGGCGACATCGCCAAGACCCTTGACGTCAAGCTCGAAGTGGTCGAGTCGAGCTGGGCCAACGCCATCCTCGACGTGCAGAGCGGCAAGGTCGACATGGCATTCGCGGTGACCGCGACGCCGACGCGTGCCCTTTCGGTCTGGTTCTCCGAGCCTACCTATTTCAATTCCTTCGTCCTGATCTCGGCGAAGGGCGAGTTGGAAGGCAAGACCTGGGCCGAGCTCAACGATCCGAAATACACCTTCGCCGTCGACCTCGGCTCGGCGCAGGACCTGATCGCCACCCAGTACCTGCCCAAGGCCAACATGCTCCGCTTCAAGACGCGCGACGAGGCGATCGTCGCGGTTGCAACCGGCAAGGCCGACGGCCTCGTCAACACCATGCTGAACGGACTGGTTATGACCAAGAAGACCGCCGACCTCGGCAAGGTGATGGTGCCGACCCCGGTCCTGTCGACACCGTCGGTGGTTGCCGTGAACTACGGGGCCGACGAGGTCTGGAAGAGCTTCGTTTCTGGCTGGGCGGCCTACAACCGCCGCATCGGCAACAACCAGACGTGGATCGTGAAGAGCCTTGAACCCTTCGGCATCACCCTGGACGACATGCCGGTCGGTTTCGGCTTCGGCGGCTGATCTAAAGAAGCCGATTTCGTCAGACGGCCGCGCCGCCAGGCGTGGCCGTTTGGCATTTAGAGCGAACTTGCGGTTCGCATTTCCTTGCGCAGAAGGCGCAGGAATTCATCCGCGAAGGCAGACAGAGCGACATCGCTGCGGCGCGCAGCCCAGGTGTGAAAGGCGCTTTCCGCGTCGATCTCGAGCGCCTTCACGCCGGGCACCTTGCCATAGGCGACCGTGAACTCGTCGATGATTGCGATACCCAGGCCGGCGGCAACGAGGCTGCAAACGGTCGTTCCGAAACGCGCCTTCACATTCATGCGGTAGCTGACGCCGGCCTGCCCAAACATCGACGCCATGATCGCCCCGTAGGGATCCCTTGGATCGATGCCGATGAGGGGATGCTCGGCCATCTCCGCCGGTTTGATTCGCCGGCGACCCGCGAGTGGGCTACCGTCCGGCACGATGCAGATCAGCCGTCCGCTCGCCAGCGGCTCGAATTCGATCAGCGGGTGCTCGAAGCGCGACGAGATCGCCACGACCTCGCCTCGTCCCAGCAGAAGGTAGTCAATCGCCTCCTCGATCTTGAGGATGTTGATGTCGAGCGCGAGATCGGGATAGCGCTGCCGCAGGCCGGCGATCGCGCGCGGAACCATCACGTTGGCGATGCTCGGCACCGAGGCGATCCGCAGTTCTTCGCCCACGCCCCTGCCCAGACCGCCGATGGCCGTCTGCAGGTCACCGATCTTGCGGTGTACCGTGTCGAGCAGGTCGAACACGGCACGCGCCTGCGGCGTCGGCACATACCGGCCCGCCCTTCGGTCGAACAGGCGAACGCCCAGTGAATCTTCGGTATATTTCATCAGCCGGCTGATGCCTGGCGCTGCAACGTTGAGCAGGCGAGCCGCGCCGGCGATTGAACCGGTGACCATGATGGCGCGGACGACTTCGATCTGGCGGAGCGTGAGCATCGACCGACCATCGCAGCGCACCGCGGTGCACACAAGACCTCGACCTCCATCGTCGAGACGTCGCGGACCGGCACGCTGGCGTCGCCTGCGTTGTTCCGCTTCAGCTTGGCTTTTTGAGCCTGATTGAGCGACCAACCCTGGCGGCCAGCGCAATTGGAAGACTGCCGTTTGCGTCACGGCGAAATATCTCCGGCGCGTTTCGCACACCTTGGATGGTCGACCGACCACAGCTTGCCGATGCAGGACACGAAAGCTTGGCCGCAAGCGACCCGCTTCAAGATTTCCGTCCCCCACCGCGTCCACCTGGCTTATCGCTCTCAGCAAACAAATCCGTCTCGGAGCTTGCCGTGCCCACGACCAATGACGCGCTAGTCAACACGACGTGGCTTGCCGAACATCTGGCCGACGCATCAGTGGTCGTGCTCGACGCATCGTTTAAGCTTCCCGGTGCAGCGCCCACCGCAGCGCAGGACTACACCGAGCGCCACATACCCGGCGCGCGCTTCTTCGATATCGACGCGATCGCCGACCACGCGACGGCGCTGCCGCATATGCTGCCCAGTGCCACGCAGTTCGCTTCCGCAGCTCGGGAGTACGGTATCTCAAACGACACGATGGTGGTGGTCTACGACGCACCCGGCCTCATGTCCGCCGGGCGGGCATGGTGGATGTTTCGCATGTTCGGACATGGCAAGGTCGCGATCCTTGACGGCGGTTTGCGCAGGTGGCTGGCCGAAGGGCGGCCGGTGACCGCCGATGTGCCAACCCCGGCGCCCGGCAGCTTCACGGCGCGCGCACCGTTGGCGTCGGTGCGCGCCAGCGCGCAGGTGCTGGCCACCCTGTCGAACCGCACCGCACAGGTGGTGGACGCACGCTCGGCCGCCCGTTTCATGGCGGTCGAGAAGGAGGCGCGGCCGGGCCTGCGCTCCGGACACATGCCGGGCAGCTTCAACGTGCCGTTCAACCTGATGAGCGATCCGCAGACCGGCCTGATGCGGTCTCCGGAAGCCCTGGCGAGCGCCTTCCGCGAAGCCGGTGTCGATCTCGGACGTCCGGTCATCGCCAGCTGCGGGTCCGGCGTCACGGCGTGCGCGCTTGCCTTCGGGCTTCACCTTCTCGGCAAGTCCGATGTGGCCGTCTACGACGGTTCATGGGCCGAGTGGGGCCAGCCGGGCAGCCTGCCGGTCGAGCCGTAGCGCTCGACCCCGCCAGGCCGCGCGATCACCCCTTTGGGGTGGTCGCGGCAAACGACGGCCGATCCGCCCATCCGGCATACCAGGCGGCGAGCACAGGGTATTTTGATCCCCAGTCGATATCCGGCAGCCGGAAATCAATATAGCCGAGTGCGCAGACATAGCTGATCGTCGCGAGGTCGACTCGGCCCGTCATCCCCTTGGCCTGCGTTTCGAGAAACGCCAGGCCGGTGTCGATTTTGCCAAGCTGGCCGCTCTCCCAGCCCCTGTTGCGCATTTCTTCTGTCCGCAGCGCGCGCTCGAATCGCACGAGCAGCGCGGCGTTCATGATACCGTCGCCCAGCGCCTGGTCTCGCAGGCAGCGCAAGCGGTCGATCCCGCCGGCGGGAATGAGCGCATGCCCGCCGGCAATGTCCTGCAGGTACTGGCAGATGACGTCGCTGTCATACAGCACCTCGCCATTGTCGAGCAGAAGTGTCGGAACCTGACCAAGCGGATTGTGGCGGATGATGTTCGCGTCGCGGTTGACCGGATGCGCCGCAGCATCGACGCAGGCGATGCGGCCGACGAGACCCAACTCGTGAGCGGCCATCATAACCTTGCGAACGAATGGAGATGCCGGGGAATAGAGAAGCTTCATGGCAGGCTTTCGGAACGTTGGAGAAGTTGTTCGTGTCGTCTAGTCGGCGAATTTCGGATCGAGCCAGTCGCGCAGGCCGTCGCCCATCAGGTTGAAGGCGAAGACGGCCAGCGTCACCGCGAGACCTGGGAACAGGATCATCCACGGCGCCTCGCGATAGAAATTCGCCGCCTCGCCGGACAGCATCAGGCCCCAGTCGGGTTGCGGCTCGGAGACGCCAAGTCCCACATAGGTCAGGGCCGCGCCCAGCAGGATCGCCTGCCCGATGAATCCTGTCAGCATGATGAGATAGGGCGCTGCAACGTTGGGCAGCATGTGCCGCAGCACGATCCGGGTGTTGGAAAAGCCGCTCACCCGCGCCGCGTCGACATAGGGAAGGTCGCGGATGGCGAGCGCGGCCGATCGCACCACGCGCGTCACGGTCGGGACAACCGCGATGGCGATAGCCGCCACGAGATTGAGGTCGATGGCGCCAATACGGTTGCGCCCAAGCACAGCCGCAGTGACGATCGCCGTGACGATGACCGGCATCGTTAGCATGATGTCGACGAAGCGCATGATGATGAGGTCGGTCTTGCCGCCGAAATAGGCGGACACCGTACCGATCACCGCGCCCAGGCTGCACCCGATGAACGACGACGCGAAGCCGATGACCAGCGCCGGTCGCGTGCCGTAGATCAGGCGCGAGAGGATATCGCGGCCGTAACTGTCTGTGCCGAGCCAATGTTCCGCGCTGGGCGCGGCGAGCATCGCGCCATAGTCGTTCTCGAATGGATCGTACGGCGCCAACTGCTCGGCGAAAATCGCGGCGAAGATGAGCAGGAGGATGACGATGAGGCCCCCTGCGGCGACAGGCTGCCTGCGCAGGAAGTCGGCCGGGAGTTCGAAAGCGCGGTTGCCCGCAATTCGCGACGGGAAGCTCTCTGCGGTGCTCATGAGTACCGTATCCGCGGGTTCAGGACGCTGTAGAGGAGGTCGACAACCAGATTTGTCAGCACCATCACGGTAGCGATGACCATCACCATGCCTTGCAGCAGGACGAAGTCGTTGTGGCTCGTTGCCTCGATGAAGAGCTTGCCGAGACCGTTGAGGTTGAACACCTGCTCGGTGATGATTAGGCCGCCTATGAGGAACGCGAATTCGATACCCACCACCGTCACCGTCGGCAGCATGGCGTTCGGCATGGCGTGGCGTGTCACCACCCGCCGCTCGGTCGTTCCCTTGGCGCGGGCGGTCCGGATGTAATCCTCGCGCAGCACTTCAACCATCGTGGAGCGCAGCATGCGCGCGACCACCGCCGAGAAGCGGAACCCGACCGCCAGCGCGGGCCAGATCAGCAGGGTGAGGCAGGCCACCGGATCCTGCCAGATCGGCACGAAGGTCGGTGTCGGCAGCCAGTTCGCCCAATGCAGAAGCGCCAGAATGATCAGCATTCCCATCCAGAAGGAGGGGATGGCCAGCCCGCTCATCGTCCCGATACGGATCGCATAGTCCAATCCCGAGTTGGGATAGAGCGCCGCGAGCGATCCGACCGGGATCGCGATCACCAGCCCGACGATCATGGCCAGAACGGCCACGTGCAGGGACAGGTTCAACCGGCTCCCGATCTCTTCGGAGACGGGGCGCTCCGTCCACATCGACTTGCCGAGGTCGAGCCTCAGCAGCCCGCCCATCCACTCGCCGAACTGCTCGATGAGCGGCCGGTCGAGCCCAAGCCGCTGGCGTTCCTTCTGCAGAACCTCCTCGCTGATCGCGGCGCCGTCGCCGCGCAGCTTGACCTCCACGATGTCGCCCGGGATGACGCGCAGCGCCAGGAAGATCAGGACGGCCGCGCCGAGCAGCGTGGGGATCATCAGGGCTAGGCGCTTCAGGACATAGGCGACCATTGGTCAGATCCTTATGCAGGCGGCAAACTGGCCCGTCTTCTTTTGCTCGAGCTGCGGCACAATCGTCGCGCACTCCGACACCGCCATGGGACAACGGGTGCGGAACACGCAGCCCGAAGGCGGCGACAGCGGCGAGGGAATCTCGCCCTTGATGACCTGGGTGGCGCGCTCGCGATCGGCAAAATCCGGCACGGGCACTGCGTCGAGCAGGGCTCGCGTGTAGGGGTGCAGCGGATCGGCGAAGAGCGCATCGCAGTCGGCCATCTCCATGACCCGGCCGAGATACATCACCGCGACGCGATGCGAGAGATGGCGCACGACCGCGAGATCGTGCGCGATGAACAGGTAGCTCAAGCCCAGCTTCTGCTGCAGGTCGTCCAGCAGGTTGATGATCTGGCCCTGGATCGAGACGTCAAGCGCGGACACTGGTTCGTCGAGCACGATGAATTCCGGCTCATGCGCCAGCGCGCGCGCAATGCCCACGCGCTGGCGCTGGCCGCCGGAGAGCTGGTGCGGGAAGCGATCGGCCATCTGCGGCAGAAGGCCGGTAAGGGCCAGGAGCTCCTGTACGCGCGCCTCTACGGCGGTCGAGCTGGTGTCCTTCATCACGCGGTGGACCTTGATGGGCTCCGCTATGATCTGGCGCACGCTCATGCGCGGATTGAGCGAAGAATACACGTCCTGGAACACCACCTGGACGTGCTTCCACAGCGTCCGGTCGGGTTTGGTATCGGGCGCCGCGATCGTGCGTCCCTCCAGTTCGATACGCCCCCCCGTCGGCGCCGCGAGTTGCAGGACCATCCGTCCAATGGTCGTCTTGCCGCAGCCGGACTCGCCGACAAGACCCAGCGTCTGACCGGCAGGCACGCCGAAGCTTACGTCCTCGACCGCCCGCACGGTCTGGTCGCGTCCGAGCACGAAGTGTTTTTGCAGCTGTCTTGCGCCGAGCGCCTCCGGTCTCGCGCCGTCCGCCCGCCGAGGCTGCCCGATCGCAGCGGCGTTCAGGCTGCCGAGATCTTCCCGTGCGCGCCAGCACCGCGACAGATGCGCGTGCCCAAGATCGTCAAGCGGCGGCTCGATGGCGCATGCCTCCACCTTGTATTCGCAACGCGGCGCGAAGCGGCACCCCGAGATCGGCCTGGAAAGGTCCGGCGGCAGACCCTCGATGGTATGAAGCCGCTCGATGCGCGGATTGCGCAGGTTCGGGACCGATGTGATCAGACCGCGCGTGTAGGGATGCCTCGGCGCAGAGAATATCTCCTGCACGGTGCCGCTCTCGACGATGCGCCCGGCATACATCACATGCATGCGGTCGGCGTAGCGCGCGACGATGCCCAAATTATGCGTGATAACGACCAGCGATATCCCGAGGCGGCGCACGAGGTCGCGCATCAGTTCGAGGATCTGCGCCTGGATCGTCACATCCAGCGCGGTCGTCGGCTCGTCAGCAATGATCAGCTTCGGATCGCATGCCAGCGCCATTGCGATGAGCACGCGCTGGCGCATGCCGCCCGACAGGTGGTGAGGATATTGCGCCATGCGGCGCGCGCCGTCGCTGATCCCGACAAGCGCCAGCAGTTCAAGCGCCCGCTCACGGGCCTGCGCCGCCGACACGTCGCGGTGATTGAACAGCGGTTCCATGATCTGGTCGCCGATGGAACGAACCGGATTGAGCGAGGCCATCGGCTCCTGAAAGACCAGGCCGATCTCGCCGCCGCGCACCTGCCGCATCTCCTCGGGCGACAGCTTCAGCAGATCGCGGCCATCGAACATGACCTTGCCGTTCGTCACTTTGCCGGTCGCCTGCGGCAGCAAGCGCATGACCGCCATGGCGGTTGCCGACTTGCCGCAGCCGGACTCGCCGACGAGCGCCACGATCTCGCCCGGCGCCACGTCCCACGAGACGTCGTCGACCGCCCGCACATGCCCGCGGCTGGAACGGAACTCCACCGTCAGGTTCTGCACCGAAAGGAGCTGGCGCGCGGCCGGTGCGGCGGCCGGGTGCGCAAGATCGATGGGTGCCATCGCCGTCATCGAGCTCTCCTCCCGCCCGCAAAGTCGCGAAACGACGGCATGCGCCCTCACATCGCACGTTGACAATAGGGGTTCGGGCCGGAGGGGGCGCGATGCGATGTGTCGTGGCAAGTTGTTCAGGCGTGACATTTGCGCCCCGGGAGCTGAAGCGACGGTTGCGCAGCGGTTGACTCGCGGCTCCCTGCGGCGCCGATACGCAGTGCGTGACGCTTGATTTTGGAGGCAACCGTGACGGCCGCATCTCGTGAAGCACCGAAGTCGCCTGTTATCGCCATCAGCGGCAGCATCTTCACCGACCACCTGCTGGAGCACCTGCGGGCGCACTGGTCGAAGCCGACCGTGCTCGAATACACCAAGGAGCGCGCCGGCTGGGACATACCGCGCGAGGCCGACCTGTTCATGGCCTTCCACGCCGGCTGGGATAAGGCGCCCAGCGAGGCGCCGGAAGGCTGGCCTTACAATCTTCGTCAGATTCAGGTCATGTCCGCGGGCGTCGACAAGTATCCCGCCTGGTTCTTCGGCAAGGTCCCGATCACCTGCGGACGCGGTGTCTCCGCGGTCGGGATCGCCGAGTACACGATGACGGCGATCGCCGCGCGCGAGAAGCGCTGGGTTGAGCTGTCACGCTGGCGCAAGGGCGAGAAGTCGCCGACGTTGCGCGGCATCGCCGGCAAGACACTGGGCTTGCTTGGGCTGGGCGCCATCGGTGGCGCGGTGGCCCGTCGCGCGCTGGCGTTCGACATGAAGGTCCTTGCGTTTACGCGCAGTGGAAAGACGCCTGAAGGGCTCGACGTCGAGATGACCGCGGACCTCGCCGAACTCATGGCGCGCAGCGACCACCTGGTGGTGGCGGCACCCATGACGCCTTACACCAACCGCATGCTCGATGCTTCTGCCTTCGCCGCAGCTAAGCCCGGCCTGCATCTCATCAACATTTCGCGTGGCGAGATTGTCGACAACGAGGCCTTGCTGCGCGCGCTGGACGGCGGCGTCGTCGGCTTCGCGACGCTGGACGTGACAGCTCCCGAGCCGCTGCCGGACGGTCATCCCCTTGCCGCGCATCCGAATGTCATGGTGACCCCCCACATCTCGTGGATGGCCGAGGACAATTTCGAGCGGCTGCTCGCCAAGACGATGCGCGACCTCGACCGCTATGTTCGTGGCGAGCCGCCGCTCGATCTGGTCGATCCCGACGCCCGTTATTGACCGGCAGCGACACGCGGCGGAGTCGCGCGCTGACAAGTGGCTCCGTCGTCGCACAGCTAACGCCGTGGAAGGCGCAATGCGATTGTCACAGGCGAAGCAAACCGGGCTCCGCGCCACATCCGCCGCTCCGCAGCGGTTCGCGCAGCGCACTCGGCACTTCCGGGAACGCGGGGGCGCGTTCCGAAAAAGGTGAGGAGAACCTTATGCAGCAACTCAAGAGACTGGCGATCGTTGCGGCAGCGACGGCGTCGATCGCCGCGCTGAACTGCGCGGCAGCCACGGCCGCCGAGCCGGTTCGCGGCGGTACGCTGACGCAGATCATTCCGACAGAGCCGCCGACATTCGATTGCCATGCAACACAGACGTCCTTCGTCATGCAGGCCGTTGGCCCCAGCTATTCCAGCCTGCTGAAGATCGACCCGGCGCAATATCCCAAGATCGTCGGCGATCTCGCGGAGTCCTGGGACGTGTCGGCGGACGGTCTCGTCTACACGCTCAAGCTTCGCCAGGGCGTGACCTTCCACGATGGATCGACTTTCGATGCGAACGACGCGAAGGCGACTTTCGATCGTATCATGTCCCCGCCCGACGGTGTCGTCTCCGTGCGCCGCAGCGAGCTCGTGGACGTGGCCAGCGTCGACGTGGTCGATCCGTACACGATCCGCTTTACCCTGAAGCAGCGCAATGTCGCCTTCGCCAACGTGCTGGCCAATCCCTGGCACTGCATCTATTCGGCCGAAAAGCTGAAGGAGAACCCGAACTACCCCGCCACCGAGGTCATGGGCACGGGTCCCTTCCAGTTCGTCGAGTACGTCAAGGGCTCGCACTGGCTTGCGAAGCGCTTCGACAACTACTTCGTGGCCGGCAAGCCCTATGTCGATGAGATCCGGTCCAACTTCGTAGGCGGCCCCGCGCTGATCCCGGCTCTCGCCGCCGGCCAGGCCGACGCCATGTACTGGTTCGTGACGCCGCCGCAGCAGGCGCGCATCGCCGAGGTGCAGGGCGACAAGATGGTCTTCGACGAGTCGCCGCTGAACTCGCTCGTGTTCATCACCTTCAACACCAGCAAGCCGCCGTTCAACGACGCGCGCGTCCGCAGGGCCCTGAGCATATCGCTCGATCGGCACGAGGCCGATGCCGCCCTTTCGCGCGTTTCCGCGCTGAAGGGTGCCACCGCATATTTCGCACCGGGTTCGGAGTTCACGTCGACGCCCGAGGAACTCGCTGTTCTTCCCGGCTACGGCAATGACATTGAGGCGGCGCGTACCGAAGCGAAGAAGCTGCTCGCCGAGGCCGGCGTGCCCAACCTCAAGTTCACGATCACCACGCGCAACCTGCCGCCGTTCGAGCCGCCGACGATCTTCCCGATCGACCAGTGGCGCAAGATCGGCGTCGAGGTCGAGGTGACGAAGCTCGATACCGCGCCGTACTTCGCGGCTCTCAACGAGACCAACTTCGAGGCCGCCGTCGAAGGCTACAACTTCAACAACATGGATCCGAACGACGTCTTCCAGAAGTTCCTGCCGGGCTCGTCGATCAATTTCGCGAAGAACTCCGACGACGTGCTGGTCGACCTCTATCAGAAGCAGAAGGTGGAGACCGACCCGGCGAAGCGTCGGGATCTCGCCCAGCAGTACCAGAAGCGCCTGCTCGAGGAAGCCTACTATGCGCCGATCCTGTGGAACCGCCGCATCACGGTCAACAAGTCGAACGTGAAGGGCTGGCACAACACGCCGGTGTTCGCGGTCGGCGCCGATCTGGCGGACATCTGGATCGAGAAGTAGAGCCGGGAAGGCGCGTCCCGCGAGGGCACGGCGCAACGATTGCAAACCCCGGCAGGGCCGACGCCCTGCCGGGGTTTTCCTGTTTGCACGGCAAGAAAAAGGCCCGGTCATGCCGGGCCTGTTGTTTTGCGTTGCACCGATGTCGACGGTGTCAGGCTGCCATGCTGACTTTGGCCGGCTCGAGCAGCGGGCGCCCGCGGATCAGGTCCGCCGCCTTTTCCGCGATCATTATGGTGGGCAGGTTGGTGTTGCCGCCCGGCTCGTCCGGCATCACGGACGCGTCGACGACGCGAAGCCCCTCCATGCCGCGCACGCGCAACTGTGGGTCGACTACGGCCATCGCATCGGTTCCCATGCGGCAGGTGCCGAGCGGATGCTGGTTCACGTCCGTGGTGGTGCGGATCCAGTCCTCGATCTGGGCGTCTGTTTTCACATCGTCGCCCGGCCTGATCTCAATGTCCATCATGCCGCCAAGCGGCTGCGCCCTGTAGATGTCGCGCGCCGCCTTCACCGCTTCGACCATGCAGTCGAGGTCGGAGCGGACGCTATAGAAATTGAACTGGATGCGCGGCGTGTCGAGCGGGTTCGAGGAACGCAGCCTGGTCCACCCCTTGCTCTGCGGATGCAGGAGGTTCGGCGCGGTGACGAAGCGGTGCACGGGCGGCTTGGTCACCCCGGGAAACCACAGCTGTGCGTCAAGCCCGACCGCCGAGCAGATCATCTGGATGTCGGGACGAGCGGAGTTCAGATTCGGCGTATTGATGAAGATGTTGGCCGGCGCGGCGTTGGTCGCAAACGGACCTGTTCGGAACATCATCCAGCGCAGCACGTGCATCGTCGCCTTGTCGAAGCGCAGATGCTTGAGGAAGGTGTCGCGGATCGTGGCGCGGAAGGCCATGTGCACGATCGGGTGCTCGTAGAGGTTCTGACCGACGCCCATCAGTTCATGCTGCGGCGTGACGCCGACTTCCTTGAGGTCGTCCGGCCGCCCGATTCCCGAAAGCATGAGAAGCTGCGGCGAGGCATAGGAGCCGCCGGACAGAATGACTTCGCGCGACGCGTAGACCTTTTCGGTCTTGCCCTCGCGGATGTACTCGATGCCGACGGCCCTGCCCGTCTCCATCAGGATACGCGTGGTCTGCGCACCGGTCTCCACTTCCAGCCCGGGGCGGCCCATTGCCTGCGCGAGATAGGTGCGCGCCGTGCTCTGGCGTTCGCCGCGGCCGACAGACAGTTCGACCCTGCTGATGCCGTACTGGTCGTGCGCCGCCGGGTCGTCGCCGACCTTGTGGCCGGCATTCCTGGCGGACTGGGCCAGCAGATCGTAGAGCATCGTCGGCAGGTTCGACTGGGTAATGTGGATCGGCCCGCTGCCACCGTGGAACTCGCTCTCGCCGCGCCAGCTGGTCTCCAGTTTCTTGAAATACGGCAGCACGTCGGCATAACCCCAGCCTTCGGCCCCCTTCTGCCGCCAGATCTCATAGTCGAGCGGATGCCCGCGCAGCGCGATCATGCCGTTGATGGTGGACGATCCACCAAGGGTCTTGCCGCGGCGAAGCCGGATCCGGCGATTGTAGAGCTCCGGTTCCGGTTCGGTTTCGTACCACCAGAGATAGCCCTCCTTGCGGGACATCTTGGTAAAGGCGAGCGGCATCCTGATGAACGGATGCGTGTCGCGCCGCCCGGCCTCGAGCAGAAGAACCTTGACGCCGGCATCCTCGGTCAGCCGGTTGGCGAGGACGCATCCTGCCGAGCCGGCGCCAACGACGATGTAATCGTATTCGCGCATGGTTCCTCTCCCTGTGTCGCGAAGACCGTTACATGAGAAGGCAGCCAGCGGTGAGAGGCGCCGGATTTCACTTCGCTTGGTGTCAACGTCCGCTGTCCCGCTCATCCAAAACCGGCGCGCCGCCGGATGTTACTGTCATCGCACCGGTCAGACGGGGATCACCGCAGATCCGGCATGACGTACGGGCGATGACGGAGCGCGGTGCTCAGCAGCTCGCACGAATGAAAAGCTTCTGGAGAACGGGCATGAATGTCGAGGTGCAGCCGAAGGCGTACGAGAAGCGCGCCGCGGAGTTCATAGCGTCGCGCCAGCAAATGCTGATCGGCGGCGCCTGGGTCGACGCCGCATCGGGCGAGACGTTCGAGGTCGAAAATCCGGCGACTGGCCAGGTGATCGCGCATGTGCCGTCCGGCGACGGCGCCGACATCGACGCGGCGGTGAAAGCGGCGCGCAGAGCGCTTTCCGGCCCGTGGTCGAAGCTGACGCCGGCGCAGCGTGCCGCGATGATCTGGCGCATGTCTGATGCGCTGGAGGCGTCGGCCGAGGAGTTCGCGCTGATCGAGACGCTAGACAACGGCAAGCCCTTCACTGCTGCCCTGAACGGGGACCTGCGCACCTGCGTTGAGAACATGCGCTACAACGCCGGCTGGGCGACCAAGCTGAACGGAGAGCAGATCAACCCCTCCTCCCCCACTGCGCTGTTGGCCTACACCATGCGCGAACCGGTCGGCGTGGTCGGCCTCATCGTGCCGTGGAACTTCCCGCTCACGATGGCGGTCAACAAGCTGTCGCCGGCCCTGGCAGCGGGTTGCACCGTCGTGCTCAAGCCCGCCGAGCAGACGCCGCTCTCGGCGCTGCGACTTGGGCGGCTCGTCGAGGCCTGCGGCTTTCCTGAAGGCGTCGTCAATGTCGTCACCGGCTTCGGCCACACCGCGGGCCAGGCGCTGACCGACCATCCGGACGTCGACAAGATTTCGTTCACCGGGTCGACCGAGGTCGGCCGCAAGATCCTGAGAGCGGCCGGCGGCAACTTCAAGCGGGTGATGCTGGAACTGGGCGGTAAGTCGCCGGTCATCATCTTTCCCGATGCCGACCTCGACAAGGCGATCGAGGGCGCCTCGCGCGGCATCTTCGCCAATACCGGCCAGACTTGCGCGGCCAATTCGCGGCTCTATGCGCACCGTTCGGTGTTCGACAGGATGCTGGAAGGCATCTCTGAAAGGGCGAGCAAACTGCGTGTCGGCGACGGCACCGATGCGGCAACCGAGATCGGGCCGGTGGTGTCGCGCACCCAGATGCAGCGCGTTCTGGGCTATGTCGAGAGCGGCCGGTCGGAAGGCGCCAGCGTCGCCGTCGGCGGTCAGCGGCGCGGCGACCAGGGCTATTTCGTCGAGCCGACCGTTCTCGTGCAGACCAGCCGGTCGATGCGGGTGGTGCAAGAGGAGATATTCGGTCCGGTGCTTTGCGCCATGTCTTTCGAGATGGACGATCTCGACCGGATCGCGACGGAAGCGAACGACACGGTCTACGGCCTGTCCTCTGCCGTATGGACGCGCGACATCACGACCGCACACCTGATGGCCCGCAAGATCAAGGCCGGCATGGTGCGCATAAACGGCGGCGGCGTCGACCACGCCCTGCCCTTCGGCGGCTACAAGCAGTCGGGTTGGGGACGGGAATACGGCCGCGAGGGTATCGAGGCCTATACCGAGCTGAAGACGGTCGCAGTCGCGATGTGATGCAGGCGCCGGCGGGCTGTGCCCGCCGGCTTCCGATCTACCCTACCGCGGTTACCGCCGGCAGTTCGCGATATTCGCGCGGCGAATAGCCGAACTGGTCGCGGAAGCTGCGGCTGAAATGGCTGACCTCGGAGAAGCCCCAGCGCATCGCGATCTCGGTGATGCTGTCGGCAGCGTGCCGTGGTGCGCGCAGTTCGTTGGCGCTGGCCTTCAGGCGCTCCTCCTTGATGTACGCCGAGATCGTCATGCCCGTACCCTCGAAGGCGCGGTGCACATGGCGCACCGAGCAATCCAGCGCGCGCGCGATGTATTTCGGCGACAGGTTGGCGTTGCGCAGGTTTGCATCGACGAAGCGGATCACCGACATCGTGCTGACGATGTCCGGCATGCGCTCGATCCCGCGGTCCGTGTTTCCCGTCTCGCGGATGAGCGGCGTCAGCAGCGACGCCATCGCCACGTCGAGCGTCGGCGTGACGAACCGCGCCAGCTCGGCCGAACGGCCGTGGACCTGCAGCAGCAGGCCGGCAAGAATGGAACCCAGCGCTGAATCGCCAGCGATCGGAATCGCGTGCGGTATGTCTTCGTCGCCGAGCGCCCTGTGCAGGGCCGCTTCAGGGATGCTGAAAGACAAGTGCCTGATCATGCCGCGATTGATGAAATCGCAGTTCTCATGCGGACTGAGCAGCACCATGTCGGAAGGGTTGAGCATCGCCACGCGCGATCCCTGCTTGGCCATCGACCGGCCGCGCGCCTGATAGACCAGACAATGGTAGCGCTTTCCCGGCTCCAGCGTATCGCGGCCGCGCAGAGTAGCGCGCGCATTGGTTTCAATGCTCGAATACGACAGACCGAGCACGTTGAAACGCTGGATCGAACCGCGGAAACTCGAGACCGGGCCCGAAAGCCGGGTCTCGATCCCACCGCTTACGTCGCGAGTCGCCTTCTGCCAGCGATCCCACGCGCTCGCCTCCTCGATAGCGTAGCCCATGATCTCCTCCGGATCATTGTTACTGCCGAACCTTAGCGCACGATCGCGCCCCGAACAACGAAGTGCTCCCCCGCCCGCCGCTCCCCGGCGAAATCCTGTGCTCCCGGGCGGGCCCGAACAGGATCAAGTGGCTCACCTCAGCGCGCCCTTCGCGCGATGATAGTCGAGCATCCAGGGCTCGCTGCCCCACGTCTTCAACGGCGGGCGGCGCAGCAACTCTTCCTCGACTACATCGCAGCCCCAGCCGGCGCCATCGGGCATCACATAGCACCCGTCCTCGATCACCGGGATCGCGGTGTACATCTGGTCGAACCAGGGCACCTCGTCGACGTCGAGCTCGAGGATGCGGAAATTCGGGATGGCGGCGCACATGTGGGCGCCCATGAGCGTGGACAGGAAGCCATGCGCGCTGTGTGCCGCAACATTGACGTCGTTGATGTCGGCGAGTTGGGCGAGCTTCATCGCCTCCGGCATACCCTGCCACTGGACGTCCACTATGGCGACGTCGACTGCGTTTGCCTGCAGGTAGGACTGGAAATTCTTCGCGCCATATATGGCCTCCAGCGACCCGATCGGTGTCGAGGTCGACTGGCGAATGGTCGCCAGCTGCCCCGGATTGTAGAAGTCGGTTTCCAGCCAGGTCAGGCCGAAGCGCTCCATGGTGCGCGCGATCCGGCGGACGCCTTCGGGGCGGAAATTGAAGTTCAGGTCGAGCAGGAGACCCGTTTCTCCGCCCGCGCCCTGCCTGAATGCGCTCATCAGGTCGACCAGCTGCGCCAGCATGCGGTCGTCCAGGTTGAGCTCCGGACCGCCCGCGTCGCCCGAAAAGCCCGGCCGGTACTGGTACGGAGCCTGTGCGTCGAAGAGCAGGATGTTTGTCTTCAGTGCCCGATAGCCGCGTTCGCGGACCTCGCGGCCCAGCGCGACGATGTCGTCAAGCGAGCGTATCGGCGGCACGGCGTTCTCGGACTCGAATACGGCGGCATGGCGGATGCGGTAGCTGCCGCAATGCGACCAGTAGACGGGAAGCCTGGTCCGCTGCGCCCCGCCGAGCAGAGCATAGACCGGCAAGCCGGCCGCCTTGCCCTTGATGTCGAGGCAGGCGTTGACGATGGCCGCGATCGCCTGCTGCGCGATGCCTCCTTCCGACATGCGACGGTTGGCGTAGAGGCGCGCCGCGATCGGACCGACGTCGCGCGGGTCGCGGCCGATCAGCCCGGCGGCCAGGATGCGAATGGTCATGGTCAGGCCCGGACCGGCCATGCCCTCGTGATATTCCGACCATCCGACGATCCCGGCGTCGGTGGTGACCTTGAGGAACGACATCACCCGCCAGCCGCCGTCCGCGTGCATGTCCTCGACTGCGACGATCTTCATCCGGGCGCGGCTCCTGCAGCGATGACGGTCGGCCACCATACACGCGCGCGGGCGGGCGTTCGCTTGCGTCCGTGCCTTCGGCACTTGGGCCAAAGTGACAGCGGCGCGCGAAGGTCGTCACTGTCGGACAAGTACAGGCGTCACGGCCGGACCTCCGGCGGCCGGCGCCCGCATGCGAGAGTGCATGCGGCGGCGAACAGCGCATTGCCGCCGCATGCACGGGGAGTTCGGCAAATGAAGATCACCGACGTCACGGTAACGCTCTTCGCGTGGGACACCATGCCGGCGATCAGCTACCAGGGCCTCGTCCGCAAGGCCGGCTTCCAGCACGACCAGGGTCTCGTCACGATCCATACGGACGAGGGCGTCGAGGGACACGCATTTCTCGGCAAGGGCGTCGATCCGGCCTCGTCCGATGCCGGCAACATCGTGAAATACCTCAAGCCTTTGCTGATCGGTCACGATCCGCTCGACCGCGAGATGCTGCACCAGGCGATTATGAAGCGGAACCGCGTCGCGACGATCCGCGCCATCGGCGCCGTGGACACGGCGCTATGGGATCTGCAGGGCAAGATCGCCGGGCTGCCCATCTGGCAGATGCTCGGCGGCTATCGCCGGCGCATACCGGCCTATGTCAGCTCGGACCACCTGCCGACCCCGCAGCACTACGCCGACGAGGCGGTCAAGTACAAGGAACTCGGATACGTCGCCTACAAAATCCACCCGCCGTCGGAATGGCGCGCCGACATCAAGGTGTGCGAGGCCGTACGCAAGGCGGTCGGGGACGACTACATCCTCATGCTGGACTCGACCCAGGTCTACAATTTCGAGGAGGCGCTCAAGGTCGGCCGCGCCATCGAGGCGATGGACTACTACTGGTTCGAGGATCCGTTGAAGGATCACGACATCTACAACTACGTGAAGCTGAAGCAGAAGCTCGACATTCCCATCATGGCGACCGAGCGTCCATCGGCGACCTTCGACGCCTACGCCATCTGGATCACCTCGCAGGCAACCGACTATCTGCGCGGCGACGTGGCCATCAAGGGCGGCATCACCAACATGGTCAAGGCCGCGCACCTCGCCGAGGCGTTCTGCATGCGCTACGAGGTGCATGCCGGCGGCAACTCGCTGAACAATCTCGCGAATGTGCATGTGGAAATGGCAATACCCAACACCCAGTTCCACGAGATCCTGCTGCCCGCCGAAGCCGCCAGCTACGGTGTCATCAACGAGATTGCGGTGACCAGGGACGGTTACATAGAGGCGCCGACGGGACCCGGTCTGGGTGCAGAGATCGACTTCGACATGATCCGCAGCAAGCAGATCGCGGTGCTGCAGTGAGCGGCGCCACGAATGAGCTTGCCGCGGTCGCCTGCCAGCAGGCGATCGCCCGCATGACCCACTGCTTCGACGCTGGCGATTTCGATGCGGGCCTCGCACTGTACCACGAAGACGCGGTCTGGCACCGGCCGGACGGCGTCCTGCGCGGCCGCGATGCGATTGCCGGCTACTATCACGGTCGCCCGAAGAATGCGGTCATCTGCCACGTCGTCACGAACCTCTCGGTCGTGTTCGATGGTCCGGGCAAGGCAGTCTGCACCTACTATTCGATGGGATTCCGCACCGTGACCGAGGGAGCACCGGTGCTGCCCGTCGCAATGGGTGGACCGGGTGTGATCTGGCGTTACCACGACACGCTGCTATCGACCCGCGACGGATGGCGCGTGACCGAACGCAGGGCCGACCGCATACTGGAAGTCGGCGCCTGAGCGATCGTACGGCCCCTCGCGCCGAAAGCGGAACGACCAGAGGACGAGCGGCATGAAATTCTACGAAGCGGCGGCCAGGTGCCTGAAGGACCTTGGCGTCGACACTATGTTTGGCCTGATCGGCGACGCCAACCTGTATTTCGCTGACAGCTTCATCCGCGACCAGGGCGGCCGCTACGTCTCAGCCGCCCACGAGGCGGGAGCGGTGCTGATGGCGCTGGGCTATGCGCAGGTGACCGGCAATGTCGGCGTGGCGACGGTCACGCACGGTCCGGGCGTGACCAACTCGATCTCCGCGCTGATCGAAGGCACCAAAGGCACGATTCCGATGGTGCTGATCTGCGGCGACACGGCCGCGATCGACCGCGACAACTTCCAGAATGTCCCGCAGCGCGAACATATCCTCGCGACTGGCGCCGGCTTCGAGCAACTGCGCGCGCCGACGACGCTGGCGGAGGACATGGCACTGGCGTTCCGGCGCGCATGCGTGGAACGCCGGCCGATAGCGCTCAACGTGCCCTCGGACTTCATGTGGCAGGACGTCGACTACGTCCCGGCTCCGGTCTTTCTTGCCGAGAACCGCGGCCTGGTTCCCGCCAGCGACGATCTCGACAATGCAGCGGGGATCATCGCGGCGGCACGGCGGCCGGTGGTGCTCGCCGGGCGCGGCGCCATCGACGACCGGTCGCGCGCAGCCCTGCTGCGTCTCGCCGAACGCATCGGCGCCCCTGTCGCCACGACGCTGAAGGCCCGGGGGCTCTTCCGGGGCGAGGACTTCGACCTCGGCGTCATGGGCACGCTCTCCACGGATGCGGCTAACGAGGTGATCATGGAAGCCGACTGCATCGTCGCCTTCGGCGCCGGGCTGAACAAATACACCATGGGGCACGGCGGTTTCCGCAAGGACAAGCGGCTGGTTCAGGTGAATCTGGAACAGGGCGAGGTCGGGCGCACGCAGCATGTCGACGCTGGCCTTGTCGGCGATCCGGCCCTGACTGCCGACCGCATCGTCGAGCTGCTCGACATGGCCGAGATCGAGCCGTCCGGCTTCCGCACCGACCTGATGAAGGCCAACCTCGCGTCGGCTTCCATCGCACCAGAGCTCACAAAGGAACGCGCGGCCGGCACCGTCGACATCCGCGCCGCCCTGATCGCGGTGGACGCCGCGTTGCCCGCCGATCGCGTGGTTATCCACGACGGCGGCCGCTTCATGGTGGAAGGCTGGAAAGCGGTGAGGGCGCCCGCTCCGCGCAGCTATGTACATACAGTCAATTCGGCCGCGATCGGCCACGGCATGGGTGAAGCCATCGGCGCGGCCGTGGCCGCCGCAGGCCGACCTGCCGTGTTGATCGCGGGCGATGGCGGCTTCATGCTCGGCGGTTGGGCCGATTTCCAGACCGCCGTGCGCGAGAAGCTCGATCTCGTCATCGTCATCTGCAATGACGGCGGCTACGGAGCGGAGTTCATCCAGTTCCGACGCAAGGGAATGGATCCTGCGCTCTCGCTGTTCGGCTGGGCCGACTTCGCGCCGATTGCCGTTGCGATGGGCGGCGAAGGCGTGACCGTAAGGTCGGCCGATGACCTGTCGGCGATGACCGCCGCCATCAACAAGCGCGTCGGCCCACTGCTGATCGATCTCAAACTCGATCCCGAGAGCCTTTCGGCGATCACCCTCTAGACCTCACAGGCAAGCTGAAACATGGGCGCATCCATCGACTATTATTTCATCAGCGCCTCGCCTTTCGCCTATCTCGGTCATCAGGCCTTCCATTCGATCGCCGCGCGCCGCGGCACGACGATTCGCTACCGGCCGATGAAGATGCTGGAGGTGTGGGAGGTTTCCGGCTCCGTACCGGTCGCGCAGCGAAGTCCGACGCGCCAGCGCTACCGCGCAATCGAGCTGCAGCGGCTGGCTGAGTTCCGAGACCTGCGGCTGAACCTGTCCCCGAAGCACGTGCCGGTCGACCCGACTCTGGCGGATCGTACGGTGATTGCGCTGGTCGAGGCAGGCGCCGATCCCGCCGGCTTCTTGTGGCAGGTGCACCAGGGCGTCTGGGCCCTCGACCATGACATTGCGGATCGCAAGACGCTGGCGACATATCTCTCCGAGGAGGGCCATGACGCCGAGGCCGCTCTGACCTTCGCCGAAAGCCCTGCGGCCGCAGCGATCCACGACGCCAACACGAAGGACGCGATCGCCGCTGACGTCATCGGTGCACCGGCCTACGTGCTGAACGGCGAGCCGTTCTGGGGGCAGGACCGCCTCGATCATCTCGATTACGCGCTTGCCAGCGCCAGGCCACCATTTCGTCCGCAGTGACAGGGTTGCGGCGTCGGCGCGTCGCATTCCGCGTCCTCTGGCAATGCCGAACTTTGGTCTCACTGATGACTCAACGTGCGGGGCGTTACCCAGCTACCGTCGTCGGATACCGGCAAACATGACCGATTTCGCAGACTACCCGATTGACCTTTCCACGAAACCGCTGGTCCGCGCCTTCTTTGACGCGCCGACAAATACGGCGAGCTATGTGGTGAAAGACCCCGGCTCCTCGGCCTGTGCGGTCTTCGATTCGGTCATGGACTTCGACTATGCCGCCGGCCGCATAGCACACCATTCGGCCGACGCGATCATCGCCTACATTCAGACCAGCGGGCTGAATCTCGAATGGCTGATCGAGACCCACGTCCACGCCGACCACCTGTCGGGGGCGCCCTACATCCAGGGCAAGCTCGGAGGCCGCATCGGTATCGGCGAGAACATCACCGTCGTGCAGGAGACCTTCGGCAAGATCTTCAACGAAGGCACGGAGTTTCAGCGCGACGGCTCGCAGTTCGACCGCCTGTTCAAGGATGGAGACAGCTACACGATCGGCACCATGAAGGCACTGGTCCTGCATACGCCCGGCCACACGCCGGCCTGCATGACCCATGTGATCGGCGATGCGGCCTTCGTCGGCGACACGCTGTTCATGCCGGACGGCGGTTCGGCGCGCGCCGATTTCCCCGGCGGCGACGCGCGCACGCTCTACCGCTCCATCCAACGGGTGCTTTCGCTGCCCGCGCAGACCCGGCTGTTCATGTGTCACGACTACGGCCCGAACGGGCGCGAGATTCGCTGGGAAACGACCGTCGCCGAGCAGCGCGCCCACAACATTCACGTCCGCGACGGCATCGGCGAGGACGAATTCGTCCGCGTGCGCGAGGCGCGCGACAAGACGCTCGCTATGCCGCGGCTGATCATTCCGTCGCTGCAGGTGAACATGAAGGGCGGAGAGCTGCCGGCTCCCGACGAAACCGGCAAGCGCTTCCTGAAAGTCCCGATCGACGGGTTATGAGCGGCCCCTGAAACAGTCGCCCGTTCAGACGTAGCCTGCGGCCTTGTGAGGCCCCTGCGCGGAGCGGTAGACAAGCAGCTTCCTGTCGTACCGGCACACCTCATGCCCACCGCGTGCGACGCCGCGCGTGGCGATGTGCAGCACGCCCTGATCGGGCCGCGACTTCGACTCGCGCTTGTCGAGGATTCGGGACTCGGCGAACACCATGTCCCCGTCGCGGATCGGGTTCTCGAACACGACGTTTTCCCAGGCGAGGTTCGCCACCACCCGGCCGAATGCCCGCGTCGTCGTCGCGGCGAAGGCTCCGACCAGCCAGGACTGCGAGATAGCCGCCTGCCCGCCGCCCGCGTAAGCTGCGACGACCGGGTCCATCAGGACCGGCGCGTGGTCGCCTGCGAGAGCCGCACGGTAGCGCGCCTCGACCCACGAAAACATGAAGCCCGGACGGTGCTCGATCACCAGGCCCGGCTGAACGTCGTCGAACTCCACGCCCAGCGTCTCGACATATTCGTTCTCGCCGATGGCGATATGCGAAAGGTATTTTGCCATCGTCCTCTCCTAGTATCCCAGCGCTTCGAACGGACCGCGATCGCGCCGGTATAGCGCCTGCGTGTAGGTGACGACGGCGACCGTCGTCTCGCCGCGGGTCACCGTGGCCTCGCAATCCAGCATGCCGCATTCCGGGTCTGACGCGTCGTCTGCGGTGGATAGAATCTTCGTTTGCGAAAAGAGCGTGTCGCCGGCGTACACCGGCGCCGTAAGGCGGATCGACGAGAAGCCGCCGATGTGTTTGCGCCGGCCGAAGGTCTTCCACCCCATGCCCACGGCGCGCTGGAGCGTGAGCGTGCTGACGACGAGCGGTCTGCCGAATTCGGTCTTCGACGCATAGTGTTCGTCATAGTGCACCGCGGCCTGGTTCAGCGTGACCAAGGCTTCGTTGGCGTTGTCGGTCTGGTAGACGGTGATGCCGGGCCGATGATGGAATATCTGGCCGGGAGCGAAATCCTCGAAGGCGAGCCCGACCGATTCCCTGATCCTGTTTTCACCAACGCCCCTGAAAGCTGCGAACACAATAGGCTCCATGTTTCAAATCAGTCCTGCGGTGTGCGCGCGCGCCAGCGTCCGGCGCGCAGACTGCGCCACCGGCGCGTCCACCATCTTGCCGTCGAGGCTGACGGCTCTTCCGCCGGCCGCGTCGAGCGCCTCGACGACCCGCCGCGCCCGTCCGATCTCTTCTTCGGAGGGTCTGAACGCACCCCTTATCGGCTCGACCTGCGCGGGATGGATCGCAAGCTTGCCGGTGAAGCCAAGCGCCCGCACGCGCCGCGTTTCGGTCACCAGCGCGTCCCCGTTCGCGATGTCCAGGCAGGGGACGTCGAAGCAGCCGACGCGCCCGGTCGCCGCCGCCTGCACCAGCGCGCCGCGACCCGGATAGAGAGCCTCCCAAGAAAACGCCGCGCCGAGGTCGGCGGCGAAGTCGGCGCCGCCGAAACCAAGCGCATCGTTGGGGCCGAGTTCTCGCGCGATCTCCGCCGCGTTGGCCATGCCGGCGGCAGTCTCGATGGCGACCAGCAGCGGCAACGGAGAGGCGAGGTGCGAACGCACGATCTCGACATCGCGTGCAGTCTCCACCTTCGCCAGGAACAGCCCGGCCGGGCTGAGCGCCCCATCGGCCAGGGCGCCGAGATCGTCCAGCGCCGGCCTCGCGCCGAGCGGATTGATGCGCACGAAGATCGGCGGCCCGGCCTGAGCGGCGGCGAGATAGGCGCAGGCCGCAGCGCGCGCGGCGGCCTTGTCGGCGGGCGCGACGGCATCTTCCAGGTCTATGACGATACCCTCCGGAGACGCCGTCCGCGCCTTCTCGAACCGCTCGGGCCGGTTTCCCGGTACGAACAGCAGGCAGGAGATTTCCGAGAGATTCATCTTGCCACGCCCAGGACGAGATCGGGCAGCCAGGTGGAGATATCCGGCACGAAGATTACCGCCACCCACATCAGCAGCATCGCGATGAAGAACGGCATCATGCCCCTCTGAACTTCCGCGACTGGCGCCTTGGCGACTTCCGCCATGACGAACAGGTTGAGGCCGACCGGCGGTGTCAGCATCGCAAGCTCGATGCCAATGACCATGATGATCGCGTAGTGGACACGGTCGATGCCGAGCGCGTCGAGAATGGGCAGCGTCAGCGGCAACGTCAGGAGGATAATGGAATAGCCTTCCAGCACGGTGCCCAGCACCAGCAGGACGCCGGCCATGACCAGCAGGAACTGCGTCTGCGAGAGGTCCGCCTGCGTGACCAGCGAGGCGAGGTGTGTTGCAAGGCCCGCCCGTGTCAGCCAGTCCGACAGCAGATCAGCGCCTGCAATGATGAGCAGGATGGCGGCGGTCCGTGATATGCCGTCCACCAGCACCCTCGGGATCGCGACGGCCGGCATCGCCTTGTAGACGAACATCGACACGACGAGCGCTACCGCCGCCGACAGCGCCGCCGCCTCCGTGACCGTGACGAACCCGCCGTAGATGCCGCCGAGCACGACCAGCGGCACGGCGAGCGCCGGCAGGGCATCGACATTCGCCTTTGCAACGCCGCGCCATCCGACAAACTTGCCTGCCGTTCCACCCTGACGTCGTGCCATCAGAAGGATGACGACAGCGAAGCAGGCCATCTGAAGCAGTCCCGGCATCAAACCCGCCAGGAAGAGGCGCGGCACGGAGACTTCGGCAACGAGGCCGTAAACAACCAGCGGCATGGACGGCGGAATCAGGATGCCCAGCGTTCCGGCCGCCGCAGTGAGGCCGAGCGCGAAAGGCCGCTTGTAACCGCGCTCCAGCATCTCCGGCACGACCAGCGTGCCCATTGCCAGCACCGTGGCGACCGAGGAGCCGTTGATGGCGGCGAACAGGCCGGTGGCCAGCAGGGCGGCCATCGGTATGCCGCTCGGAAAGCGCCCGATCCACGACGACGCCATGTTGATGAGCGAGCGGGCGATGCCGCCGCCCTGAATGAAGCCGGCGGCGATGACGAAGAACGGGATCGCCATCATGGTAGCCGAGTTCATGTGGTCCAGCACGTCCTGCGCCACACCGCCGATCGAACCACCTTCCGCCATCAGCAGGATGATGGCGATGCCCGCGAGCACCACGTAGATCGGCACGCCGAGCGCGAGCAGTCCGAGCAGAGCGGCCGAGCCGAGAATGACTTCGAATGCCATGTTCGACCGCCTCAGTGGTTCTGCGCGACGTCGTCGTCGCGAACGCTGCCGCCGTACAGCCGGGCCAACCGCACGAGGAGGTGGAAGGCCAGCAGCGCCATGCTGACCGGCAGGCTCAGATAGTAGATCCACAGGGGCAAACGCAGCGACGAGGTCGTCCGCTCGTCCCACCGGTACGCTTCTTCCACCACGATCCATCCGGACCATGAAAGGAAGACGGCAACGCCGACGCCCAGCATGCAGGCGAGGATGGCCAGCCAGGTCCGCACGCTTCCGGGAAGGTAGGTCAACAGCGTGTCGACACGCACATGGTCGCCCGTTCCGGCCATGCGCGCGCCAGCAAGGAAAGTCGCCCACATCGCAGTGAAGATCGTCACCTCGAAGGTCCAGTCGAGGATGAGATCCGGGATGATGTAGCGGCTGACCATCGCCAGGCAGGCCAGCAGCAGGGCAATGCCTGCCAATGCGGCGACAAGCCAGAACTCGACCCTGTCGAGGATCGTGAGGAAACGAGTCATGTCCTGGCTCCGGCGACGACTGGGAGGCAGCCGGGACCGCTGTTGAGGTGGTCCCGGCCCAAGATCATTTGAGCTTGGCGATCTCGTCCTGCGCCAGCTTTACGACCGCTGCGTCGACGTTGAGCTGCGCTGCGATCTCGGGGACCAGTGCGAGCAGTTTTGCGTTGACTTCCGCCAGTTCCTTCTCGGACGGGCGGTAGATCACGACGCCGTTCTTGGCATTTTCTTCTGCCGCGGCGTCCTGTCGGCGAAGCGCCTCAACGCGCTCGCCATCGATGACACTTTCCCACGCCTCGGAAAACTGCTTCTGCTGGTCGGCTGAAAGCTTGTCCCAGAAGGCCTTGTTGACGAGTGGGATGTAGTAGAGCACCGAGACCTGGTCGACGAAGGCCGACTTGACGCCGGCCTCGTGCAACTTGCCCGAGCGAAGCGTCTCGTTGGTGGTGAGCAGCGCGTCGATAGTGCCCTGCGTGAGGGCCAGCGGCACGTCGGGAAACGGGATCGAGACGCCCTCCGCGCCCAGCGCGCGATAGCGCGCGATGAAGCCCGCGCCGCCGGGCACGCGAATGCGTATGCCCTGGAAATCGGCAAAGCTCTTGACGTCCTTGCCGGCGCCGAAAGTGCTTGCAAAGCCGAGCAGGAACCAGCGCCCCGGCACAATGACCCCAAGCTTGTCCTGGACCCCGCCGGCAAGCTTCTGCCCGAGCGGGCCGTCGACCAGTGCGTTCACCTGGTCGGGCGAGCGGCCGGAGAACAGCGGGAGGTCGAGCAGGTTCAGGTCGGCGGAAAAGGCGGAGATGGCCGAGTTCGTCGTCACCGACATCTCGATGTCGCCGCGCGCCACCGCCTTCGGCTCGTCGCGGGCCGCATAGAGCTGGCCGGCCTCGAACAGCTCGCCGACGAGCTCGCCGCCCGAAGCTTCCTTCAGCTTCTCGAGAAAGGTGCGCAGGGTGATGTTGCGAACATGGTTCGGGCCGGTGTCGACCGAGATGCGAAACTTGGTTTCGGCAACCGCCGCGCCCATCAACGCACCCAGCGACGCGCCAAGGGCAAGCGTGGCCAACAGCGCCAGACGACCGGCGCGGCGTCGTGTCATTGCAAGCATGAACTTCCTCCCACGGTTCCCTCCCCGCCCCCTCCTCCGGAGACGCCGGGCCGCCGGAACCTCGGACAAGCCCGCCACCCCTTGACGTTGTCCGGACAACTGGACAAAGTCAAGGCGCAATCTTGCCGGAGTCGGAAATGGGCCTGCTGAGTGGAATTCGAATCCTCGCCGTCGAGCAGTACGGCGCGGGGCCGTTCGGCACGCAGGCGTTAGCTGACCTCGGCGCTGAGGTGATCAAGATCGAGAACCCTCGCGAAGGCGGCGACGTGACGCGATCGCTCGGCCCTTTTTTCGACGACCGGCTCGGCGCGACGGCCGAAAGCCTCTTCTTCCAGTCGATAAACCGCAACAAGAAGAGCGTTGCCCTCGATCTGTCCAAGCCGGACGGTCGCGAAGCCTTTCTGGACCTCGCGCGCGGCGCCGACGCGGTTGCCTGCAATCTGCGCGGCGACGTACCGGCGCGTCTCGGCATCACTTACGAGCATCTGGCTGCCGTGAACCCGAAGATCGTGTGCTGCTTTCTCTCGGCCTACGGCCGCGAAGGCAGTCGCGCCGCGTGGCCCGGCTACGACTACCTGATTCAGGCGGAGACCGGCTACTTCTCGATCAACGGCGAGCCGGAATCGCCGCCGGCCCGCTTCGGCCTGTCGATCGTCGACTTCATGACCGGATACGGCATGGCATTGTCTCTGGTCGCGGGCGTCCTGAAAGCACGCGCGACCGGCACAGGTCAGGACGTCGATATCTGCCTCTACGATGTCGGGCTCGCCAATCTGAATTACATGGCCGCATGGGCGGCCAACAGCGATTTCGCGCCACAGCGGTTGCCGCGCTCGGCCCATCCCTCCTTGGTGCCGTGCCAATTGTTCCGCACGGCCGATGGCTGGATCTTCATCATGGCCAACAAGGAGAAGTTCTTCCCGGCGCTGTGCGAGCGGCTCGGCCGTTCCGAACTGGCCACCGATCCGCGCTTCCGTACCTTCAATGACAGGCTCGCAAACCGCGAGGCGCTTTCGGATCTCCTGGACGCGGCGTTCATGCAGCGTCCCACGGCCGACTGGCTACCGATGCTCGCCGGCGTCGTGCCGGCCGCCCCGGTGACCGACATCCACACCGCGCTGGACGCCCCTTTCACCCGCGAGCGCGGCATGATGGTGGACGCGACCGCCGAAACCGGCGCCTCCATTCGTGTCGTGGGCTCGCCATTCCGCACGGGCGAAAGCGCCGGCGCCGACGCGGCGCCGAGCCTTGGACGCCACACGGGGGAACTTCTCAGGGAAGCAGGCTGGACCGACTCCCGCATCGAAGAATTGAGGACACGCGGTATCGCCGTCTGATAGGGAAGGCTCAACCAGCAGGACAGGAAGCACGGTTTGGTCGGCGGGCGCACGGCTCTGTTCAGGCAACTCGCACAGACGCTCGGCGAAGCCATCGAGAGCGGGGCGGTCGCCGTGGGGGACCTGCTGCCAACCGAGGCTGAACTCTGCCGCCGCTACGATGTCAGCCGCCACACCGTTCGCGAGGCGCTCTCCGACCTGCGCAGTCGCGGCCTTATCGAAAGCAAGCAGGGCATCGGCAGCATCGTCGTGCGCCAGCAATCGCGCGCGACCTACACTGAAACCTATTCATCGGTCGAGGAACTGACCCGCTTCGCGCAAGGCACGCCGGTTCGGGTCTACTCGCTCGAAGACGTCGTCGCTGACGCCGACCTCGCAGGCAGGCTGCGCAGCCGGCCCGGGCTGGCATGGCTGCGCCTTTGCGGCGTTCGACACGATCGCCAGGAAGCAGACGTTCCGGTGGGCCACGTCGAAGTCTACGTTGACGCCGCCTATGCCGGAATCCGCGAACAAGCATGGACCCTGCAGACCTCCGTCATGGAGACGGTGGAAAAGCGCTATGGCCTGACCGTCGCGCGGATCGAGCAGGAAATCGGCGTCGAGCTTCTGGACGACGAACAGGCCAGGACCCTCAAGGCAGAGGTCGGGTCGCCAGCGCTGGTTATCCGCCGATGGTACATCGCCGACAACGGCAGGAACTTCGAGGTTGCCTTCAGCCGCTACCCGATGGGCCGCTTCGCCTATCGCAACGTCTTGCTGCGCAACGCGCGCTGATCGTCGGTTTTGCTTGCGACGCCTGCGGAACGGTGATGCGCCTCAAAGCCTTCCGAGGCTCTTTCCGCTGCCGGCGTCGAACAGGTAGAGGCTGCCCGGCTCTGCGCTGGCCGTCAGCCGGCTGCCAGTCGGTGGAATCGACTTGCCCGGCGCAGTGGCGATGACGGCGCGTCCGGCCGTGTCGAGATGAACCAGCGTCTCCGAGCCCAGCGGCTCCACTGCCGTCACGGTTCCATCGAGACTGAGGACCGCGCCGGGGTGCCGGTCGGCGCGCACGACGAGGTCGTGCGGCCGCACGCCCACCATGATGTCGCCTTCCCCAAGCACGACACCTGACGCGTCCCTGCGGCCGGGCACCAGGTTCATCGACGGGCTGCCGATGAAGCGCGCCGTGAAGGTGTCGACCGGGTTTTCATAGAGTTCGGTTGGGGTGCCGGTCTGGAGGATTTCGCCGTCGCGCATGACCACGATACGGTCCGCCATGGTCATCGCCTCGACCTGATCGTGGGTGACGTAGACCGTGGTGGTCGCCAGCCTCTGCTGAAGGCGCTTGATCTCGATGCGCATCTGCGCGCGCAACTGGGCATCGAGGTTGGACAGCGGTTCGTCGAACAGGAACGCGACGGGGTTGCGCACCATCGCCCGGCCTATCGCCACGCGCTGGCGCTGGCCGCCCGACAGCGCGGCAGGCCGCCGGTCGAGATACGCGTCCAGACCGAGCGTGTCGGCAGCCTCGCGAATTCGCTTGTCCTTCTCGCTTTGCGAAAGCTTCGAGGTATAGAGTCCGAAGCCGATGTTCTGATGGACCGTCAGGTGCGGGTAGATCGCGTAGTTCTGAAACACCATGGCGATGTTGCGGTGCTTGGGCTCGCGCTCGTTGACGATCTCGCCGCCGATCCGCAGCGTGCCGCCGGTGATGTCCTCTAGGCCGGCGATCATGCGCAGCGTCGTCGATTTGCCGCAGCCGGACGGTCCCACCAGCACCACGAACTCGCCGTCGGCGATGTGAAGGTCGATGCCCTTCACCGCCTCTATCTTGCCGTAGCGCTTGACCAGACGGTCCAGCTCGATCGTCGCCATCAGCGTGCCTCCAGGAGCGCCTTGAACCGCTCCGCCAGTTGTGCCGCGGCCGCCGACTCGGCGCGTGCCCGCGCGCCCGCATCCGCGGCGAATGCCGCAGACCGCTGGCGATAGGCATCCAGTGCGTCCGCCATCGGTTCCGGTGCCGGCCCGCCGTAGCGTCCACGCACCGCGACGAAATGCTCGGGCGACACGATCTTCTCGTAGTCTTCGCGGGAAAGCGTCGCGCCGCGCCCTGTGGCGTGGCGAAAGGCGGCCACGAAGGGTCCGTATCCCTCCTTGGCCAGACCCCCACCGGCCGCGACCACGGTCTTGGCCACGGTCGCGGCGATCTCGTGCGCCTGGCGAAACGACAGGCCCTCGCTACGCACCAGCGTGTCGGCAAGCTCGGTGATGGTTATGCAGGAGCGGCGGATGTTGTCGGCAACGCGGGTCGGATCCACCTGGATTGCCGCAACAAAGGCGGCGAGCAGGTCCAGCACGCGCGCCGCGGATGCGAACGCCTCGTAGCCCATCGCCTGGGTTTCCCCTTCGCTGTCGTTCATGTCGGTGAACGGCGTGTTGTGCATCACGTCGAGCACAGTACGGGCGCGACCCATCGTCTGGCTGGCGAGGTGGCGCATATGCTCGACCGGCACGGGGTTGCGCTTCTGCGGCATGATCGACGAGATCTGCACGAATGCATTTGGGACATAAATCTGGCCGACCTCGAAGGCCGTCCAGAACTGGAGGTCCTGAATCACCCGGCCGAGGTGCAGAAACATCAGCTCGATCGCAGAATAGGTCGCAGTGATGTAATCGGCGGCCGCGATGCAGCTGTAGGAATTGCGCAGCGGCGCCGCAAACCCCAGAAGCTCCGCGACCCGCGCACGGTCGATGGGAAAGCCCGAGGTGGTTATTGCAGCCGCGCCCATCGGGGATAGATCGACGATGTTGCGTGCGGCCTCGATCCGCTCCATGTCGCGGATCAGAACCTCGATAGCCGCCGACAGGTAGTGGCCGAGCGTCGATGGTTGCGCGGGCTGGCCGTGCGTATACGCCACTATCAGCGTCGCCTGCTCGCGCTCGGCCTTGTCGACCAAGGCGTCAAGCAGGGCGTGGGCCTTCGCCAGCAGCGTGTCGATGTGCGTCTTCAGCGCCAGCTTGAACAGCGTGTGGTCGATGTCGTTGCGCGACCGCGCTGTGTGCAGCCGGCCCGCAAGGTCGGGTCCAAGGCGGGCTTTCAATTCCCTCTCGATCAGGAAGAAGAAGTCCTCGACCTCGCCCGTGTAGACAAGCGACGAAGGGTCGACCTCCCGGTCGATGGCGTCGAGCGCACGAGCGATGGACGCCGCCTGCGTCGCGTCGAGGATTCCGGTCTCCAGCAGCATCACCAGATGCGCCCGGTCGATGGCCCTGAACCCCTCGACGTGATGCGCCTTGGCGCCATCGAACAGCGGCCGCAGCACGGTCTCCTTGTAGACCGGATCGGGAAAGACGGTTCTGTCGGCGAGCCGCGAATCCGTGCCGTCCATCGTCAACCCTTGAGGCCGGCGAGCATGACGCCGCGCACGATGTAGCGCTGCAGCAGCAGGAACACGACGAGCGTCGGGATGGTGGCGAGCGACACGCCGGTCATGATCTTCTCCCACTGGATGGATTCGGCGACCGCGAAGCTCGAGAGGCCGACGGGCAGCGTGTAGAGTTCGCTGCTGGTCGTGACGATCAGCGGCCAGAAGAACGCCGTCCAGTTGCCGAGAAAGGTGAAGATCGCGAGCGCCGACAGTGCCGGCGTCACCAGCGGCATGGCGACCCGCCACCAGATCTGGAACTCGTTGAGGCCGTCGATCCGGGCCGCTTCAAGGAAGTCGTCGGGGATCGTCTCGAAGAACTGCTTCATCAGGAAGGTGCCGAAGGCCGTCATCATGCCGGGGAACATGATACCCCAGTAGGAGTCGATCCAGCCGAACTGCGCCGACATCAGGTACCAGGGGATGACCAGCATCTCTGTCGGGATCATCAGCGTCGACAGGATCGCAAGGAACACGAAATAGCGGCCGCGGAAGTCGAACTTCGCCAGCGTGTAGCCGACGAGGCTGTCAAAGAACACGTTCGAAACCGTCACTACCGTGGCGATGCCAAGGGAATTGAGGAACCAGCGGGCGAAACGACCGTCCGAGAGCACCTCGACATAGTTGGCGAGCGTCGGCGCAGCCGGGATGAGACGCAGGTCGTAGACCTGCCCCGCCGTCTTCAGCGAGGTCGACAGCATGAAGGCAAGCGGCGTGACCATGACCAGCCCGCCCAGCAGCAGGATCGTCCAGGCGACGATGCGTCCGGGACGGATGCCGGAGGTGTTGAGCCTGTGCTCGCCAGTATGCGTTGCGGCGCTCATCAGCGCGCCCTCAGCAGCCAGAGCTGCGCCAGAGAGATGACGAGCAGGATGAGGAACAGCACCACGGTCTGGGCGGTCGCATACCCCATGTCATAGGACGAGAACGCCGTCTGGTAGATCATCAGCACCAGCGGCTTGGTCGAACCCAGCGGCCCGCCCGGGTCGTTGGTGGTCATGTTGTAGACCTGGTCGAAGATGCGCAGGAAGCCGATGGAGGAGAAGACGACGAGGAAGATCGTTGTCGGCTTCAGCAGCGGCAGCGTGATCTTGCGCAGGATCGCCCATTCGCCGAGACCGTCGATGCGCGCGGCTTCGTAGTAGGTCTGCGGGATGGCCCGCAGGCCGGCGAGGAAGATGATGATCTGAAAGCCCAGACCGGCCCAGATGGCGGTGACGGTTACGGCCGGCAGCGCCTGGGTTGTCGAGCGCAGGAACGGCTGCTGCGGGATGCCGAGCAGCGCCAGCGCGTCGTTGATCACGCCGATCGGCACCGGCTGGTAGAACCATCGCCACACCCACGCCATCGCCGCCGCCGTGGTCAGGAAGGGCAGGAAATAGAGGGCGCGGATGAAGCCGTGCATCAGCCGAACGCGATCCAGGTACCACGCGATGGCGAAGGCGAGCACGAGACTGACCGGCGTGCCGATGACCAGATAGGCAAAGGTGTTGCGGAGCACCTTCCAGAATGCCGGATCGGCGAACAGGCGCACGTAGTTGTCGAACCAGATATAGGTCGGCGGCTTGAGCAGGTCCCAGTCGGTGAAGGAGATCCGGAACGCCTGCAGCGTCGGATAGAAGCGGATCATCACGTAGAAGACGATGGGCACGGCCAGGAACGACCATGCCCACAGCACCCGCTTCGATCGCAGCGACATGCCATTCCCGGCGCGGCCACCAGTGGCCGCCCCGGGGACGGTGTCATGCACGGTCGATGCCACCCTACTTCGCGGCGGCGTCGATCAGGGCCTGTTCGGCCGCGGCGGCCGCGGCAAGCGAGTCGGCCGGTGACTGACCTTCGAGCAGAACGCGGTTCGCCATGTCGATGGTGATCTGGCGCTGGCCGCTCTCATCCAGGAACAGGGTCGTGTGGGCGTAGGCGAGACCCTTGAGGAACGGCGCATAGACCGGATCGGCGAGATTTGCGTCGGTCAGCGCCGCAGCGCGCCGGGCGGGCAGTTCGCCCACCGTCTTCAGCCATATCTCCATCGCCTCGGGCGACGAGATGTAGGCGAGGAACTTCTCCGCCGCGGCCAGTTTCTCTCCCTCGACGCCGGAAGCGATGCCGTTGGCGAAATAACTCGCGTAGTTGGAGCGGACGCCGTCCTTGTTGGCCGGCAGTTCGGTGACGCCCCACTCAAAGCCCTCGATCGCGCGGAATGCGCCGAGGCGGAAGGTGCCGTCGATGGTCATCGCCGCCAGGCCGGCCTTGAAAGCGGCCTGCCCCTCGTCCATGAAGCCCGACTGGCCGACCTTCTTGTCGAGTTGCAGGTCGGTGTACCACTTCAGCGCGGCGGCGCCGGCTTCGCTGTTGTAGGCGACCTTGCGGTCGTTGTCGGTGTAGGGCTCGCCGCCGAACTGGCGCACCAGCACTTCGCGCCACCACTGATGGTCCTGCCCGGCCATGTCCATCGTCGTGCCGGCCGAGGTGATGTTGCCCGAGCCATCGCGCTTGGTCGTCTTCTCGGCGGCCGCCACGAACTCGTCCAGCGTCTGCGGCGGCTTGCTCGGGTCGAGCCCGGCCTCGGTGAACAGCTTCTTGTTGTAGAACAGCGCCAGCGAGCGCACCGCAGTGGGCAGGCCGTAATAGTCGTCGCCGCGCTTCATCGCGGTCACGATCGGGAAGAAATCCGCCTCGATCTTGTCGTGCGGGAATGCTGTGGGCGACAGCGGCTGCAACAGTCCGCCATCTGCGAACTTGTCGAGCCAGCCGTAGAAGAGCTGCATCACGTCCGGACCCTGGCCGGCTGTCTTCGCGGCGACGATGCGCGTCTGGTAGTCGGCGTAGGGGAAGGTCGTCTGCTTGACGGTGATGTCCGGATTGGCCTGCTGGAAGTTGGCGATCAGCTGGTCCATCGCCTTGACGCGGGCGTCGAAGACATACTGCCAGTATTCGATCTCGACGGCCTGCGCCGCGTTGAACGACAACAGGCTGAAACCGGCAATAAGACCGGCAAACAGTGATTTGCGCATGCGATCCTCCACTGCGCCCGATTCCGGCTCGCGGGTATCGGGCGATTTTCATCCCGTCGCCGTGCGATTGCGCCAGCGCGCGGCCGCGGCGACGTATCGAAGCCGCGGGTTTCCCGTCTCGGGGGCACCCGCTCATTCCCTACGCTTGAGCCTAGCCGTGGCTTTGTCAATGAGCCACTCGCATTGTTGCGTTGAAGCGCCTATGCGGAGCAGGACATGCTGACCGATCGCGAACGCATAGAAAGACAGCGGGCCCGCCCGCCCCTGTTGCGCCTGCACAGGGCGCTGACGCGACTGAAGTCGACGCTGACCGTTATGAACAGCGGAGCCCATCCCGACGACGAGCAGAGCGGGCTTCTGGCCTGGCTGCGACTGGGGCTCGGCATGCGCGTCATTGTCGCCTGTTCCACCCGCGGCGAGGGCGGGCAGAACGCACTCGGTCCCGAGCGTCTGGGCGCGCTGGGCATGCTGCGCACGCGCGAGATGGAGGAGGCCGCGCGCGTTCTGGATGTCGACGTGGCCTGGTTGGGCCATGGCCCGGACGACCCTGTCCACGATTTCGGCTTCTCCAAGGATGGCGACCAGACTTTCCGGCGCTGGGGCGAGGAGCGGATTGTCGAGCGGCTGGTGCGCGCCTATCGCACGGCCCGGCCGGACATAGTGATCCCCACCTTTCTCGACGTGCCCGGCCAGCACGGCCACCATCGCGCAATGACACGGGCCGCCGAAGCTGCGGTCGGCCTGGCCGTCGATCCCTCGGCATTCCCCGAACATGCCGCAGAGGGGCTTGTTCCGTGGCAAGTGGCAAAGTTCTACCTGCCAGCATGGTCTGGCGGAGGTGGAACTTATGACGACGAGTTGCCGCCGCCGGTCGCGACGCTGACCGTCGAGGCCAGCGGAAGCGAGGCCTCTACTGGCGCAGAATACGACCGCATCGGTGAATGGTCGCGCTACTTTCATGCGTCGCAAGGCATGGGACACTGGCCCAGCGTTCCGCGCACCCGCTGGCCGCTGCACCTCCTTCACGCCGCCGGCAGCGAGGTGAGCATTGCGGATGGACTGCCGAGTTCGCTGTCCCGCCTGATCGCTGTCGCAAACGATTCCGCCGGTCTGGCGCAGGCGCTCGGTGCTGCCGATGCCGCGATCGGGCAAGCCATTGCGGCATTCCCCGATCGGCAGGCGATCATCGGCCACCTCGTGACGGCGGCGGGCCATCTGGAAGCGGCGCGCGGGCTTGCCTCGGCAGACTTTCTCGACCGTCACGGCCACCGGCTCGCCCGCAAGGCGCTGGAAATCGACTCGGCCCTGTTCGAGGCCGCGGACCTTTTCCAGCGGGCGTGGCTGTCGTCGGCGCTGTCTCCTTGGGGGACGGCCAGTCTCACCGTCGAACTCGGGCGGGATGCGGCCTCGCTGCAGGTCGAGGTCGAGCCCACCCTGCCCGCAGGCATCAGCGTCGGCTCGCGCCAGACGCGCGACGGCGGCCGAATTTTCACGCTGATCGCAGCATCGGACGCGCCCTTTACCGGCCTCTACCCGGCGGGCTGGTCGGCACTCGGTGGCAACGACGCGGCGAGTATCCGCCTGTCGGCCCTGTTCGGCAGGCACCAAGCCAGCGCTCAGTTCGACCTGGAGGAGCCGCTGGCCGTCTTGCCGGGGAGTTCCTTGCGGCTCGAACCCGACGTCATTGTCGCGTCGGTTCGCGACACGCGGCGCGAATGGGCCGTCGACCCCCTTCTTGCAGGCGAGCCGGCGCAGCTGTCGATGCGGAGCCCCGAGGGCTGGTCTGCCAGCGAGGACGGGACACGCATCACGGCGCCCGAAAAGCTGCCGCTGGGAACGACGGCGATCCTGCCCTTCGTCGACGGTCGCCCGGCGGAAAGACTGGTGCCGATCGCATATCCGCATGTCGGCGGCATGATCCACCGTCAGGCGGAGACGCTGCGCGTGCTCGCGCTCGACCTGAAGCTGCCGGACACACGCGTCGGCTATATCGGTGGCGGAGCCGATCGTGTCGGCCTGTGGCTCCAGCGAATGGGCGTCGACGTCGTCGAACTCGACGCATCAGCGCTGGCCGGCGACCTCTCGCGCTTCTCGACCATCGTCGTCGGCATTTTCGCATTCGGCATCCGCAAGGATCTGGCCGCAGCGATTCCTCGGATCCACCGCTTCGTCCACGGCGGCGGGCATCTGGTCACGCTCTATCACCGGCCGAGCGACGGCTGGGACCCGCAGGCCACACCGCCTTTGCGACTTGAAATCGGCAGCCCGTCGCTGCGGTGGCGCGTTACTGATCCCACCGCGAGGGTCACGGTGCTGGCACCGCGGCACAAGCTCCTGACGGGCCCGAACGAGATCGGCGATGCAGATTGGGACGGCTGGGAGAAAGAGCGGGGGCTGTACTTCGCGGCACGCTGGGACGCCGCCTACGAGCCGCTGCTTTCGATGCACGATCCCGACGAGCAGCCGTTGACGGGCGCTCTCGTTTCCGCGCGCGTCGGCCGTGGACGTCACACCCATGCCAGCCTGGTTCTGCACCACCAGCTCGACCGTCTGGTGCCGGGCGCATTCAGGTTGATGGCCAACCTTGTCCAGCCGGCCTGAGAACGCCACGCCGCCCGGCGGCGGTGCGCCCTATCCCGCGACCAGTCGGGAGGCGGTGCTGTGGCTGCTGGCCGACATGGTGCTCGTCGCCGGCGGCATGACTGCCCTGGTGAAGGCGCAGGGCTTGACCTATCCGGCGGTCCAGCTCGTTTTCATCCGGGCGGTCGTCGGACTTTTCTTCATCCTGCCCCTGGTGTGGCGCGAGCGCGCGTATGTGATGCGGCCGCTGCATCCCTGGATGAACCTCTCTCGGGTCGTATCCAGCGCGATCGCGCTGAGCAGCCAATGGCTCGCCTACACGTTGATGCCTCTGGCGGTCGTGAACGCGTTGATGTTCAGCCGCCCGCTGGTGACAATGGTCATGGCCGTGGCGATGCTCGGCGAACGGGTTTCACGCGCGCGGTGGGCGGGCGCGACGGTTGCGCTCGGCGGGGTCGTCGTGATGATCGGCCCCGGCGGCGTGACGTGGGGCGTGGGTCTGCTGGCAGTGCTTGCCAACGTGATTTTCGGCTCGCTGGCCATCGTGCAGACGCGCGCCATGAAGGACGAGAACACGACCGCGATGATGGTGTTCTACACCGTCGGCCTCGTGGTCATCACGGCTCTGCCCGCCGCGCTTTGGTGGCATCCGGTCCAGCTGGCGGACTGGGTGCCGCTGCTGGGCATCGGCCTGCTCGCGCAGGCCGGGCAATATTGCTTCCTGCGCGCCTATCGTCTGGCCGAGGCCAGCAGGCTGGCTCCGGTCGGCTACCTGTCGATCGTGGTGACCGCCGCCTCCGGCTATCTGTTCTTCGACGAAATCCCGGGACTCCCGGTGGTTGCCGGCGCCGTCATCGTCGTGGCCGCGTTGCAGGCCGTTGCGCTGTTTGACCGTCTCCGCAGCGGCATCGACTGATGCCCGCGGTCTGCATCGCTGACAAAGAACGGCGCCTCAGCCTGACGGTCCGCTTTTTCCGACGCCTGATGATCCCGTGGTCGGCGACGAGCGCGCCGAAGGCGAAGGTCGACGGCCGAGTCCGCAAGGTGACGGAGTCAGGTGCGGTCCGGCCGCGCAACGGGTCCGAACAGCGGCTCGCCGAAAATCGGGCGTCGCGACAGAGGCCGGCCGCCGCCGACGTCCTCGATCCCGAGGCGCTCGGCCAGCTCGGTCGAATAGTAGGTTCCGCCCGACAGCGACATAAGTTCGGGCCAGTCGTGCAGCCGTGCCAGCACGCGCCCGATCAGCGAGGTGGATTCCATATGGCTTACCGTGCCGGACTTGTTGCCGACATTGCTGATGCTGAGATTGTGCAGCGTGCGTTCCGTCGCGATCAGGCCGGGCCACAGCGATATCGCCGCTACGCCATAGGGCAGCAGGTCGTGCGCCATGTCGTGGGCCAGTTTGTCCTGCCCCGCCTTGCCCACTCCGTAGGGCAAACTGTGCCGGAACGCCTTGGCGCCCGGACCGGAGGTGTTGGCGATGAGGCCGCGCCGCTGTCGCACCATGATGCGGGCGCCGAAGGTGCTTGCGGCGTAGCTGCTGCGCAGCCCGACGTCGATCATGTCGCGCCACAGGGACAGGGGCCGCTCCCAGAACGGGCTGTCGGTCACCGACCAGTCGGGCATGGCGAAGGCATTGTTGACCAGCAGGTCCAGACGGCCGTGCTCCGCGTCGACGCGGGCGAAAAGTGCCTCGGTCTGCGCGTCGTCGAGATGATCGCAAACCGCCGCGAGGCCGACGCCGCCGGCCGCGTCCACCGCTGCCGCGGTCTCACCCACCGTGCCCGGCCAGGGGCCGGTGGCTGACGCCGCGCTTCGTCCGGTGCAGTATACGACGAAACCGGCCTCGCCGAGTGCAACCGCAATGCCGCGGCCAAGGCCGCGGCTGGCGCCCGTTACCACCGCGACCGGGCGCGCTTGGCTGTCTGCTGTCATTGCAATCGTCTCCAATTCAGGCCGAAAGGTGCCTGGACCGCCCCCAGCGATCCGGCATCCCGCGTTCGGACGATGGGGAAGCCACCGCGTGGAACCAACCGGCTCGGGCAGCGCGCTCTACTGCGTCGTTCCACGACCCTGATGGCGTAGCGCGCTGACAGCTGCGGCGTCGTCGCCGGGTGATGGCAACGGTCGGCTGGTCAGTATCGGCTTGCGGAGTCGCCTTCCACTGCGGCGCGGGCGAGCCTTCTGCGGTATCGAACCGTCGCCCCTACGAGCAGAGCCGCCGTCGCGAAGAAGACCAGCGCAATCGGACTCTGGAAGAACGCCAGGAAGTTGCCATCCGTGAGCATAAGCCCGCGGCGCAGGTTGATCTCCAGCAGCGGCCCAAGGATGAAGCCGACGATCACCGGTGCGAAGGGGAAACCGGTGAAGGAGAGGAGGAAACCGACAACGCCGAAGGCGCCGAACACGACGACGTCGAACGCGACGTTGTTGGCGGAATAGGCGCCGACCGCGCACATCGCGACGATGATCGGGAAGAGGTAGTACTTCTTGATCACCAGCAGCTTCACGAACACCCGGATGCCGAAGAACTGGACGACGAGCATCATCGCGTTGGCGATCATCAGCGCCGCGAAGATGGCGTAGAGCAGGTCGCCGTGGGTCTTGAGCAGCAGCGGACCGGGCGTCAGGCCATGCAGGGTCAACGCGCCCAGCAGCAGCGCCGTCACCACATCTCCCGGAATGCCCAGCGTCAGCAGCGGGATCATGTCGCCGCCGATCACGGCGTTGTTGGCGGTCTCCGAGGCAACGAGGCCGTGCATGGAGCCCTTGCCGAACTTCTGCGGCTCCTTCGACGCGTTCTTGGCCGCCGTGTAGGCGACCAGGCTGGCCGCCGTGCCGCCGAGAGCCGGCAGTATGCCGATGAAGATGCCGATCACCGACGAGCGGATGGCGTTGGGCATCTGCTGGATCGTTTCCTTCAGGCTGATTCCGAAGCCGCGCATCCGAAATTCGAGGGGCCGCGCGGCATCTTCCGTCGGGTCGCGGCGGGCGGCCTTCACCACTTCGGTGATGGCGAACATGCCGACGAGCACGGCCAGTTGGGGAAACCCCTCTGACAGCTGGTAGAGCCCGAAATCGAAGCGCGGCGTGTAGTCGATGGGGGCTGAACCCACCAGCGCAAGCATCAGGCCGATGAGCCCGGCGAGCAAACCCTTGACCAGCGAGTCGCCAGTCAGGCTGCCGAGCAGCATCAGCGCGGCGAAGGTGGCCGCGAAATATTCGATAGGGCCGAACCGCATCGCGAGATCCGACAGCGGCGGCGCGATGAACAGCATGGCGAACATGCTGATCAGCCCGCCGATGAAGGAAAACACGACCGATGCGCCGAGCGCGCGGCCGGCCTGCCCATCGCGCGCCAGGGGATAGCCGTCGAAGGTGGTCGCCACGGCCGAAGGCTTGCCGGGGATGTTGAGCAGGATCGCGGCGATGAAGCCGCCCGACGATGCGCCGATGTAAAGGCCCATCATCAAGGCGATGGCGACCACCGGCTCCATGCCAAAGGTGATCGGCAGGAACAGTGCGATGGCCGTCGCCGCCGACAGGCCGGGGATCACGCCGAAGATGATGCCGACGACGACGCCGAAGAGGTTGAGTGCCAGCGCCTGGAAGGTGAGCACCGACGCGAAGCCGGTCCAGATCACGTCAGACATGCTTCGCCTCCGAGATCAACCCAGCAGCCCGACGGGCAGGAAGACATAAAAGAGGCGCAGGAAGACGTAGTACGAAAGTGCGGACACCGCGACCGCGACCACGGCAAACGGCAAGTACCGCCGCTCATCGGCCTTCGCCATGACCGTGAATTGCAGGAACAGGTAGCAGGCGGTCGCGACGAGATATCCAAGCGGCTCGAAGGCGAACGTATAGGCGACGATGAGCAGCAGGCTCAGCCAGTCCGCGTGGCGCTCCAGGAAGTCGCCTTGCCGTGGCACGCCCGCCTGGCCGGGGAGCTTGCCCGCCGCCCGCAGCGCCCGGTTGCGGCGCAGGCCCTGCACGAGCAGCACTACACTCAGCGCCAGCGTCAGCACGGCGACCAGCTTCGGCATGAAGTCGGGGCCGATATCCATGCGCGTCTTCGCCTCCAGACCGTTGGAGGCGAAGAACATCGCGATCGAGACGACGATCAGGACGAGCGCGGAAATGACGTCTTTCCAGTGCGTCAGCGCGTTCATCCGATGCCTCCCGAAAGGGTCAGAACTTGTCCGCGGCGACGACGTCCTTCATCGCCATGAATTCCGGCTCGCGCTCTTCAAGATACGCCTTGGCTGCGGCGCTGTCGCGGTAGTTGACCGTGAAGAAGGACTTCTCGAATTCGGCCTTCACCTCGGGATCCTCGACGGTCGCGCTCAGCGCGTCACTGAGCGTCGCCAGAACGTCCGCGGGCGTACCCTTCGGCGCCAGAAGCACATAGAACATGTTGAAGTCCGGTCCGAGCTTCACGCCCTGTTCGGCAAAGGTCGGCACGTCGGGGATCAGCTTGCTGCGCTCGCGGCCGAGATTGCCGAGCACGTTCATCTCGCCGCTGGCGATGTAGTCCTTCACCAGCGAGTAATTGGTGGTCAGCACGTCGACCTGGCCGCTGAGCACCGCGACGATCTTGTCGGAGCCGGAGCCGGTGTCGATCTTCTTCAGGTCGCCGCCGATGGCCTCCTCATAGGCGATCGCCTGGATGTGCGAGGGAGCGCCGACGGTCGCCGCATACTTCACGGTATCAGGAGCAGCGAGCACCGCCTTGTTCATCTCTTCCAGCGTCTTGAACGGCGCGTCCTTGCGCGTCACCCAAAGCAGGGTGTCCGAATAGGTCGGAATGCCGACCACCTCGAAGTCGTCCAGGCCGAGCTGCAGCGTGCCAACGACGCGGCCCGTGAACAGCACCGTGTTCAACATCAGGATCGTGTGGCCGTCAGCTGGCGACGCCGCGACCTTCTGCGCCGCGAGATTGCCGCCGCCGCCGTCGGTGTTGACGACCACCAGCGGCTGGGAGAGGTGCTTGCCGATATGCTTGGCCAGCAGGCGCGAATTCAGGTCCGTGTCGCCGCCCGGCTTGGCCGGCACGACCAGTTGGATCGGCTTGCTCGGGAAGCCCTGCGCGAAGGTCGCGGTGGCGGCAAGAACTCCCGCCAGACCGATGGCGGCAATCCCGAGTTTCTTCAGCATGCTCATGTTTCAGTCCTCCGATGCGATCGAGACAGCGGCGGCGCGGGCCCCATGCCGGCTTGGCTACTTCTCGCTCCAGGTTCCCAGTTTCAGCCCGGCGAGGTCGCGCGGCGCGAGACGCTTCGCCGATTCGAGAATGAGGCTCAGTTCCGAGGCCGCGTTGATCCAGCCATAGCCCTTGCCGATCGCCGCAACGGCGTCGTCGTGGCTCTTGGGAAGCGCGGACGCCAGCTTTCCCGCGGCGAAGATCTTGCGCTCCAGCCCGGCGATGATCTGCACGATCTTGGGATCGGTGACCTTGCCCGGCATACCGTAGGAATTGGCGATGTCCGACGGACCGACTGCGATGCCGTCGACCCCCGGCACCGCCAGGATGGCATCGATATTCTCCACGCCCGTGCGCGACTCGCACATGCAGATGACAAGCGTCTCGTCATTCGCCTTCGCAGCGTATTCGTCGGTGGGCGCACCGAGGCCGAACGCGGCGGCGCGGCTTAACGGCATCATGCCGCGCTTGCCGACCGGCGGATACTTCACGGCATCGACGATGGCTCGCGCCTGATCGGCGGTGTCCACATGGGCGGAGAGGATGCCCGCCAGCCCCATGTCGAGATAGCGGCCGATCTGCCGCCGATTATGGTCATAGGGGCGGATCATGCAGGCAACGCCGTGCGCGGCGCAGGCGCGTGCGATGTTGGCGATGGTCTCGTCGTTGAACGGCATGTGCTCGTTGTCGATCACGATCACGTCGAAGCCGAGCAGCGCCATGACCTCGGCAATTCCCGGGTCCGGGAAGCGCATCATCGCGGAGATGATAGGCTTCCGCTCGCGAATCTTGGCCCTCAGTGAGATCATTCGCCCTGCGCTCATTTCCTACTGTCCCGCCGCTGCCGGCTTAGAATGTTATCGATAACTCAAGGCTGCGGCCTTGTCTACGTTCATGTCGGTGCCGGCACCGCTTGTACCGGCGAAAAGCGTCAGGCAGCCTTGAAATTGATCTGAACCTTCAGGGACCGGCCCCGATCCGAAGCGAGCTCGAAACCCGCCAGCGCGTCGTCGAGTCCGACTGTGTGGCTGATGAGCGGTCGCACGTCGATCAGCCGCTTCTTCATCAGTTCGACACCGACGGGAAACTCTTCGTGGAAGCGGAACGAACCGCGCAGCTCGATCTCCCGGGCGGTGAACGCAGTCATCGGCAGGTTGACGTCGCCGCCCAGTCCAAGCTGCACCGCGATGGCGCGCGGTCGCAGCACGGCGACAGCCGCCGCAAGAGCAGCCGTCGCACCCGAACATTCATAGAGCACATCGAAGCTGCCCTTCTCCGCGCCATAGGCCGCGAGGGCTTCCGGGTCGAGCCTCGTGTTGATCGCACGGTCCGCGCCGGCCGCGAGCGCGGCCGCCAGCGTGAAGTCCGACAGGTCGGTGGCAACGATTTCCGCTGCGCCGGCGCGACGTGCCGCCAGAATGGCGAGCAGGCCGATAGGGCCGCACCCCGTCACCAGCACGCGCCGTCCCAGCAATTCGCCGGCCCGCCGCGTCGCATGCAGGACCACGCCCAGCGGCTCCGCCATCGCTGCCTCTGCCGGCGTCAGCCCGTCGGCCGGAACGCACTGTCCGGCTTTGGCAACGAGGCGTTCGCGGAACGCGCCCTGGATATGCGGAAACGGCATGGCGCTGCCATAGAATCGCATATCGAGGCAGTGATTGCGAAGGCCTTGATGGCAATACCGGCAGCTGCCGCACGGTCGCGAAGGCGACACCGCGACCAGTTGGCCGATGGTGAAACCTGTAACGCCTGCCCCGAGCGCCTCGACATAGGCCGAAACCTCGTGGCCGAGGATCATGGGTTCGCGCAGCCGCACGGTGCCGAAGCCGCCATGGTTGTAGTAGTGAAGATCACTGCCGCATATGCCGCCGACCGCGAGTCGCAAGGCCAATTCACCAGGCCCCGGCGCCTCATCCGGCCGGTCTTCGATCCGCAGGTCGCGTGCTGCATGTACGACGATGGCTCTCATCTTCCCTCACAGCACCGGCGTTGGCAGCGGGAGGCCGGCGAAGTGAGCGGCGAGGTTGTCTCGCATCAGCTGCCCCATCGCTTTGCGGGTCTCGACCGTGCCCGACGCATGGTGCGGTTGCAGAAGCACGTTGTCGAGCTTGAGAAAGCGCGGGTCGAGCCTGGGCTCGCCCTCGAAGACGTCCAGCGCCGCGCCGCCGAGCGTTCCGCCCTCCAGCGCCGCAATCAGCGCCTGCTCGTCGATGTTGGCGGCGCGCGACACGTTGATCAGCACGCCCTCCGGGCCAAGCGCCCGCAGCACGCTCTGATCGACGATGTGGCGCGTCGCAGCGGAAGCCGCCAGCGTGACGAACAGAAAGTCCGAGCGCTCCGCGAGAGCTACCGGGTCGGCCACGTATTGCAGGCCGTCCGCGTCGGGCTTCGGCGCGGGATTGCAGTATGCGATCTCCATGTCGAACCCCGCGAGACGCCGCGCGACCGCCCGCCCGATGCGGCCGAGGCCCAGTATTCCCGCGCGCTTGCCCCACGCCCTGCGTTGGAGGGGATACCCGCCCCGCGACACCCAGCTGCCGTCGCGTGCCCACGTTTCGGCGGCGATTACTCCACGTGTGACGCTCAGCATCATGGCAACGGCAAGATCGGCGACGTCGCCCGTAAGCACGTCTGGTGTGTTGGTCACGCGAATTCCGCGCTCCCTGCACGCATCAAGATCGACGCCATCATAGCCGACGCCATAGACCGAAATGACCTCCAGCCTCGGGCAGCGCTCGATCAGCGCCCTGCCCGCGCCGAGCTCGCCGCGCGTCGCAATGGCCTGGATGGACGGGCCGACTTCATGCAGGAATGCATCCGTATCGGGCGCATCGAAGTAGCGATGGACCGCGAACGCAGCGTTCAGCGGCGCCTCATCCCAATCGGGATAAGGGCCGAGCTGGAGGAGGTGCGGACGCGTCATGCTCGATATGTGCTCCTTGACTGCATGTTATCGATAACATAGCTTTAGGATACAACCTTGTCGAGAGAAGAAACATGGCATTGCCGATGTTCGACCTGAGCGGCCGCCGCGCGCTGGTGACCGGATCCTCGCAAGGTATCGGCTTCGCATTGGCCCGCGCTCTGAGCGAGGCAGGTGCCCGCGTCATCCTCAACGGACGCGACGAGGCCAAGCTCCAGGCAGCGTCCGCCCAGATCCAAGGCGCCCGCGCGGTCGCATTCGATGTAACAGACCACGCTGCGACTCGTGCGGCGGTCGATCGAATCGAAGACGAGATCGGGGCGATCGACATCCTCGTCAACAATGCCGGCATGCAGCATCGTGGTCCCCTCGCCGACTTTCCGGCCGATGCGTTCGAACGCCTGCTGAAGACCAACATCTCGTCTGTGTTCAACGCCGGGCAGGCGGTGGCGCGCCACATGATTTCGCGGGGCGCCGGCAAGATCATCAACATCGCCAGCGTCCAGACCGCGCTGGCTCGACCGGGAATCGCTCCATACACAGCCACCAAGGGCGCGGTCGGCAACCTGACCAAGGGCATGGCGACCGACTGGGCCCGGTTCGGGCTGCAATGCAACGCCATTGCGCCGGGCTATTTCGACACCCCGCTGAATGCCGCGCTGGTCAACGACCCGGCCTTTAGCGAGTGGCTCGAAAAGCGAACGCCTGCCGGTCGGTGGGGCCGCGTCGAGGAACTTGGCGGTGCCTGCGTGTTCCTGGCCTCCGGCGCCTCCTCGTTCATCAATGGCCACGTGCTCTATGTCGATGGAGGCATCACTGCCTCGCTCTGAATCGCCGCTGCGCATCGTTCTCATGGGCGTCGCCGGCTCCGGCAAGTCGGCGGTGGGCGAGGCACTGGCCGCAAGGCTCGGCGCCGTCTACGTCGAGGGCGATCGGCTGCATCCGCCCGCAAACATAGCCAAGATGAGCAGCGGCGTGCCGCTCACAGACGCTGATCGGTGGCCGTGGCTCGCCACTGTCGGGGCGACCCTTGCAGGCGTGACCGGCACCGTCATAGTCGGCTGCTCGGCGCTCAAGCGCAGCTATCGCGACCGCATACGCGCGGAAGCGGAAGGCCCGGTCACGTTCGTCCATCTCAGGGGCTCACGCGAACTCATCGCCACCCGAATGTCCGCGCGGGCGGGCCATTTCATGCCGCTTTCGCTGCTCGACAGCCAGTTCGCTGCGCTGGAGCCCCCGGCGCCGGCCGAAAACGCCATCACCGTCGACATAGACCGCCCGTTGTCCGAGATTGTCGCGTTGATCGCGCACCATTTCGCGGAGAGGGCGGCATGAACGACCGGGTGGCGCTGATTGGCGCCGGTGCAATGGGCGGGGCGATCGGCGCCCGGCTTCTGAAGACCGGCGCCGCACTGACTGTGTTCGATCTCGACCCTGCGAAAGTCGAGGCGTTGGCGGTGGAGGGCGCATCGGCGGCCGGTAGTGCGGCTGATGCCGCTGCGCAAGCCGACAAGGTGATCCTCAGCCTCAATTCGGCAGCCATCGTCCGCGCCGCGGTCTTCGGCGCGAACGGTGTAGCGTCTGGCGCGCGACCGGGCACGCTGGTCATCGACATGTCCTCGATTGACCCGGAGGCAACCAGGGCACTGGCCACCGACGCGCAGGCGGCCGGCCTGCGCTGGGTGGACAGCCCGCTTTCAGGCGGCGCCCCGAAAGCCGCAATCGGAGAGCTGACCTTGATGTTGGGCGGCTCCGCCGAGGATGTGGCCGACGCGCGAACCGTGCTCTGCCTCCTCTCACGCAATTGCACACATATGGGGCCGTCGGGAGCCGGCCAGGCGACCAAGATCATCAATCAGGTCCTGTGCGGACTGAATTTCCTCGCGGTCGCGGAAGCCACGCAGCTTGCGCTCGACGCCGGCATAGACGCCGCGAAGCTGCCACAGGCCCTCAAGGGCGGTCGCGCCGACAGCGCCATCCTGCAGGAATACATGCCGCGCTACGTCGCGCGCGACTACCGCCGCACGGGCCGGATCGACAACATGGTCAAGGACCTGAACGCCGCGCAGGATCTCGCGCGTCGCACCAACACCGCGATGCCGCTGACGGCGGTGTGCGCGGAGGTCCACCGCCTGCTGACCGCCGCCGGTCTGGGCGGCGAGGACCAGGCGGCGCTGATGGAATTTTTCAAGCCGACAGAAGGTCTGCGTCCACGATGATCACCCGCTACGCACTGTTCGAGGGAAAAGTCAGGGCCGGCGAGGAGGAAGCATTCCGCAATGCGGTTCTCGAGACCGTCCTTCCGAAATGGAAGCAATTCCCGGGTGCGCTCGACGTGCGTGTCTCCTTTGCGCAGCTTCGCGACGAGGGCGCGCCGGAATATCCCATGATCCTGGCGATCAACTATCCCGACATGGCCGCCGTCGAGAACGCGCTGGCCAGCCCGGTGAGAGCTGAATCGCGGGCGGCCACGGAAGCGGTGCTGGCGCGCTTCTTCGAAGGGCGGGTCCACCATCATGTGACGCATGCGAACGAATTCCCGCTGTGACGCGGCTGGCGGAGCGTCCTTTGCCGGGCGTCCGTTGCATCGGCCGCGCGGACGCGCTCTAGTGCCTGCTATCGATAACAGTATCGCCACCAGAACGCGCCGATGAAGCCGAGCCGCAAGCCGCCGACCATGGCCGACATCGCGCGGATAGCCGGCGTGTCGCCCATGACGGTGTCGCGTGCGTTCAGGAGCGACAGCCTTATCCGCAGCGAGACGCGGCAAGCCATACTCGGCGCCGCCGAAGAGCTTGGCTACGTCTTCGACTCGACCGCATCGAACCTGCGCTCGCAGCGCACCGGTTTCGTCGCCGTCACCATTCCGTCGATCAACAACGCGAACTTCGCCGACACCGTCGGCGGCCTTTCGGAGGTGCTCGAAGGCGCCGGCATGCAGACGCTGCTGGGCTACACGAACTACGACGTCCACAAGGAGGAGCAGCTGATCGAGCAACTGCTGCAACGAAAGCCGCAGGCGATCGTCGTGACCGGCGGAAAGCATACCCCCCGGGCCCGCAAGTTGCTTGAAAACGCCCACATTCCGGTCATCGAGACCTGGGATCGCCCGGCCGAGCCGATCGGCTACTATGTCGGCTTCAGCAACGCCGGAGCCGTCCGCGGCATGGTCGACCACTTCGTAGCGGTGGGTTACAGGCGCATCGCCTTCCTGGGAGGCGACGCCAGCCGCGACACCCGCGGCAGCGATCGCCGCCACGGCTTTGTCGAGGCGATGAAATACCATGGGCTGGACCCATCCCGCCTGATCGCGGCCGGCACGCCGCCGATTTCCATGCGCGAGGGCGCCAACGCCATGGCCGCGCTGCTGAAGCAGATGCCCGATACCGAGGCGGTCATCTGCGTATCCGACCTGTCCGCCTTCGGGGCGTTGGCGGAGTGCCTCCGGCGTGGGGTGGCGGTGCCGGAGCGGATGGCGATCGGCGGGTTCGGCAACTACGAGATCGGCGACATCTGCGTACCGACGTTGACGACCATCGACGCAAGAGCGCGTTTGATCGGCGAGAAGGCAGGCATCCTCATCCTCTCAATATTGGCCGGAACCGGCGAGCCAGGCAGCATCACGATCGCGCCGGAACTGCTGGTGCGGGAAAGCACGCGCTAGCGTCGGCTTTCGCCAGGCTCCGCATTGGCCGGCGTGAGTCGCGGCGGTTCCGGTCAATTGCGACCGCCTCGCTCCCGGATCACTCCGAACGGCTCGCGCGCGGATGCACGAAGAAGGTGGAGCCGTGCCAGGAACAAAGCAATATCAAGATGGTTTGGCAAAACTGGCGGAGAGTTCGGGACGAAGGTCGAACTCGGAGCCAGAGGCCGCGACTGCGGCCCGGGCTTTCGCCCGCCCCGACGGAGCCGTGAGCGAAGCGAACCGGCGCGAGACAAAAGAACTGGCGGAGAGAGAGGGATTCGAACCCTCGGTACGGTTTCCCGTACACACGCGTTCCAGGCGTGCGCCTTCAACCACTCGGCCACCTCTCCGCATGCGTCGGCTTGATGGCTCCCGATGGCCTGGGGGCGGCGACGCGCGGCTGATCTAGTCGAATAACGGCGATATGCCAAGGGCATCCCGCCGCGAATGAGCGATGATGCGGCTGGCCGCGAGTCCTTGCTCGAGACGGCCCGGCCTCACGCCTTCGTGCGCGGCGATTGCCGCTGCGGCGCCGCAGCATTATCTATGTGCTCGGGCGCGGGGCGGTTGGCGGCAACCCGCGCAAGGGATGCGGCGCCTGTCCGCCGCGGCGGGATGAGTTGGATGATCGGGTTCCTGTTTAGGTTGCTGTCGGTGTTTTCGCTGGCGACCGCGGTGGTTATGGCGGTGATCGACGCGACGCGCTCCATTGCCGCCGATAGCTGGGTGATGACCCCACTGGTCGAAAGCTGGCGCGCCCTGTCGCCCGACACGCTGGCCGCCGCGGAGGAATTCACCCGCGATGCGATGCTGCCCGAACTATGGGATCCCGTGGCGGTAACGGTGCTTTCGGCGCCGGGCTTCGCGATATTCGCAGTGCTCGCGCTGCTGTTCTACGCGATCGGCCGCCGGCCCGAGCGCCGCGACCGCTTCGCCACCGTTCGGACCTGATGTCCGCAAGATGCCGGCCTCCCCGCCGGAGAAAGGAATGCCATGTTCTTCCTGAGCGACATGCTGAACAAGAAGACCACCATGCCCGAGCCGGGCAGCGCGCTGCCCGGCCGCGCCGAGGCAATCCCGACCTCGTCGCGCCACTTCGTCTCGAAGCGGGCGCTGCACGGCCCCTATCCCGAGGGTCTCGAGGTCGCCTATTTCGGCATGGGCTGTTTCTGGGGCGCGGAACGCCTGTTCTGGCAGACCGACGGCGTCTGGGTCACCGCGGTTGGTTATGCCGGCGGCTACACCCCCAACCCGACCTACCACGAGACAACCACCGGGCTGACCGGCCATGCCGAGATGGTGAAGGTCGTGTTCGACCCGAAGACCGTCACGTTCGGCGAGCTTCTGCGTCTCTTCTGGGAAGAGCACGATCCGACCCAGGGCATGCGCCAGGGAAACGACGTCGGCACTACCTATCGCTCGGCGATCTACACCACGTCCGATGCGCAGCTTGCTGCAGCGACGGCCTCGCGAGACGCCTTCCAGCAGGCGCTGAAGGCAGCCGGGCGCGGCAGGATCAGCACCGAGATCCGCGCCGCTCCGCAGTTCTATTACGCCGAGGCCGACCACCAGCAATATCTCGCCAAGAATCCGTACGGCTATTGCGGCCTGCAGGGCACCGGCGTTTCTTGCCCCCTTCCGACGGGCGTTTCGGCGGCCGCGGGTTGAATTCACCGTGGCACGGAGTTTGTCCAACAGGTCAAGATTCCGCGTGAAATTTGCCCCGCACCGTGCAAGAGTGAACTGAAGCGGGAGGTCCCCTCCTGCCTGAAGCGCGGCCCGGCAAGAGGCCGCGCGGGTGTCCGTTCAAGAAAAACCGACAGGGTGTGGATCACATGAAGAAACTGGTTCTCGGCCTTCTGGCCGCAACCGCGATGTCCGTCTCGGCCTTCGCGCAGGACATCAAGCCGGCGCTGCTGTTCGACCTCGGCGGCAAGTTCGACAAGTCCTTCAACGAGGCGTCGTTCGGCGGCGCCGAGATGTTCAAGAAGGAAACCGGCATCGAATACGTCGAGTTCGAGATTTCCAACGACGCTCAGCGCGAGCAGGCGCTGCTGCGCTTTGCCGAGGAAGGCCGCAATCCGATCGTGATGGCTGGCTTCTCTTGGGCTGCTTCGCTCGAGAAGGTTGCGAAGGAATTCCCGGACACGAAGTTTGCGATCATCGACATGGTCGTCGACCTGCCGAACGTACGCTCGGTCGTCTACAAGGAGCAGGAAGGCTCCTACCTCGTCGGCATCCTCGCCGGCATGGCGGCGAAGTCCAAGAAGGTCGGCTTCGTCGGCGGCATGGACATTCCGCTGATCCGCAAGTTCGCCTGCGGCTACGTCGGCGGCGCCAAGGCGGCCGGTGCGACTGACGTGATCCAGAACTACACCGGCGACACGCCGGCGGCCTGGAACGACCCCACCAAGGGCGGCGAGATCACCAATTCGCAGATCGGCCAGGGCGCCGACGTGGTCTACGCGGCGGCGGGTGGCACGGGCATCGGCGTGCTGCAGGCGGCAGCTGACGCTGGCAAGCTCGGCGTCGGCGTCGACTCCAACCAGAACTACCTGCATCCGGGCAAGGTTCTGACTTCGATGCTCAAGCGCGTCGACGTCGCCGTCTACAACGCCTTCATGGACGCCAAGAACGGCAAGTTCACCGGCGGCTTCAACGTGCTCGGTCTTGCCGAGGACGGCGTCGGCTATGCGGTGGACGACAACAACAAGGCGCTGCTGACGCCGGAGATGCTGGCTGCGGTCGAGAAGGCCAAGGCCGACATCATCGCCGGCACGGTGACCGTGCACGACTACATGTCGGACAACGCCTGCCCGTACTGATCGGCAGGGACCTGACTCAGGCGAACCGCCGGGCCAAAAGCCCGGCGGTTCTGCTTTGAGGATACCTGAAGGATGGCCGGCCATCGATCGCCGACCCGGCGTCAGTTTTCGGCGGCATCTGCCGGAAACCAAAACCAAGAAGAAGCTCTAGAAAGCCATGATTTCAAAGCCGCGCCTGCTCATCGCCATCTCTCTAGTTCTCGCCGCCGGCGTGCTGACCGGCGCACAGCTCGGCAAGATCGCGCCGCTGGTCGGCTGGTACCAGGCCGACATGGGCTTCTCGCTGGTCGGCGTCGGCTGGCTCACGGCGGTGCTGGCGATCTTCATCGCCGTCGCCGCGCTGCCCGCCGGCTGGCTGATCGACCGCCTCGGTCTCGGCGCCACCTTCCGCCTGAGCGCCGCCGCGCTGGCGTTCGGCGCCATTGGCCTTGCTCTGGCCCCCGCCCCTGCGGCCGTGTTCGCCGCCCGCATCGTTGAGGCGCTGGGCTATCTCGGCCTGTGCATCGGCTTGCCCGCCATCCTCAACACCGTCTCGCCGCCGGCCTGGCGCGGACCTGTTCTGGCGATCTGGAGCGGTTTCGTCCCGGTCGGCTTTGCCCTGTCCGACCTGCTGGCCGGCGCCATGCTGCCTGCCTACGCCCCGCCGGCCTTCCTCATGGTGCTGGCGCTCGCCTTCGCCGTGCTTGCGGCCGCTGCAATCGCCGCGCTGCCGCGTCTGCCGGCGCAGGCTTCCGGCGAAGGTCTGGGCGGCTTTGGCGCCAGCCTCTCCGTCCCCGTCGTGCTGGTCACGCTAGCCTTCGGCATGGCCGTAGTGCAGTCGGTGTCCGCCTTCGCCTTCCTGCCCGCCTATGTCGGCGGCGAGGGCAGCCACTATCTGGTCAGCGCCGGGGTGGTCGCGCTCACCGTGCCGCTCGGCAACGTGCTGGCGAGCTTCCTGGTCGCCGGTCGCCAGGCCGGCTACATGGCGGCGCTGTGCATCGTCGCCTTCGCCGTTTCGGGCGCGGCCGCCGTGCCGGCCTTCGCGTCGGCGGACCCGATGCTCTCCACCGCGTCGGCCATTCTTTTCGTCGTCAGCGGCGCGGTGGTCGCGTCCACCCTGTTCGCCGCCATCCCCTACATCGTGCCCGCGGCAGGCGCCGCCGCGGTGGTCATCGGCCTGATCTGCCAGGCCGGCGGGCTGGGCACGGTGATCGGCCCTCCGGTTGCCGGCTATGTCATCGAGAATGCCGGCTATCCCGGCCTTGGCTGGTTCATCCTTGCGGTGTCGCTGCTGGGAGCCGCATTCTCCGCGGCCCTCCTCGCTCTGCCGCAGCGCGCCTATCGCCTGGCCTGATCCGCATCACCAATGCGGCGGCTTGTCCACCGGCACCGCCGGCGCCGACCGCTCCTCCAGCACCAGGAACCGGTCGGTCAGGACATCGAGCTTGCGCCGCAGCGCCTCGATGATCTTCCACTGCTCGGCAAGCTGGGCCGAAAGTTCCGCGATCGTGCGTTCCTGCTCGGCGGCAAGCACTTCCAGACCGGTCAGGCGCTCGTCGGCTGACGTCATGCGGCGATCCCTTCCAGTGCAGCCCGCAGCGCGGCGTTGAGCGGCAGCGGCCGGCGGTTCTGCCGGTCGACATAGACATGCACGAAGAACCCCTCTGCCGCCGCCTCGTCGGCATCGTTGCGGAACAGTCCGATCTCGTAGCGCACCGAGGATGAGCCAATTTTCGCTACCCGCAACCCGGCGGTCACCACGTCGGGGAACGCAATTTCGGCGTGATAGCGGCAGCCGGTTTCGACCACGAGGCCAACCTGCTCGCCCTTGTGGAAATCGAGCACGCCCCGCTCGACCAGCCAGCCGTTCACAGCCGTGTCGAAAAGCGAATAGTGGACCACATTGTTCATGTGGCCGTAGACGTCGTTGTCCATCCATCGCGTCTGGATGGGGCGGAAGGCGCGGTAGCCGGCGCGTGTGTCGGGTCTGGGTCGGTCTGACATGCAAGCCAAATTGACAAGCTGCCCTCCCCTTGTCGAGGGCAAGACGCCCCTCGCCGGGATGCGATAACGCGTTGAAGGCGGCGGCGTCATCGGCTATGTAGCGCGTGCGACGCGGCCAACGCGTCC
>JAHBYZ010000012.1 GCA_019635695.1 Rhizobiaceae bacterium
GCCGCGCCGCAACGACGGCACGCGCCGCACGGTGCGCTACGACATCGACATGGTGAAGTGCATCTATTGCGGCTTCTGCCAGGAGGCTTGCCCGGTCGACGCCATCGTCGAGGGGCCTAACTTCGAATTCGCGACCGAGACGCGCGAGGAACTCTACTACGACAAGGAAAAGCTGCTCGCCAACGGCGACCGGTGGGAGCGCGAGATCGCGCGCAACATCGCGATAGACTCGCCTTACAGGTGACGGTGGAAACACTCATGGACGGCCCGGAGAGGCTCGTCTAAGGAACACGCGGTTTCGCGGCCGGAGGCGGGCGCGGGACAGCCACGGGGAGGGCGCCCGCGCCGCCCCTCGCAGGTTACGGGGAACCCATGCTCAACGGCCTTGAGGCGATCTTCTTCTATCTCTTCGCCTTCGTGGCGGTCGCGTCGGCCTTCATGGTCATCGCGGCGCGCAACCCCGTGCATTCCGTGCTCTATCTGATCCTCACCTTCTTCAACGCCGCCGCGCTGTTCCTGCTGACGGGCGCGGAGTTCCTGGCGATGATCCTGCTCGTCGTCTATGTCGGCGCGGTCGCGGTGCTGTTCCTTTTTGTCGTGATGATGCTCGACGTCGATTTCGCCGAACTGAAGAGCGGAGCGCTGCACTACGCGCCAATCGGTGCGCTAGTTGGCATCATCCTCGCCGCCGAGCTGGTGGTCGTCGTCGGCGGTTACGCGCTGTCGCCGGAGCTCGCCACCGACATCGCCATGCCGATCCCGCCGATCGCGGAGCGGCAGAACACGGCCGCGCTCGGCGACGTGCTCTACACAAACTACGTCTTCTTCTTCCAGATCGCCGGCATGGTGCTGCTGGTCGCCATGATAGGCGCGATCGTGCTGACGCTGCGCCACAAGGAGGGCGTCAAGCGGCAGTCGATCGCCGTTCAGGTGGCCCGCGGCCGCGGCGAGATCGAGGTGAAGAAGGTCGAGACGGGGAAGGGGATCTGACCATGACCGTCGGCATCGGCCACTATCTGACCCTTTCGGCAATCCTGTTCACGCTCGGCGTGTTCGGCATCTTCCTGAACCGCAAGAACGTCATCGTCATCCTGATGTCGGTCGAGCTCATCCTGCTCGCGGTCAACGTCAACTTCGTCGCCTTCTCGGCCGTGCTCGGCGACCTCGTCGGCCAGGTCTTCGCGCTGTTCGTGCTGACGGTGGCGGCGGCCGAAGCGGCGATCGGCCTTGCGATCCTCGTGGTCTTCTACCGCAACCGCGGCTCGATCGCGGTCGAAGACGTCAACATGATGAAGGGCTGAGCGGAAGCGATCATGTACCAGGCCATCGTCTTCCTTCCGCTTCTCGGCTTCCTGATCGCCGGCCTGTTCGGCAGGTCGATCGGCGCCAAGGCGTCGGAATACGTCACCAGCGGACTGCTGGTGGTGTCGGCAATCCTGTCGTGGATCGCGTTCTTCAGCGTCGCGCTGCAGGAGGTCGAATCCTTCACCGTGCCGGTGCTGCGCTTCATCGAGTCCGGGCCGCTGCAGGCCGACTGGGCGCTGCGCATCGACACGCTGACCGTGGTGATGCTGGTCGTCGTCAACACCGTTTCGGCGTTGGTGCACATCTACTCGATTGGCTATATGCACCACGACCCGCACCGGCCGCGCTTCTTCGCCTATCTGTCCCTGTTCACCTTCGCGATGCTGATGCTGGTGACGAGCGACAACCTCGTGCAGATGTTCTTCGGCTGGGAGGGCGTCGGCTTAGCCTCCTACCTGCTGATCGGCTTCTGGTACAAGAAACCGTCCGCTAACGCGGCGGCGATCAAGGCCTTCGTGGTCAACCGCGTTGGCGATTTCGGCTTCGCGCTCGGCATCTTCGGCGTCTTCGTGCTGTTCGGCTCGGTGAATTTCGGCACCATCTTTGCCAACGCGCAGAGCTACCTGCCGGCCGAAGGCGCCGAGCATGGCGCGGCCGTGTTGAACTTCCTGGGCTACGAGCTCGACCGGCACGCCGCGATCACCGTCGTCTGCCTGCTGCTGTTCATGGGCGCCATGGGCAAGTCGGCGCAGGTACCGCTGCACACCTGGCTGCCGGACGCGATGGAGGGCCCGACGCCGGTGTCGGCGCTGATCCACGCCGCCACCATGGTGACCGCCGGCGTGTTCATGCTGGCGCGCCTGTCGCCGCTTTTCGAGCTGTCGCATGTCGCGCTGCTGGTGGTGACCTTCATCGGCGCACTCACGGCGTTCTTCGCCGCGACCGTCGGCCTCGTGCAGAACGACATCAAGCGCGTCATCGCCTATTCGACCTGCTCGCAGCTCGGCTACATGTTCGTCGCCATCGGCATGGGCTTCTATTCGGCCGCGATCTTCCACCTGTTCACGCACGCCTTCTTCAAGGCGCTTCTGTTTCTCGGCTCGGGCTCGGTGATCCACGCGGTGTCCGACGAGCAGGACATGCGCCGCATGGGCGGGCTGGCGAAGCACATCCCCACCACCTACTGGATGATGGTGATCGGCACTCTGGCGCTGACCGGCGTCGGCATACCGGGCACGGTCATCGGCATGGCCGGCTTCTTCTCCAAGGATGCCATCATCGAAGGCGCGTTCGCGGGTCACAATGCGCTCGCCGGCTTCGCCTACGCTTTGCTGGTGATCGCAGCCATGTTCACCAGCTTCTATTCGTGGCGGCTGATCTTCCTGACCTTCCACGGCAAGCCGCGTGCTTCGGCCGACGTGATGCACCATGTGCATGAATCGCCGCCGGTGATGCTGTTCCCGCTGTTCGTGCTCGCCATCGGCGCCATATTCGCCGGCTTCGTGTTCCACGAATGGTTCGTCGGCGCTCATTACGAGCAATTCTGGAAGGGTGCGATCTTCAGCGCCGCCGACAATCACATCGTGCACGAGTTCCATGACGTGCCGAAATGGGTGAAGTGGTCGCCTTTCGTTGCAATGCTGCTCGGCTTCCTGACGGCATGGCAGTTCTACATCCGCTCGCCGCAGACGCCGAAGCGCCTCGCCGCCCAGCACAGCGGGCTCTATAAGTTCCTGCTCAACAAGTGGTACTTTGACGAGCTCTACGACTTCCTCTTCGTGCGCCCGGCCAAGCGTTTGGGCTATTTCCTGTGGAAGACCGGCGACGGCAAGGTGATCGACGGACTCGGGCCGGACGGCGTCTCGGCGCGCGTCATCGACGTCACCAGCCGCGTCGTGAAACTGCAGACGGGCTACCTCTACCACTATGCGTTCGCGATGCTGATCGGCGTCGCCGCCCTCGTGACCTGGATGATGGTCGGGAGCTCGTTCTAGACCATGACCGAATGGCCCATCCTTTCCACGGTCACGTTCCTGCCGCTGGTCGGCGCGTTCCTGATCCTTCTGATCCGCAATGACGGCGCGGCCGCGCTGCGCAACATTCGCAACGTCGCCCTGCTGACCACGGTCTTCACCTTCCTGCTGTCGCTGTTCGTCTGGATCGGCTTCAACCCGCAGGATCCTGGCTTCCAGATGGTCGAGACCTATGCGTGGCTCGACTCCGGCATCTCCTACAAGATGGGCGTCGACGGCATCTCCATGCTGTTCGTCATCCTGACGACCTTCCTGATGCCGCTGTGCATACTCGCCTCGTGGGAGGCGATCGAGAAGCGCGTCAAGGAATACATGATCGCGTTCCTGCTGCTCGAAACGCTGATGATCGGCGTGTTCTGCGCTCTCGACATCGTGCTCTTCTATGTGTTCTTCGAGGCCGGCCTGATCCCGATGTTCATCATCATCGGCGTTTGGGGCGGCAAGAGGCGTATCTACGCCTCGTTCAAGTTCTTCCTCTACACGCTGCTCGGCTCGGTGCTGATGCTGCTCGCCATCATGGCGATGTTCTGGCAGGCCGGCACCACCGACATCCCGACGCTTTTGACGCACGACTTCCCGGCGCAGATGCAGACATGGCTATGGCTCGCCTTCTTCGCCTCCTTCGCAGTGAAGATGCCGATGTGGCCGGTCCATACGTGGCTTCCTGACGCTCACGTCGAAGCACCGACGGCGGGTTCGGTCATCCTCGCCGGCATCCTGCTCAAGATGGGCGGCTACGGCTTCCTGCGCTTCTCGCTGCCGATGTTTACGGAAGCATCGCTCTGGTTCCAGCCTTTCGTCTTCACCCTCTCCGTCGTGGCGATCGTCTACACATCGCTGGTGGCGCTGATGCAGGAGGACATGAAGAAGCTGATCGCCTACTCGTCCGTCGCCCATATGGGCTACGTGACGATGGGCATTTTCGCGATGAACGTCGAGGGCGTGCAGGGCGCCATCTTCCAGATGATCAGCCACGGCTTCGTGTCGGGCGCGCTGTTCCTGTGCGTGGGCGTCATCTACGACCGCATGCATACGCGTGAGATCGCCGCCTATGGCGGGTTGGTCAACAACATGCCGAAATACGCCGTGGTGTTCCTGATCTTCACCATGGCCAATGTCGGCTTGCCCGGCACCAGCGGCTTCGTCGGCGAGTTCCTAACGCTGCTCGGCGTGTTCAAGGTCAACACCTGGGTGGCGCTGTTCGCCACGACCGGCGTGATCCTGTCGGCGGCCTATGCGCTGTGGCTCTATCGCCGCGTGATCTACGGCGTGCTGTCGAAGGATAGTCTCAAGGGCCTGCTCGACCTCTCGACGCGGGAGAAAGCGATCATCTATCCGCTGGTGGCGCTGACCATCTTCTTCGGCGTCTACCCGGCGCCGCTGCTCGACTACACCGCCGCTTCCGTCGACGCGCTGGTGAACCAGGTTTCGCTGACGCTGGAGGCTGCGGCCGCGAATGCGCCTGCGGTTCCTGCCGCCCCGTCGCACTAGGCTTGGATTTGGAATTGGGCCATGACCGCTGAACTGCAAGCCAGCCTGACCCTTGCGACGCCGGAGATCGCGCTCGCGCTCGGCGCGATGGCGCTGCTCATGCTGGGTGTCTTCTCGGGCGAGCGCGCCAATTCGAGCGTGACCGGCCTTGCGGTGGCGCTGCTCGTCGCCGTCGGCGCGTGGATGCTGTTCTTCGGGGGGCAGGGCGCGGCCTTCGGCGGCGCGTTCGTCAGCGATCCCTTCACCCACTACATGAAGATCATCACGCTGATCGGCTCTGTCGTCACGCTGGTAATGTCGGTCGGCTTCGCGCGGGCGGAAAAATTCGACCGCTTCGAGTTTCCGATCCTGATCCTGCTCGCCACGCTCGGCATGCTGCTGATGATTTCGGCGAACGATATGCTGACCCTCTACATGGGCCTGGAGTTGCAGTCGCTGTCGCTCTACGTGGTTGCCGCGATCAACCGCGACAACGTCAAGGCGACCGAGGCGGGTCTGAAATATTTCGTTCTCGGCGCGCTGTCGTCGGGCATGCTGCTCTACGGCATCACCTTGGTTTACGGCTACACCGGCTCGACCAATTTTGAGACCATTGCATCGGCACTGACCGCCGAGGGTCGTTCGCTCGGCCTGCTGTTCGGCCTCGTCTTCGTTCTCGCCGGCCTCGCCTTCAAGATTTCGGCGGTGCCGTTCCATATGTGGACGCCGGACGTCTACGAGGGCGCGCCGACGCCGGTCACCGCCTTCTTCGCGGCCGCGCCCAAGATGGCGGCGATGGCGCTGGTGGTGCGCGTCTCTGTCGAAGCGTTCGGCCCGGCGGTTGCCGACTGGCAGCAGATCATCGTGTTCATCTCGATCGCCTCGATGGGCCTCGGCGCCTTCGCCGCCATCGGACAGACCAACATCAAGCGCCTGATGGCCTATTCGTCCATCGCGCATATGGGCTTCGCGCTGGTCGGCCTTGCAGCCAACAGCGAGGCCGGCGTGCGCGGCGTCGCCATCTACATGCTGATCTACCTGGTGATGACGCTCGGCACTTTCGCCTTCATCCTCGCCATGCGCCGGCGTGACGGCAATGTCGAGCAGATCAGCGACCTGTCGGGCCTGTCCTCGACCAACCCGGTGATGGCGACCATACTGACCATCCTCATGTTCTCGCTTGCCGGTATCCCGCCGCTCGCCGGCTTCTGGGCAAAGTGGTACGTGTTCCTTGCCGCGATGGAGGCCAACCTCTACGCGCTGGCCGTCATCGGCGTGCTCGCCTCGGTGGTCGGCGCCTACTACTATCTGCGTATCATCAAGATCATGTGGTTCGACGAGCCGGCCGGCGCCTTCCAGCCGATGGCAGGCGAGTTGCGGCTCGTGCTCGGTCTGTCGGGCGCGTTCGTGCTGTTCTACGTCCTGATCGGCGGTCCGATCGGCGAGATGGCGCAGGCCGCGGCGTCGGCCTATTTCTGACGGGATGAGCTTTCGCCTCGCGCCCTCGGCCGCGAACGCCGGATACCGCCTCGAATCCTTCGCCAGCGTCGGCTCCACCAACGCGCTCGCGCTCGAACGCGCGCGCGCGGGCGATCCCGGCCAGTTGTGGCTTGTCTCGAAGAAGCAGGAAGCGGGCAGGGGACGGCGCGGCCGCGCCTGGGCGACGCCGGAAGGCAATCTGGCCGCGACCTTGCTCCTGTCCGGCCTGTCCGACCTCAAATCGGCTGCGGCGCTGGGCTTCGTCGCCGGCCTCGCGCTCGGCGAGGCGCTGGACGCGGTGGTGCCCGCTGGCAGCGTGTCGATCGCGCCGGACGGAGCCGACCTTGCAGGCAAGGGCCGCTTCGAGCTGAAATGGCCGAACGACGTGCTGGCCGGCCGGGCCAAGCTGGCCGGAATCCTGCTGGAATCGGAAAGTCTCGCCACTGGCGGTTTCGCGGTTGCTGTTGGCATCGGCGTCAACGTCGTCGCGCATCCTGAAGGGCTGCCCTATCCGGCAACCTCGCTCGCCGCGCTCGGTTCGAAGGCAACCGCGGAGGACTTGTTTCTGGCGCTTTCCGACGCCTGGGTCGACGTAGCGGCGCTGTGGGGCGAGGGACGCGGGCTTGCCGCGATCCGCGAACGCTGGCTGAGGCGCGCGGCCGGGCTCGGCTCGGAAGTTGCCGTCAGGCTGGACGGCGCGGTGATACGCGGCATATTCGAAACCATCGACACGGAATGCCGCTTTGTGATCCGTGCGCAAGACGGGCGGCGGCATACGATCGCGGCCGGCGACGTGCATTTCGGAGCTGTCGCGTCGGAAGCGGCGCAGTAAGGAACGGACATGGCCAAGACTTCACAGGCCGAACTGGTTTTCTGCCCGCTGGGCGGCGTCGGCGAGATCGGCATGAACCTCGCGCTCTACGGTTACGGGCCGGCGGAGGCGCGCGAGTGGATCATCGTCGATGTCGGCGTGACCTTCCCCGACGCGGCGCATCCGGGCGTTGACCTGATCCTGCCCGACACGCGCTTCATCGAGGACGAGCTTTCGCGCCTGCGCGGCATCGTCATCACCCATGCGCACGAGGACCATTACGGCGCGTTGCTCGACCTGTGGCCGCGGCTCAAGGCGCAGTGCTGGATGACGCCGTTCACCGCTGGGCTGCTGGAAGCCAAGCGGCAGTCGGAGAAGGGCGCGCCGGACGTGCCGGTCACCATCTACCGCGCCGGCGAGAAATTCACGGTCGGCCCGTTCCAGATCGAGGCCGTCGCCGTCACGCACTCGATTCCCGAGCCGGTTTCGCTGGCGATCACGACGCCGCTTGGCACTGTGGTGCACACCGGCGACTGGAAGATCGACCCGGAGCCCGAGATCGGTCCGCTGACCGACGAGGCGCGGTTCCGCGCGCTGGGCGACGCCGGTGTGCTCGCCATGATGTGCGACAGCACCAACGCCATGCGCGAGGGCGAATCGCCGTCCGAGACGGCGGTCGGCGTGAGCCTGAAGGGCCTGATCGAGAAGGCGCCGGGGCGCGTCGCCATCACCACCTTCTCGTCCAATGTCGGCCGCATCCGTTCCATCGCGGAGGCCGCGCGCGATGCCGGCCGGCAGGTTGTCGTGCTCGGCCGCTCGATGAAGCGCGTGATCGACGTCGCCGGGGAGCTCGGCTATCTCGATGGGCTGCCGGGCTTCCTGGCCGAAGAGGACTACCAGTTCGTGCCGCGCGATCAGGTCGTGGTGCTGTGCACCGGAAGCCAGGGCGAGCCGCAGGCAGCATTGGCAAAGCTCTCGCGCGACGAGATGCGCTCCGTCTCGCTGGCGCCGGGCGACACGGTGATCTTTTCCTCCCGCGTGATCCCCGGCAACGAGAAGGCGATCCTGACCGTCAAGAACCTGCTGATCGAGCAGGGCATGGCGATCATCGAGGACGGCGACGCGCTGGTGCACGTCTCCGGCCATCCGCGACGCGGCGAGTTGAAGCGCATGTATGAATGGGTGCGGCCGAAAATCCTCGTGCCGGTGCACGGCGAAGCCGCGCACCTCGTGGCGCAGGGCTCGCTCGCTGCGACGTCCGGCGTCCCCCACGTCGCGCAGGTGCGCAACGGCGATATGCTCAAGCTCGCGCCCGGCGATCCGGAGATCGTCGACCAGGTGCCTTTCGGCCGCATCTACAAGGACGGCATCCTCATCGGCTCCGAGGAAGAGATGGGCGTGCGCGACCGGCGCAAGCTCTCATTCGCCGGTCATGTCGCCGTCAACGTGGTGCTGGACGACCGCTACGAACTCGCCGGCGAGCCCGACCTCGTCGCCATCGGCGTGGCGCGGACCGACCGGCGCGGCGAGAATGTCGAGGATCTGATGCTCGACGCGGCCGCCGGCGCGGTCGATTCGATCCCGCGCCAGCGCCGCAAGGATCTCGACCTCGTGCAGGAATCGGTGCGGCGTGCCGTGCGATCCGCCGCCGACCAGGCCTGGGGCAAGAAGCCGATCGTGACGGTCTTTGTGACGCGCTGACAGCCCGCTCGTTTCGCGCTAGGGCGTCCACCGACACGAAACGCGAGGACAACCATGCTCGGCCGTCTGAATCACGTCGCCATCGCGGTGCCCGACCTCGCCGCCGCCACCGCCACCTACCGCGACACGCTGGGCGCCAAGGTGTCGGAACCGATCGCGCTGCCGGAGCATGGCGTGACCGTGGTCTTCGTCGACCTCGGCAACACCAAGGTCGAGCTGCTGGAGCCGCTCGGCGCCGACTCCACCATTGCCGGCTTCGTCGCCAAGAATCCGTCAGGCGGCATGCACCATGTCTGCTACGAGGTGGAAGACATCATCGCCGCGCGCGACCGGCTCAAGGCGGCGGGGGCGCGTGTGCTCGGCGACGGCAATCCGAAGACCGGCGCGCATGGCAAGCCGGTGCTCTTCCTCCACCCGAAGGATTTCCACGGCACGCTCGTGGAACTCGAGCAGGTCTGACCGATGGGCTGGGTTTCCCTCGCCGCGGTCTTCTTCATCGTCTGGTGGATTGTGCTGTTCGCCATCCTGCCCGTCAGCCTGCGCACGCAGGACGACGAGGGCGAAGTGACGCTCGGCACTCCGGGCAGCGCCCCAAAGGGGCCGCACGTGCTGCGCGCCATGTTTCGTACGACTGTGGTGACCGCGATCATCCTCGCGGTCTACCTTCTCGCGACCCGCTATTTCGGCATCGGGTGGGACGACCTGCCCAGAATCGGGCCGAGGATCGGGCCTCCAGGCTGAACCGGGCTCACACGCCGGACTTCTGGCGGATCCAGTCGCGGAACTTGCTCACCCTGGCATAGACGCCATAAGCGTCCTCGAAGCCGCAATACATCTTGGAGCCGGCAGGCCCGCCGCCCCACGACACGACACCGACCTGTACCGGGCCATTGGCGGTCGACACCAGCAGCGGGCCGCCGCTGTCGCCGTGGCAGGCGCCGATCTGTCCGCTCTTGGTGCCGGCGCACATCATGCCGTCGGTGAGCGGATCGAGCAGGCCCGCGGCGATGGTCTGAAGCGCGGACTCGATCGTCCCGTCCTTGACCTTGTGGAACGATACGAGATCGAGCGCGGCAGCGAAATCGCCCGCCGCATAACCCTTGAGCCCGGCATTGCAGGTGCTGTTGGGCACGAGGTCGATCTGGCCTTCGAGCAGGTCGACCGGCGTGGTGCCGTTCATCATCAGGCCCCAGCCGATCACCGTCGCCGAACCGGAATCGGTCGTCGCGGTGCCGTCGTCGAGCTTCACCACCGGTCCGTTTACCGGCACCTTGAGCTTGAGCAGGGCAACGTCGTTGTCGATCGCGGACGGATCCCAGGCCTCGTGCACGATGACCTGCTCGATCTCCTGACGGTTGCCTTCGAACAGGTTCGTCGCGCCGAGCAGGGCGGTGTTGGAACTGGCCGGATAGACCTGGCCGTCGCTGTCGGTGACGCAGTGCGCTGCCGTCAGAACCCATTGCGGAGCGATGAGGCTGCCGCCGCAGAACTGCGCGAAGAATTGCGATTGGCGCTCGCCGGTCAGTCTTTCGGTGGCAAGCAGCCCGACCTGGAATGGCCATTCGCCGGGGTCCGCAAGGTTGCCGCCGACCACTCGGTCGGTCGCGCCTCCGTTGGCTTCGAACATCGCCTCGCGCTCGGCCGGCACAGTGATGCGCGGATCGACCCCTTTGGTCGTGTCGGCGAGCGCCGGCAGCGCGGCGACAATTGCGAGGCCGGCGATCAGCCCGGCTGTCCTGTGATGCATGTCATTCTCCCAAGCCCGTTTTCGCCACGGCACGATCGGCCGGTCGGCTCACTGAAGCAAGAACGGGAAGTGGGCGGAATTCCGGCGCTAAGAGCGCGACGTCACGCAGCGGCAGGCGCTTCACTGATGCACAAAAAAAATGCAAGGCCGAAGCCTTGCAATTGAACGCGTCCGATCTTTGCTCCGTTTAGACGGCGGCAGCGGAAACCCGCGCCCAGATCGCATCCTCCCAAGACTTTGACCGCGTAAGGGAGCGGATTTGTGTTCCGCTCACTCGTTTATGGCGGGCACATTAGACCGATCACGAACGCAATGTCACGGAAAATGTTGCGATTTCGGCCCAATAGATGTGCTGCGCTGCACAAAGCGGAGACAGCGTTGCACGCTTTCGCGCCAAGCGCACCGCAAGCTCAAGCGACAGGCTTCGCTCGGGTTTCCAATCCGCCTTGAAATGGCTAAGAAGCCCCACGATTTTCCGGCACCGAAGGCCGATTCCCTTCACGGACACAGCATGCGTCTCTCGCGTTATTTTCTGCCCATCCTCAAGGAAACACCCCGCGAGGCCGACATCGTCTCGCACCGACTGATGCTGCGCGCCGGCATGATCCGCCAGCAGGCCGCCGGCTCGTTCTCGTGGCTGCCGCTCGGCAAGCGCGTGCTCGACAAGGTGTGCGCCATCGTGCGCGAGGAACAGGATCGAGCGGGGGCGCTCGAAATCCTGATGCCGACCATCCAGTCGGCCGATCTGTGGCGCGAGAGCGGTCGCTACGACGACTACGGCAAGGAGATGCTGCGCATCAAGGACCGGCACGAGCGCGACATGCTCTACGGCCCCACCAACGAGGAGATGGTCACGGAGATCTTCCGGTCCTACGTGAAATCCTACCGCGACCTGCCGCTCAACCTCTACCATATCCAGTGGAAATTCCGCGACGAGGTGCGACCGCGCTTCGGCGTCATGCGTTCGCGGGAATTCTTGATGAAGGATGCCTATTCCTTCGACCTCGACTATGAAGGCGCGCGCGCCGCCTACAACCGCATGTTCGTGTCGTACCTGCGCACTTTCGAGCGGGTGGGCCTGAAGTCGATCCCGATGCGCGCGGACACCGGCCCGATCGGCGGCGATCTCTCCCACGAATTCATCATCCTTGCCGACACCGGCGAGAGCGCGGTGTTCTGCCACCGCGACTTCCTCGACCTGAAGGTGCCGGACGCCGGCGTGAACTACGCCGACGACGCCGAGATTGCCGGCATCGTGAAGGCCTGGACGACGCCTTATGCCGCGACCGACGAGATGCACAACGAGGCGGCATGGGCGAAGATTGGCGAGGGCGACCGGGTCGCCGCGCGCGGCATCGAAGTCGGCCATATCTTCCATTTCGGCGAGAAGTATTCGAAGCCGATGGGCGCATCGGTGACCGGCCCCGACGGCAAGGAACACTTCGCCTCGATGGGCTCCTACGGCATCGGCCCCTCGCGGCTGATCGCCGCCATCATCGAGGCGAGCCACGACGACGCCGGCATCATCTGGCCGGAGAGCGTCGCGCCCTTCGACGTGGTCATCATCAACATGAAGGCCGGCGACCCGGACTGCGACCGCGTCTGCGAGACACTTTACAAGGCGCACGAGGCTGCCGGGCTCGACGTGCTCTATGACGACACCGACCAGCGGGCAGGCGCAAAGTTCGCGACGGCCGACCTGATCGGCGTGCCTTGGCAGGTCATCGTCGGCCCGCGCGGCGTGGCGGCCGGCGAGGTCGAAGTCAAGCGCCGCGCGACGGGCGAACGCGACATCAAGAAGATCGAGACGCTGCTGGCCTCGCTGGGACCCAAGACATGAGCGAAGCGGCGGCGGCGAAAGGGGCAGGGCCGTTCTCGGCCTTCGAGCGGCTCGTCGCCTGGCGCTATCTGCGTTCGCGGCGCAAGGAGACGGTGATCTCGGTCATCGCCCTGATTTCCTTTGTCGGCATCATGCTGGGGGTCGCCACGCTCATCATCGTCATGGCCGTGATGAACGGCTTCCGCACGGAGCTGCTGACCCGCATCCTCGGCATCAACGGCCATCTCGTCATCCAGCCGATGGATCGGCCGCTTGACGACTACAATGACGTGGTCAAGCGCATCGAGGGCGTCGAGGGCGTGCGCTACGCCGTTTCGCTGGTGGAAGGTCAGGTGCTGGCGTCCGGCCGTGTCGGTGCGGGCACTGGCGCGCTGGTGCGCGGCATCAGCGCCGACGATCTCGGAAAGATCGCGCTGGTGGCCGACAATCTGAACCAGGGGTCGCTGACCGGCTACGCCACCGGCGAGGGCGTGGCCATCGGCCAGCGGATGGCGCAGAATTTGGGGCTGGTGCTCGGCGACACCATCACTTTGATTTCGCCCGACGGCGACATCACCCCGTTCGGCACGACGCCCCGCGTCAAGGGTTATCCGGTCACGGCGATCTTCGAGATCGGCATGTCCGAATACGACGCCAACATCGTGTTCATGCCGATTGCGGAGGCGCAGCTCTACTTCAACCAGGAGGGCATCGCCCAGTCGATCGAGGTGTTCGTCGACAATCCGGACGAGATCGATGCCATCAGGCCGGCGATCGAGGAGGCCACGGGCCGGCAGATTTTCACGGTGGACTGGCGCCAGCGCAACCGCACTTTCTTCTCCGCGCTTGAGGTCGAGCGCAACGTCATGTTCATGATCCTGACGCTGATCGTGCTGGTGGCCGCGCTCAACATCATCTCCGGCCTCATCATGCTGGTGAAGGACAAGGGCCACGACATCGCCATCCTGCGCACGATGGGCGCGACGAGCGGCGCGGTTCTGCGCATCTTCTTCATGACCGGGGCAGCGATCGGCGTTGCCGGCACGCTGGCCGGTGTGGCGCTCGGCGTCGTCGTGTGCCTCAACGTCGAGTCTATCCGCCAGTTCTTCTCCTGGCTTTCCGGCACGGCGCTGTTCAACCCCGAGCTCTATTTTCTCAGCCAGCTGCCGGCACGCATGGACAGCGGCGAGACGATCTCCGTCGTCATCATGGCGCTGGTGCTTTCCTTCATCGCGACGATCTTTCCCGCCTGGCGGGCCGCGAAGCTCGATCCGGTCGAGGCGCTGAGATACGAATGAGCGCCGTCAGCCCGGTTCTTGAGCTCGTCGATGTCGGTCGCCACTACAAGGAGGGGCAGGGCCAGCTGACGATTCTCGAAGGCGCGAGCTTTTCGCTGGCGCCTGGCGAAATGGTTGCGCTGGTGGCGCCTTCCGGAGCCGGCAAGTCGACGCTGCTGCACTTGGCCGGTTTGCTCGAAATGCCCGACCAAGGCGACGTATTCGTCGCCGGTCGCTCCGCCGGCAGGCTCTCAGACGACGAGCGCACGCAGATCCGGCGCAACGAGATCGGCTTCGTCTACCAGTTCCATCACCTCCTGCCGGAATTCACGGCGCTGGAGAACGTGATGATGCCGCAGATGGTGCGCGGACTGACCGCAGCGGCGGCCGGCGAACGCGCCGCCCAACTGCTCGACTATCTCAAGGTCGGCCACCGCTCCACGCACCGGCCGAGCGAGCTTTCGGGCGGCGAGCAGCAGCGCGTCGCGATCGCGCGCGCCGTGGCCAACGCGCCGACCGTGCTGCTCGCCGACGAGCCGACGGGCAATCTGGACCCGGAAACGGCCGGCTATGTCTTCGACGCGCTCGAGGCGCTGGTGCGCCAATCAGGTCTTTCCGCGCTCATCGCCACCCACAACCACCAGCTCGCCGCACGGATGGACCGGCGCGTGACGCTGAAGGGCGCCAAGATCGTCGATCTCTGAGCGCCGCCGCTCCGGTCTCCACTCGCTAACCTTCCGTTTACCGTTTTGTCGCCGGCCCGTGCCGCTGGAACAACGGCGCTTGACGAGAGAACAATAATAGAACATATGTAGAACATAAAGGGAATTAGGAGGATCTCATGCAGGATATGGTCTATGACGTTCTGTCGCTGATGACGATGAGCGGATTCCTCGTGATCGCAGCGGTGTGGATCGGCGCGCTTTGAACGGCGGCCGTCGTGGTGGCGCCCTGTGGCCTGGGTGCGCGCGCAATGCAGGGAGCGCGGCGGGTCTGACCAGCGCGAAGCGATCCGCTAGATGACCGGGCCGAATGTTTCGGCGAACGCAATTTTGAGGTCGACGTCGAAGTCGGCCATGGAGACCGGAAGGCCGAGGTCGACCAGACTGGTGACGCCGTAACCGGGGATGCCGCACGGCACGATGCCGTTGAAGTGCGACAGGTCGGGCTCGACGTTGATGGCGATGCCGTGGAAGCTGACCCAGCGGCGCAGCCGGATGCCGATGGCGGCAACCTTGTCTTCGGCCGGCGAGCCGTCGGGAAGCGGAGGGCGATCGGGCCGCACGACCCAGACGCCGACGCGGTCGCCGCGGCGCTCGCCACGCACGTTGACGCGCGCCAGCGCGCCGATCAGCCATTCCTCGAGTGCGGCGACGAAGGCGCGGACGTCCTCGCGTCGACTCTTCAGATCGAGCATGACGTAGGCCACGCGCTGGCCGGGGCCGTGGTAGGTGTATTCGCCGCCGCGGCCGGCGGCGTGGACCGGAAAACGGTCGGGTGCCAGAAGGTCGGCCGGCCTGGCGCTGGTGCCGGCCGTGTAGAGCGGCGGGTGCTCGACCAGCCAAACCATTTCGCCGGCCGTGCCTTCGCGGATCGCCTCGGCGCGCTGTTCCATGAATGCGAGAGCCTGGTCGTAGGGCGTGAGGCCGGGCTCGACGCGCCATTCGACCGGGCGTGCCGGCAGGCGCGGAAGGAAGGCCTGCGGGGCTGTGTCGGTGAACTGCCTGGCTTGCATGGCCACGATATGGGCGTTTGCGGGATTGGCGTCCAGTGGCGGGCCTGCTTGTCGGCGGGGGCGATGCATCGTGCCGTGGGGCCTGGCCACGAGGAGCCTGGCGCTGGGATCGGGCGCAATTGACTTTTACGTAAACGCCATGCGAATTTCCGGCTTCGAATCCGTGGAGCGAAGCCAACTTGCGAGAGTACTACTCGATCACCGAGCTGACGCGGGAGTTCGATATTTCCACCCGTACGCTGCGCTTCTATGAGGACGAGGGACTGATCCAGCCCGTCCGCCGCGGACGTACGCGGTTGTTTCGTCCATCCGACCGGCACCTGATCCGGCAGATCATTCGCGGGAGGCGCCTCGGCTTTTCCATCAACGAGATACGGGAGATCATCAAAATCTACCGGGAGCCGCCCGGCGAGGTCGGGCAACTCAAGCTGATGATCCGCCGCATTCAGGAGCGGCGCGACGAACTGCGTCAGCGCAGGCGCGATCTCGAGGAGACCCTGACGGAACTCGACACGGCCGAGGAGGCGTGCGTCGAGCGGCTCGCGGAACTCGGGGTCAATACCTAGCGCTGCCGGACCTGGCGCTGCCCGACTGGCGCCATCGGACTTGGAGTTGCCGGCGCGCAGGAAGCACCTAGATCCAGCGGCGGACGGCCTTCTGGTAGTCGCGGTAGCGCTTGCCGAATCTTTGCGCGAGATGGTGCTCCTCCGGCACGATGGCAAAGCGCGTCGTCACGAGCGCGCCGAGCAGCGCGGCTGGCAGCAGCCAGATGACGCCGAAAAGCAGCCCCGCCGACGCGACGACCGTTGCGAAGCCCAGATAGATCGGGTTGCGCGACAGGCCGTAAACACCCGCCGTCACGAGATGTTCGCTGCGGCGGTCGGGCCTGACCGTCGTACCTGCCGCCGAGAGCGTACGAACTGCCGAGAAGACCAGCCCCCCGCCGGCCAGAACGCCGATCGCTCCCAGCGCGAGCAGGATGTCTGAAAGCGGCGAGCCGAGCCATGGCAGCGGCCACAGTACATGCAGCACCACTGCGCCCGCTGCGGCCGCGATGAACGACACAGGCGCCACGGGAAAGCCGGTCGCGCGTTCGCCCGCGCGCTCTTCACCAGATCGCTCTGCGCCGGATCGCTCCTGGCCTGAACGCCCTTCGCCCGAACTCATGGCGTGCCGTCCTCCTCCGTCGCGCGTTCCGTCTCCGCCGTGCATTGCCCGGCGACCTCACCCAGCCAGCGCCGGATTTCCTCATTCTGGTCCTCGCCAAAGGCTTCGTCCAGCCGGTCGGCTGCGACAACACGATCGACCACGCAGGCGCAGTAGCGTTCGCAGAAGGCGGCGTCGCGGATGTCCTCGCAACTGCGCGCGCAGGAGCTCTGCAGGCGTTCCGGCGTTGCCTGGTTCGGCGGAGCAAACCACGAAAAGGCAGCGACCAGTGCAATGAGCACCGGCTGGTGCAGGAGGTAGAACGCCAGGCTGTGGCGGCCGCAGAAGGAGAGCGGCGCGCTCCAGCGCGGTGCGCCAAGGGCCGCGAGGCGCGCGGGCAGGGCGGTCGGCATGGCGAACGTCGCCGCAGCGATGCCCGCCAGCACGGCGCCGAACCATGGAAACAGCGGGACGTAGTCGTTGGAACGCGGCAGCACGCTCGACAGGCCCACCCACAAGAGCGGCCACGCGTCGAACAGCGGGTCTCTCAGGAAATGCGGTGCCACGATCACCGCCGCCGCAACCAGCGCAGTCACCGCGGCCGGCACTCGCAGGAACGGCAGCCCAAGCAAGCTCGCCAGCGCGATCTGGTGCAGGATGCCGAAGAAGATGAAGCTGTCCGGAAACGCATACCAGGTGGCCAGTGTGATGACCGCGGCGCTTGCGGCAACCATCAGCCAGCGGCGCCAGAAGCCCGGCCAGCGCACCCCCTTGCCGTGGGCGAGGACGAGGCTGACGCCGACGAGGAACAGAAAGCTGGAAGCGATGCAGCGCGCGAACAGCTTCCAGCCGCCCTCGGCGGTGAGCCCCGGTTCGGCATAGCCGAAAAATTCGAGGTCCCAGGTGAAATGGTAGACGGCCATCGCCAGCAGCGCGACGCCGCGGGCGATGTCGATGACGGGAATGCGCGGACTTCCCGCTTGAGCCATATTCCCTACTCCCGAGAATCGCGGCGGCCGCCGCGGCAAGGTGGAGAATGCCGATGCACGCCATTCCTGCCAACGGTGCTCGCATACCCGCGCTGGGTTTCGGCACATGGACGTTGAAGGGGCGCGTGGCGCGCGATCTGGTGGCGGCGGCGATCGCCACCGGCTGGCGCCATATCGACACGGCCGCGATGTATGGCAACGAAGAGGACGTCGGCGCCGGCATCCGCGCCGGCGGTGTGGCGCGAGACCGCCTCTTCGTCACGACCAAGGTGTGGCACACCGACCTTGCTGCACGCGACCTGCGCCGTTCGGCGCAGGCGAGCCTGAAAAGGCTCGGCCTCGACACGCTCGATCTGCTGCTCGTCCACTGGCCGAACCCGCGCATTCCGCTGGCCGAGACGATCGGCGCGCTCAACCGGGCGCGCGAGGACGGGCTGACCCGCCATATCGGCGTGTCCAACTTTCCGACCGCGCTGTTTGCCGAGGCGGTCCGGCTTTCGGACGCACCGCTTGCAGCGAACCAGGTGGAACACCATCCCTATCTCGACCAATCCAAGGTCGCGTCTGCCTGCCGCGCGGCCGGGTCTGCGCTGATCGGCTACAGTCCGCTTCATCGCGGCGGCGCGCTCCTGAGCGAGGAGCCCGTCGCAGCGGCCGCCGCGGCGCATGGGCGTACCCCGGCCCAGATCGTGCTGCGCTGGCATGTGCAGCAGCCGGGCACGGCCGCCATCCCGCGCACCTCGAACCCGGCGCGGCTGGCGGAGAACCTTGAGGTCTTCGATTTCGATCTGTCGGCGTCGGAGATGCGGGGCATTTCTGCACTGCAAACGGCGGGTCACCGGTTGTGCGACTACGCCTTCTCGCCGCATTGGGACTGACTTCGCGCCGTCCGCATCGTTTACCCGGCGTTAGCGCAGGCTCGATAATCTGTTCTGACGCTGCGTTGCGGCCCTTCCGTCCTCACCTCGTAATTGGGGGCGGCCGGGCGCAGGCGCGGTCGGCGAGGGAAGCGGCACTGCCGCGGCGCGCCGGCGATGCGTGAGTGGGGGCGGCATGCAGGTATCCAGGGCCATCGCGGAGAGCACGGCGGACGCTGCGCACCAGGTCGTGGATATCATGCGACGCATGGGCGTCGCCGGACTGCCGCGCAACTACGAGATCTTCTACGAGGCCTATGCCGGCTGCAACGAGAAGCTGAAGAAGGCCCTCGCCGCGCTCGGCGAACGCCCCGACCAGGCGGCGATCGACAAGCTGGCCCGGGATTATTTCGCGGCAACCAATCGCGACGCGATCGTCGAGACCGCGCACGAATCGATCATGGACAAGATCGAGGAGGTCATGGACCTGCTCCACCGCGAGAAGAACTCGCTGGAGAAATACGGGGTCATCCTCGACAAGACCTCGGCCGGCCTCAACGGCAAGCAGAACCTGACCACTGACCTCCTGCGCAAGATCGTCGGTATCATGGCGATAGCCACCGACACGACCATCGAGCAGGGGCGCCAGATCGCCAGCTCGATCTCCGACACGTCCGCCGAGCTTGCGGAGGTGAAGAGCATGCTGGTTGAATACAAGACGCTGGCCGACACCGATCCGCTCACCCAGATCTGGAACCGGCGAGCATTCGACCGCGCGATGGCGCGCATCTACGAGCACAACAAGGGCATCATATTCAACGCGCTGATCCTCGCCGACATCGACCGCTTCAAGGACATCAACGACCGCTTCGGCCATCCGTTCGGCGACCGCGTGCTCCAGCATGTTGCGCAGATTATGAAGGCGGCCGTCTCGGCGAACATGACGGTGGCGCGGACCGGCGGCGAGGAGTTCGCCATCATTGTCGAAGGGCTGACCGAGGACGCGACGGTAGCGCTGGCCGACACGGTTCGGGGGCACATCGAGCGGACGCCATTCCTCGCCGCGGACGGGCAGGGCGCGCGCGACCGCGTCACTGTCTCGATGGGCGTGTGCATGGCCAGCGAGGCCGGCGGGCCTCAGGACCTCTACGAGAAGGCCGACCAGGCGCTCTACGTGTCGAAGACGGGCGGCCGCAACAAGGTCACCAAGTTTCCGGTTGCCGGTCCGTCCAAGCAGCGCAAGAGCTGGATGCTCTACCGCACCGAATAATCCCGCGCGCCGCGTCGGTCACAATCCCGCCGATTCCGTCTGCTGCACATTTTCATGCTAGTCTGGGGCGTCGTTACGGTCCGCGCGGCGCAGCCTGCGGGTGGGCATTCTGGAGAGGAACGGATTCCAATGAGGAAACTGACCATTGCGATGGCGTCGCTGGCCGCAATCGCGGGCTGCACGACGGATCCGTTCACCAACGAGCAGAAGATGTCCAACACGGCGGGTGGAGCGCTGATCGGCGCCGGCGTGGGGGCGCTCGCCGGCTTCGCGGTGGGGGGCAGCGGGGTAGCGCAGCGCAACGCGGCATTGATCGGCGCCGGCGTCGGCGCGCTGGCGGGCACCGCGATCGGCGCCTACATGGACCAGCAGGAAGCCGAACTGCGCGCACAGCTCCAGGGCTCCGGCGTGTCGGTCACCCGCAACGGCGACTACATCATCCTCAACATGCCCTCGGCAATCACCTTCGCGACCGATCAGGACGCGGTGACCACGCGGTTCTATCCGACGCTGAACGCTGTCGGAGTGGTCCTGCAGAAATACAACAAGACGCTGATCGACGTGAACGGCCACACGGATTCGACCGGCGACGAGAAGTACAATCTGGAGCTTTCGCAGGCACGCGCGGTTTCCGTGGCGCAGTATCTCAATGCGCAGGGCATCGACCAGCGACGATTCTCGGTGGTCGGCTACGGCGAGAGCCGGCCCGCCGCCAGCAACGCGACCGCTGAGGGCCGCGCGACCAACCGCCGCGTCGAAATCTACCTGATGCCGCTCACCTGAGCGCGTCCAGTTCGGCGGCCACGGCGTCGGCGAGGCTGGCGCCGCGCCGGACCGGACGGCCGCTCAGCGTGAACGCGCCCCCGCTGAACCGATAGCCGAGCGGTTCACCGATCGCCACGAGCACCCGCGCACCGTATCGGCCGATCGCTGTCGACAGCGTGCCCAGCGATGCGGTTGGCGATAGGTCGAGAATGCGCCGCAGCGTCGTCTCCCGTACGACCACCGCGTGAAGGCGCGGAAGCAGCGGCAGGAGCCGTGCCGCGTCGCCGACTTCGCTTTCCACCACCAGCACCGGCATGGCGGCCGTATCCAGGACGCGGGTGAGCGCAGCGGCCGGCAGGCTGGTGTCGACCAGTACCGCATCGGCCTGCGCCGCGGCATCGCGGAAATGGCGGCGGCGCAGTTGCTTGGGCATGCCGAATTCGAAGAGACCGAAGGCCGGATCGGCGCAGCCGGTGGCAGGATGCGAAACCGGCGTCGGCCTGTCGAGATAGACGACACCGAGGTCGTCGAGCCCACGCGCGACGATGCCGCGCGCCAGCCTGCTGCCTGCCGCGTCGCCTCCGCGCAGACCTAGCAGGCCGCAGCGCCAGCCCCGCTTTCGAGCCGCGCCGAGCGCCTCGACCAGCGTTCCCGCCGCACGGCCGCCGCGTGACGAGACAGACAGCCAGGCCGCCCCGACGCCGAGCAGGTTCGGCTGCGTTCCGCCGGGCTTCTCAGCTGAAACCGACACCGAACCACCATGCGGCAAGGCCAAGGAAGGCGAAGAAACCCACGACGTCGGTGACTGCCGTCACGAACACCGCCGAGGATACGGCCGGATCGGCTCCGAAACGGTCGAGAACCAGCGGGATGAGAATACCCGCCAGCGCAGCGACGAACATGTTGACCACCATGGCCGCCGCGATGATGCAGCCGATCTCCGGGCTCTGGAACCAGAACCCGGCTACGAGGCCGATCAGCAGCGCGAAGGTGAGGCCGTTCAGAAATCCGACGCCCATCTCGCGGCGGATGATGCGGCCGGCATTGTAGATGTCGATCTCCTTGGTCGCCAGCGCGCGCACCGTGACCGTCATGGTCTGCGAGCCGGCGTTGCCGCCCATGCCGGCGACGATCGGCATCAGCACGGCGAGCGCCACGATCTGCTCGATGGTGGCGTCGAACAGCCCGATCACCCCTGCAGCGATGAAGGCGGTGACGAGATTGACCAGAAGCCACGGCACGCGCGAGCGCGAGGTGGCGAAGACGCTGTCGGACAGCTCTTCGTCACCGACACCGCCCATGCGCAGCAAGTCTTCTTCCGCCTCCTGCTGGATAACGTCGACGACGTCGTCGATGGTGAGCACGCCAACGAGGCGCTCGTTCTCGTCCACGACCGCCGCCGAGAGCAGGTCATACTGTTCGAAGATCTGCGCAGCCTCTTCCTGGTCCATCGAGGCAGGGATGGCGTGGCGCGTCTCGTGCATGATGTCCTCGACCTTCACCGTGCGCTGGGTGCGCAATATGCGGTCGAGGTCGATGGCGCCGAGCAGCCGGAAGGTAGGATCGATGACGAAGACCTGCGAGAAGCTTTCCGGCAGGTTCTGCTCCTCGCGCATGTAGTCGATGGTCTGGCCCACGGTCCAGAACGGCGGCACCGCGACGAACTCGGTCTGCATGCGCCGGCCGGCCGTCTCTTCCGGATAGGACAGCGAACGGCGCAGGCGGATGCGCTCGGTGAACGGCAGCTTCGCCAGGATCTCGTCCTGGTCGGCGCTGTCGAGATCCTCCAGGATGTAGACAGCATCGTCGGAATCGAGGTCCTGCACCGCCTGCGCGATCTGCTCGTTTGGCAGTGCGTCGACGATCTCGGCGCGGATCGTGTCGTCGACCTCGGTCAAAGCAGTGAAGTCGAATGCGTCGCCCATCAGGGCGATCAGCGCCTGCCGTTGCTCCGGCAGCAGCGCCTCCAGCAGGTCGCCGACCTCTGACTGGTGCAGACGGCCGACATCGCGGCGCAGCGCCAGCGTGTCGCGGTCGGCGATCGCCGCGCCGATATGCGTCAGGAACTCGGCGCGGATCGCGCCGTCCTCGCCGTAGACATCGGCGTGCGGCTCGGTCGCGCTCTCGGTGCCGGGATTGGGCTGTTCTTCCACTCGTCCGCCTCCGTCCCGTCCGTGGCTCGCGGGCGCCGGCAAGCGGCGCGACTTCGCCAAAGCTCTAGGTCTTGCGAGGCGGCAAGCCAAGCCTGAAAAGGCGCGCTGGGCCAGTTGACGCGCCGCGGGACAAAGGCATCCTGCGCGGTGATGCAGGGGGATCCTTCACAACTGTCGGAACCGCGCCGCAGCGCCTGCCTCTACCGGCGGCGGGAGGGGCGGCTATGGTGGCGCGTCGATGCCGACATCACTGCTGCCGGAGCGCTGGTGGTGACCAGCGGCGACGCCAGCGAGTGGATGGCGATCGTCGATGCGGCGAACGTACCTGCACTGTTGGCGGCATTGCGACGCGAGGGCGACCTGGTCGCGGCGATCGGCGGCGACGCCGACGATGAGCTGCTGGCGCGGTTGGCCGAGCGCTTCGGACCGGCAGGCAGCGGCGCACTCGATGTGCTGAAGACCTATCTCGCGAAGCAGGGCATTGCCTTCGAAGCGCAGTTCTGGGCCGGCGATGAGAGCGAGGAAGGCGAAGCGCCGGACGCCGGCGACGAGCTGCGGGCAGTGCTGAGGGACGCGCTCGAACTGGTCGACCGCGCCGGCAACGATTTCGCATGGTCGAGCTGGGAGGACGCGGCGTCTGCGCGAACCGAGCTGGCGAGCCTGATAGCGCGGCTGCCGACCGAGGCTGCGGCCGTCGCCGCTACCGTTGCTGTGATCTTCGCGCCGACCGGGCCGTTGCAGGAACTTGCCCTGTCGAGCGGCTGGACGGATGATTATCTCCAACTCGCGACGCACGTGGACGGGGCGCTCGAGCGTTTGCGGGCAGGGAAGGCGAGAGGGCAATGACCGTGTCCGAAATCCGCATCGAGCAGGCGTCGACCCCGCAGCGCGTGCACGACGCCCGCATGATGATCCTCGCTTTCGTCGATTGGGCCCGTGAGCGCCTGGCCGACGACATCGAGCTGGTGAACCGCTACTTCCACCCGGGCCTGTTCGAGCCGGAGCTTGCAGGCTTGCCCGGCAAATTCGCTCCGCCGCGCGGCAGCCTGCTGGTCGCATATGACGGCGCGCGGCCGGTTGGCTGCGTCGCCTTCCGCGATCTCGGCGGCGGGGTCTGCGAGATGAAGCGCATGTATGTCGCCGACGGCACGCGCGGAAAGGGTGTCGGAAACACGCTTGTCGCGCGGCTTATCGAGGACGCCCGCTCATCTGGCTTCAGGGTTATGCGGCTCGACACCAGCATGCACCAGCACGAGGCGATGGCGCTCTATGAGAAATTCGGCTTCCGCCGCATCGGGCCGTATTACGACGTACCCGCCGATCTCAAGGACTGGCTGCGCTACTACGAGCTGGAACTCTGAGAGAATGGTGCGGTCGAGAAGACTCGAACTTCCACGGGTTGCCCCACAGCGACCTCAACGCTGCGCGTCTACCAATTCCGCCACGACCGCACGTGGTAGGGGCCGGCCGAACCGGCCCGGCGGCATGTAGCAAATCGCCTCCGGCGAAACAAGGGAATCTCGCGCGTGCTGCGCACAGACTTTGCCGCTGCGGGCGGCGAGCGATTCAGGGTCTTCGTACAAAAAAGGAACATGTGATAAAAATCCCCTTGTTTTCAATGCGTTGTGTCTCTTGACAAAATGAGAACAAAAGAGATACAAAATTCGGCATGCGGCGCGGATGTTCCGGCGCGTTGACGACCAAGGGGTGAAATGTCATGGCTCAGAACTCATTGCGTCTCGTAGAGGATGGTTCCGTGGACAAGTCCAAGGCGCTGGATGCCGCGCTGTCACAGATCGAGCGCGCGTTCGGCAAGGGCTCGATCATGCGGCTCGGCAAGAACGAGCAGGTGATCGAGATCGAGACGGTGTCGACCGGGTCGCTCGGCCTCGACATCGCGCTCGGCGTCGGTGGCCTGCCCAAGGGGCGCATCGTCGAGATCTACGGGCCGGAAAGCTCGGGCAAGACCACGCTTGCGCTGCACACTGTCGCCGAGGCGCAGAAGAAGGGGGGCATCTGCGCCTTCGTCGACGCCGAGCACGCGCTCGACCCGGTCTATGCCCGCAAGCTCGGCGTCGACCTTGAGAATTTGCTGATCTCGCAGCCTGACACCGGCGAGCAGGCCCTGGAGATTTGCGACACGCTGGTGCGCTCCGGCGCCATCGACGTGCTGGTGGTCGATTCGGTCGCAGCGCTCGTGCCGCGCGCGGAAATCGAGGGCGAGATGGGCGAATCGCTGCCGGGCCTGCAGGCGCGGCTGATGAGCCAGGCACTGCGCAAGCTGACCGCCTCCATCTCGCGCTCCAACACCATGGTCATCTTCATCAACCAGATCCGCATGAAGATCGGCGTGATGTACGGCTCGCCCGAGACGACCACCGGCGGCAATGCGCTCAAGTTCTATGCTTCCGTTCGCCTCGACATCCGCCGCATCGGCGCGGTGAAGGACCGCGACGAGGTCGTGGGCAACCAGACGCGCGTCAAGGTGGTCAAGAACAAGCTGGCGCCGCCCTTCAAGCAGGTCGAGTTCGACATCATGTATGGCGAAGGGGTGTCGAAGACCGGCGAGTTGATCGACCTCGGCGTCAAGGCCGGCGTGGTCGAAAAGTCAGGCGCATGGTTCTCCTACAATTCGCAGCGGCTGGGGCAGGGGCGTGAAAACGCCAAGATGTTCCTGCGTGACAATCCCGCGCTGGCTCGTGAGATCGAGCTGGGGCTGCGGCAGAATGCCGGGCTGATCGCCGAGAAGTTCCTCGACGACGGCGGCCCCGGCGACATGGACGATGCTTCCGGCATGTGACCGCGTCCGCAAGCATGTGACGAGGGCCGCCGGGCGATCCGGCGGCCCTTCGCGTTTCCGGGTCCTTGCCATTTCGGAGCCCTTCCGATTTCTGGACAGGTCGGGCGGTCACGGCTAAAAGGCCGCTTTCCTTGCCCGCGAAGCGTTGCGGGCCTCCCGAGCTTGCCGGTTCGGGGCGGCGGCACCTTGAGGTGCGTCGCCCTTGCCGGTGGCCAACCGCCAGAAGGCAGGACCAGAAGGCAGACATGAGCGGCGTCAACGAGATCCGGTCGACCTTTCTCGACTACTTCAAGAAGAACGGCCACGAAGTCGTTGCGTCGAGCCCTCTGGTGCCGCGCAACGACCCGACACTCATGTTCACCAATGCCGGCATGGTGCAGTTCAAGAACGTCTTCACCGGGCTGGAGACGCGCCCCTATTCGCGTGCGGCGACAGCGCAGAAGAGCGTGCGTGCCGGCGGCAAGCACAACGACCTCGACAATGTCGGCTACACCGCCCGCCATCTCACCTTCTTCGAGATGCTCGGCAATTTCTCGTTCGGCGACTATTTCAAGGAGCGCGCGATCGAGCTGGCGTGGAACCTCATCACCAGGGAGTTCGGGCTGAAGAAGGACAGGCTGCTCGTCACCGTCTACCACACCGACGACGATGCCGCGGATCTTTGGAAGAAGATCGCCGGCTTCTCCGACGACCGCATCATCCGCATCCCCACCTCGGACAATTTCTGGGCGATGGGCGACACCGGCCCGTGCGGCCCGTGCTCGGAGATATTCATCGACCGCGGCGAGCACATCTGGGGTGGCCCTCCCGGCAGTCCGGAGGAGGACGGTGACCGCTTCCTCGAGTTCTGGAATCTCGTGTTCATGCAGTTCGAGCAGGTGACGAAGGAGGAGCGGGTGCCGCTCCCGCGTCCCTCGATCGACACCGGCATGGGGCTGGAGCGCATGGCGGCCATCCTGCAGGGGGTCGACAGCGTCTTCGACACGGACCTGTTCCGTCACCTGATCGATGCGACGGCTTCCGCTCTCGGGCGCGGGCCCGGGGCGGACGACGCCGCCTCGTTCCGCGTCATCGCCGACCATTTGCGCTCGTCCTGCTTCCTCGTGGCTGACGGGGTGCTGCCGTCCAATGAGGGACGCGGTTATGTGCTGCGTCGCATCATGCGTCGCGCCATGCGGCATGCGCAGCTCCTGGGAGCCGGCGAACCGCTGATGTGGAAGCTGGTGCCGGCGCTGGTGCGCGAGATGGGGCAGGCCTATCCCGAACTGGCACGCGGCGAGGCGCTGATTACCGAGACGCTGAAACTCGAGGAGACGCGCTTCCGCAAGACCCTTTCGCGCGGGCTCGGGCTGCTGGAGGACGCGACGGCCGGCATGAAAGCCGGCGACATGCTCGACGGCGAGACGGCGTTCAAGCTCTACGACACCTATGGATTCCCGCTCGACCTGACGCAGGATGCGTTGCGCCAGCGCAGCATCTCGGTCAATCTCGACGGGTTCACCGATGCGATGGAGCGCCAGAAGGCGGAGGCGCGCGCCAGTTGGGCCGGATCCGGCGAGGCGGCGACTGAAGCGGTATGGTTCCAGCTGCGCGAGAAACTGGGCGCCACCGAGTTCCTCGGCTACGCCACCGAGAAGGCCGAGGGTGTGATTGGCGCGCTGGTGCGCGACGGCAAGGAGATCGCATCCGCACAGCCGGGCGAAACTGTTGCGCTGGTGGTCAACCAGACGCCGTTCTATGGCGAATCCGGCGGTCAGGTCGGCGATGCCGGCACCATCCGCGGCGAGGGTTTTTCCGTTGCGGTGAGCGACACGCAGAAGAAGGGCGAAGGCCTGTTCGTGCATTTTGGCGTGGTCGCCTCGGGCACGGTGAAGCCAGGTTCGGCCGTCGAGCTCGAAGTGGACCATGCGCGTCGGCGCCTGATCCGCTCGAACCACTCGGCGACGCATCTGCTGCACGAAGCCCTGCGCGAGGTGCTTGGCACCCATGTGGCGCAGAAGGGCTCGCTCGTGGCGCCGGACCGGCTGCGATTCGACTTCTCGCACCCGAAGCCGATCGTGGAAGATGAACTGTCGCGCGTCGAGGCCATCGCCAACGAGGTCGTGCTACAGAACGCGCCGGTGACGACGCGGCTGATGTCGGTAGACGACGCCATTGCAGAGGGCGCGATGGCGCTGTTCGGCGAGAAGTACGGCGACGAGGTCCGTGTCGTGTCGATGGGCACGGCTGTCGCGGGGCCGAAGGCCGGCCGCACCTATTCGGCGGAGCTGTGCGGCGGCACGCATGTGTCGGCCACGGGCGATATCGGACTGGTGCGCATCGTGTCGGAAAGCTCCGTGGCCTCGGGCGTGCGCCGCGTCGAGGCGTTGACCGGCGAGGCGGCGCGCCGCCATCTCGACACGCAGGACGTTCTGCTCAAGCAGGCGGCTGCCACGCTCAAGGTTCCCGCAGCAGACGTTCCGGCGCGGCTGGAAGCCCTTGTCGACGAGCGGCGCAAGCTGGAGAAGGAGCTTGCCGAGGCGCGCAAGAAGCTGGCGCTCGGGGGCGGCTCCGGGCAGCCCGTGCAAGCGACTGAGACCGTGGCCGGCACCGGCTTCGTCGGGCGCGTGGTCACCGGCGTGTCGCCGAAGGATCTGAAGCCGCTGGCCGACGAAGGCAAGAAATCGCTCGGTTCCGGCGTGGTTGTCTTCATCGGCGCGGCCGACGACGGCAAGGCCAGCGTGGTCGTGGGGGTCACCGACGATCTCGTGAAGCGATTCAGCGCAGTCGACCTCGTGCGGGTTGCATCGGCCGCGCTCGGCGGCCAGGGCGGCGGCGGCCGGCCCGACATGGCGCAGGCCGGCGGACCGGACGCGAGCAAGGGCGAAGAAGCCATTGCGGCGGTGAAGGCGGCCATGACGGCCGCCTGAGCGGCCGAAGCGGTCGAGGCGAAGCCTCAGGCGGTTCTCTCCGGTGCGGCGTTTGGCTGATCCGCGTGCTTGCCGCTGCAACGACCGGCCTGTATTCACCCGCCATGTCCGACGCAGCGGCCCCCGAACCAGCCAAGCGCCCGGCGCGTTACTTTGCGCGGCCGGTGCTCGCTGTCGCGCCGATGATGGACTGGACCGACCGGCACTGTCGGTTCCTGCACCGACAGCTGACAAAGCGTGCGCTGCTCTACACCGAGATGGTGGTCGCGGATGCGGTGATCCACGGCCCGCGCAAAAGGCTGCTCGGCTTCGACGCCGTCGAGCATCCCGTCGCCCTTCAACTGGGCGGGTCGGAGCCGGCCAAGCTCGCCCTGGCCGCGCGTATCGGCGCGGATTTCGGCTATGACGAGATCAACCTCAATGTCGGTTGCCCGTCCGACCGCGTGCAGTCGGGCACATTCGGCGCCTGTCTGATGCGCACGCCTCAGCTTGTTGCGGAATGCGTGGCGGCGATGAAGGCGGCCGTCGCGATGCCCGTCACGGTAAAATGCCGGATCGGCGTCGACGAGCAGGATCCGGAGCAGGCGCTCGACGCGCTTGCGGATGCCGTTCTGGATGCGGGTGCCGACGCCTTGTGGGTGCATGCCCGCAAGGCCTGGCTGCAGGGCCTCAGCCCGAAGGAGAACCGCGAGATCCCGCCGCTCGACTACGACCGCGTCCATCGGCTCAAGCGCCGGCTGGCGGACCGTTTCGTCGGCATCAACGGCGGCATCGCGACGGCCGCCGATGCCGTCCGGCAACTGGAGTGCGTCGACGGCGTGATGCTGGGCCGCGCCGCCTACCACAATCCGGCGATCCTGGCGGAAACGGACGCGGCCATCTTCGGTGGCGCCTGCATGGTGGAGTGGCCGGCGGTGATCGAGGCCATGCAGGCCCATGCGGCGCGCCACATCGCCACCGGCGGGCGCCTCGCGCATGTTACCCGCCACATGACCGGCCTGTTCCATGGGCTGCCGGGGGCAAGGCGCTTCCGCCAGGTCCTGTCGACCGACGCGACGCGGCCGGGCGCCGGACCGGAGGTCATCGCCCGCGCCTATGCCGCCGTGGTGCAGCCGGAACTGGGCGAGGCTGCGTGAGCGAGGTTGCGACGCATGCCGTTGCCTGAACTCGGGGTAGGCGGGCTGCTCGTCTTCGCGCTGGCGATTGCGGCTTCCGGCGTCGTGTCCGGTCTGCTTGCGGGCTTGCTGGGCATTGGGGGCGGGGCCGTGCTGGTCCCGGTCTTCTACCAGGTGTTCGGCCTGCTCGGCGTCGACGAAGCCGTGCGCATGCACCTGTCGGTGGGCAGTTCGATCGCCATCATCGTGCCGACCTCGATCAGCTCCTTTCGCGGCCATCTGGCGCGTGGCGTCGTCGACACCGCGTTGCTGAGGACCTACGTGCCTTCGCTCACGCTCGGCGTGGTGCTGGCCTCGCTGACCGCGGCCTCGATCTCCAGTTTCAGCCTGCGCGTCATCTTCGCGGCGATGATCTTCCTGTTCGGCCTGCGCATGCTGCTCAACCGGCAGAGCTGGCGCCTGGGCGACGATGTGCCGGGCAATCCGTGGCGCTTCGGCGCCGGAACGATTATCGGCTATCTGTCGACGCTGATGGGCATCGGCGGCGGCATTCTCAACAACACCTTCATGACGCTGTTCGGACGGCCGATCCACCAGGCCGTCGCGACGTCGTCGGGCGTCGGCGTCATCATCTCGATACCCGGTACTTTCGGCTACATCTGGGCCGGCTGGGGTGATCCGCGCCTGCCGGTGCTGTCCACGGGCTACATCAACTGGATCGCGGTGGCGCTGGTCATCCCGATCGCCATCTTTATGACGCCCTACGGCGTGCGGCTGGCGCACGCGCTGTCCAAGCGCCAACTCGAGGTCGGGTTCGGGCTGTTCTGCCTGTTCGTTTCGGCGCGATTCGCAATCAGCCTGGTCTGGGGCTAGTCGTAGAGCGTCAGCCTGTCGCCGCGCACGTCGAAGCCCGAAAGCGACGACAGGAAGTTCATGCCGAGCAGGCTCGCGGCCAGCCTTCCTTCCTCGGCGACCATGACCTCCTGGCCCTGCCGCGCGATGTCGCCCACCTTCAATTCGCCGACGGTGACGCGCGCCGCCCGCGCCGTCCCGTTCGCCGTCATCACCGGCAAAGTGTAGGACAGCGACGACGGGTCGAAACCGGCGCGCCGCGCGTCGGCGCTTGTCAACACAGTCGTCGTTGCGCCGGTGTCGACGATCATCGGCGTCAGCGCGCCGTTTACTTCGGCGCGCACGAAGAAATGACCATCGCCCATGCGGTCGAGCACGACCGCGATGCGGCCTTCGGCGTCGCGATTGGAGATCGGGCTGCCGGGAATCAGACCCGCGGTGAGCCGGCTGGCGATGTCCTGCAGTTCGTAACGGTACTGGTAGCCGCCAACCAGCGCGATAGCGATGGCAGCCCAGATCGCGAAACTGCGCAGCCCATTGCCCAGCCCGATGCCTGAGCCGAGCAGGCCGCTGGAGACCAGGGCGAGGATCAGGCCCAGATAGATCAGACGCATCACATCGTCGCCGTCCGGCGCGCCGCCATTCGCACCGAAGCCGAACCATGCGACCGCTCCGGCCGCCGTCAGTACCGCGACGAGGATGGCGAGCCCGCGCATCAGCCCTGTTCCGCCCGTTCGCGCGCCATGCGGGTGCGGCGTGTCTCGCGGCGCGGGCGGCGCTCCACCGTTTCCAGCCGCGCCGGCAGCGCGGCCATGATGGCGCGGCGTTCCGGCGAGGTCATGCCGATCCAGCCGGCGATCTCCGCGCGCGTGCGGCCGCAGCCGAAGCAGTAGCCGGTCTTGTCGTCGATCGAGCAGACGAGGATGCAGGGGGATTCGATCGGGGTCATCGTGGCTCCGCGCACGTCAGGAGACATGGGCCGGCGCGACGGCGAATGCAAGGCTGGCTCAGGCGGTCGCCGCCGCGAGCCGCGCCCGGCGCGCCGCCAGCGCGCGGTCGAGGTCGGGAGCGGCTTCGACCAGCAGCCGGCCGGCCTCCGAGCTTGGCCGCGCGAGCACCTCATCCGTCGCACCACGTTCCACGATGCGCCCCTCATGCATGACCAGCACGTCGTCGGTGATGGCGCGTGCGACGGTCAGGTCGTGGGTGATGAAGAGGTAGGCCACGCCCAGCCGCTGGTTCAGGTCGGCGAACAGGTCCAGCACCTGCGCGCGGATCGACACGTCGAGCGCCGACACCGGCTCGTCGCAGACGATCAGCTTGGGCCGGGTGATGAGCGCGCGCGCGATCGACAGGCGCTGGCGCTGGCCGCCGGAGAACTCGTGCGGATACTTGTCCATGTCGCCGCGTGCGAGCCCGACCTCGGCCAGCGCGCGGGCGACGAGTTCCCGCCGCTCTTCAGTCGACGGCGCGGGGTCGGCGAGGTGCAGCGGCTCGGCGACAAGACGCTCGACGCGGTGGCGCGGGTTGAAGGAGCCGTAGGGGTCCTGGAACACGACCTGCATGTCGCGGCGCGCGGGTTTCAGCGCCACTTCCGAAAGCCCGGTCAGTTCCTCGCCACGAAACCGTATCGAGCCTGCGGTCGGACGGTCGAGCGCCAGCACGATCCGCGCCAGCGTGGACTTGCCGCAGCCTGAACGTCCGACCAGCGCGACCGACTGGCCCTCGCGGATGGAAAACGAAACGTCGTCGACCGCCCGGAAGGGCTTTTCGCGCGAGAACAGGCTCGTCCATCGGCCGGGATAGTCGCGGGTGACCCCGGTCACCTCAAGTAAGGGCGGCCGGTCGGTGCGCGGTCGCGACGCAGGCGCCTCGGCGCGCGCCGGCACATGCACCGAGGCCTGCGCGAGCTGGCGCGTATACGGGTGCTTCTGCTCGGACAATGTCGCCACCGTCTCTCCAGCCTCGGCCACCATGCCGTTGCGCATGATGGTGACGCGGTCGGCCATGTCGGCCACGACGGCGAGGTCGTGGGAGATGAGCAGCAGGCCCATCCTGTTCTCGTCGACCAGATCGCGCAGCAGTTCGAGAATCTGCTTCTGAAGCACGACGTCGAGCGCAGTCGTCGGTTCGTCGGCGATCAGCAGCTTGGGGTTGAGCGCGCAGGCGATGGCAATGACGACGCGCTGCCGCTGGCCGCCCGAAAGCTCGTGCGGGTAGCGCGACAGCGGGAACAGATGCTGTGGCAGGCCGACCCGCTCGAGCATTTTTCGCGCCCGGTCCTCGGCGTCGCGGCGGTTGGCGCCGGTGTGCCAGCGTATGCCTTCGGCGACCTGCTCGCCGATGGTCTTGACCGGATTGAGCGCGGTCATCGGCTCCTGGAATACCATGCCGATGTCGTCGCCGCGGAGCTGGTTCATCTGCCATTCGTTGGCGGAGAGAATGTCGAAGCCGTCGAAGCTGACGCGACCGGAGGCACGCGCCGCCTGCGGCAGCAGCTGCATGACCGTCAGCGCGGTCATGGACTTGCCGGAGCCGGATTCGCCGACCAGTCCCAGCACCTCGCCGGCGCCGATCGACAGGTCGACGTCGTTCAGGATCGGCGTGCCGCCGATCGAAAGCCGCAGGTTTTCGATCTCGAGCAGGCTCACCGCTGGCGCCTCAGGCGTGGATCGAGCACGTCGCGCAGGCCGTCGCCCAGCAGGTTGAGGCCCAGCACCGTGATGGCGATGGCCATGCCTGGGAAGAAGGCGAGGTGTGGCGCCACGATGAGGCGGGTCTGCGCGTCGAACAGCATGCGGCCCCAGGACGGCATCGGCGGCTGGGCGCCGAGGCCGAGATAGGAGAGGCCCGATTCTGCGAGGATGCCGAGCGCGAACTGGATGGTGCCCTGCACCAGCAGCAGCGAGGCGATGTTGGGCAAGATATGCTCGACCGTGATGAGCACCTTGCCCTTGCCGGCGGCGCGTGCCGCCAGCACGTATTCGCGAGGCCACAGCGACAGCGCGCCCGCGCGGGCGACGCGCGCAAACACGGGAATGTTGAAGATGCCGATCGCGATGATGGCATTGATGGCGCCGGGGCCGAAGATCGCGGTTATCATCACGGCCGAGAGCAGCGCCGGAAAGGCGAAGACGAGGTCGTTGAAGCGCATCAGCGCCTCGTCGACCAGCCCGCCGCGCGCGGCGGCCCAGCAGCCCAACGGCACGCCGAGCCCGATGCCGATGCCGACCGCAACGATGGCCACTGCGATCGAGTTGCGCGAGCCGACCATAATCATGGAAAGGATGTCGCGGCCGAAATGATCGGTCCCGAACCAGTGCTGCGCCGACATGCCCTTCATGCGGTCGGCGACGACGAGGTTGGTCACGTCATAGGGCGTCCAGAAGAACGACAGCAGCGCCATGACGGCGATCGCCGCCGTGACGACGAAACCCGCCACGAAGGACGGGTTGGCGAACGCATGCCGCAGCCAGTGCCGCGGGGCGGCCGGGGGAGGGGCCGATACGCTCGCCTCCATCTCGCTCATTGCCGCGTCCTCAATCTCGGGTCGACGACACCGTAGGCGAGGTCGACCACGAGGTTGACCACGATGACGCTTGCCACCAGCAGCATGATGAGACCTTCGACCACGATCAGGTCGCGCTGGGTGATCGCCTGGAAAAGCAGCCGGCCGAGACCGGGCAGGTAGAAGACGTTCTCGATGATCAGCGTGCCGGCGAGCAGGAATGCGAACTGCATGCCGATGATGGTCAGCACGGGGATCATGGCGTTGCGCAGCGCATGCCTCCACAGCACCACGTTGCGCGGCATGCCCTTGGCGCGCGCGGTGCGGATATAGTCCTCGCCGAGCACCTCCAGCATGGCGCCGCGGGTGACGCGCGCCAGGATCGCGGCTTGCGGCAGGGCAAGCGCGATCGACGGCAGCAGCAGCGCCTTGACGCCGGGCCACAGGCCGGCATTCCAGCCCGGAAAGCCGCCGGATGGCACCAGCCGCAGCCAAACGGCAAAGACGTAGACCAGAAGCAGCGCGAACCAGAAATTGGGCACTGCCACGCCGAGCTGGGTGATGCTCATCACCGATACGTCGCCGAAGCGCCCCCGGCGCGCGGCCGCGAAGATGCCGACCGGAATGGCGATCGCGACCAGCAGCGCCAGCGACATCAGCGCCAACGGCAGCGACACCACCGCGCGCTCGGCGATCAGGTCGAGCACGGGCGAGGAATAGGTCACCGATCGCCCGAAGTCGCCGACGATCAGCCCGCCGATCCAGGAGAGGTAGCGCCAGACCAGCGGGTCGTTGAGCCCCATCTGCTGGCGCAGCGCCTCGATCGCGTCGGGAGAGGCGTTCATGCCCAGCATCAGCTGAGCCGGATCGCCCGGCAATATCTCCATCACGGCGAAGACAGCCGCCGACGCAAGCAGCAAGGTCATCAGCCCGATGCCGAGGCGCTTGGCGAGGTATACGATCATGCCGGCGATGATGCGCGAAAAAGAACCGCCCCGGAAGCGGCTGCGCTGCCGGGGCGGACGTTCATGGCCACCGGGCTACTCGGCCCAATGCACTTCGGTCAGGTCGATCGAGGGGGTGGGCGTGTTCTCCCACATGCCTTCCAGCTTGGCGTCCCACACGCCGACCTTGGGAAGCTGGAACAGGAAGCCGACGACCGCATCCTTTGCCAGTATTTCCTGGGCCTGCTTGTAGAGCTGGTTGCGCTTGGCCGGGTCGGCCGTCACGTCGAGTTCGGCGATCACCTTGTTGAAGGCGTCGTTGTGATAGTCGAAGTAGTAGGTAGGCCGCGAGTAGATCTCGATGTCGTTCGGCTCGACATGCGAGATGATGGTGAAGTCGTAGTCCTTGTCCTTGAAGACCTGCTGCAGCCAGTCGGCCCACTCCACCGGAATGATCTCAAGGTTGATGCCGACCTGCCGCAGCTCGGACGCGATGATCTCGCCGCCCTGGCGCGCGTAGGGCGGCGGCGGCAGCTTGATCTTGGCGTCGAAACCGTTCGGATAGCCGGCTTCGGCGAGCAGCGCCTTGGCCTTCGCCGGATCGTAGGGATACATGCCGGTCAGGTCGACATAGGCCTCATTGGCGGGCGAGAAGTGCGAGCCGATCGGAACGCCAAGGCCGTTGGAGGCGCCGTCGATGATCTCCTGGCGGTTCAAGGCGTAGTTCACCGCCTGGCGCACCTTGAGGTCGTTGAGCGGCGCCTTGCCGTTGTTCATGGAAAGGATCGTCTCGCCCTCGGTTGCGCCGATGACGACCTTGAAGCGCGAATCGCCCTCGATCTGCGGCAGCGCGTCGCCGACCGGCGCGTTGGCGAAGGCCTGCACGTCGCCAGACAGGAGGGCAGGGATGGCCGCGGCAGCGTCCGGGATAATGCGGAATTCAGCCTTGTCCAGCGCCACCGCCTTGCCCCAGTAGTCGGGGTTCTTGACGATCGTGATGGACGAGCCCTTCGCCCAATTGTCGAACTTGAAGGGGCCGGTGCCGATCGGCTTTTCCTTGTTGCCCTCGGCGCTTTCCGGCGCGACGATCACCGCGTCACCCCAGCCCATGTTGTAGAGGAAGGCGCCCTGCGGCTGCTTGAGCGTGATGGTGACGGTCGCCGGATCCGTCGCGGCGACATCGGCGATCTGCGCGAAGAGCGGCTTCTGCGCGTTGGTCGAGCCTTCGGCGCGGGCGCGGTCGAGCGAGAACTTGACGTCTTCCGAGGTCAGGTCGGTGCCGTCGTGGAACTTCACGCCGGTGTGCAGCTTGAAGGTGTAGGTCTTGCCGTCCTCGCTGATGGTCCAACTCTCGGCCAGCGCCGGCAGTACCTCGCCGGCGCGGCCGATGCGGGTCAGGCCTTCGAAGATGTTTGCGTAGGTCACTTCGTCGATTGCCGCGGCCGCACCCGCCGTCGGGTCGAGATGCGGCGGCTCCAGCACCATGCCGACCACGAGGTCCGTGCGGGCGGCCTCAGCCGCTCCGGCGATCAGCGCCAGCGCAGTCGCCAGCACCAGTGACTTGGTGAGTTTCATGTCGTTCTCCCCGACGCTTAACAGCCTGCCGGCATCAAAGCGCCAATCGGCGCGGGAGTAAATTGGGATTCGTTTCCCGCGAAGCGGCCTTGCGCGAAATGATTTGCGCGATCGCCGCTATTGGCGGCCGCGCAGCAGCGCGTCGAGCGCCAGCGCCATCACCTTCGCCGATTCAGCCATGTCGTCGATGCCGACCCACTCGTCCGGCTGGTGGGCGAGGTCGAGCACACCGGGGCCGTAAGCGACGCAGTCGTGCAAATGGCCGATGCGGGCGATATGCTTCTGGTCGTACGTGCCGGGCGAGCAGACATATTGCGGCTCGCGTCCGAAGACGAGGCGGATGGCGTCGGCCAGAGCTGTGGGCACCGGCGCGTCCTGCTCGTTCATCTGCGGCAGCACCGCCATCAGGTCGCGGATTGCGTAGTCGAAGCGCGGGCGATCGCGCTTCAGCCGCTCGAGGATGGCGATCACCTCGCCCTTCACTTCCTCGATCGGCTCCTCGATGAGGAAGCGCCGGTCGAGCACCAGGCGCGCGGAGTCGGCCACGTTGGGGGATGGCAGGCCCGGCCGGAAGTCCTCCGTCTGCCCGGCATGCAGCGAATTGAGGTTGAGCGTCGAGCGCCGTGCGCCTTCCGGCACGACCGGCATCTTCGTCTGCTTGCGGTCGAGCGCGGGGAAGAGCTCCTGCTCGAAGGCCGACAGCACCGCGCCCATGTGGCGGATCGCAGAATCGCCGAGGAACGGCATCGAACCGTGGGCGATACGCCCCTTGGTCTCGATCTCGGCCCACCACACGCCGCGATGGCCAAGGCAGATGCGATCCTTGTTCAAGGGCTCGGGGATGATGACGTGGTCGACGCGCGGCTTGGAGAAATAGCCGAGCTTCGCGAGATGGGCGACCCCGCCGAAGCCGCCGGACTCCTCGTCCACCGTGCCCGATATCTCGATGGCGCCGGGAAAGTCCGGGTAAACCGCGAGGAATGCCTCCGCCGCGATGACCGAGGCGGCCAACCCGCCCTTCATGTCGCAGGTGCCGCGGCCCCACACGCGGCCGTCGCGAACCACGCCCGCGAACGGGTCGACGGTCCAGCCGGCTCCGGCCTCGACCACGTCGATATGGGAATTGAAATGCACCGTCCTGCCGCGGGTACGTCCGTCGAAGCGGGCGACGACGTTGGTGCGCGGATAGCGGTCGCTGTCGCCCGGCGCGCCTTCGCCGCGCACGAAAACCGTTTCGAAGCCCGAGCGTCTCAGCCGCTCGCCCAGATACTCCGCGCAAGGCGTGTAGGCTTCGCCGGGCGGATTCACGGTCGGAAACCGCACGAGGTCGACGGTCAGTGCCACAAGGTCTTCGATGCGGTCTTCGACCGCGCGGGCGAGTCTCTCATTCATGCTTGGAATGAGACGTTGCCGCCCGCGCATTTGCAAGCGGGCAACACGGGCGGTCAAAACTGCGTCAACTCTGCCGTTGCGGCAGAGCGGTTCATTTACTGTTCACAATCCGCGCCTTAGCCTCCGCGCAGGGCAAAGGCTTGGGATTCTGGTTCAATGAAGACAGTGCTGCTTGGCATGCTTGCCGCAACGGCGTTCGGGTTGATGCAGGCAGGCGCCGCGCAGGCGACAAGCCTGGTTGCGCGCGTCGACGTTCCCACGCAGACCATGCAGGTCATTCAATATGGCAAGGTTATCCACACCTGGCCGGTTTCGACCGCGCGCCCCGGTTACATCACGCCGGCCGGCAACTGGCGGCCCAAGCGCATGCACAAGATGTGGTACTCGCGGAAGTACGACATGTCGCCGATGCCCTATTCCGTATTTTACGATGGCGGTTACGCCATCCACGGCACCAGCGCGGTCAGCCGTCTCGGCACGCCGGCCTCGCACGGCTGCGTCCGTCTGGAGACGGAGAATGCGAAGACATTCTACGAACTCGTGCGGGAAGTCGGTCCGGGCAACACGCGCGTGATCGTGATCCGTGACGCGGCCACGGTCGCGGATGCGTCGGCCAAGAGGCTGTAGCGCCTGGCGGCACGGCCTGCCGGGCCGCCCGCATTGACTAGTGACGGCCCTTCCGGTTTACAGCGCGGCGATCCCCAGAGCGCCACGCCGGACCGACCATGCTCGACAAGACCTACGATTCCTCCGCCATCGAACCGCGCATCGCCAAGCGCTGGGAGGACGCCGACGCGTTCGTAGCCGGCGCCGGTGCGGAACCGGGAGCAGAACCCTACGCCATCGTGATCCCGCCGCCGAACGTCACCGGCTCCCTGCACATGGGCCATGCGCTCAACGACACGCTGCAGGACGTGTTGATCCGCTTCGAGCGCATGCGCGGCAAGAATGTGCTGTGGCAGCCCGGCATGGACCATGCCGGCATCGCGACGCAGATGGTGGTCGAGCGCCAGCTCGCCGAAAGCGGCATCAAGCGCCGCGACCTCGGGCGCGAGGAGTTTATTCGCCGCGTCTGGACGTGGAAGGAGCAGTCGGGCGGCTCGATCATGCACCAGCTGAAGCGTCTCGGCGCCTCGGCCGACTGGTCGCGCGAGCGCTTCACCATGGACGAAGGCCTGTCGGAAGCGGTGCTCGAAGTGTTCGTGCGGCTCTACAAGGAAGGGCTGATCTATCGCGGCAAGCGGCTGGTCAACTGGGACCCGACCTTCGAGACGGCGATCTCCGACCTCGAGGTGGAGAACAAGGAAGCCGCCGGCCATATGTGGCACTTCAAGTACCCGCTGGCGGGCGGCGAGACCTACACCTATGTCGAGAAGGACGCCGACGGGAACGTCACCTTCCAGGAAAAGCGCAACTACATCTCCATCGCCACGACGCGTCCTGAAACGATGCTCGGCGACGGCGCGGTGGCCGTTCATCCTTCCGACGCGCGCTATGCGCCGATCGTCGGCAAGCTTTGCGAGATTCCGGTCGGACCCAAGGCTCACCGCCGGCTGATCCCCATCATCACCGACGAATATCCGGACCCGACCTTCGGCTCGGGCGCGGTGAAGATCACCGGCGCGCACGACTTCAACGACTATCAGGTCGCCCGCCGCAACAGCATCCCGCTGTATCGCCTGATGGATACCCGCGCGGCCATGCGCGACGACGGCGAGCCCTACGCGGTCTATGCCGCGCAGGCGCTGGAGATCGCCAAGTCCGGCGAGCTGCCGTCCGAGTCCGAGGTGGACGGCATCAACCTCGTGCCGGACGAGTATCGCGGCCTCGACCGCTACGAGGCCAGGCGGCGCATCGTCGACCAGATCAACGCCGAGGGTCTCGCCGTGACGGTGAAGGACGCCGAGGGCAACGACGTGCCCTACGTCGAGTCGAAGAAGATCATGCAGCCCTTCGGCGACCGCTCCGGCGTGGTCATCGAGCCGATGCTGACCGATCAGTGGTTCGCCGATGCCAAGACGCTGGCGCAACCCGCCATCGCTTCCGTCCGCGAGGGCCGAACGAAATTCGTGCCGAAGAACTGGGAGAAGACCTATTTCGACTGGATGGAGAACATCGAGCCGTGGTGCATCTCGCGCCAGCTCTGGTGGGGCCACCAGATCCCGGCATGGTACGGGCCGGACGGGCATGTGTTCGTCGCCAAGACCGAGAAGGAAGCGCTGGACGACGCGGTCGAATACTATCTGGCTCTCGAAGGGCCGTGGAAGGCGTTCGTCCAGGAGAAGCTGGAGAATTTCGAGCCGGGCGCGATCCTGACGCGCGACGAGGACGTGCTGGACACCTGGTTCTCCTCGGCGCTGTGGCCGTTCTCGACGCTCGGATGGCCGCAGGACACGCGGGAGCTGAAGACCTACTACCAGACCGATGTGCTGGTGACCGGCTTCGACATCATCTTCTTCTGGGTCGCCCGCATGATGATGATGGGCCTGCACTTCATGGACGAGGAGCCGTTCCACACGGTCTATGTCCACGCGCTCGTGCGCGACAAGAACGGGCAGAAGATGTCGAAGTCGAAGGGCAACGTCATCGACCCGCTCGACCTCATCGGCGAGTACGGGGCCGACGCGCTGCGATTCACTTTGGCGATCATGGCGGCGCAGGGCAGGGACGTGAAGCTCGACCCCGCCCGCATAGCTGGATACCGCAACTTCGGCACCAAGCTATGGAACGCCACGCGCTTTGCCGAGATGAACGGCGTTGTCCATGGCAGCGGCTTCGATCCGGCGTCGGCGAAGCTCACCGTCAACCGCTGGATCCTCACCGAGCTCGGCCGCGCCTCCGCCGAGGTGACCGGGGGCATCGAGGGGTTCCGCTTCAACGATGCGGCGGGCGCGGCCTACCGCTTTGTCTGGAATCTGGTCTGCGACTGGTATGTCGAGCTGCTGAAGCCCGTGTTCATGGGCGAGGACGAGGCTGCCAAGACCGAGAGCCGGCTCGTCATGGGCTACGTGCTCGACGAGATCTACAAGCTGCTGCATCCATTCATGCCGTTTATCACCGAGGAGCTGTGGTCGCAGACCGCCGGCGACGCCGGTCGCTCAGGCTTGTTGTGTCACGCCCGCTGGCCGCGGCCCGATTTCGCCGATGCCGATGCCGCAGCCGAAATCAACTGGCTGGTCGACCTCGTGTCCGGAGTCCGCTCGGTGCGTTCGGAGATGAACGTACCGGCAGGCGCGGTGGCGCCGCTCGTGGTCGTCGGAGCGCTCGACACGACGCGCGAGCGCGTCGCGCGCCACCTGCCGGCGATCCAGCGGCTGGCACGGGCGGGCGAGGTGAGTTTCACCAACGAAGCGCCGCGCGGCTCGGCGCAGCTCGTCATCGGCGAGGCGACCTACTGCCTGCCGCTTGGCGACCTCATCGACCTCAAGGCGGAATCCGCGCGCATTGCCAAGGAACTGGCGAAGAACGCCGACGAGATCGCTCGCATCGAAAAGAAGCTGGGCAATCCGCAGTTCGTAGCCAAGGCGGCGCCGGAGGTGGTCGACGCCGAACGCGAGAAGCTCGGCGAGCTCAGCGAGGCGAGGGAGCGGCTCGATACCGCGCTGGCCCGGGTTCGCGACGCCGGGCAATAAGCAGGACCGCTGGATCACTTCCCCGCCCGGCGGGGAAGTCGCCCTTGCCGCTCGCCCCGTCGTGGCGTTTCCGTTGCGTGAGGCACGGCCGGAAGCCGGCTTGTGCTGTTTCGGCAACACTCTTTCAACAAGCCGCGCGCTATAGAAGGCGCGGGCATGGGGGTGCCCATTTCCCGCCATAAAGGGGTAGCACCCCGGTTGTCACGAGTGATGCCCGAGTGGGCGACGAATTGCGCGGACGTTCCGCGCGCAGGGCCAGATGGTAGCGTTCGACGTGGGCGGGGTTCGGAAATCGGCATGCGGTTCGCTGCATGGCGTCGCATTTCCGGCCTGTGGCGACGTGCGTTTCCTGACCGGCCGCTCACAAGGAGCCGCGGCGAGAGCGCGCGGCGCGAGAGAAACTGGATTGATGCGTTCCCTTCGGTCGTTCAGGGCGGGCATTCTGGCGGTGGCAATCGCCGCATCGGGCGTCTTTGCAGCGCCGGCGCTTGCGCTGGACGGTGCGATCGTGACCGAAAAGCCGGAGCGCAGCCCGTGGGCGGTGTTCCGGTTCGGCTTCACGGCCTATAAGCAGGGTCACAAGGATCAGGCCGTCGAGGCGTACCGCTATGCTGCCGAGAACGGGCAGATCGGTGCGAGCTGGAAGCTTGCGCGCATGTACGCCGAGGGCGACGGCGTCACCCGCGACGACTATGAAGCCTTCAAGTTCTTCAGCGAGATCGCCAGGCAGGATGTCGAGCCGGGCAGCCCCGACGAGAGCTATATGTCGGACGCGCTGGTGGCGCTCGCCGGCTACCTGAAGCGCGGCATTCCCGGTACGCCGGTGCAGCCCAACATGCAGGCATCGCAGGATTACTACATGCGTGCCGCCGCTACCTATCGCAACCCGAATGCGCAGTACGAGGTGGGGCGCATGTTCCTCGCCGGCGACGGCGTCAAGAAGAGCATGAAGCAGGCTGGCCGCTGGTTCCAGCTCGCGGCCGCCAAGGGCCATGCCGGCGCGCTGGCGACGCTCGGCCAGATGCTTTTCTACGACGGTACGCGCGTGCGCGGACTGGCGATGATGACGGTTGCACTGGAGCGCGCGCCGGCCGGCGATTCCGGCTGGATCCGCGACGCCCAGGAAGAAGCGTTCGCAGCCGCCGACGAAAGCGAGCGCCGCACGGCGATCACGCTGGCGCAGGACATGCTGACCAAGGTCGGGCACTGAACTCAGCGCGCCGTCCCGGCAGTGTCAGGCCGTGAACGCCAGTTCCGCCACCGCCGGCACGTGGTCCGACGGCTTTTCCCATGCCCGCACGTGCTTTTCGACCGACGCCGCGACCAGGCGGTCGGCGGCCTCCGGCGACAGCATCAAATGGTCGATGCGGATGCCGTTGTTTTTCTGCCAGGCGCCGGCCTGATAGTCCCAGAAGGTGTAGATGCCGGGGCTCTCGTCCACCGCGCGCTGCGCGTCCGTGAAGCCCAGCGCCTGCAGACGACGGTGCGCGGCGCGGCTTTCGGGCTGATACAGCGCGTCGTTGACCCAGTTCTCCGGATATTTCGCGTCGATGGGGGTCGGGATCACGTTGTAGTCGCCGGCCAGCACCAGCGGCTCCTCCAGCGCCAGCCGAGCGGACGCCCAGCGCTCCAGCCGCGCCATCCAGCCCAGCTTGTATGAGAATTTTTCGGTGCCGATCGGGTTGCCGTTGGGCAGATAGAGCGAGACGACGCGCAGCGCCTTCGGCTCGCCTTTCGCGTCCTTCACCGAGAATACGCCTTCGATGAAGCGCGACTGCTCGTCGGATTCGTCGCCGGGCAAGCGTCGGTTCACCTCGTCGAAGCGTAGCTTCGACAGCAGGGCGACGCCGTTGAAGCCTTTCTGGCCGTGGGTCTCGACATGATAGCCCAGCGCTTCCACCTCGGCGCGCGGAAACCCCTCGTCTACCGTCTTGATCTCCTGCAGGCAGACGATGTCGGGCTGGCTCTCCTTCAGCCAGGCGACGAGGTTCTCGATGCGGGCGCGCACGCCGTTGATGTTCCAGGTGGCGATCTTCATGCGGTCACTCCGCTGGCACTTCGTGGTGCATCAAATGCACGCGCGGCAACGCCACCGCAAGCGCTGCGGCGACTGCTGCTGCCAATGGTCGGAAGTCAGACTGAGAAGGACGTGCCGCAGCCGCAGGAGGCGACCGCATTGGGATTCCTGATCTGGAAGGACTGGCCCATCAGATCGTCGACGAAGTCGATGACCGAGCCGCCCATGTATACCAGCGACAGGTCGTCGATCAGCACCGTCGCACCGTTCTTCTCGATCGCGACATCGTCCTCGTTGCGGGCGCCAGTCAGGTCGAACTTGTAGGAAAAGCCGGAGCAGCCCCCGCCCTCCACCGAGACGCGCAACGCCGACGCGCCCGGTTCTTTGGCCACGATCGTCGCGATGCGCTTCGCAGCCGCGTCGCTCAATTCCACCGACTTCATCGAGGTCTTCGCGTCAGCGCCCATGATGGTCACCTTGCCTTCGCACTTGCACCATAGGTATGAAGCGGCCTGTCCCAAGTCAACCTTGGGCAGATCGACCGGCGGGGCGGCCATCGATCCGAGGCGACGGGCGGGAAGGCAGGATGGAAGAGCAGGGCGGCCTTGCGGGGATAGGCTTCGGCTACCGGCCGCGCGCAGCCTATGCCTGCGATCCGGCACAAAGCCGCGGGCGCTTCACCGACGAGCCGGAAAGCCGCACGCGCACGCCATTCCAGCGCGACCGCGACCGCATCATCCACTCGACCGCCTTCCGCCGGCTCAAGCATAAGACGCAAGTGTTCATCGCCCACGAAGGTGACCACTACCGGACGCGACTCACTCATTCCATCGAGGTGGCGCAGATCGCGCGTGCGCTGGCCCGCGCACTGCTCGCCGACGAGGATCTGGCCGAGGCGATCGCGCTGGTCCACGATTTCGGCCACACGCCCTTCGGCCACACCGGCGAGGACGCGCTGGACGCTTGCATGAGGCCGTGGGGCGGCTTCGACCACAACGCGCAGGCGCTGCGCGTCGTCACGGCGCTGGAAAAGCGCTACGCGGCGTTCGACGGACTGAACCTGACCTGGGAGACGCTGGAGGGACTGGTCAAGCACAACGGTCCGCTGACGGATGCGACGGGCAGGGGGCTGAAAGGTCCGGTGCCGGCGACGATCGTCCACTTCAACGAGTTGTTCGACCTCGGTTTGTCGCAGCATGCTTCGCTCGAAGCGCAATGCGCGGCAATCGCCGACGACATCGCCTACAATGCGCACGACATAGACGACGGACTGCGCTCCGGCCTGCTGTCGCTGCCGATGCTGGAAGAGGTGTCGTTGGTGCGCGCGATCCTCGGCACCGTGCGCGCCGAATATCCCCATCTCGATCCTGTGCGAACCGCGCACGAGCTTGTGCGCCGGCAGATCACCGCCATGGTCGAGGACGTGATCGCGACCTCGCGGCGACGGCTGGAAGAGGCCGCGCCCAAATCCGCTGATGACGTCCGTGCTGCGGGCCGCACCATCGTCGGTTTCTCCGACGCCATGGCGGCGGACGAGAAGGCGCTGAAGACGTTCCTCTACGCCAATCTCTATCGCAACACCGAGGTAATGGCCGAGCGCGAGAAGGCGGACCGCGTCGTGCGCGACCTGTTCGCGGCCTACATGGCCGACCCTGCAACCATGCCCGAGGGCTGGCGCGAGGTGCTGGCTCGCGCCGAGGATCGGGTCAAGGCACGTCACGTCGCCGACTTCCTCGCCGGCATGACCGACACCTACGCGCTCAAGGAGCACCGGCGGTTGTTTGACCACACCCCCGATTTGGGCTAGTGCGGGCCGCTTTCCGGGCTGTGCACGACGGTCTGCCCGGTCAATCCCGGACATAATCGCATGAACATCTTCGCCGATTTCAACAATCGGATCAGCAAAGCCGTAGAAGCCCTTGATTTGAAAACGCCGGACGGTGCGCGACCCGATACCTCGCGCATCGGCGTCGAGCCGCCGCGCGATGCCAGCCACGGCGATCTCGCCACCAACGCGGCAATGGTTCTGGCCAAGCCGCTCGGCATGAACCCGCGCGCGCTCGCCGAGCGGCTGGCGGTGGAATTGCGCAGGGACGCCGACATCGCCACCGTCGAGGTGGCCGGTCCCGGCTTCGTCAATCTGCGGCTGGCAGATCGTTTCTGGCACGGTCTGCTCGGCCAGGTGCTTGCCAAGGGGCGCGATTTCGGCCGCTCGGCACTTGGCGGCGGACGCAAGGCCAATGTCGAATACGTCTCGGCCAACCCGACCGGGCCGATGCATGTCGGCCACTGCCGCGGCGCGGTGGTGGGAGACGCGCTGGCGAACCTGATGGGCTTTGCCGGGTGGGACGTGACCAAAGAATACTACATCAACGATGCCGGCTCGCAGATCGACGTGCTCGGCCGCTCGGCCTTGCTGCGCTATCGCGAGGCGCTTGGCGAGACCATCGGCGAGATCCCGGCGGGCCTCTATCCGGGCGATTACCTGAAACCGGTGGGCCAGGCGCTGGCGGCGGAGTTCGGCACGCGGCTGAACCAGATGCCCGAAGACGAGGCGCTCGCCATCGTCAAGGACCGCACCGTCGACGCGATGATGGTGATGATCCGCGAGGACCTCGCCGCGCTCAACGTTCATCACGAGGTGTTCTACTCGGAGCGCACGCTGCATGCCGACAATGCTGCGGCGATCAGGAGCGCGGTCAACGATCTGACGCTCAAGGGCTTCATCTATCACGGCACGCTGCCGCCTCCGAAGGGCCAATTGCCGGAGGACTGGGAGGACCGCGAGCAGACCCTGTTCCGCTCCACCGACGTCGGCGACGACATCGATCGTCCGCTGGTGAAGTCCGACGGCTCCTATACCTATTTCGCTGCCGACGTGGCCTATCTCAAGGACAAGTGGAAGCGCGGCTTCGAGGAGATGATCTTCATCCTTGGCGCCGACCACGGCGGCTACGTCAAGCGCATGGAGGCGCTGGCGCGCGCCATGACGGACGGTCAGGCGAAGCTGACCGTGCTTCTTTGCCAACTGGTCAAACTGTTCCGCGATGGCGAGCCCGTCCGCATGTCCAAACGGTCGGGGGAGTTCGTCACGCTGCGCGACGTGGTCGACGAGGTCGGCCGCGACGCCATCCGCTTTATGATGCTGTATCGCAAAAGCGATGCGCCGCTCGACTTCGACTTCGCCAAGGTGACCGAGCAGTCCAAGGACAATCCGGTCTTCTACGTGCAGTACGCCTCGGCGCGCACGCATTCCGTATTTCGCCAGGCGCGCGAGCAGATGGGCGCCGTGGCAGACGCACCGCGCGCGACGCTGGCCGCGGCGGCTCATCTGCTGGCCGACGAAGGCGAACTGGCGCTGATCCGCAAGCTGGCGGAATATCCGCGGCTTATCGAGCAGGCGGCGACTGCGCACGAGCCGCATCGGCTGGCCTTCTATCTCTACGATCTGGCCAGCGCGTTCCACGCGCAGTGGAACCGCGGCACCGAGACACCCGCCTTACGCTTTGTTAAGGTTAACGAACCAGAATTGACGCATGCCAGACTAGGGCTGGTGCAGGCCGTTTCGGACGTGATTGCGTCCGGCCTTGCGATCATCGGCGCGGATGCGCCGGAGGAGATGCGCTAGGTTCACGGAACGTTCCTGTCACCTTTTGCCCACAATGCGCTGGTAGGGGCCGGTACTCCGTCCCCATGGTGCAATGCGACGTCGCCGGCGTCCGATCAGTTCGAGTGCGGGAAAAAGCATGGCAGACAATCTTTCGAGCCGAGGCGCAGAGGCGCGCTACCCCAACGGTGATCCGTTCGCGGAGCTTTCGCGCATCATCGGGGCGGGTGCGGCCAAGCCCCAGAGCGACGACGAGCAAGGTTTCGACCTCGATCTCGAACGCGAACTGATGGGCGACGACGGTTACGAGCCTGCGAGCGACGTGCATGCGTCGAGCTTCGACGGGTACAGGGACATGCCCGCGGCGCGCGTCGAAGCCGCACCGTCCGCGGATCCGCTCGACGACGAGTTCGCCGATGCCTTCGCTGCCGAATTCGGCGCCGACGGAAGGTGGCGCTCGGCCGGCGCCGCGACGGCTGACTTCGACGAGCGTCCTGCACCGGGCGGCGACTACGGCGCCCGCGTGAAGCCCGAAGCGGTGATGGCCGACGTCGATCTCGATTTCGGCGACATAGACCTGGCCCACGACGACTTGTCCCACGGCGGTTTGGGCGACGACTTGGGCGACGATACGCCCGCGCTGGAAGCCGAAGAACCGGAACAGGAAGCAGCGCAGCCGCCGCAGCCTGCGGTATCCGCCGCGGCTGCACGTGCCGCGAGTCTCGAGGACGAACTCAGCGCCATGCTCGAAGGGCGCGAACCTGCGAGTGCCCCGGAGTACGAGGCGATGCCGCGGGTGCCGCTGCGCGCCGCGACCCGCCTGGAGCCGGAGCCGGCTGTGAGCCAGTACGAGCCGCAGGATGACTGGCGTCAGTCCAATGGGGATGCGGCCCCGCAGTTCGTCGACTCTGATTATCCGACGGAGTCGGAATACCGGGACGCGACGCCGGAGCCCGAGCCCGAGCCCGCCGAACCCGATCCGTTTGCCGTACTGGCTTCCATAGCGCCGGCGGCGCCGGCCTTCTCCTCCGGACGGTTCTCTCGGCCTGCGCCCGTCACGACGCCCGTGCCATCCGCCGAATCCGAAGACGATTTCGCAACGGTCGCGGTCGCCGAAGCCGCGGTGCCGCAGCAGGACGATCTCGACCTCCCAGATCTTCCGTATGAGCAGGAGGAGCCTGCGGTTGCCGCGGTGCCGCTCGACGCAGATTATCACTATGCTGATCTTGGCTCAGATCTCGGTGCGGAGCTCGCCGTGCCTGTGGCGCGCCCGGCCGCCGTTGAGCAGTCGCCGCGGCCGGCTTCCGACGCTGGCTACGATGCCGAGCCGCTGGCCTTCCACGACGACTATGCGCAGCCCAACGCCGATGACGCGCTGTACGCCGAATATGCGGCCGACCAGAACGCCTATGGCGACGAGGTTCCCGCAGAGCCGCAGGCGGTGGCCGCCGAGCCGGAGCCGGCGCGCCGCCGCGGCAACGGCATGCTGATCGCCGCCGCGGTTGTCGGTGTCGCCCTGATCGGCGGCATCGGCGCCTTCGCGCTTTCGTTCGGCGATTCCGGCACAACATCGGGCCCGACTCTTGTGCGCGCCGACAGCGAGCCGCTCAAGGTGCGTCCGGAGAACTCGGGCGGCGCGGCTGCGCCCAACGCAGACAGCCAGACTTACCAGCGCGTTGCCGAAGGCGAGGCAACGGCTGCTCCAGCGCAGGACCGCCTCCTCACCGCCACCGAAGAGCCGGTCAGCCTGACCGCGCGCGCACAACCGGAGAACGGGCTGCCGGGCGTCGATGACGACATCGGCGAGCTTGAGGTCGCGCCGGCGCCCAAGTCGGAAGAGCGTGTCGAGGCGGAGGAGCAGGTTGCCGCTCTCGGCGCCGACCAGAATATCCTCGCAGTGCAGCCGCGCCGTGTCCGCACTATGGTCGTGCGCCCGGACGGCACGTTAGTGCCGCGCGACGAAGTCGTTCCGGCCGCGGCGGAGGCCACGCAGAGTGCGCTTGCACCTGCCAACGGTGCGTCCGCGGCCGTACAGGCTCCGGCGCGCGAGGCGGTTCGCGAAGCCGCGGCGCGCTGGCCGCACTGGCATCGCTGCCGGCGCCGCGCAGCGTCGAGACGGTTCGCATCACGCCGGAAACCACGGCTGCCGCGCCGGCTGCGTCCGGACAGGCTCCGGCAGCGGCGGTCGCGCCGGCAGCCGAAGCGCCGCGCCCGGCGCCGGTGGCAGAGGCGCCGCGGGCGGAACCCGCGCCGCGTCCCGCCGAACCGGCCGCCGCACCACAGCGCGAGACGCAGGTGGCGCAGGCAGCGCCAGCTGCCCGCACCGCTCCCGCGGCGGCTGCCCCCGCGGCAGCTGGCGAGTGGTCCATGCAGATCGCATCGCAGCCGACGGCTGACGGCGCGCAGTCGACCTATCAGGATCTGGCCCGCCGCTACGGCAGCATCCTGGGCGGCAAGGGCGTCAACATCGTGCGGGCGGACATTCCGGGCAAGGGTACGTACTACCGCGTGCGTATCCCGTCTTCGACGCGCAACGAGGCGATCTCGCTGTGCGAGAAGTACAAGGCGGCCGGCGGCAGCTGCTTCGTCTCGAAATAGGCATTAGACAGCGAGATTGCGGGCGGGCGGAGGCGACTTCGCCCGCCCGCTTCGTTTGTGCCGATTCCTCTCGCGCCCCGAAACCGCTAGATTCGTCGCCATGAGCGAATCGAAAGCGATGATCCTCGGCGTCTCCGGCCTCGTCCTTACCGGGGAGGAGCGGGCGTTTCTGGCGCATGAGAGGCCCTGGGGCTTCATCCTGTTCGCCCGAAACATAGCCGAGCCGAACCAGATCAGAGAACTCGTGGCGGCTTTGCGCGATGCGGTCGGACGCCCGGGCGCGCCGGTATTCATCGACCAGGAGGGAGGGCGCGTGCAGCGCCTGCGCCCGCCTCTCGCACAGAACTATCCGCCGGCGGCCGAGCTGGGCGCACTTTATGCCCGCGATCGCGAGGCCGGCCTGCGGGCGGCCTGGCTGATGTCGCGATTGCATGCCTTCGACCTTGCGGCGCTCGGCTTCACGGCGGATTGCATGCCGGTGCTCGACGTGCCGGTCGAGGGAGCGCATGACGTCATCGGCAGCCGCGCCTACGCCAAGAACGCCGATGTCGTGACCGCGCTCGGCCGCGCGGCGGCGGAAGGCCTGCTGTCGGGCGGCGTGCTGCCTGTCGTCAAGCACATGCCGGGACATGGCCGGGCTTTCTCGGACAGCCACATGGCGCTGCCGGTCGTCGACGCGTCGCTGGCCGAACTGCGCGCGCATGATTTCCCGCCGTTCGCGGCGCTGGCCGGCATGCCGATGGCGATGACGGCGCACGTCGTCTACACGGCGATCGACCCGGATGCGCCGGCCACGACTTCCCGCAAGGTCATCTCGCAGATCGTCCGGGGCGAAATCGGCTTCGACGGCCTGCTGATGAGCGACGACGTCTCGATGAAGGCGCTTTCTGGGGATTTCGGCCAGCGCACGGCTGCAATCTTTGCCGCCGGGTGCGATGTCGTGCTCCACTGCAATGGCGTGATGGATGAAATGACCGCCGTTGCGGCGCGGACGCCGGAACTTGCGGGCGATGCGCTGGAACGCGCCAATGCCGCGCTGGCGCTGCTGTCGCCAGGGGCGGTAGAGGACGAGCAGGCGACGCGGCGCGAATTCGCCGCGCTGATGGAGGGCCGCACGGCGGCCGCGTAACGGAGACGATGTGAGCCAGGCCGCCGAACAGAAGCCGTCCCGACCGGTGCCCATGGAGGCGCTGTGGCAGGATACGGCGGACCGGGCGACTGGCGATCCGTCGCTGGTGGTCGACGTGGACGGCTTCGAGGGGCCGCTCGACCTCCTCCTGCATCTGGCGCGCAACCAGAAGGTCGATCTCGCCCGCATTTCCGTGCTCGCTCTGGCGGAGCAATATCTGGAGTTCGTTGACCGCGCCCGCGCCGTGCGGCTTGAACTTGCCGCTGACTATCTCGTCATGGCCGCCTGGCTCGCCTACCTGAAGTCGCGGCTTCTCATCCCCAAGCAGCCGGGGGAGGAGGGCGAGAGCGCCGAAGAACTGGCAGCGGTGCTGCAATTCCGCCTCAAGCGACTGGAGGCGATGCGCGAAGCCGCTTCGCGACTGGTCAACCGCAACCGGCTCGGCCGCGACGTGTTCCGGCGCGGCGCGCCGGAGCATGTGGTCGTCGACCAGCGCAATGCCTGGTCGGCCACGCTCTACGACCTCCTGACGGCCTATGCGTCGCTGCGCCAGCGGCAGGCGGTGACAAACGTGCGCATCGCCAAGCGCGGCGTGTGGTCGCTCAAGGAGGCTCGCGATATCCTCACGCGCATGATCGGCACCTTTGGCGACTGGACCGCGCTCGACCGCTTCCTGCTCGACTATCTGGCGCTGCCCGGGGAACGCGCCACCGCCATCGCCAGCTCGTTTGCGGCCTCGCTGGAGCTGGTGCGCGAGGGAATGCTCGAACTGCGGCAGACCGACGCGTTCGCACCGCTCTACATGCGCAGCAGGGGCGGCCGGCCCGCGACCGTGGCCAATGACAGCGGGGCGGAAACATGACCGAAGGCGCGAACCCGGCAATGGTCAGCTACGACGATCAGGACGACGCGCCGGATTTCCTCGACAATCCGGCGGCGCGGCTGGCCATGTCACAGGCCGTGCGCATGGCGGAGGCGATCATCTTCGCGTCGGCCGAGCCGGTGGCGGAGCGTCACCTCGCCACGCGGCTTCCGGAGGGTGTCGATCTCGGCCAGGTGATGGAGGAATTGCGGGCGCTCTACGCCAACCGCGGCGTCAATCTCGTGAAGGTGGGCGACGCCTGGGCGTTCCGCACCGCCGGCGACCTCGCCTTCTTGATGAGCCGCGACCAGGTGCAGCAGAAGAAGCTGTCGCGCGCCGCGCTCGAGGTGCTCGCAATCATCGCCTACCACCAGCCGGTGACGCGTGCCGAAATCGAGGAGATCAGGGGCGTCGAGACGTCCAAGGGCACGCTCGACACGCTGCTGGAGACGGAGTGGGTGCGCATGCGCGGTCGTCGCAAGACGCCCGGCCGCCCGGTTACCTACGGCACGACCAATCTTTTCCTCGACCAGTTCGGGCTGGAAGCGCTTCGCGACCTGCCGGGCATGGACGAGCTCAAGGGCGCCGGATTGCTGTCGCCGCGCATGCCGGCCAACTTCTCGGTGCCGCTGCCGCCTATCGACACGGACGAGCTTTCCGAGGACGAGGACGAACTGACCGACATCGACCTTGAAGAACTCGGGCTGTTGACACCTCGCGCGCAGGATGATTGACCGCGGCCATAAGCCCTGAAGCGGGCCACGGACGCCTCCCTTGCCGCAGACCGCAGAAAGAACACCGACTGTCCAGCGGCGCGCCCAGTCGGCCGTCACCTTCGCGGCGCGGCTGGCCTTCGAGGAGATTCATCACGCATTTTCACCCGCCACACCGACGCTGCGCGGCGTCTCGGTGGCGGCCGAGCCCGGCGAGGTGCTGTGCCTTCTCGGCCCGTCGGGATCGGGCAAGACGACGCTTCTGCGGATCGCGGCCGGCATCGAGACGCAGACGGCCGGCCGCGTGCTGATCAACGATCGCGAGGTTGCCGGTCCGGATGCCTTCGTGCCGGCCGAGCAACGATCCGTGGGCCTGGTGTTTCAGGATTTCGCGCTGTTTCCGCACCTGACCATTCTCGACAATGTGCGCTTCGGGCTGACCGCGATGTCGCGCGAGGAGGCGAAGCGCGAGGCGATGATTGCGCTGGAGCGGGTCGGCATGCAGGGGTACGCCGCGTCATACCCGCATGTGCTTTCCGGCGGCGAGCAGCAGCGTGTGGCGCTGGCGCGCGCCATGGCGCCGCGGCCGGCGGTGCTCTTGATGGACGAGCCATTCTCCGGCCTCGATTCGCGGCTCAAGGACAGCGTGCGCGCCGAAACGCTGGCGATCCTGCGCCACAGCCGCGCGACGGCCATCGTGGTTACCCACGACGCCGAGGAGGCCATGCGGCTCGGCGACCGCATCGCTTTGCTCAAGGACGGGCGGCTGGTGCAGGTCGGCACGGCGCAGGAACTCTACGGGCAGCCGGCGACACTTTTTGCGGCCGGCTTCTTCTCGGAGCTCAACGTGTTCGAAACGCGCGCGACGGGCGGCATGGCGGAGACGCCGGTCGGGCGCTTTGCCGCTCCCGGCAGCGCCGACGGCACGCCCCTCAGCGTCGCCGTCCGGCTATCGGACCTCGACCTCGATGCCGCCTCTGGGGCTGTGCCGGCACGCATCGTGGCGCGCCGCTTTCTGGGCGTGGTCGAACATGTCGAAATCGCGGTGCCGGGCGCCGAGACGGTGGTGCGCGCGCGCATACGCTGCGGCATTCTTCCCGCCGGCGCCCGCGACATTTGGGTCACGCCGCGTCAATCCGGTGTGCTTGTGTTTGAAACCGACGGCGAAAACACATAAATCATCCCCGAGGGAACGAACTGTCCCCGGGAACACGAACCCCCAAAGGGACATGCACCCCGAGGGAACACGAACCGAGAGAGAGTGAAATGGGTAGCTTCTCCATCTGGCACTGGCTGATCGTGCTGGTCGTCGTGCTGCTGCTGTTCGGCCGGGGCAAGATCCCCGAGTTGATGGGCGACATGGCCAAGGGCATCCGCAATTTCCGCAAGGGCATGACCGAGGAAGAGGCTGCGGAGGCCGAGGCCGCCAAGACCGTCGAGCACCGTGCCGACGAGCCGGTCAAGGCGCCGAAGGCCAAGGCCAAGTCCTGATCTCTTGAACGGCAGCCGGCGGGGGCCACCCTGCCGGACCGCCGGCGCGGAAGCCTGAGCCATGTTCGATATCGGCTGGACCGAGATGCTGGTGATCGCGATCGTTATGATCGTGGTCGTCGGACCCAAGGATTTGCCCAAGATGCTGCGCACCTTCGGCAAGACGACGTCGAAGTTGCGCGTCATGGCGGGCGACTTCCGCAAGCAGTTCGACGAGGCGCTGAAGGAAGCCGAGCTCGACGACGTCAAGGGACTCGTCGATGACGTGCGCAAGCTCAACCCGACGAATGAGATCAGGCAGGCTCTCAACCCGATGCAGAAGGCGGCCGCCGACGTGCGCGCCGGCCTCGATTCCGCGCTGAACCCGCAGAAGCCGCTGGCGCCGTCCACGCCGGCGACGGCAGCACTGAAGCCGATGGAAGACCCGGCAGCCGCGAAGGCGGCCGAACCGGCGAAGCCGATGGAAAATCCGGCTCCTGCCGCCGGACAGCCAGTGGCGGAGGCGGCCAAGCCCGAGCCGATACCCGCGACGCCGCTTTCGCGGCCCGAACTTGCAGCGCCGCCCAGCGATTTCTTCCCGGCGGCGGTTGACGACACGCCGGCACCGGTTGCGCGTGCCGCAAAGCCGCTGAAGAACGGCGCCACGCATGCGCCGGTAGCACGGACGACACCCAAGGCCGCGGCGGCCAAGGCAGCACCGAAACCGGCAGGCACCGCCAAGTCGAAGCCCGCGGCAAAAGCCGCAACCGCCGCGGCGCCGAAGAAGCCCGCGACGCGGAGCAAGCCGACATGAGCAAGAAGCCGCTGACAAAGGTCGAAGAGGAAGCCGAGATCGAAAGCTCGTCGGCGCCGCTGATGACGCATCTGATCGAGTTGCGCACGCGGCTGATCTGGGCGATCGGCGGGTTCTTCGTCGCTTTTCTCGTCTGTTTCTTCTTCGCCAAGCAGCTGTTCAACCTGCTGGTCATCCCGTTCCAGTGGGCGACCGCATGGGCGGGACTGGATGCGAGCAAGGTCGATCTCATCTACACGGCGCCGCAGGAATTCTTCTTCACGCAGATCAAGCTCGGCGCCTTCGGCGGCATGATCCTGGCGTTCCCTTTGATCGCCACGCAGATCTACCGCTTCATTGCGCCCGGCCTCTACCGCAACGAGCGCGGCGCATTCCTGCCGTTCCTGATCGCGTCGCCGATCCTTTTCCTGCTGGGCGGCGCGCTGGTCTATTTCTTCTTCACGCCGATGGTGATGTGGTTCTTCCTGTCGATGCAGCAGGTTGGGCCGGACAACGAGGTGCAGATTTCGCTGCTGCCGCGCGTGTCGGAATATCTCGGTCTCATAATGACCCTGATCTTCTCCTTCGGGCTGGTGTTCCAGCTTCCGGTCGTCACCACGCTGATGGCGCGCGTCGGGCTGCTGTCGGCGCAGGGGCTGGCCGACAAGCGCAAATGGGCGATCGTGATCGCCTTCATTGTCGCGGCCGTGCTCACCCCGCCCGATCCGGTCAGCCAGATCGGCCTCGCCCTGCCGACGATCATCCTCTACGAGGTCTCCATCTGGCTGGCGCGTCGCGTCGAGAAGCAGCGCGCGGTTGCCGAGGCCGAACGCGAGGCCGAGACCGAAGCCGCCGCGGCGGAATAGGGCGCTCTTGCCATCTTGCGAGTCGCTGCGTGCCGGTCTAGGCCCTCCGGGCCTATTCAGGAACCGGTGACATGCTCGATATCAAGTGGATTCGCGAAAACCCAAAGGCTCTGGCGCAGGCGTTGTCGAAGCGCCCGTCCTATGCCGCCTCGGCGCAGTCCACGGTCGACGAGATCATCGTCCGCGACGAGGCGCGCCGCGCCCACCTGACACGGCTGCAGGAGGCGCAGGCGCGGCAGAACGCGGCTTCCAAGGAGATCGGCAACGCCATCCGCGGCGGTGATACCGCGCTGGCCGAGAAGCTGAAGGCGGAGGTCGCGCAGCTCAAGAGCTTCGTCCAGGGCGGCGAAGCCGCAGGCCGCGAGCTGGACAAGGCGCTCAACGAAGCCCTTGCCGTCCTGCCAAATGTACCGCTGGACGACGTGCCGGTCGGCAAGGACGAGCACGACAATGTCGAGGTGCGCCGCGTCGGCGAGCCGCGCCGCATCAACTCGGCAAAGGAGCATTATGAGCTCGGCGAGGCCATGGGCTTCATGGACTTCGAGCGCGCCGCGAAACTCTCGGGCGCGCGCTTCACCGTGCTCAAGGGCCAGCTGGCGCGCATGGAGCGCGCGCTCGGCCAGTTCATGCTCGACCTGCACACGACCGAGCACGGCTACACGGAGGTGATCCCACCGCTACTTGTGCGCGACGAGGTTCTGTTCGGTACGAACCAGCTGCCCAAGTTCGAGGAAGACCTGTTCTTCACGCCGCACGGCGATGCGCGGCTTGGCCTCATCCCCACCTCCGAGGTGCCGCTGACAAACCTTGTCCGCGAGGAGATCACGGCCGGCGACAGGCTGCCGCTGCGCTTCACCGCGCTCACGCCCTGCTTTCGCTCCGAAGCCGGCTCCGCCGGGCGCGACACGCGCGGCATGCTGCGCCAGCACCAGTTCTACAAGGTCGAGCTGGTGTCGATCACGGACCAGGAATCGTCCATCGCCGAGCACGACCGCATGACCGCCTGCGCCGAGGAAGTGCTGAAACGGCTCGGCCTGCCGTTCCGTACGGTGACGCTGTGCGCCGGCGACATGGGATTCGGCGCACGCAAGACCTACGACATCGAGGTCTGGCTGCCCGGCCAGAACGCCTATCGCGAGATCTCGTCCTGCTCGGTGTGCGGCGATTTCCAGGCGCGCCGCATGGACGCGCGCTACCGTGGCAGCGGCGAAGACCGGACGACGAAGTTCGTGCATACGCTCAACGGCTCGGGCGTCGCCGTCGGCCGCGCACTCATCGCCGTGATGGAAAACTACCAGAACGACGACGGCTCGATCACCGTGCCGGACGTTCTGCGGCCCTACATGGGCGGGCTGGAGAAGGTCGGCTGATGCGCATCCTGCTCACCAATGACGACGGCATCCATGCCGAGGGGCTGGCGGCGCTGGAGCGCATCGCACGCCAGCTTTCCGACGACATATGGGTTGTGGCTCCCGAGGCCGACCAGTCGGGCCTGGCGCATTCGCTGACGTTGTCGGAGCCGCTGCGCCTGCGCAAGATCGACGACCGGCACTTCGCCTTGCGCGGCACGCCCACCGACTGCGTCATCATGGGCGTGCGCTCGCTGATGCCGGAAAAGCCGGACCTGATCCTGTCGGGCGTGAACGGCGGGTCGAACGTCGCCGACGACGTGACCTATTCGGGTACCGTCGCCGGCGCGATGGAGGGCACGCTGCTCGGCATCAAGTCGTTTGCGCTGTCGCAGGCCTACAATTTCGCCGACGGCGCGAGGGTCGTGCCTTGGGACGTGGCCGAGACGCACGGGCCGGGTCTGATCCGGCGCCTTCTGGAGGTCGACCTGCCGCGAGGCGTGCTGGTGAACGTCAACTTCCCGCGCTGCAAGGCCAACGAGGTGAAGGGCGTCGAAGTGACCAGCCAGGGCAAGCTTGTCCACAACCTTGCCATCGAGGAGCGGCGCGACGGGCGCGGCTTCCCCTATTACTGGCTGATGTTTGGCCGCGAACAGACGGATTCGGTGGCCGGGACGGACTTCTCGGCCCTTCGCGAGGACCGCATCTCGGTGACGCCACTGCAACTCGATTTGACGGCCTTCGAGATGAAGGACCGGCTGGCGCGGGCGCTGGCCAAGGGGGCGGGATGACCAAGGCCGACCAGGAAGGGTTCGCCGCCTTCCTGCTGCGGATGCGCGCGCGCGGCATCAACGACGCGGCGCTGTTCGCGGCGATCGAGGCCACAGGCCGGCGCGATTTCGTGCCGGGCCCATGGCAGGATGCCGTGTGGCTCAACCGTACGCTTCCGATCCCGTGCGGCGAGGCGATCGAGGGTATCGACCTGCAGGCGATGATCTTCTCCGCGCTGTCGCCGCAACAGGGCCAGCGCGTGCTGGAGATCGGCACGGGCAGCGGCTTCACGGCTGCCGTGATGGGCAAGCTCGCGGGCAGGGTGCTGTCGATTGAGCGGTACCGCACGCTGGTCGCCGAAGCCGGGCAACGGCTTGCGGCGCGGGGGATCGACAACGTCATTCTGCGCCAGGCGGATGGCGTGGCAGGTGCACCCAGCGAAGGTCCGTTCGACCGCATCGTCGTGTGGGCGGCCTTCGATGGGCTGCCAAGGCATTTCGTCGAGCAGCTTGCCTCCAACGGGACGATGGTTTGCGCCATCGGCCCCGGCGACGGCGCACAGAATCTGGTGCGGCTGACCAAGATCGGCAGCCGCTTCGACCGCGAGGACATCGGCGAGGTGCGTTTCCAGCCCTTCGCGTCCGGCGTGGCGGCAACGCTCTAGCCGGCGAAAACAGCGCCTTATTGATGTAATTTTCGGCGGCTTAACCGGGCGGTAACATTAACACGGTGTAATTGCCCTCACCTTTGTTACGGGTGCGGGTAGAGTCATGGTGTACCGGGTTGTCGCTGGGCATGCGCATATCCTGAAGCGCAGTGCCGCCGTCGCGTTTGTCGCGGTTGCAGTTTCGGGCTGCTCGTCGGGCTCGATGCGTTTCGCCGATCTCCTGCCGGGGAGTTCGTCGCGAGAGCAGCCGCAGCAGGTCGCCAGTCAAGCCTATCCCGGTGACTCGGCGCTGGCGCCCGCCGGCGTAGACTCCACCACCACGGCGTCGATCAATCGCTCGGCTGTCGAGCCTGCCACCGGCAGCCGTCCCCGCTTCTGGCAGCGCGCCTTCCGCGCCCCGGTCCCGCAACGCGATGTTGGCGGCGCCCAGCCGCTCGTTCCGGCGCAGACTGCGGCCGCACAGCCGCTGCCTGCTGCACAGCCTTTCCCGGCGGCGCCGATGGGCGGCGTGACGCGCGCTCCGGCGCCGGACCCGGTCGTTTCGCAGTCCTCGCTGCCGCCCGCCCAGCCGGCGCCCGCTTTCGTCGACCAGACCTCGACGGGTTCGATCGCTCCCGCTGCTCCGGCCGGCGGCAACGTCGTCACGGCGCGCGCCGGGGACACGCTGAAGAAGCTCTCAGACCGCTACGGCGTGTCGGTTGACCGGCTGGCCAGGGCGAACGGACTTGCACCCAACGCGCAGCTGGCCGCCGGCCAGTCGATCACGATCCCGGCTTTCGGGGCGGACGCCGCTGCACCCGCCAAGCAGGCTGCCGCGCAGCCGGCCGAGCCGGCCGGCAAGGTGCCGGTGCCTAGCCGGGCGCCCGCCGAGCGGGTTGCGGTGCTGCCGCAGAACGCCCGTGCCGAGAAGCCGCAACCCGCCAATACGAACGCAGCGCCGAGCGCAGGCTCGCTCTATGTGGTGAAGACGGGCGACACGCTGTCGGCCATCGCAAAGCGCCACGGCACGACGGCATCGGCGATCCGCGCTGCAAACGGCATGGAAAGCGGCGTCATCCGCGTCGGCCAGAAGCTGGTGGTTCCCGGCGGCGGCGCAGCCAACATCGCGCAGGCGCCGGCAGGCGTCGATCCGGTGGTGACCGGCGCTACGAAGAAGCCGAATCTCGATCCTGTGGTCACAGGCACGGCTGGCGGCAATGTCGCCGGCTACACTGCGCCGAAGAAGACTGTCGACGACGTCGAACAGGGCGCGGGCGAAGCCGCTCCGGGCGCCACGGGCATCGGCCGCATGCGCTGGCCGGTGCGTGGCAAGGTCGTCTCCGATTTCGGCGACGCCCGCGGCCCCAAGAAGAACGACGGCATCGACATCGCTGTGCCGGAGGGCACGCCGGTGAAGGCGGCCGAGAATGGCGTCGTCATCTATGCCGGTGACGGGCTCAAGGACTTCGGCAATACGGTGCTGGTGCGTCACGAGAGCGGGCTGGTCACGGTCTACGGGCACGCCAGCAGCATCAAGGTGGCGCGCGGCGAAACCGTCAAGCGCGGGCAGGAGATCGCGGTCTCCGGCGTCAGCGGCAACGCAGGCTCGCCCAAGCTGCATTTCGAGGTGCGCAAGGATTCCGCTCCGGTCGATCCGGCCGGGTTCCTCGAATAGGACAAAGAAGAAGCACTACGGCCCCTGGACCTCCAGTCGGGGCCGCTCATATCCCGCCCGCGAGGGCGGGATCTTTTTTGGGGGGAGCGGCGCGACCTAGATGCGCTTGCCCAGCCGGCCGGCAAGGTCCTGGACGAACTGCCAGGCGACGCGGCCGGAGCGGCTGCCGCGCGTGGTGGCCCATTCGAGAGCCTCCGCGCGCAGCGCGTCGGCGTCGCGTTCCAGCCCATAGTGCCGGACGTAGCCATCGATCATGTCGAGATATTCGTCCTGCGAGCATTTGTGGAAGCCGAGCCACAGGCCGAACCGGTCGGACAGCGAGACCTTCTCCTCAACGGCCTCGGATGGGTTGATCGCGGTCGAGCGCTCGTTGTCGATCATGTCGCGCGGCAGCAGGTGGCGGCGGTTGGAGGTGGCGTAGAACACGACGTTGTCGGGACGACCCTCGACGCCGCCTTCGAGCGCGGCCTTCAGCGACTTGTACGAGGTGTCGTCGTGGTCGAAGGACAGGTCGTCGCAGAACAGGATGAAGCGGTGCGGCGCCGCTTTGAGGATGTTGAGCAGCGCGGGCAGCGTGCCGATGTCCTCGCGGTGGATCTCCACCAGCTTCAGCGACACGCCGCTTTCGCCCGCGACAAGTGCATGTGCCGCCTTGACCAGCGACGACTTGCCCATGCCGCGCGCGCCCCACAGCAGGACATTGTTTGCCGGCAGGCCTGCGGCGAATCGCCCGGTGTTCTCCACCAGGATGTCGCGGACGCGGTCGACGCCGCGGATGAGGGCGATGTCGACGCGGTTGACACGTCGCACCGGCTCCATGTGGCGGCGATCGGGGTTCCAGACGAAGCAGTCGGCGGCCGTGAGGTCGTTGGCGGGGAAGGGTTCCGGTGCCATCCGCTCCAGCGCAGCGATGATGCGGTCGAGCCGCCCGGCGATATCGCTGTCGTCCATCTTCGCCATTCTGCCCTCCACCCTGCGGGAGCGGCGCAATAGCACGGGCCGGGACGGCCTCAAAGGTCCAGTGGTTCGGTTGCATTGACCGCGCGAACAACTATATTCCGCCCGAATTTCGCGGCGGCCCGCTCGCGGGGCCCTCACGCATTCGTTTCAGGAGACATTCATGTTCGTTACACCGGCATTCGCCCAGACGGGCGCGGGCGGCGCGCCCGACATCTTCATCAGCATCCTGCCCTTCGTGCTCATCTTCGTGGTGATGTATTTCCTCATCATCCGCCCGCAGCGCACGCAGATGAAGAAGCGCGGCGAGATGCTGGCGGCCATCCGCCGTGGCGATACCGTGGTCACCGGTGGCGGTCTCGTCGGAAAGGTCACCAAGGTTGATGAGAACGAGGTCGAGGTCGATCTCGGCGGCGGCACCAAGGTCACCGCGCTGCGCGCGACCATTGCCGACGTGCGCGTCAAGGGCGAGCCGGTCGCCAACCAGAACGCCAAGAAATAGCCCGATTCGGGGCCGAACGCGGTTCTTTGGGGCCGTCCCGTGCTGAACGGGACGGCCGGCTTGGACGAGACAGATGCTCTATTTTTCCCGCTGGAAGACAATCTCGATCTGGCTCGTCGTGCTGATCGGCATCATTGCGGCCGCGCCGAACGTGCTCTCCCAGGCGACGCTCAACAGCCTGCCGAACTGGATGCCCAAGAGCCCGATGACGCTCGGCCTCGACCTGCAGGGCGGCTCGCACATATTGCTGCAGATCGACCAGCAGGACCTGATCAACGACCGCCTCGAGGTCGTCCGCGACGACATCCGCACGCTGCTGCGCGATGCGCGCATCGGCTACACAGGCCTGACGGGCAGCGGACAGACGGTCCAGGTGCGCATCCGCGACGCCGAGCAGGTGGCGGCGGCGCGCACCGCGCTCGCCTCGCTTACGCAGCCGGTTTCGTCGGGCCTGCTCGGCACCGGTGTGGTCACGGAGCTTTCGTTCAGCGAGCCCGAGCCTGGCCTGTTCCGCTACGAGCTGACGCCTGAAGGCATCAGCTACCGCACGTCGTCGGCGCTGTCACAGTCGATCGAGGTGGTCTCGCGGCGCGTCAACGAGCTCGGCACGACCGAGCCGATCATCCAACGCCAGGGCTCCGACCGCATTCTGGTGCAGGTGCCCGGCCTGCAGGATCCGCAGCGGCTCAAGGACATTCTCGGCCAGACCGCCAAGCTGACCTTCCAGATGGTCGACCAGTCGATGCCGGTGGAAGAGGCGATCAACGGCCGTCCGCCGGCAGGCACCACGATCATGTATTCGACCGACGATCCGCCGGTCCCGTACCTGATCGAGAACCGCGTCATCGTGTCGGGCGAAAACCTCGTCGATGCGCAGGCGTCGTTTGACCAGCGCACCAACGAACCCGTCGTTTCGTTCCGGTTCGACAATCAGGGTGCGACCCGCTTCGGCCAGGCGACGCAGCAGAATGTCGGTCGGCTGTTCGCCATTATCCTCGACAACGAGGTCATCTCGGCACCGCAGATCCGCGAACCGATCCTCGGCGGCTCCGGGCAGATATCCGGCAACTTCACGGTGCAGAGCGCCAACGATCTGGCGGTCCTGCTGCGTGCCGGCGCTTTGCCGGCCGACCTGACGATCGTTGAGGAACGCACGGTGGGCCCGAGCCTGGGCGCGGATTCCATCGAAGCCGGACAGGTAGCTTCGATCATCTCCTGCGTGATCGTCCTCGTGTTCCTGCTGTTCGCCTACGGGCAGCTCGGCATTATCGCCGCCATCGGCATCACCGCCAACGTGATCCTGATGATTGCCGTGCTCTCGGTGCTCGGCGCAACGCTGACGCTTCCGGGCATTGCAGGCATCGTGCTGACCATCGGCATGGCGGTCGACTCCAACGTCATCATCTACGAGCGCGTGCGCGAGGAGCGACGACAGGGCCGATCGATCATCTCGTCCCTCGATTCAGGCTTCAAACAGGCGACCTCGACCATTGTCGACGCGAACCTGACGACCCTGATCGCGGCGGTGATCCTGTTCTATCTCGGCTCCGGCCCGGTGCGTGGCTTCGCGGTGACGCTGGCCATCGGCATCGTCACGACGGTTTTCACCGCCTTCACGCTGACCCGCTGGCTGATCGCGGTCTGGCTGCGCTACACGCGGCCGACCGACATGCCGCGCGGACTCGTCAACTACATCCCGTTCGACACGAAGATCCCGTTCATGTCGTTCCGCAAAATCGCGTTCGCGTTCTCGGCCTTTGCATCCGTGGCGACCGTCGTGCTGTTCATGACCGTCAACATGAACCTCGGCATCGACTTCCGCGGCGGCTCGCTGATCGAGGTGCAGGCGAAGCAGGGCGTTACCGCCGACGTCGCTGACGTGCGCGCCCGGCTGGAGGAGCTGAACCTCGGCGAGATCCAGGTGCAGGAATTCGGCAATGGCGAACTGATGATCCGCATCGGTTCGCAGCAGGGCGGCGACAGCGCCGAACAATCCGTCGTCAACCTCGTGCGCGGCGAACTGGAGGCCGACTACGAATTCCGGCGGACGGAAGTCGTCGGGCCTACCGTCTCGTCCGAGCTCGCGCGCAACGGCGTCATCGGCATCACCGTCGCGATGCTGGCCATGATGGTCTACATCTGGTTCCGGTTCGAATGGCAGTTTGCCGTCGGCGCCATCGTCTCCACGCTGCACGACGTCATTATGATGATGGGCCTGTACGTGCTGACCGGGCTGGAATTCAACCTGACGAGTATCGCGGCTGTGCTCACCATCGTCGGTTATTCGATCAACGATACGGTCGTGGTGTACGACCGAATGCGTGAGAACTTGCGCAAATACAAGAAGATGAGCATCTCCGAGCTGATCAACATGTCGCTCAACCAGACGCTCTCGCGCACGATTCTGACCGGTCTCACGACCATCGGCGCCCTGATTGCGCTCTACCTGTTCGGCGGCGAGGTGATCTCGTCGTTCACGGTGGCGATGCTGTTCGGCATCCTGATCGGCACGTATTCGTCGCTGTTCGTTGCGGCGCCGCTGCTGATCCTGTTCCGGCTGCGGGCGGATGCATTCGAGACCGAGAAGCCCGAAGGCCAGAAGGGCGTGCCGGCAACGCCGAGCCGCGCCTGACGCGGCCATGTCGACCGGCCTGCAGATCCGGCGCGCGCACTTTCCTGGGCGCGCGCCGATCGATTCGTACGGCAATGGCGGCTTCCGTTTCGCCGACATGTCGCACCGCGGTTCCATCCTTTGCCTGCCGTCCGGCATCTACGGTTGGGAACCAGCCGATCCGGCAAGCCTGGCGGAAACCGACTTCGCCAGGGTGATCGCCGAGGCGGCCGGGATTCGCATCCTGCTGGTCGGCACCGGGCGCGACCTGAAGCCGCTCGGGGCGCCGTTGCGCACCGCGCTGCGCGAGGCGCGCGTCGGCGCCGACCCGATGTCGACCGGAGCGGCGGTGCGCACCTACAACGTGCTGCTGGCCGAGGAACGCGAAGTGGCCGCCGCTCTCGTCGCGGTGGACTGACATGCAGCACGAGGCGGTTGTGGCCGCGCTGCGCGAAGCCGATCCCGACCGGCATCTCGCCACGCTCTATGCGCCAGAAGAAATGCGTCCCGCGCTTCAGGCCCTCTATGCATTCGACGCCGAAGTAGGCACGCTGCGGGAGCGCGTACGCGAGCCGATGGCCGGCGAGATCAGGCTGCAATGGTGGCGTGACGCGCTGGCGCTGCCGCCCGGCGCGATGACCGGCAGTCCTTTGGCCGATGCGCTGCGCGGCGTCGTGGTCGAGTCCCATTTGCCGGCCGCAGCGCTCGATCGCCTGCTTGAGGCGCGTATCTTCGATCTTTACGACGATCCGATGCCCGACCGCACGACGCTGGAGGGTTATCTCGGCGAAACGCGGTCGGCGCTTGTTCAACTGGCCATGCAGGTGCTCGACCCCGTCGTGGCGAAGGGGTTTGCAGATGCCGCCGGTCATGGCGGCGTTGGTCTCGGAATCGCGCAGATCCTGCGGGCGCTGCCCGGAGATCGCCGCCGCGGACAGTGCTTCTTCCCGGCAGACCTGCTGGCCGCCGCGGGAACGTCGCGGGATGCGCTGTTTCGGGGCGAGGTGGAAGCAGGGCGCGCCGTCGCTGCGATGATCGCGCTCGGGCGCGAGCATATGGCGCTGTTTCGGCAGGCTGCGCGCAGCCTGCCGCAATCGCTAAGGCCGGCCGTCCTTCCCCTCGCGACTGTGGGAGCGGTCTTCGACAAAACTGAAAGACTTGGCGTGGCCGCGCTTGAAACGCCGGCCCGGCTGTCGCCGTTGCGGCGGCAGTGGCGCATGTTCCGCGCCGCCGCCGGACGCTGGTAGCCTACTCGGCCGCAAGCGCAGCTGCCGGCTGCATCCCCAGCCAGGCGCGGCAATCCGCGATCGCGCGCGCGGTGACCGCTCGGCGCTTGGCCACGGTCTTGTCCTTGCCGCGCATGCGCTTGCCGTCCGCCTTCGGCGCCTCGACCGGCGGGAACAGGCCGAAATTGACGTTCATCGGCTGGAAGGAACGTTTGCCGGGCTCCTCGTCGGTGACAATGTGGCCCCCGGTGATGTGGTTGAGCAATGCGCCGAACGCAGTGGTCGCGGGCGGCAGCGAAGCCGCCTTGCCGAGTCGCTCCGCGGCGGCGAAGCGGCCGGCGAGCAGGCCGATGGAGGCGCTTTCGACATAACCCTCACAGCCGGTGATCTGGCCGGCGAAGCGAAGGCCTGGCCGGCCCTTGAGCTGCAGCGAGCCGTCGAGGAGGGTGGGCGAGTTGATGTAGGTGTTGCGGTGCAGGCCGCCGAGCCGCGCGAACTCGGCATTCTCCAACCCGGGGATCATGCGGAAGATGCGGGTCTGCTCGCCGTGCTTCAGCTTGGTCTGGAAGCCGACCATGTTGTAGAGGGTGCCCAGCGCGTTATCCATGCGCAGCTGGACCACGGCATAGGGCTTGATCGTCGGCTCGTGCGCATTGGTCAGGCCTATAGGCTTCATCGGGCCGTGCCGAAGCGTCTCGGGGCCGCGCTCCGCCATCACCTCGATCGGCAGGCAGCCGTCGAAATAGGGCGTGCCTTCCCACTCCTTGAACTCGGTCTTCATCCCGTCGATCAGGGCCTGCACGAAGGCTTCGTACTGCGCCCTGTCCATGGGGCAGTTCAGATAGTCCTTGCCGGTGCCGCCGGGGCCGGGCTTGTCGTAGCGCGACTGGAACCAGGCCTTGTCCAGGTCGATCGAGTCGAAATGCACGATCGGCGCGATGGCGTCGAAGAAGGCGAGCGCGTCGGCGCCGGTGGCGGCGCGGATGGCCTCGGCCAGAGACGGCGCGGTCAGCGGACCGGTGGCGATGATCGCCTGGTCCCATTCCGTGGGCGGCAGGCCCGCGATCTCCTCGCGGACGATGGTGACCAGCGGATGCGCTTCCAGTTTCGCAGTCACCGCAGCCGAGAAGCCGTCGCGGTCAACGGCCAGCGCGCCGCCGGCCGGCACCTGGTTGGCGTCGCCCGATGCCATGATGAGCGAGTTGGCGAGCCGCAGTTCCGCATGCAGCAGGCCGACGGCATTGTTCTCCGCGTCGTCCGAGCGGAACGAGTTGGAGCATACCAGTTCGGCGAGCCCGTCGGTCTTGTGCGCCTCCGTGCCGCGCACGCCGCGCATCTCGTGAAGAATGACGGGAACACCGGCCTGGGCGATCTGCCAGGCTGCTTCGGAGCCGGCGAGCCCGCCGCCGACGACGTGGATGGGTTTGTGCGACATGCCCCCGATTAGGCTTGCGCGAGGCTGAAATCAACCTGATGACAAATCGGTGAGGCGGCGAGCGGCGGCGGGGGTGTGGCCGAAATGCAATTGTGCGCTGCGGTGCGAGTCAGTAGCGTCGCGCCATGATTTCCGCCGGATTCCGCCACCTCGTCGTCGCATTCTCGGTCGCCGCCACCGGCCTGCTGGCCGGCTGCGCGACCGGCGCCGTGGACAATCGCGGCTATGGTGCCGGGCCGATCCCGACCAGGCTGACGGCCTGCTACGGCTATGGCTGCCGCATGGAGAAGAGCTTTGCCGTGGGCAAGAGCTCTGCGGACCGCTTCGCCGCGATCATGGGCGAGGGGAAGGGATCGCCTGCAGCTGAGCGCGCGGCGGTGCGCAAGGCGGTCGCCTATTACGAGGAACTGTCGGCATCGGCAATCGGCTTCCGCGACGGGCCGAAATCGCCGGTGGTCGCTTCCGGCGAGAAGGGGCAGATGGACTGCGTCGACGAATCGACCAACACCCATCACCTTCTGGTCTATCTGGAAACGCGCGGGCTGCTCGCCCACCACACGGTGCAGCAGAACGTCACGCGCGGCGCGCTGGTCGACGGACGCTATCCGCACTGGACGGCGGTGCTGCGCGACAAGGCCGACGGCAAGAAGTGGGCTGTGGACAGCTGGTATGAACCCGCCGGCGGCCTGCCGGACGTGGTCGAACTCGCATACTGGCGCACCCGCGGCGTCTGGGGCGAGCGGTAGGCGGACAGATCGATCGGGGGAATGACAGGGCGCTTCGGCGCCCTTTTTCGTTGGCGGCCGGACCGCCAAAACGAAGCCCGCCAAAAAACAACACCCGCCGGGGGAGGAGATCCGGCGGGTGTCGTTTGGGCGACCGGCTTTTCGGGAGGAGGAGAAAAGTCCGGTCTCATTCGTCTTTGCCTGGGAGGAGGTAGGCGCCGACGAAATTCGTCAATTCGTTCTTCCGGGCGCCTGGCGCTCCGGGGAAACAACACCCGCCGGGGGAGGAGGTCCGGCGGGTGTCGTTTTGGCAGACCGGCTTTTCGGGAGGAGGAGAAAGAGCCGGTCTTATTCGCCGTTGCCTGGGAGGAGGTAGGCTTCGGCGAAATTCGTCAATTCCTACACCGACTTGCGGGCGACGAAGTGGATGTCGCCGCGGGCGATGCCCAGGTCGGAAAGCTCACGGTTCGACAGGCGGCTCAGCTCGGAGACGGTCTCGCGGTAGCGGCGCCAGTTGCGATAGTTGCGGATCAGGTTCATGGCAGTTCTCGTTCGATTGCTTGGTCTGTTTCGTTCTTTGTTACGATGCATAACTAAGGGGGCGGGGCCTTGCGCGGAAGAGCCGATGCTGCATGGCAGCAATGCGTTTTGTGCAATGCAAAAGAAATCGATTTCATGCGGACGGCTCAAAGGATTCGTGAGCAAGCGTTTCGTCGACTAGGCGCGGGTCCCCGAACGCGGTAAGGAAGGGGACTGGCCTTCGATCCCTCGAAGGCATGTCACCGCTGGCGGGGCGATGGCCGGATACGTTTCCAACCTCAAGAAGGACATCGCCCGCTGGGAAGCTGACGGGCTCATCGACGCGTCGACAGCCGCGAAACTGCGCAAGGACGCGGATTCGAGGCCGGGCGGAGTCAGCTTCGGGCTGATTCTCTCGATGCTCGCCGCCGTGCTGATCGGGGCGTCAATCCTGCTGCTGGTGGCGGCGAACTGGGAATACATCCCGCGGCTGGTGCGTGTCGGCCTGATCTTCGCGCTCATCGCCGGAGGCTATGTCGGTGGCGCGATCCTGAAGGGCAGGGGCAATACCTCGTTCGCGGAAGCCGCCTACATCCTCGGCGCCGTGGCCTTCGGTGCCGGCATCGCGCTGATCGCACAGATGTACCACCTGTCGGGCGAGGAAACGCAGGCGATCTTCCTGTGGTGCGGCGGCACAGCGCTTGCGGCGCTGGCGCTGCGTTCAGGACCGCTGACCGCAGGCGCGGTGCTGCTGGCGACGATCTGGATGAACATGGTGACGTTCGACACCGACTGGTTCGGCGCGCCGCCCATGCTCTTCCTCGGCGTCGTGGCGGTCATCTGGGCGATCTCGCTATGGTCGCAGAGCGCCGTGGCGCGGCACCTCATCCTGCTCGCGCTTATGTATTTCGCCGTCCTCCACTACGTCGACACGGAACTTGTGACCGTGCCGCTCATCCTTGCCGTCGCGTCGGTGGCGCTGTTCGGTGCGTGGGTTCTCGCTCCCGATCTGGTCGACCGGATCATCAAGCTGGGCGACCACGGCGCGCCGATCCAGGGGTTGCTCGGCTTCATCGCCGGCATGTCGCCGATCCAGTACATGTTCCAGAACGACCGGCTGTTCCTGTTGATCGTCGTGGTGATCTTCGCCGCGGTGATCGCCGCGCTCGTGCTCGGCGGGCGCGAAAGCCGCATGCTGCGGTGGCTCGGCTATGCCGCGTTCACCTATGAGGTCATCTACGTCTACGTCGTGCTGGTGGTCTCGATGATCGGCACGGCAGGCTTCTTCCTGTCGGCGGGCCTTGTTGTCGCCGGCCTCGCCTGGGCGATCACCCGCATCGAGCGCAGGCTGAAGGCGCCGCCGGCCGAGGCGACAGGAGGCGCGACATGATCGCCGCCTTGCAGGCTCGCTGGCTGACCGTCATCGCCGCGGCGCTCGCGGTGGCGCAGATCGCTGTCCTCGGCTCGATGATCTGGGCGCGGGCCTCGATCCTGCGCAGCGGCACGGAGATCGTGCTGGAGGTAAGGCCGATCGATCCGCGCGACCTGCTGCGCGGCGACTATGTGATCGTCGGCTACAACATATCCTCGCTCGACAAGGCGCTTTTCGGCGGCGAGAAGCGCGAAGACTACAGCGGCCCGCACACCGTGTTCGTGCGGCTCAAGGCCGACGCCGCGGGCATCTGGCAGCCGGTGCTGGCGCGGCTCGACGCGCCTGCCGCCGAGCCGCCGAGGGCTGGCGAGGTCGATTTGCGCGGCTATTCCGGCTACTGGCCTCCGGACAACGGTGCCGTGCCGATGGACTATGGGATCGAGCGTTTCTACCTGCCGGAGGGGCAGGGCAGGCCGATCGAGGAAGGCATCGGCGTGCGGCCTTTCCGCATGAAGGTGGCGGTCGCCGCTGACGGCACGCCGCAGATCAAGTCGTTCCACGACGGCGATACGCTGATCTACGCCGAGCCGCTCTACTGATCGTCGCCGAGGCCGTCCGGAGGGCCCGAATTTAGGCGGCTGCAGAGGCCAAATTTCCTTTGAACCATGCTGGCCTGATGATATAGAACGCCGCGCTTCGACGGGCCGTGGGTCCGGCGAGCGGGTGTGGTGGAACTGGTAGACACGCAGGATTTAGGTTCCTGTGGCGCAAGCCGTGGGGGTTCAAGTCCCTCCACCCGCACCAGAAATCCCGGCACACGATATCCGGAAGCAGAACACTCACCCGCCGCGCGCGGCGCGCCGGCGGTCAGGAAAACGAAGGCTTTGACGATGCAGGTCACGGAAACGCTCAACACCGGCCTCAAGCGCGAGATCAAGGTGATCGTCCCCAAGGACGACATGGCCGAACGCCTCAACAGGCGCCTCGCCGACGCCAAGGACCGGGTCCAGATCCGCGGCTTCCGTCCGGGCAAGGTGCCGCTGGCGCATCTCAAGAAGATGTACGGCAAGTCGTTCATGGCCGAGGTGGTCAACGAGATCATCAACGATTCTCCGCGCAGCGTGCTGTCTGATCGCGGCGAGAAGGCTGCCATGCAGCCCGAAATCAAGATGACCGAAGACGAGAAGGAAGCCGAAAGCATCCTCAACGGTAACGCCGATCTCGAGTTCTCGATGAGCTACGAGGTCATTCCGGCGATCGAGCTCAAGGACTATTCGGGCATCGCCGTGACCCGTCTGCTCTATGACGTGCCGGCCGACGAGGTGGAGAAGCAGGTGGCCGTGGTCGCCGATTCCGCCCGCACCTACGAGCCCAAGAAGGGCAAGGCCGAGACCGGCGACAAGGTGACCATCGACTATCTCGGCAAGATCGACGGCGAGGCCTTTGAAGGCGGCGCGGCCGACGACGCCGACCTCGTCATCGGCTCCAACCAGTTCATCCCGGGCTTCGAAGACCAGCTGGTCGGCGTCAAGGCCGGCGAAGAGAAGGTCATCGAGGTGACGTTCCCCGAGGGCTATCCGGCGCAGCACCTGGCCGGTCGCGCGGCGACCTTCGACATCAAGGTCAAGCAGGTGCAGAAGCCCGGCGATCTGGTTATCGACGACGAGCTGGCCAAGACGCTGGGCATGGAGTCCGCCGAGCGGCTGCGCGAGGTGGTGAAGAGCCAGATCGAGAGCCAGTACGGCGCGGTCACCCGCCAGAAGGTCAAGCGTCAGATCCTCGACGCGCTCGACGAGCAGTATCGCTTCGACGCTCCCGCAAAGCTGGTGGAGACCGAGTTCGACAACATCTGGAACCAGGTCAACCGCGACCTCCAGCAGGCAGGCAAGACCTTTGCCGACGAGGACACGACCGAGGAGGAGGCGCGCGCCGAGTACCAGCGTCTCGCCGAGCGCCGCGTGCGCCTCGGCCTCGTCCTCGCCGAGATCGGTGAGAAAGCCGGCGTGACGGTCTCCGACGACGAGCTGCAGCGCGGTCTCTACGAGCAGATCCGCCGTTTCCCGGCGAGCCAGCAGCAGGAAGCCTTCAACTTCTACCGCGACAATCCGTCGGCGCTGGCCGGCATCCGCGCGCCGCTCTACGAGGAGAAGGTGATCGACCATCTGCTCGGCCAGATCAGCGTCACCGACAAGCAGGTCGGCCGCGAGGAGCTGCTTGCCGACGATGCGGAGGAGGGCGCCTCCGAGGAGACCAAGCCGGCCAAGAAGAAGGCCGCTCCGAAGAAGAAGGCCGCCAAGGCCGACGCCGAGGAATAGGTTGGACGGCGCATCGCGATGACGGGCGCACGGCGACAAGTGCTCGTCATCGGCATCGGCGCCGGCAATCCCAGGCATGTGACGCTCGAGGCGGTGGAGGCCATCCACCGCCTCGATGTCGTTTTTATCCCCGACAAGGGTGAGGAGAAGCGCGAGCTCGCAACGCTGCGGCATGACATATTGCGTGCCCATGCCGACAACGGGCGACTTCGCGTCGTGACCTACGCCGTGCCGAAGCGGCGGGCTGAAGGCGACTATGGCGGTGCGGTCGACGACTGGCACGCCACGATCGCCGGCATCCATGAGCGATTGCTGATGGATGAGGCGGGCGAGGGGGATGTGGCAGGCTTCCTCGTCTGGGGCGATCCGTCGCTTTACGATTCGACACTGCGCATTCTTGAGCGTGTCGCCGCGCGCGGCCGCGTTGCGCCGCAGGTCGAGGTGATCGCCGGCATCACCGCCGTTCAGGCGCTGACGGCGGCCCACCAGACCACGCTCAACGAGATCGGCCGGCCGGTCACGATCACCACGGGCCGGCGGCTCGCCGAGGATATCGGCAAGGCCGATTCCACCGTCGTGATGCTCGACGGAGCGAAAGCGTTCCGCGACGCCGACCCGGACCTCGACATCTTCTGGGGCGCCTATCTGGGCACGCCCGACGAAATCCTGATCTCCGGCCGGCTCGGCGACGTATCGGACGAGATCGTCCGCGTTCGCGAGGAGGCGAGGGCGCGTCACGGCTGGATCATGGACACTTATTTGCTGAAGAGACGCGGGAAAGAATGATGGCTGCGAAGCTTTACGGTTTTCGTTCATGCGACATGGTGCGCAACGCCATGAAATGGCTCGACGCCAACAAGGTCGATTACGAGTTCTTCGACTATCGCAAGGATCGGCTCGATCCGAAGGTGGTCGACGACTGGTTCGCACGAGCCGGCTGGGAAAAGGTGTTCAACCGCAATTCCACGACGTTCAAGGAACTGCCGGAGGGCGAAAAGGCCGGCATCGACGCCAAGCGCGCGAAGCAGATGATTCTCTCCGAGACCAACCTCATCAAGCGGCCCGTGCTCGACGCCGGCGACGAACTGCTGCTCGGCTTCAAGGCCGACGTCTGGGCGAAGGCGCTGGCGGAGTAGGGAACGGACGGGCTTTTCGCGCCGCGGTGAAATTCCACCAGTCCAGCGCCTCGCGGGTCTTCGCCTGGTGGATTGTCGCCGAAAATACGTCGTGAACACAGGGATCGTGGCGGTGGCCGGTTTGCCGGCACAGCCGCTGGTAGAGATCGTCGGCCGTCTGCATCGCAAGATCGGCCACGGTTTCTATGCCGAGCGAGCGGAAATCGGCGAGCGTCGCCTTGCCGACATTCCTGAGCTCCGAAAGCGTGCCTGCAGGAAGTCGTTTGGTGTTGGCTGCCTCGGTCACGGGCATGTCGTGACCTGGTTGGAGCAGGTGTCGTTCGTCCAGCCCGAGACTTTCTTGTCGAGATAGGTGCCTTCGACCTGAAGCCACAAGCCGTTGCAGGCAAGCAGCCGCTCAACCGCGAAGGAATCGGGCCCGCCGCCGCTGTCGAGTTTCTCGTAGAAGTCGAGAACTGGCCTCGCACCGGGCGAGGGACCGTCGCGCAGGTAACGGCCTTCCACGGATGTCCCGAGAAGCCGGCCTGAAACCCAACCGCTGCCGGTGAACACGACCTTTTCGCCGCCGGCCGTCCCATAGTCGTCCAGGACGGCCTTGATAATACGGAACCAGCCATTCTCAGAGCTGGCAATCTGGACCTCGGGAGCGAACTCGTAGCCCTCGGATTGCAGCGGCGGAGGCAGCGTCGCGATGACGGGATAGCTGGCGCCGGGGCCGGCGCGCACGTTCAGGCCCTTAGGGTCGTCGTCGGTCGTCCACGCGAACACATTGCAGACCGTAGCCGGTTCGGCAGCATGCGCGAGCGTCGCAGCGAGCGAGACGAGCATCAGCGCCGCGACCGATTTTCCAGCAGCCGTCCTGTCCGTCATCTTTCGCTCCGCGGGCGGGCACGTTTCCGTCCCCACGCTACGCCGGGAGCGGGGCGCTGGCAAAGGCCTGGAAGGCCCAGCCACGGCCAACCCGCACTGCGTGCGCAAGTCGCATAAGATATATTATGGAACTACTCTAATCGTGGGATGGGGAAAGCTGGAAGGAGAAAGCCCTGTCTCATCAATAGCTTACGAAACGATGTTGTAGAATCTTGCCCGTGCAGTCATTCGGCGGCGATGTCCGCCACCGTGGCGCCTGCCGCTTTCACCAGCGCGTCTGGCGCCGCTGAAAACACGGCGTCGTGCGCGCCGGCCGCTGCCCAGACCTGGGGATAGCCGAGCAGGTTGCGGTCGGCAAAGGCCGCCAGCGGCCGCTCGTAGCCGATCGGCGAAACGCCGCCGATAGCGAAGCCGGTTTCGTCGCGGATCTTCCTCGGCTCCGCGCGCTTCAGCGGCTGGCCGGCCAATTGCGCGGCGCGTGCCGTGTCCAGCCGGCGGCTGCCCGAGACGAGGAACAGGAACAGTCGGCCATCCTCCTCGCCCTCGAAGATCAGCGACTTGACGATCTGGTCGACGGCGCAGCCGCATTCGCGCGCGGCGTCCTCGGCGGTGCGCGTCGAGGCGCCCATGCGGCGGACCTCGATGACCAGTCCGGCTGCCGCCGCCGCCTGCGCTACGCGCTCGATGCTGCCGGCCATGCGTGCCTCCTCAGATCGCGATCTCGATGGTCATGCCGTCGAAGCCCGGCTCGACGTGATCGGGCGTCTCGCGCATCACCGTTTCGTAGTCGAGCGGCGTGTGCATGTGCGTCAGCACGGCGCGCTTGGGCCTCAGCGCCGCGATGCAGTCCAGTGCCTGTTCGAGCGAGAAATGCGACGGGTGCCGGTTGTACTGCAGGGCGTCCACCACCAGCAGTTCCAGCCCTGTGAGCCGCGCAAGCGTCGCCTCCGGAAGGCCGCTGACGTCGGGGCAATAGGCCACATCGCCGACACGGAAACCGAGCGAGACGATGTCGCCGTGCTGCTGGAGCAGCGGCTCGAAGGTGAGGGCGCCCCCCTCTCCCGTCAGCTCGAACGGCTGGTACGCCTCGATTTCGTATGGTTCGACGATCGGCGGATAGGCGCTGCCGGGCGGCGTGCGGAAGCAGTAGTCGAAGCCTTCGCGCAAGCGCGCCAGCGTCGCCGTGTCGGCGAAGATGTCGACACGCCGGCGCTGAGACAGGAAATAACCCCTGAGATCGTCGATGCCGTGGATGTGGTCGGCATGGGCGTGCGTGTAGACGACGGCATCGAGATGCCGCACGTCTGCGGCGATCATCTGCTGGCGAAAGTCGGGGCCGGTGTCGATGGCGATGCGGGTGGTGCCGCCGGGGCCGACGCGCTCGAACATGGCGGCCGCGCGGGTGCGGCGGTTCTTCGGATTTGCCGGGTCGCAATTGCCCCAGTCGCCGTTGATGCGCGGCACACCTGGCGATGAGCCGCAGCCGAGCAGCGTGAAACGCAGCGTGTCATGCATGATCTTGGGCACGGTCAGGCCGCGGCCGCGAGCGGCGGCATCTTCTTGAACAGCCGCAGGCAGTTCGACGTTGTGACGGCGGCGATTTCCGCCTCGCTCACGCCGATCGCTTCGGCCAGAACCCTCGCCGTGTTCGCCACATAGGCCGGCTCGTTGCGCTTGCCGCGGAACGGCGTCGGCGCGAGGTAGGGCGCGTCGGTCTCGACCAGCAGGCGGTCGCACGGGACGGCTCTGGCAATCTCGCGCAGCCCGTCGGACTTCTTGAAGGTCAAAATGCCCGAGAACGACACGTAGCCGCCGAGTTCGACGCCGGTGCGCGCCAGCGCGGCGCCCGACGAGAAGCAGTGCAGCACGAAGGGGAACGCCCCCTTCTCCGTTTCCGCGGTCAGAATCGCCGCCATGTCGTCGTCGGCGTCGCGGGCGTGGATGACCAGCGGCAGGCCGGTGCGGCGCGACGCCTCGATATGGGTCCGCAGGCCCGCCGCCTGCGCGTCCCGCGGGGCCTTGTCGTAGAAATAGTCCAGCCCCGCCTCGCCTATGGCGACGACCTTGGGATGCTGCGCCAGCGAGACTAGTTCGTCGGCGGTTATGTCGGTCTCCTCGCCGGCATTGTGCGGATGCGTGCCGACCGAACAGAACACGTCCGGATAGGCTTCGGCGATGGCGCGGATCTGATCGAAGCGGCGCACGCGGGTGGAGATCGTGATCATGCGCCCGACGCCGGCCTCGCGGGCGCGCGCGACGATGGCGTCGCGTTCGTCCGCGAAATCGGGGAAGTCGAGGTGGCAATGACTGTCGATCAGCATCGGCCGGTCTGCAATCCTTCTGGCCGGGAGAGGGGGCGTCAGCCCCCTGCCCCTTCCTTCTCGCCATCGGCCTTTTCGACATAGCGTGGGAACACGCCTTGCGGCTCGGGCAGCGCAGTGCCTGCCTTGAGCGCGTTCGCCTCGCCGGCATGGGCAAACTGCCGCTCGCCGGCCGGCACGGCCAGCAGGTCGAGCAGTTTTGCCGCAGAGCCGGGGATGAACGGCTGCACCATGATGCCGACCCGGCGGACCGTCTCAATCGTGGTCCACAACACCGCCTCGAACCGCGCCGGGTCGGTCTTGCGCAGCGCCCACGGCGCTTCGCCGGCGAAGTAGCGGTTCGCCTCCGCCACCACCGCGAAGATGCCGGCCAGCGCGATGTGGATCGACTGGCCCCCCATCGCCTCGCGCGCGGCAATGAGCGCAGCGTCGGCCTGTGCCAGCAACGCCTTGTCGTTGTCCGCCAGCGCGCCCGGCGTCGGCACCATGCCGCCGAGGTTTTTGGCGATCATCGACAGCGAGCGCTGCGCCAGATTGCCGAGATCGTTGGCGAGATCGGCGTTTGTGCGGTTGACAATCGCCTCGTGGCTGTAGTTGCCGTCCTGTCCGAACGGCACCTCGCGCAGAAGGAAATAGCGTACCGGATCAAGGCCGTAGTGCTCGACCAGCGCGAATGGGTCGATGACGTTGCCGACCGACTTCGACATCTTCTCGCCGCGGTTGAACACGAAGCCGTGGCCGAACACGCGCCTGGGCAGCGGCACGCCGGCCGACATCAGAAAGGCCGGCCAGTAGATGGCGTGGAAGCGCACGATGTCCTTGCCGATGACATGCAGGTCGGCCGGCCAGTAGCGCCAGAGCTTCGCTTCTGCGTCGGGGTAGCCTGCGGCGGTGATGTAGTTGGTGAGCGCGTCCACCCACACATACATCACGTGCTTCTCGTCGCCCGGCACCGGCACGCCCCAGTCAAAGGTCGTGCGCGAGATCGACAGGTCCTTCAGCCCGGCCTTGACGAAGCTGACCACCTCGTTGCGGCGTTCGGGCGGCGCGATGTAGCCGGGATTGGCGTCGTAGAAGGCGAGCAGCCTGTCCTGGTAGGCCGACAGGCGGAAGAAATAGCTCTCCTCCTCGACCCATTCGACCGGCGTGCCCTGCGCGCCGTAGCGCACGCCATCGGCGCGCAGCTCGGTCTCCTCCTCGCCGTAATAGGCCTCGTCGCGCACGGAATACCAGCCGGCATAGCCGCCCTTGTAGATGTCGTCATTGGCGGCCATCGCCTTCCAGAGCGCGATGCTGGCCTCGTAGTGGCGAGGCTCGGTGGTGCGGATGAAGTCGTCGTTGGAAGCGTTCAATACCTGTGCCATGCGCTTGAACTCGGCCGCGTTGCGGTCGGCGAGTTCGCGCGGCGTCACGCCCTCCCTGCGGGCGGTCTGGACCATCTTGATGCCGTGCTCGTCGGTCCCGGTCAGGAACATGACGTCCTTGCCGTCATGGCGCTGGAAGCGGGCGAGCGCATCGGTGGCGATCAGCTCGTAGGCGTGGCCGATATGCGGCTTTCCGTTCGGATAGGAAATCGCCGTGGTGATGTAGAATTTCTCGGCAGGCATCTTCTGCTCGGTTCTTTCGGAATCGGGGTCAGATAGCGCATCGCGCAGGCGAAGGCCATCGGCTGAAACGTGGTGCCGATCCACCCGGGCTGCGCTGACGATGCCTTTGGAGAAGACGCCGAAACGAAGCCCGTTCAGGCGGGCATTCGGCCGGGGAGGCGCGACGCGACGGTATCGGACATGGCTGCCTCCCTGGTTCGGTTGCGGATGCGCCTACATAGGATGAAACGCGCTGCGGCGCCAGAGGGTGTCAAGCCGCGTGAAGCGCCTGATGCGCCCGCATCAGTGACCCCGACACATGCTGTCGGCGGTCGAGATTGTAGGCCTCGGCTTCCGCGGTCGTCCGACCGAATTCCGACCAGGCCGTGGCGAGGCGGTCGGCGCGGGTGGCGTCGCCCTGCTCGCCCAAGCCGGCGGCGGTGCCGGCCAGCACCTGCTCCAGATGGTCCGTGAAGAGGCCGAACTGCTGCTCCTTGTCGCGGCCGGCGACCGCGTCGGCGATGCGCGCGGCGGCGGTCGCGTCGAAGCGGCGGGCGGCCAGCAGGCCGTCGACCGCATCGGCGATGTCGAGGCCGCCATATTCGGTGAGCATGATCGCGGCGCGGACGCTGCCCGCCGCCTTGCGCAGAAGCGTCTCGCGTCGCCCGGCCTGCGCCGGTAGCGAAAGGCCGAGCCCGACGAACACCCGCGCGACCTCGTCTTGCGCCAACGGTGCGAACGGAACCAACTGGCAGCGCGAGCGGATCGTCGGCAGCAGCCGGCCCGGCTGGTGGGCGACGAGCACGAAGACGGTCCGCGGTGGCGGTTCCTCCAGGTTCTTCAGCAGCGCATTGGCGGCAGCTGTGTTCAGGTCGTCTGCCGGATCGACGATTACCATCCGCCAGCCGCCGTCATGTGCGGTCATCGACAGGAACCGGCCGACCCGGCGGATTTCGTCGACACTGAGCACTGTCTTGAATTTCTTGGCTTTTTCGTCAAACGGCCGGGTCAGGTGCAGCACTGAAGGATGCGCCGCCTGCGCGACCAGCCGGAAGGCCGGTCCGGCAGGATCCGGCGATGTCAGCGTCGGCGGGGCGCTGGCCGGGCGAGGATGCGACAAAAGATGCAGCGCAAGCCGGAAGGCAAGCGTGGCCTTGCCAATGCCTGCCGGCCCGGAAAACATCAGTCCGTGGTGCAGCCGCCCTGCCCTGTGCGCATCGGCCAGCAATTGGGCCTGCTCGGCGTGGCCGACGAGCATCGTGTGTTCCGATGGTTCGGGTATGCTGTCGAGGCTGTCGTGCCGCTCCGGGCCAATGCGGGCGAAGCTCATGCCTGCGCCGCCTCGGCAAGAGCGGCGGGTTCGTCGCGCGCCGCCACAACCTGCCGCACGATGCCGAGCACGTCGCGCGCCACTTCATCCTCGTTACGTCCGGCCTCGATAACCACGCAGCGGTCGGGCTCGGCTGCCGCGATGGCGAGGAAGGCCTCCCGGCGACGACGGTGCAGCGCAAGCTCCTCCTTCTCGTAGCGGTCGGCATCCTCGCCTGCCCCGCGCCGCGCCGAGGCGCGGCGCAGCCCCTCGGACGGCTCGATGTCGAGCATGATGGTCAGATGCGGCCGCATGCCGTTGACTGTCACGCGCTCCAGTGCGGCCATGAAGACCGAGTCGAGCCCACCGGTGACGCCCTGGTAGACGCGCGAGGAGTCCATGAAGCGGTCGCACAACACGATCCTGCCCGCGTCCACTGCCGGGCGGATCACCTGCTCGACGTGGTCGGACCGCGCGGCGGCGAACAGCACGGCCTCCATGCGCGGCCCCAGCGGCTCCGCGGCGCCCGACAGCAGCACGTGGCGGACCGCTTCCGCGCCGGCCGAGCCTCCCGGCTCACGGGTGGTCAGCACGTCGTGGCCGTCGGCGCGCAGGGCTTCCGCCAGCCGGCGCACCTGCGTCGACTTGCCGACCCCCTCGCCGCCCTCGAACGTGATGAACAATCCGCGCTTCAACGCCTGCGTCCCATGGCCCGTGCCGCCTATCTACGCAGTGCCGCGCGGCGTTCCAAGTGCGGTGCTGCGGATGCGTCAGCGCATCCAGCCGACCGCCAGTTCCTCGATGGCGCCAAGAGCCCTTGATGGCAGGCTTCCGAGGCCTACCGCCTCGGCGGCAAAGAGCGGCGTTTCCTGCACCACGGCATCGCCGACCCAGACCTTCAGCGCGCCCACGCGCTGGCCCGCCTCGACCGGCGCCACGACCGGACCCTGATAGACGATCCGCGCCGTCACGCGGTCGCGCCCCTCCTTCGGCAGCATGACGCCTATCGGCTGCCTTGCCTGCAGCGTCAGTGCTGCCTTCTCGCCGCCAAAGACCTTTGCCTCGCCCACTGTCTCGCCATCGGCGAAGACTTCCTTGCGGTCGAATGCCTTCAGTCCCCACTCAAGCAGCTTGCGTGCTTCCTCGCCGCGCTCCTTGTCGGTGGCCATGCCGCTCATTGCGGCAAACAGGCGGCGTCCGTCACGCTGGACCGAGCCGACGATGGCGTAGCCGGAAGCGTCGGTGAAGCCCGTCTTGAGGCCGTCGGCGCCGATGTCCATCGCCAGCAGCGGGTTGCGGTTGCGCTGGAAGATGCCGTTCCAGGTGAAGTCGCGCTGCGAGTAGATCGCATAGAATTCAGGATATTCCCGCCACAGATGCTCGGCGAGCTTCGCCAGCTCCCGCACCGTGACGAGCTGGCCTTCGGCCGGCAGGCCGTTGGAATTCTTGAAGACGGACGTCTCCAGGCCGAGCTCGCGCGCTCTTTTCGTCATCCGCTCGGCAAATTTGGCCTCCGAGCCTTCCATGCCCTCGGCCAGAACGATGCAGCCGTCGTTTGCGGACTGGATGATGACTCCGTGGATCAGGTCGTCCACGCGAATGCTGGAATTCAGTTCGGCGAACATGGTCGAGGTGCCAGACGGCGCGCCGCCGGTGCGCCAGGCGTTTTCGCTGACCTTGAAGGTGGTCTCAAGTGTGATCTCGCCCGTCTTGATGGCGTGAAAGACCACTTCCATCGTCATCAGCTTGGCCAGCGAGGCCGGCGGTATCAACTTGTCGGCGTCCTTGGCAAACAACAGCGTCCCCGTGCCGGCGTCCACGAGGATCGCCTGGCCGGCCTTGGTCTCGAATGGCTGCGCGAACGCCGGCGCGACCATGAGCCCGAGCGCCATCGTCGCGTAAACAAACCATCGCAATGATTTGAAATTAAACATTAATCTGCCAATCGCGACTGTTTCGGCAAGAACCGTATCAACCACGGCGCCGTGGCGCAACCGTGGCGCGGTTCCGCTGTATGCCTCGAAGGCTAGTCGCGGATCAGGAACGCGTCTGGCGCACCGCCTTCGCGGGCAAGCTCTGCCATGATGTCGGGCGCGTTGCGGCCGTCGCCGCGCAATTCGACGTTGAAGGCGTCGCCGTCAGCCTTGACCGCGACGGCGCCAATGCCGCGCAGCACCGCCGCGACCTTGTCGGCTTCGGCACGGCTCGAATAGCTGCCGGCAAGGACGTAAAGCTCGGCCGGGGCCTCCTGCGCCGCTTGCGTCTCGCCGTTCAGCCGTTTCCACGACGCGCGCACGTCGTCGGCATCGAAGCCCGGCACGGCGAGAGAGTTGAAGGCGGCGGAAGCGGCGGCGACGCGCTCGTCGGCATAGGAAAGCTTCGCGCTTGCCACCATCACCGGAGCCAGGCCGTCATAAGGCCTTTCCGGCACCATCGGTCCGAATTCCGGCAGTACCGGGTCGGAGGCGAGCACCTCACCCCAGGCTTCGGCGGGCGCTGATATCGGTGCGAGCGCTCCTGCCGCGACAACTCCGGAGACGCCCGCAATTGCCACCGGCGCGGCGACCGGGGCTGCTGCGACGACTGAAACTGGGGCAACGACCGGCGCCGGTGCGACGGGGCGCGCCTCCTTGCCGAAACCGGCGAAGAGGCCGCCGCGCTTCTTGGTGGTCGGGGTATCGCCGTTCATGGCGACCATGACCCCGGCAGGCAGTCCGTCATTGCCCGGCCGCGGGCGGTCGATGCCGCTCTTGCCGGGGTGATAGGAGGCGAGCAGGTAGTTGTCGTCGCGGCCGTGCAGCGGCGCGCGGCCGACATACTCGACCTTCACCCTGGCGACGCCCACATGCTTGTAGTCGAGCAGTTCGGCGGCGCGCTTGGACAGGTCGATGACGCGGTTATGGGCGTACGGCCCGCGGTCGTTGACACGCACGATCACCGAGGCGCCGTTGGCCGTGTTGGTGACGCGCGCATAGGACGGCAACGGCATGGTGGGATGCGCCGCCGTCAGGTGCGTCATGTCGTAGATTTCGCCGTTGGCGGTGAGCCGGCCGTGAAAGGCGTCGCCGTACCAGGAGGCCGCGCCGACCTTGGAATAGTTGCGGTCTTCCTTCGGCTTGTACCACTTGCCCTTGACCTTGTAGGGCTTGCCCAGCATGTCGCGGCCGCCGCCGCGCGGCAGGCGCGTGCGCAGGTTCGACACGCGCGGGCTGGCCTTCACGCCATATTCGGCTTCCGAGAAATATTCCTTGCCGGCGGATTCGCGGCCCGACGAACTGACCGTCGGCGTGGAGGTGGAGGAGCAGCCGGCGGCAAAAACCGAAACGGCAAGCGTTGCGGCAAGACTCAGCCGTGACGGGGCAGACCGCGTACTGTTACCCATTCCCGAACGGTCCCCGTTTCCCCTCGGCGCCGCAGCATCGCTGCCAAAACACCAGTCACAGCGCCCGATGTCCAGAGCCCCCCGGCTCCGGAAATCATTCATTCGCAACAAATGATTAGCACCTTGTTAACGCAATGCGGCGCGAAGCGGGCCGATTTGTGGCGAAGACGCCCCTGGCGACGATGCGCCCGCCCTGCGGGGGATATGGCTCGAATGCTCGCGGCGGCGTTGACAATGCGCTTGCCGCTGCGTGACATTGGACAATCAACGCAGCAGCCAACAACGGCGGTCCGCCCCTAGGGACGAGCGGCGCTCGTCGTTTCACCAAGAGGGCGACTCCATGACCACGCGCAGCCTGTTCTTCGCTTCCGCATTCGCACTGTCGGCAGCCCTCGGGGCACTGCCGGCTGCTGCGCAGGAATCGGCCGATCCGATCAAGCTCACGCTGCATGACTGGACCGGACAGCTCATTACCACCGAGCTGATGGGCGAGGTGCTGAAGAAGGCCGGCTACAACGTCGAATACGTGCAGGCCGATTATCTTGCTCAGTTCGCCGGACTTGAATCGGGCGACCTGCACGTCGCCATGGAGATGTGGGAGACGACCGGGCGCGACGCGATGGACGCCTCCACCGCCACGGGCAAGACCGAGGTGTTCGGCCCGACCGGCATGAAGGCCAAGGAGGAGTGGTGGTACCCGACCTACATGAAGGAAAAGTGCCCCGGCCTGCCCAACTGGGAAGCGCTGAAGGAAGCCGCCTGCGCCGAGGCCTTCTCGACGGCCGAGACGGCTCCGAAGGGCCGCTATCTGGGCGGGCCGGTCACTTGGGGCGGATATGACGACGAGCGCGTCGTGGCGCTCGACCTGCCTTTCGAGGTGATCCACGCCGGCACCGACGCCGCGCTCTTCGCCGAGCTCGAGAGCGCCTATCAGCGGCAGGCGCCGATCATGCTGTGGATCTACGCGCCGCATTGGGCGCCGGCCAAGTACCAGGGCGAATGGGTCGAATTCCCCGAATACACGGCCGAGTGCTACACCGACGCGACCTGGGGCTCCAACCCGGCAGCGACCTACGACTGCGGCAAGCCGTTCGGCGAAATCTGGAAGGTCGGCTGGGCCGGCCTCAAGGACAAGTGGCCCGGCGCCCACAAGGCGATCGTCGCCTTCACCATCGACAATGACGAGATGGGCAAGATGATCACCGAGGTCGATCTCAACGGCAAGCAGATCGCCGACGTCGTCGCCGCCTGGATGGATGCCAACGAGGCGCGCTGGTCGGAGTGGATCAAGAAGTAGTCGCCGGCAAGCAGGTGCAGCCGGAGACACCCAAGCTCGTCTGTCGCGACGTGTGGAAGCTGTTCGGTACGGCGGAGAAAGCCTTCCGCGCAGACCCGAAAGCCGCGCGTCGCGACGGGCTGCCCGCCGCCGTGCGCGCGGTCGATCTCGACATCCGCGCCGGAGAGAATTTCGTCATCATGGGGTTGTCCGGCTCGGGCAAGTCGACGCTTGTGCGCTGCCTGTCGCGGCTGGTGGAGCCGACAGCAGGCGAAATACTCTTCAACGGCGAGAACCTGCTCGCGGCTGACGAGAAGCGGATGATCGACATCCGCCGTCATCGCATGGGCATGGTTTTCCAGCATTTCGCCCTGCTGCCGCACCTCAGCGTACTCGACAACGTCGCCTTCCCGCTCGAGATACAGGGCGTCGATCGCCCGAAGCGCGAGTCGCGCGCGAAGGAGATGATCGAACTGGTCGGCCTCGCCGGGCGCGAACGCGCGTTTCCCCGTGAGCTTTCCGGCGGCCAGCAACAGCGCGTCGGCATCGCCCGGTCGCTCGCTGGCGAACCCGAGCTGTGGTTCCTCGACGAACCGTTCTCAGCGCTCGATCCGCTGATCCGCCGCGAGATGCAGGACGAGTTCCTCCGGCTGCAGTCGATGCTGGGCAAGACGATCGTCTTCATCACCCACGACTTCGACGAGGCGATCAGGCTCGCCGACCGCATCGCAATTATGAAGGACGGTGCGATCGTTCAGGCCGGAACGCCTGAGCAACTGGTTCTGTCGCCGGCCGACGGCTACGTCTCCGCGTTCACCCGCAACGTTTCGAAGGCGAAGGTCGTGCGTGTGGGCTCGCTGATGAAGGCCGGCGAAGCGCCGGGCCCCCCGATCGGCGTGCGCGCCACCATCGCGGAAGCCGCGCCGCTGTTTTCCGCCGGGGTTGAGCAATTGCCGGTCGTCGATCCCGAAGGTCGCCCCGTCGGAGCACTTGCGCGCACCGACGTGGTCGAACTGATGATGCGGGGCTAGCGGCACCGTGGTTATGAGCGCATCAGCCCGCACCCTCGAACCGGCGCCGCCCGTCGCGCCGCGCATCGCCGGTGCGATGCCCTCCGTCGCATGGCTGATCGTCCTCGCCGCCTTCATCCTGCTGTGGCCGTTCGGCGACCGCTTTGCCGCATGGGCGATGGTCTATCCACGCGCCTGGTATGTGCCGGCCGCCGCCTGGATCGGTGCCTTCACCAAATGGCTGGTGAATGAGGCGAGCTTCGGCGTATTCACCTTCACCGAGATGACGCGTTTCATGGCCGCGATCATCGAGCTGCCCTATCGCGTCGCGCTCGGCCTCGTGTCGACCGGGCTGACGAGCGGACAGGGCTCCGGCGCGGTGCAGCACCTTCCCCCGCTTTCATGGGTGGCAGTGACCGGCCTCGCGACGCTGCTCGGCTGGCGCCTCGGCGGCTGGCGGCTGGCGGCGCTCGCCGGGCTTTGCTTCGTCTACCTTGCCGTGTTCGGCCAGTGGACGAGCGCCATGGTGACGCTGGCCTCGATCATGGTCGCGGTCCCGCTCGGGGTCGCCGGGGGCCTGCTGCTCGGCATTGCCGCCCATCGCTGGCCGCGCCTCGAGCGGGCGCTCACCCCGCTGCTCGACCTGATGCAGACCATTCCCGTCTTCGCCTATCTGGTGCCGATCCTCATCCTGTTCGGTTTCGGGCCGACATCCGCGGTGGTGGCAACGCTGATCTACGCCATGCCGCCGATGACGCGCATCACGGCGCTGGCGCTGCGCGGCGTAGCGTCCGAGATGGTCGACCTCGGCAACATGGTGGGCTGTACGCGGCGGCAGATGACGTGGAAGGTGATGGTGCCGTCGGCGCGCGAAAGCCTGATGGTCGGCGTCAACCAGGTCATCATGCTCTCGCTCAACATGGTCATCATCGCCTCGATGATCGGCGCTGGCGGGCTCGGCTTCGACGTGCTGGCCGCACTTCGCCGGCTCGACATCGGTGCGGGGCTGGAAGCCGGCTTCGCCATCGTGGCGCTCGCCATCGCGCTTGACCGCCTGAGCCAGGCGGCGGCACTGCGCTCTGGTGCACCGCCAGCGCGCGGCGGCTGGCTGTCGCGCAACGGCTATCTCGCCGGCGCCCTCGCCTTCGTCGTGCTGACCGCGCTGGTCGGCCTGCTGGTGCCTGCGGTGCAGGTCTACCCGAAGGAGGCGTTCGTCTCGACCGGCAGTTTCTGGTCGGAGGTGGTGCGCTTCATCAACATCAACTTCTTCGACACGCTGGAAGCGATCAAGAACGCGGTGCTGCTCAATGTGCTGGTGCCGGCCAAGCGGCTGCTCGTCGGGCTGCCCTGGCTCGGCGTCGCCGGGCTGCTGGCCTTCGCCGGTTGGCGGCTCGGGCGGTGGCGGCTGGCGCTGCTTGCCGGCGCGCTCTCGCTGCTGATCGCTGCCACGGGGCAGTGGGAAAAGGCGATGATCACCGTCTACCTGTGCGGCGTGTCGGTCGTTTTCGCGGCCCTGATCGGAATCCCGGTCGGCATCCTCGCTGCGGAGCGCGACAGGCTCTGGCGCGGCGTACAGGTGGTCATCGACACGCTGCAGACGCTGCCGTCCTTTGTCTACCTGATGCCAGCAGTGATGCTGTTTCGCGTTGGCGACTTCACCGCGATGCTGGCGGTCGTGGCTTATTCGGTCGCTCCGGCGATCCGCTACACCGCGCTCGGGCTGCAGAAGGTCGATCCGCGCGTGGTCGAGGCCGGCCGCGCCATGGGCTGCACGCGCTGGCAGCTGCTCACGCGGATAAAGCTCAAGCTCGCGCTGCCGGAGATCATGCTGGGCATCAACCAGACGATCATGTTCGCTCTGTCCATGCTGGTCATCACTGCGCTGGTGGGCACGCGCGACCTTGGGCAGGAAGTCTATATCGCGCTGACCAAGGCCGATGTCGGGCGCGGCCTCGTCGCGGGACTCGCCGTTGCCTTCATCGCCATTATCGCCGACCGGCTGATCGCGGCTGGTGTCGCCCGGACGAAGCGGAGGCTGGGGCTGACATGAGGAACGAAGCATGAGCGAGGAAGACGTCGCCGCCGTCATCGCGTCGATCCCCGCGCTTGCCGGCGTCCGGTTGCCGCCGAAGCGGCTCGGCGGTCTGACCAACCGCGTCTACCGCGTCGGCGACTTCTGCCTGCGCATACCCGGCAAGGGAACGGAGGAATACATCAACCGCGCCAACGAGGCGGTGGCGGCGCGCGAAGCGGCGAAGGCCGGCGTCAGCCCCGAGGTCGTGCATTTCGACGCCGCCAGCGGCGTGATGGTGACGCGTTTCCTCGACGGCGCGATGACCATGTCAGCCGAAAACTTCGCGTCGCGTGCCGGCGCCGCCGCCCGTGCCGGCAAGGCGTTCCGCAAGCTGCACGACAGCGGCGCGGTGTTTCCGTTCCGCTTCGAGCTGTTCGCCATGATCGACAGTTACCTAAAGGTGCTGTCGACAAAGGACGTGGCGCTGCCCGCCGGTTATCACGACGTGGTGCGCGAGGCAGACCAGTCGGTGCGGGCCGCGCTCGCCGCGCATCCCCTGCCCCTTGCCGCCTGCCATTGCGACCCGCTCGCGGAGAATTTCCTCGACACCGGCAGTCGCATGTGGATCGTCGACTGGGAATATTCCGGCATGAATGATCCGATGTGGGACGTCGGCGACCTCGCCGTCGAGGCGCAGCTTTCGCCGACTCTGGAGGAAGAAATGATCGCCGCTTATTTCGGCGGCGAGCCGCGTCCCGCCGAGCGCGGCCGCATCGTCATCTACAAGGCGATGTGCGACCTCCTGTGGACGCTGTGGGGCCTGATCCAGCTCGCCAACAACAATCCCGCCGACGATTTCCGCGCCTATGCCGACGGCCGTTTTGCCCGCTGCAAGGCGCTGATGGAGACGCCCGCCTTCGCGCGGCACGTCGCCGCGGTGGCGGCTGGATAGATCGGAGTTTTGCCTATGCGCCATGACGCCAATCTGACCGAGGACCGGCCGAGTTTCGTCACGCATCTCGAATGTTCGATGACCGGCGAGGGCTACGAGGCTGACAAAGTGCACGGCCTCTCCCGCGCCGGCCGGCCGCTGCTGGTGCGCTACGACCTCGACGGCGCAAAGAAGGCGCTGACGAAGGCCAGGCTGGCGGAACGCCCGGCCGACCTCTGGCGCTACCGCGAACTTCTCCCCGTCCGCCGCGCCGCCGATATCGTCAGCCTCGGCGAGACGATGACGCCGATCGTGCCGGTCCCTGCCTCCGCGCGCGCGGCCGGCGGCGGCGAGGTGCTGGTCAAGGACGAGGGGCGGCTGCCAACGGGGTCGTTCAAGGCGCGCGGGCTGGTGATGGCCGTGTCGATGGCCAAGGCGCTCGGCATCAAGCACATCGCCATGCCCACCAACGGCAATGCCGGTGCGGCGCTCGCCGCCTATGCCAGCCGCGCCGGCATCCGCACCACGGTGTTCTGCCCGGCCGACACGCCGGAGGTGAACGTCTCTGAGAACGCGCTGCAGGGCGCCGACACCTGGCGCGTCAACGGCCTGATCGACGATTGCGGCAAGATCGTCGGCGCAGGCAAGGAGACGGTCGGCTGGTTCGACCTTTCCACGCTCAAGGAGCCCTGCCGGATCGAGGGCAAGAAGACGATGGGGCTCGAACTCGCCGAGCAACTCGGCTGGCAACTTCCCCACGTCATCTTCTACCCCACCGGCGGCGGCACCGGCCTGATCGGCATGTGGAAGGCGTTCGACGAGCTGGAGAAGATCGGCTTCATAGGGCCGGAGCGGCCGCGGATGGTCGCTGTGCAGGCCGCGGGCTGCGCGCCGATCGTCAAGGCCTTCGAGGACGGCGTGGAGCACGCCGCGCGCTGGCAGGATGCGCGCACCGTCGCCGCCGGCATCCGCGTGCCGCAGGCGGTCGGCGATTTCCTGATCCTGCGCGCGGTGCGCGAGAGCGGCGGCTTCGCCATCGCTGTACCGGACGACGCGATCGAGGCCGCGCGGGACGAGGTCGCAAAGCTGGATGGGCTGCTGCTTTGTCCCGAGGGCGCAGCGACGTGGGCTGCCTATCGCGCCGCGCTCGCCGACGGCCGGGTCAAGAAGACCGAGCGCGCGGTGCTGTTCAACTGCGCGACCGGTCTGAAGTATCCACTGCCGCCGGCGGCGCAGTCGATCGACCGCCACGCGGCGATCGACTGGACGCGCTTTCAGTGAAGTGTTGCCGGTCGAGGTGACCATGGCGGAGGGGGTGGGCCTGAAAGACAACCTTCTCCACCCGATCCATACAGAGGCTCAGGCGCGTTGCAGAGAGTTGCGACCTTTGCCGCCATTTTCAAACGACTACGACCCAAACCCTTGCGTCGACAAGCATCCGGTAAGGAGGTTACCCACCGCCCTGTCCAGCAATCGGAATGGACTGTTGGCAACGGACATGGCGTGAATTGCCTAGCTGGTTCTCAGTTCCTGCACCGGGGGCGAAGCAAAGCCGGACCATAGACCAGGGCGAACCCCAAAAAGGCCAATACGAAGGCCAGCCCGGCGAGTGGGTGCAGCCATGATACGGCCTCGGGCCAGTAGCCGGCGCAGACTCGGACGAGCGTCGCAAGTCCTATGGAGACATAGATCGCAACCGTTGTGGGCCCGGCCGCAAGTGCCTGCCCGGTGTGACCCAGGCTTGCCCGGGTCATTACCGCGAGGGTCATCATACCGATGGCTCCCGCCGTCCAGAGGTGCTCCGCGGCAGCTTGCCCGAATGTGCCAGGCAAAAGGATCTCGGCTCCGATCGCCAGCGCCCCCAGCGGCAGGAAAAGGTATCCAACATGCAAGACAAGGACCAGCGGCTCGGCAAAGGTCCGGTGGCCACGCCAACGGGCAAGTCGAACCAGATGGATCCCGCCGACCACCAGCAAGGCAATCCCGCTGGCAGTCACTTCGGGCCGGATTACCCAAACCAGAAGGGCCGCCAGTAGCGCGATCAAAGCCAATCGGTCGAACCACTGCATGGGCGGTACAGGCAGGGATGCTTCGCCACGCCGAACCATCCAGTTGCGGGTAAACGACGGGATGATCCGTCCGCCGATGACGGCGATCATCATGATGCCGGTACCAAGACCCAGCCTTAGCCCCATACCATGCGCCGCGTAGTCCCCGCGCGCTGCCTCCAGATGAAACAGCGCATTTCCAGCCGCAAAGACCGACAGCATTCCCAGAACGATCAGATTGCGCCAGTTCCGTCCTGCGACGATCTCCCGGCCGATGGCAAGCGCAAGCACCAGCGGAAAGGCGAGGTCAATCGCCGCCACCAGCCAGACCGGCAGACCGCCCGATACCGCCACCCCCAGACGTCCGGCCAGCCACAGCGCAGCAAGGCCGCCCAGACGCCAGCCGACGATCGGCAACCGGCCCGTCCAGTTAGGCACGGCCGTGAGCAGGAAACCCGCGGCCACGGCGCCCAGATAACCATAGAGGAATTCATGGGCGTGCCAGCTGACCGGATCGAACGCCGTAGGCAGCGCCAGATACCCTGTCAGCATCGCGATCCAGAGAACCATAGCCATCGCGGCCCAACACGACCCGCCGAGAAAAAATGGGCGGAACCCGTAGGACAGGATTGCCGGGCCGTGCCAGGCACGCATCTGGTCTGCAGTTGTCGTAGTCATGGCTCTGCCTGTCCGCCGCTAGGCCGGCACCGCGTTGGCGATCCGCCGATACCCTGCCTGGCCGTGATAGAAACCGTTGGAGAACCTGACTTCCCCGCACGCTTCACGCAGCGCGGTTTCCGCTTCGAGCGGATCGCGCGCGCCGCCCAGAACACTGCGGAAGACAGAGGCCACCTCTACCATGTCGACCGATTGCGGCATCAGCCGCAGATGGGTGAGGCCATCCGCGATGAGCCGTCCCGTTTCAGGCAGCAAGTTGATATAGGTTTCCGACTGGGTTTGTATGCCATTTACGCGCAGGATCGGCCTGTCGTCGGTGGTGCGCAGCGGCATGCCGTCGGCATCATCCTCGCAGACGAACTGGCAGTTGTCCTTGGTCCGGCCATGGGCGCGCGCATGATAGCATCGCGCCGAGACCGCCAGCGACGCCCTGCCGAAGACCTGAACCTCGACCCCGAGGCCAAGGTCGCGTGCAGCCTTGGCGGCGATCGCGATGGAGGGGGCGGGAAGTTCGGCGGGCAGGCAGACATGCGTTGCCCCCTGAGCGGCCATCCAGCCTATGGTCGCCTCGTTATAGGCGTTCATGAACGGGCCTATCCGGTGCGGGCGCCTGCCGCGCGCGTAGAGGCCCGCCGCATTGTTGATCTCGATCTCGGGCGCTTCCAGCTCGGCGAGATCGGCGGTGGCCTTGCGTTCGCGTTTCAGCATGACCTCGGCCAGCGAGGACAGGATCACGGTCTTGCCCGCGCGTTCCAGCCGCTCGATGATCGCGGGCAGGTCCGCTTCCTGAAACGGGGCGCGTTTCGAACAGATCACCTCGCCCAGGTAGACCTCGTCCACAGGCGCCTCGTCGGCAATGCGGGCATAGAAATCACGGCGTCGATCTGCGGACCAGTGATAGACGAGGGGGCCCAGTGTCAGTTTCGTCATCTTGTCTACCGCCATTTCTTGGTCTCGAAGGCACCCTGGGTCTGCTTCTGCCCCTCGGTCAGCGCCACCAGATCGGCGATATCCGCCGGTCGTCCGGCGCGGATATCGTCCACGGCCTTTCGGAAGGCCGAAACCACCCCGCGCACATAGGATTTCGACCGCTGCCGCCCCTCGATCTTGAAGGCATGCACGCCCGCGTCGATCAGTTCCGGCAGAAGCCGCGACAGGTTGAGGCTGATCGGTTCCTCGAAGGCATAATAGGCGTCGTCGCGGTGGTCGGTCCGGTATCGCCCCTTGCAGATGGTGGGATAGCCGGCCTTTTCCTCGGGGCCGAAACAGTCGATGGTGAACCCCGCCAGCTGCGAGAACATCGTGCCGTCCGCCTCTCGCCGGTATTCCACGTCCGAAGCCGGAGAGCACACCCCGTCCATGTTGGTCGACTGGCCGGTAAGGTAGTTTGTCAGGCTGCAGCGCCCCTCGACCATCAGCCCATGGTTGCCGAAGATGAATGTCTCGATCTCGCAGGGGATTTCCTTGCAGATCTGGCGGATCTCGGGGATGGTCAGGATCCGCGGCAGGACCACGCGCTTGACGCCGAAATTCTCGCAATAATAGCGGATCGCCTCGGGGCTGGAGGCCGCCGCCTGAACCGAGAGGTGCAGACGCATCTGCGGATGGGTGCAGGCGATGTAGTCGGCCACGCCCATGTCGGCGACGATGAAGGCGTCAACCCCCAGCCGCGCGCCGAGGTCGGCGGCCTGACGCCACAGATCGACCTTGCCCGCCGGCGGATAGGTGTTCAGCGCCAGCAGCACCTTTGTGCCGCGCGCATGGGCATAGGCCACCGCCTCGGCCAGTTCCTCGGGCGTAAAGTTCAGCCCCGGAAAATTGCGCGCGTTGGTCGCGTCCTGAAAGCCGCAATAGACGGCATCGGCACCGGCGTCGACGGCGGTGCGCAAGGCGGCAGGCGTACCCGCAGGGCAGATCAGTTCGGCAAGGCTCATGTCCGGGCCTCCGCATACGACCTGCGCAACCGCGCCAGGATCGCCCGGCCGGGACGCCCGAACATCGCGGCGCTTTCCTCCGCGATGGACCCATCCATGTCATCAAGCGCATTGCGCAAGCGCACGACCGCTTCGGTGTCGCCCGACACCTCCAGATCGCGCGAGAAGAAGGCGGCATCGCCATCCTCCTCGGAGTCGATCAACTCCAGCAGCAAGAGGAACTTGCCACGGATCACCGCCCCCGCGTCGGGCATCGGGTCCCGCGGCACGGCCCGCAGGACCAGCGCCTTCGGATCGGGGCGCAAAAGCAGGGCGAAGGGCAGTTCCACCGGGTCGATCAGAAACGCGGTGCGCTGGTGCGGGCCCAGCCGGGCAAAGACTGACGGATGGGATTCCGCAATGCGTCGCACCACGCGCGACAAGAGCGGTTGCACCACAGCGCAGGTCAAACGCGCGACGGCCGCTTCGCCCGGCAGTCGTGCCCTGCGGGCGCGTTCAGTGACCGATATCATGTCAGGATCTCCCTTGCCGAAGTCTTGGGCGACGCTTGTGTCAGGTGGATTGCCGCCCTGCACCAGTCGAACACGGTCTCCGCATCCGGCCGCAGGTCCACGGACTGACCGTCCGCGAAACGCTCGAATGCGGCGCGGTGGGTCTGCGATACGCCGATCAGCACCGGCACGCCCTGCATGACCGCCTCCGCGATCATCGCGCGAAAGCCGCGCCCCTCGGCCTCGCTCAGACCGAACTTGTTCAGCACAACCAGGTCCGCACCCTGTGCGGACAGGCGCGAACTGGCCAGACCTGCGGCCTCTTGCATGGCACCGGCGTCCATCCGACAGGCGTGGGAACCGGGCCCAAGCTGCTGCGTGATCCGGGCCGCCGGACCGTCGGGAAGCAGCCACAGGTCACTATCGCAATGCCCAGCCGTACCTTCCTCGGCGACATGCCTCAGCGCACCGACGATGCGGAAACCCTGGCCCTGCAAGCGTGCGACAACGTCGGACAGCAGGCGATCCGTGGCCCCCCGCCATTAGCGGTGACAGTCGCAATGGCCATTGCGGTGACCCTCCTCGAACCGGGGAAACAGCACGTCGTTCTCGAGTGCGATGTGCGCCGACAAGTCGGCGAACAGCTTTTCCGTTCCCGCATACAGCGCCCGCCATGACCCGCAGGCATGGTCGGGCGGGGTCAGGTTCGCCGTCAGCGAACGGATATGCGCGATGTTCGCCGCATGATCGTCGTGATCGGCACGCATCACGCGGATCGGATGCTCTATCCCCGGCATGCCGCCCGCTCGCATGGCGGGAAAGAGAATCCTTTCTTCCTTGGCCATGTGATCTTCCATCTCGCGCCACAGTGTCATCAGGGCTTGCGCCAGACCTCGCGGTGCCTGCGGGTCGTCGGCATGGACCCGTTCGACCTTTTGCGCCAACGGATGCAGCACCGCCAGATCCGCGCGATGGACATCGTGGAACCGGGACAGGATGTGCGCAATCAAGTCATCCGTGGCCTGATCGGAGGCGGGGTCTGCAAGTTCACTCATCGTGACGAATCCGGTCTCTTGGCATGGCAGGGCTGGTTTGGTATTTGAAATACCGAATACACCCGATGAATGCGCATTGTAAATGCCCAATGAGGAGCCGACTCTTGCGCCTTACGTCCTTCACCGATTACGGCCTACGCGTGCTGATGCGAATGGCCGGCACGCCGGACAGACCTTTCACCACTGCCGAACTGGCAGACGAGTTCCGTGTGTCGCGCAATCATCTGGCAAAGGTGATCTCGACGCTATCGGCCGCAGGCTACCTGGAAACGCGGCGCGGTGGCGGAGGGGGTGCGGTGCTCGCGCGGCGCGCTGAAGAGATTCTGTTGGGCGATGTCGTGGCCCGCCTCGAGGCGGATCAGGCGCTTGTCGAATGTTTCTCGCCCGGCGGTGCTGCCTGCACACTGACGCCGCACTGCCGCCTGAAAGCGCGGTTGGCCGGCGCGGAAGCCGCCTTCATCGCCGATCTCAACCTCAGTTCGCTTGCGGATTGCGTCTATCGCCCTTTCGAGGCATGACGCGCGGCGAGCGCCACCCCGGCGAGCACGGCGCAGCGCAGCGTCATCGCCGCCACGGTGCGCATCTCGAACGCGCCGCCCTGGACGACATGAAGGCCGAAGGCGGCAAAGACCAGGACGGTGGCCGCGAGTACGCCAAGCGCAAGGGGAAAGGCCCAGGCACGCCCCACCCACAGCCCCACGCCGACTGCGACATAGAAGAACCCCGCTGCGGTGTTGAACCACAGAACGAACGGGACAACCGCCCCCATGTCGAGGGCGCCCATGATCGTCGTTCCACCCGACAGAATCGTAAGCCCGCCGAAGACCATCGCGACCAGCGCCGCGATCTGTGTACCCCGCTTTCGTTCCGTCATGACACATCTCCTTTTCCAGCGCTCATGAGTGTCAATTGAACCTCGACCAGGCGTTTTCCTTCGCTGACGAGGTCGAAGCCGCGATTGCCGAGAGCCCACCGGATTGCGACGCCCTGCACGATCGAGGCAAGGAGGACCGCCGCGTCTCTCGCGTCGATGTCCGGGCGGAGCATGCCCTCGGACTGCATCTCGCCGACCGCAGCAGCAAGTCGTGACTGAAACGACGCGAGCAGACGGTCGAACACCTCGCGCAGCGGCGGGTTGTCCACCGTGAGCTCGCGCGAAAAGAGGATTGAAGGTAGCGCGGGTCTTTCAGTGATCGCGGCCAGTTGCGCTCCGATCAGACCAAGCAGCCTTTCCAGCGACGTCTGCGCCCGCGTCTCGGCCGTTGCCCAATGCTCCCTCAGGGTAGCAGATACATCCTCCGCCACCGCCACCCACAAGTCTCCCTTGGTAGGGAAATGGCGAAACACGGCGGGCTGGCTGATTCCAACGGCGCGCGCGACATCGGTCGTACTCATGCGATCCGGCCCGATTTCCGACGCCAGTCTAAGCACTTGCGCGATGATTTGCGACTTCCGGTCTTCCGCGCTTCTGCGTTGCATGGGGCAGCCTCTTGTGAGTGAGTTATAACTCACATACAATCATGCAGATTGCAACATCGACTTCGAGTCGCCAACCCCGCAGGAAGGATCTCTATGCAGCCCCTTGTCGGATACTCTCGAACCCAGATCGTCCTCCACTGGGCTGCTTTCGCCGTTGTCGCGCAGCAATACCTGTTCAAGGACGCGATTTCCGCCGCTTGGGAGCGGGCATCAGAAGGTGTCGAGGTCGCCTCCGATCCGCTCGTTCTCGGGCACGTTGTGGGTGGAGCGCTGGTGCTTGTCCTCGCAATCTTGCGTCTCATGCTGCGCTCCTGGCGCGGGGTGCCACCGCAGTCCGGCTCATCGTCTCAGAAGATGCTGGCCAAAGTGTCGCACCTTGGGCTGTACGCGCTGATGTTTCTGATGCCGATCAGCGGATCGGTTGCCTGGTTCGGAGGCGTCGAAGCTGCGGCATTTGGCCATAACGTGATGAAAGTGATGCTTCTGGCGTTCATTGCCCTGCACGTCGCGGGCGCGCTGTACCATCAGTTCGTCTTGCGGGATGGCATCCTGACTCGCATGCATCGGCCGCAGGACTGAGCCCATGCGCATTGGTCCCCTCCTCGCCGTTCCGCCCATCGTCCTGGGAATAGCGGCCGCAGCCTGGCTGATTGGCAATGCACCAGGCCCCGCACAGGTCGACGAAACCTCACCGGGGCTTTCCGTTCGCGTCGAAGCGGTGGCCCAACAGACGATCAGGCCTGCTTCGTCGGTCTGGGGAAACGTGCGGGCGGCCGAGACCTGGGTCGCCGTGGCCGAGGTTCAAGGCGAAGTCATCTGGCTCCACCCTGATCTGGAACAGGGCCGCATGATCCCTGCCGGAACCGAGGTTTTGCGCGTCGACCCTGCCGACTATGAGCTTGCCCTCCGACAGGCTGAGGCAGATCTTGCAGCCTTGCGGGCCGAGCGCGGACAAATCGAGATCGAAGCCGCCAACACGTCGCGCGTTCTCGAACTGGAACGAGCGCGGCTCGCTCTGTCCGAGGCGGATTTCCAAAGAACCCGGACGCTCGTGTCGCAGGGAACCGTTCCTCAGACCCGGGCAGACGAAGCCGAGCGCGCCACCCTGCTGGCTCGACGCACGGTGACAGAACTCGAAAACACCCTCTCGCTCATTCCTTCACGGGAACAGAGGCTGGACGCGCAGATCGCCCGCACGGAATCGGCCGCCGACCGGGCGCGACGGTCGTTGGAACGGACGACCTTGACCGCGCCCTTCGATCTTCGAGTGACTCAAGTGGCGATCGAATTGTTCCAGTCCGTGAATCCGGGCCAGATCGTCATTCGCGGCGATGGCCTGGACGCGGTTGAAGTCGTTGCACACCTCCCCATCGATGTGTTTCGCCGTCTGATCCCCGGTTTGCCTGAGGGGGTCGAATTGCAGGAAGCGATGCGCGAGGGACCAGCCGACGCGATCGACGTTGTGGTCAGCCCAATCGCCGATCCGGCTCAGATCTGGTCAGGGCGGGTAACGCGGGTTGAAGGGACACTGGATGCACGGGCGCGCACCGTGCCGGTGGTGGTCACCATCGCCGATCCCTACGAGAGTGCGGATCCGCCGAACCGTCTCCCGCTCGTGCCCAACATGCAGGTCAGGATTTCGCTGACCGGCGCGCCCCTCTTGGAGGTTGTGACCGTCCCGGAGGCGGCATTGCATGGCGGGATCGTGCTGGTTGCGGATGCAGATGACCGACTGGAGTTGCGGCAGGTCACACCGGGGTTTGAGCAGGACGGGCGCATCGTGATCGCGCAAGGGCTGGTTCCGGGTGACCGCGTCGTGATCGACGCCATTGCGCCCGCGATCCCCGGCCTTGCTCTCTCGCCTGTCGAGGTGACGCGATGATCCGGTGGTTTGCAGGGCACCCGACAGCGGCCAATCTTCTTCTGCTGCTGTTCCTGGCAGCCGGCAGCTTTGCCGCGCCCGGCTTGCTGCGCGAGACATTCCCCGATTTTCGTGCCGTCGAAGCAGAGGTGACCGTCCCCTATCGAGGCGCTGCGGCCGAAGATGTGGAAAACGCGATCTGTGCACCGCTCTGGGATGGTGTCAAGGGCGTGGAAGGCCTTGAGACGTTCACCTGTACTGCCCAGACCGGCCGGGCGCGGGCTGTCGCCACGATGGCGCCCGGCAACGATCCGATCCGTTTCGTGAACATGCTGCGCACCGAAGTGGCGGCGATCGACAGCTTCCCCGAACGCGCGGATCCGGCCATCGTCCGGGAGTTGCATCGCACCGATCCCGTGACCTCGGTCGCTGTGTCGGGCAACCTGCCGTTGACCGAACTCGATCTCTACGCCGAAGCGCTCTCGGATCGGCTGGCAGCCATGGAGGGCGTTGCCCGCGTGACGCGGTCCGGTCTGGGGACGCGGACCATTCGCATCAGCACGCAGACCGATGTCCTGGAGGCCCATGGCCTGACACCGGCCAGCTTGGCCGACGTGCTGGCCGCGCAGAACGTCGACCTGCCGCTTGGCACGCTCGAGGGGCCGGACGCCGACCTGACGCTTCGCTTTGCCGCCGAACGCGAAACGATACCGGGGCTTTCCCGGATACCTGTCCTTTCACTCGAGAACGGGGCGACGCTGACGCTCGGTGATGTCGCCGATATAGAAGAGACCTTCGAGCCGACATACGACCGGGTAACCCTGGATGGGGTCCCTGCAATCCTGATTGACGTCGCCAAGGCGTTGAACGCCGACGCTTTGCGGGTTCTGGACGCGGTGACGGACCTGGTGGCAGAGGAAACCGCGCGCCTACCCGCAAGCCTGAAGGTCGAAGTCGTCCAGGATGTGACGTCGATCATCCGCGACCGTTTGGTCATGCTGGTCCAGAACGGGGTGATGGGGCTGGTGCTGGTCGTTGTGGTCATGAGCCTCTTCTTCCGGCCGGGTTTTGCCATCTGGGCGGCGATGGGGCTTCCAGTCGCCTTTGCCGGCGCATTCCTGTGGATGGGCCTGACCGGCCTGAGCCTGAACATGATGACGCTTGTCGCGCTTCTGATGGCGATCGGGATCGTCATGGACGATTCCATCGTCATTGCCGAAGCGATCGCGGTCGAAACGGCGAAAGGCACCACGCTCGAAAACGTGGTCGCTGGCGTTGCCGGCGTTGCCCCCGGTGTCGTGTCCTCTTTTCTGACAACGCTTGCGGTCTTTCTTCCGCTGGCCTTTCTTGCCGGCGAACTGGGCGCCGTGCTTGAGGTTTTGCCGGTTGTCCTCTTGGCCGCGCTCGCCGCGTCGCTGGTCGAGGCGTTCCTGATCCTGCCCCATCACCTGGAAGGCAGTCTCAAGGATCAACCGCCCTCGAGATTCCGTCTTCGGTTCGACCGCGCCTTCGAGGCATTGCGCGAACGCGGAGTAGGCCGCCTGGCCGATCAGGCCATCCGGGCGCGCTGGCTGGTGGTTGGCCTTTCGATCGGTGCCCTCGTGGTCACCGTTGGCGCCCTTGGCGGCGGCATCGTCAAGCGTGAGGCGATGCCGGAAATCGACGGTGACGTGCTGGAAGCACGCCTGATCTTGCCCGCCGGCACGCCGTTGGACCGCACGACCGAGGCCGTCGGGCAGATCGAAAATGCGATCGACCGCGCGAACGCCCGGCTTGCCCCAACACAGCCCGAAGGCCAACAGCTGATCCTGCGCCGCATCACCCGCATGGGCCGCAACCTGTCGGCTGGCGAGGCGGGGGCCCATGTCGCAACCGTGGCAGTTGACCTGCTGGGTGCGGAAATCCGGACCAGCACCCTCGACGAGATCGTTGCGCTCTGGCGCGAGGAGATCGGCTCCCTGGCGGGTGTCACATCGCTGGTCCTGACCGAACCGGGCATCGGGCCGCAGGGTATCGCCGTCGAACTGCGCCTGACCCATCCCGACCTGACCGTTCTTGAGGCCGCCGGCCGTGCAACCCTCGCCGAACTGGAGACCTATGCCGGCGTGCGCAATGCCATCGTCGACCTGCGACCGGGCGCCCCGGAGCTTCGACTTTCGCTCGCGCCGGGTGCCGAGTCCCTGGGCCTTACGGCCGCTGACGTCGCGGGGCAGTTACGCGCCGCCTTTCTTGGCACCCAATTGGTCGAACTTCGGCGTGGCGACGACGCTTGGGACGTAGAGGTCCTACTGACGGAGTCGGATCGCGAAGCGCGCGGCGACCTGGCGACGTTCGAAATCGGGCTTCCGGGCGGCGGAACCGCACCGTTGTCGACCGTTGCATCGATCGAAGAGGCGCGAGGCTGGGGAAGTCTGACCCGGCGCAACGGATTAAGAACCCTGACGGTTTCGGCTGACGTCGACGGGCGGGTCGGCAACGCAGATGCCATCACCGCTCTGCTCGCCGCTGAATTCTTACCCAACCTTGCAGCCGAAACCCCTGGACTAGGGTTCGAGATTGGCGGCCAAGCCGCCAATTCGGCAGAAACCGTTGCCTCGATCCTTCGCGGCTTTCTCATCGGCCTCGTAGGGGTCTACTTGGTGCTGAGTTTCCAGTTCCGCAGCTACGTCGAACCGATCATCGTGATGTTGACGATCCCGCTGGCTTTTCTTGGCGTGATCTGGGGTCATGTCCTGATGGGCTACAATATCTCGATGCCCTCGCTCGTCGGAGCAGCCTCTCTGGCGGGGATCGTGGTCAATAACGCGATCCTTCTCGTCGGAGTCATCAAGTCCCGTCAGGCCGAGGGGAAATCAACGACGATCGCTGCCGGAGAAGCTGTCCGCAGCCGCTTCCGGCCTATCTTCGTGTCTGTGTCCACCACGATCATCGGCATGGCGCCGCTGCTGTTCGAGGCATCGACCCAGGCGCAGACCCTGAAACCTCTGGTGATTGCAGTGGTGTTCGGCCTGTTGGCCTCAACCGTGCTGGTGATCGTCGTTCTCCCCGCCTTTTACGCGGTGCTCGAGGATCTCCGGCGAAAGGCCCCTGATCCGAGCTCGTTTCCGAGCTGACCTTGGGCCAACCGATCGAAAGGAAATTTCATGAAATACGGAAAAATCAACATCGCAGCCGGCTTTCTGTTCCTTGCTGCATTCATGGCCTACGGGTTTCTCCTCATCTACCTGCGCGATTTCGCCCCAAACAAGGAGCAATGGATCGCCGAATACACCATCGGGACCCATTTCGAGGCACGTCTCGCCCATGTTCACGGCAACCTGTTCGCCCTTCTGAACGTTCTGGTCGGATACCTCTTGCTGAAACTGCCTGTGGCGCCCGGGGCCGCGAAGGGAGTGTCCTGGCTGACGCTCGGCGGAATGCTGATGCCACTCGGCATCGTCGCCGAAATCGTCCTCGCCGCACCGCCCATCTTTGTTCTGGTAGGTGCCATTTCGATGGTGGTCGCAATGGCCTGGCTTGGAGTCTCGGTGCTCAGAATGCGGACAGAACAGGCATGACAGGAAATGGCGCGGCCCGTTTCCGGGCGGGCCGCGCTCTCGCCGAACAATCTGCTGGGGTCCAGTCGGTCGGCACAGGTGAAACAGACAATCTTTGAATGCCGTGTCCAAGGAAAACTCCCTTCGGCACTTTGTCGCCGTGGCAAGATCGGCGAAGGATTAGCGCTTCAATAGTCCGTCTCGACATAGACCCCCGAGCAATCGTAGGCGACCGCCGCCGCGTGGCGCCGTTGTTCATGAAGTTGCGCGGGCTCAGGAGTTGCGTGGCGGCCGGGATGTCGGTGTCGAGCATCACCTCGACCACCGCTCCGGTGACCTCCTCGACCACCCGGACGCCGATCTCGCCGCTGTTCGGGGCCGCGAGGAGCGTCAGGGTCAGGACGTTCGTCGTGCTCGCGACCGGGAAACTCGCGCCCAGATCGGTGAGTGTCGGCGCGCCCGAGGCATCGTTCTGGACCAGTTGCCAGTTCGTGTGGGTGCCGCGCTGGAAGCCGATGCCGATGCAGTTCACCACGGCCGACAACGTCTGAGTCGTGGCCAGCGCTGTCGTCGATCCGTAGAGGCCAAAGAAGCCCATGCCGGTGGCCTGCAGGGTGACAAGCGAGAGCCGGTTCACGTAGGTGAAGCCGCCCAGCCCATCCGCGTTGCCGCGCCAGCAGACCCAGCCGGCCGAGCGTTCCTCGGCCGCCGCATCGGCGGTGGCGGCGCTGGTCACGCGCCAGCGGCGCATCGAGGTCGAAAGGTTGGTGGTGGCGAGCGTCGGCGTCGCGACCGTGCCGACGGCGGTGCGTGGCATGCCGTTGGTGTTGACGGTCGTGCCGGTGGACGGCGCCCAAGTCGCGATCCGGTTCACCCCGAAATGCGGCTGCAGCGGGAAGAACCGTCCCGAGGGGCGCTGGACGTCGAGCCATCCGGCCCCTGCGCGGTCCCGCGCATAGAGGGCGAGCTTGCCGATCGGCGGCGGCGCCGGCACGGCGCTCACCGCCGGGAGCACGACGGGTTCGGGCATCTCGACCCGGCCGCTGGTCCGATCGATCCGGATCGCCTCGTAGAAGGCCGAGCCGTCCGGGCTGACCTTGAAGCTGAAATCGTCGCTGCCAAGAAGGCCGATCAGTGCGCGGGCCGACCAGTTGGTCTTGAAAGCGAAGCTTGCATCGTTGGCGGGCGCGGCCTTATTGACCGTCGCCTCGATCCCGGCGCCCGCGTTGTTCAGGAGCACCGCAGGCGTGTTGACCGAGAGCCGGTTGTAGCTGTCGGCGGTCGCCCCGCCGAGGCCCAGAAGCTGGGCGGTCAGGTTCGCCTGGGGCATGCCGACCTGCGTCACGGCATTGGCGAAGGTCACGGTCGGCGTGTTGACCACCGTGGTGCCATTCGCGCCAGAGGTCGCGGGGCCGATGTTGACGACCGTGGTCGACCCCGACGCGCCGCCGGTGCCGAGGTTCACGGTCTTGGTGAGGCCGGTGGTCGTCGCCCCGGTGCCCATCCCGTAGGTCGCGGTGCCCGTCGCCGTGCCGATGGTCGCGGACGCGGCCGAGACCGTGACGGTGCCGGAGGCCGTCAGCGTGCCCGAGAAGGTCTTGTTGCCGGTGAAGGTCTGGGTGCCCGCCAGGATAGCCAGTTCCGACGAGGTATTCGGCAGCATGTAGCTGCGGGTCGTGCCGGTGCTGATACCGGAGAGCGAGAATACCGCCTTCTTCGTGGGATCGGCGTCGTTGACAAGGCTGAAGACGGCGTCCGAGATGTCGCTTGGCTCGCCCACGACCTCCCAGGTAGCGCCGGTCCAGACGAGCAGCACGGCCTCGTCTTCAACCCATGTCCGCCAGCCGGTGCGCGGCGGCAGGCGCAGCCAGGCGCCGTCGGACCAGAGGGCGACGTTCAGATCCCACCCCGCCCAGTCGCCCGTCGCGCCCGAGCCGACGACGTAGCGGTCGCCGTCGGCGGGGCTCGCTGGGGGTGCTGCCAGATCCCGGTCGAGGACCGAGAGCTGGACGAGCCCGTCGAGGATGCGGAGCGCCTCGTTGTGAGTGATGTGCTTCTGGGCCTGCGCCGCCAGGATATAGGAAAGCAGGAGATGGGTCGTGGCATCGGACATGGGATGGCCTTCAAAAGATCAGCGTGACGGATTTGGGCGCGCCGCGCCCCACGAGGGCGGCGAGTTGGTAAATGCGGATATCGAGCGTGTCGCCGGGACCGAGCAGCGCGCCCCAATCGGCGGTCTGAGCGGCGGCGGTGTAAACGGCGCTTGTGGTGGCCGCGTTCAGCACCCGCTTCACGGTCGCGCCGTCGAGGATCTCGACCTCGTAGGCTTCGAGCTCTTCGGCTAGCGGCACCTCGAGCCCGCCCCAGCTGTCGGCGGCGAGCGCGCGGGACCGGCGGGTCCAGCGGATGGTCAGATCGCCCGGCGAGCGCGGCCTGCGCCATGGCTGTTCGACATGCGCGACCGAGAACGGACGAAGCCCCACGCCAACCGGCGTGAAGGCCTGCGCGACATAAGTCTCGTCGCTGACCGGACGGCTCGCCGGGCCGATGCGCCAGTTCCACGGGATCCCGAGATCGGCCTCGGCGATCGGCAGCGATGCCAGCGAGGCGTCCAGTATCACCACCCGCGCGCCTGCGGGCACCGAATTGCCCATCGCACCCTCGGTGCCGCGCTGGCCGCGCAGGAGCCGGGTCAAGCGATACCGGCTGGGGGCGATCAGTTCCGCCGCGCCCGCCTGCACGATCTCCCAAAGGCCGGGCGCGCTCTCAATGGCGAGCGCGTTGGCGCCGCCGAACAAGGTCAGGTCGGTGACGCTTTCCAGCGTGCCGGTGAGCAGATCGACCACAAGAGCATTACCAAGGTCGAAGCGCGACGTCGGCCCGGCGTAGAAGTCCGACACCAGTGTGCCGATCCGGGCGCGTGTGCCAAACGTGGTCAGCAGGTCAAAACCATCCGTCGAGGGACTGCGGTAGACCGCCATTTCGCCGGGCCAAGGCACGGCATGCGCAGCGGCGAAGGGCCGATGCGCGGCCTGGTCCTCGGTCAGCTGCGGCAGATCGAGCAGTATTGCTGTCAATCGGCCCTTTAATTGCGGGTTTCAGTCAAGCCTGTTTTTGTCCGTACCGGGGTCATGGTCCTTTTCGAGGTCATGGCCTCATGATGATGTTCGGGTCGGATGCCTCAACGTGCGCAGCGCGGTCCATGGGCCGCAGCCGATTGAACGAGGTCACCACAACCACCGTCCCGGCGGGACATCACAGGTCTGGCTTCAGGCCTGCGATCTCTGGGTGATGTTGATGATCATGCGGGCTCCTTGCCCCACTGGAACGTTGTTCCATCGACCCAGATGCAGTGCAGGATCACGGCCAGTTTGCGGGCGACTGCGACCTGCGCCTTTTTCATGCCATTGCGCTTGGCCAGTCGCATCCCCCAAGCTTTCAGCGCACACCACCGCCTGGTTCGATGCAGCAGCACACTGGCCGCCTCGAAGAGATAGGTTCGCAGCAGGCGGTCGCCCCATCGAGACACATGGCCGATGGCGTCCATCTCGCCCGACTGCTTCCGCCGCGGTGTCAACCCAAGATAGGCGCCGACTGATGCTGCGTTTCGAAAGCGGGACGGATCGTCAATTGTATGGCGGAATGTCAGAGCCGTCACCACCCCGACGCCGGGCACGGTCATCAATCGCTGGGTCGTTTCGTCTGCCCGAGCCATCAGCCGAACTTGACGGTCTATCCCATCAAGTTCGCGGCAGACATGGTCATGCACGGAGAGCAACGGAAGCAAGACCGGCCAAAGCACGTGCCCGTCTCCACTCAGTTCGGCGACGCGGCGCTGGAACTGTGCAGCTATCGCCCGGGGGAAGATCAGACCATATTCCTTCAACATCGACCGAACCTGATTCTCGATGTCACGCCGCATTGTCACGAGCCGGGCCCGGGCGATGAGCAGAGAGCGGACACGCTGACTGGCTTCGCTCTTCACCGCCACCTCGCGATACCAGCCGATCCGCACCAGTTCGGCCAGTCCGCGGGCGTCATTCTCGTCGCTCTTGTTCATCCTGACAGAGAGAGCGGCGTGTGCGTGCCTCGCATCGATGCAGACCACGGGCAAGCCGATCCGCTTCAGCTCGTGCCAGAGCCAGCTCGACATCGCGCCGGTTTCAAAACCAACGCGCTCGGCTCGAGGTGCCTTCTTTGCCAGCAGCGCCGCCAGAGCGCCGGGATCTGATTTCGCCCGGCCCTCGAACGTAACGCGACCAGACTCATCGACGACGCAGATCGCGGTTTCCTTCTGTGAGACGTCTAGCCCGACAAACTGACCCATTATGATATCCTCCTGTTGTTACCAGGACGAGACTGCCATCACCGGGCGACTGGGACACGCCGGCAGCAATTACGCCATCGTGCGCAAAGTTGACCCTGGATCGGCGTCCAATATTGACCCCCTCATAGTGCACGACGGTGAGCGCCCGACCGGGTGGAGCTGGTCTGGGTTGCGCAGCCCGGTCGGGCGCGTCGGTGAGACTTTCCGGCTTTAGCTTTGAGAGCGGTTCTTGAAGCGCCAGGATTCGTTGCCGGTCTCGATGATCTCGCAGTGATGGGTGAGCCGGTCGAGCAGAGCGGTGGTCATCTTGGCGTCGCCAAAGACGGCGGGCCATTCCCCAAAGGCGAGATTGGTGGTGACGATGATCGAGGTCCGTTCGTAGAGCCGGCTGATCAGATGGAAGAGCAGTTGCCCTCCGGCCTGGGCGAAGGGCAGATAGCCGAGTTCATCGAGCACGGCGAAGTCGAGCCGCGTGAGGTAGTCGGCGAGGCGTCCTTGCTTTCCGGCGCGATGCTCGGTCTCGAGGCGGTTGACCAGATCGACGACGTTGAAGAAGCGGCCGCGGGCTCCATTGCGGATGAGGGAGCGGGCGATTGCAATAGCCAGGTGCGACTTGCCCGTGCCGGTGCCGCCGATGAGCACGGCGTTGCGCTGGTCGACGACGAAGGCGCCGGTGGCGAGATCGCGCACGAGCGTCTCGTTGACCGGCGTGTCGGCAAAGTCGAAGTCGTCGATGTCCTTGGCCAGCGGCAGCTTGGCGACGGTGAGCTGGTATTTGATGGAGCGTGCCTGCTTCTCCGCGATCTCGGCCGAGAGCAGGTCGCCGACGACCCTCGGCGGCTCGTGCTGGCGCTTGATGGCGGTGGCCATGATCTCGTCATAGGCGCTGCGCATGCCGTAGAGCTTCAGCGTTCCCATCAGGTCCAGAACCTGGGTGCGTTCCATCAGCTTGCCCTCCTGAGGCTGTCGTAGCGGGCGCAGTCGGCCTGCGGTTCATGACGCAGGCGCAGCGCGTCGGGTGTGAGGATGGTGACGGCCGGCGCCGGATCGCGCCGGCGCGCCAGGATGTTGAGTATGACAGCGGACGAGCAGACGTTCTCGGCGAGCGCCTGCTGGCAGGCAGCCTCGACGGCTTCGATCCCGTCCGACAGCACCGTCGTCAGGATCGACACCATCTGACGGTCGCCGTCGTCCGCAGCCTTAAGCCTGCGTCTGACCCGCTCCATTCCCGGCGGCAGCTCCCAGCCCTGGAACGGCGCGCCGTTGCGCAGGGCGCCGGGCTTGCGGGCGAGCACCGGGACATAGTGCCAGGGATTGTAGACCGTCTGGTTGCGACCGAAGCAACGCGCATGCTCTCCAACGATCGTGCCATCCTGGCGGATGACGATGCGGTCGGCATAGGCCTGGATCTCGACCGGGCGGCCGACCGCGGTCGACTGCACCGAGTATTTGTTGTTGTCGAAGCGCACGGTGCAGGTCTTCGTTACCGAGGCAGGCACCGTGTGGAAGCCGTCGAAGGGGCCGCGATACTCGACCAGCTTGCTCCGTTCCTCCTCGAACACCTCCCAGATCGTGCGCTCCGGCTGGTCGACATGGCGGTGAACCTTGGCATAAGCGACGCACCTGTCGAGCAGCCAGGCATTCAGCTCCTCGTAGCTCCTGAAGCGCAGCCGTGGCGTGAAGAAGCGCTCGCGCACCAGGCCGACCTGGTTCTCGACCTGACCCTTCTCCCAGCCCGAGGCCGGCGTGCAGGCGACGGGCTGCACCAGATAGTGGCTGCACATCTGCAGGAAGCGGCGATTGTATTGACGGTCCTTGCCGACGAAGATCGTCTCAACCGCTGTCTTCATGTTGTCGTAGATGCCGCGCGTGCAGGCGCCGCCGAAGAAGGCGAAGGCCCGGTCGTGGGCGTCGAACACCATCTCCTGCGTCTCGCGCGGATAAGCCCTGACGAACATCATGCGGCTGTGGCAGAGCCGGACATGGGCCACCTTCACCGTCACGGTGACCCCGTTGATCAGGACGATCTCGTGGCTCCAGTCGAACTGGTAGGCGTCGCCCGACGCGAAGAGCAGCGGCACGTAGGCCTCGGCCGTCGCCGATCCTCTCGTCTTCGCCCAGCTCCCGGCATATCGGCGCACGGCGTCGTAGCCGCCCTCATAGCCGAGCGCGCGCAGTTCCTCATAGATCCGGATCAGCGTCAGTTGCTCACGCGCCGCCTTGCCGAGATTGCCGTTCAGGAGCCCGTCGAGCTGGTCCTTCCACGGTCCGATCTTCGGCTTCGGTTGTCGCTCTCGCTCATAGGAGAACGATGTCTCGTCGGACCTGAGGATCTTGCGGACCGTGTTGCGCGACACGTGCAGCTCGCGGCAGATCCGCTTGAGCGACCACCCCTGCACATGAAAGGCACGCCGAACCCGGGCGATCGTATCCACTGTCTTCATCCCCTCTCCACCCGCTCGCCAAAACGAACGGATGGTCGCAGATCGACTTCATGAGGGGGGTCAAAATTGGACGCCGATCCTCCCGTCTAAGGGGTCAAAATTGCATGCCGATTCACAGTCATAGCCCGGACGCCCCGTCGCCGCCGGAACCGACCGGCCAAAGCCGAGCCCGGCCATGTCCAGACCGCCTACGAACGCGTCGATCACGCGAACCGGCGCATCCGCCGCAACCTAGTCCTCAAGACGCGCCGGCAGCAGCGCGCACTGGTCCCGCTCGTCTCCCACGATAGAGCTCATGAAAATGGCCGCACCCTTCCAGATGCGGCCATCTTACCTGATTTGCTCGGCTAGTTCTCACACAGCCTGCTCGGCGGGGCTTCGATCGAGCGCCGGAGCGCGGCTCAGCCGCGCGCCTTCTCGTAGCGTTCCAGGACGTAGTCCCAGTTGATCAGGCT